>CADBXF010000005.1:150636-205481 GCA_902798585.1 uncultured Lachnospiraceae bacterium
AAGGAGATATACTGGGAACATGAAGGGAAAATGGACGATCCTGTTTACGCAAGAAGCGCTGTAAAAAAGATATACGGCTATGAGCAAAACGGAATCTTTGAAGGAGAGCGGCTGATTCTTACTTACGAGACAGAGGATACCGTTATAAATACACGGGACATTGAGAGAAAGCTTGCACAATTCTATTGGCCGGCGGAATGATTCTGCAACAGATAATCAACCGGCACAAACGCAGAAAACGAGGGTCGGCGTAAAGCCAACCCTCGCTTTTCAAATATCTTTTCCAAACTCCCGCTGCCGCTGCCTCAGCGCTCTTACAAAATGTAAATCCTCTCGCGGAACTCCTTCTCGACAGACTTGTATTCTTCGTCGGAGTAGAGCCCCTTTGTACGGGCTTCCGCAAGGAAGTCCTCGCAGACCTTCTTTGCTTCGTCGGTCTTTCCGAAACGCTGGTATGCGCTCATCTTGCTGAAGTTGAATTTCTTGAGGAGCCACGGGTATACCTCGGAGTCGGTGAACTCCGGCTTTGCGCTGTAAGCGGCAATAACGCCCTCGCACCAGTTGCAGAGGTCGACGGCCTCCTCCAGGGTTCCGTTGTAGCAATAGTATGTGGTCATGGTCTGAATCTGCTGCGCAAGCACATCGAACAGGCGGCGGTTGAATTCCGCGACGCTGTCCTTCACGGTCTCGAAGCCCTTCTCGAAAAATACCACCGACTGGTTGATTTCCTCGCGGATTGTGTGCCCCTCCAGGGCCGGAAGAACATTCACATGCTCTCTTGCGTTGTCGAAATCCTTGCGGTGGATGTAGATCCATGCAAGTGCGTAGTGCGCCTTGTTGATTTTCTTTGTATCATTGCAGTAGCGGATCACGTTTAAGCCCTTGCGGATACCGTCGTCGAGGATGCTGTCCGCGCGCTTTTTGTCGTCCGCAAGAAGGCCCTGCATGTCGATGTAGTAGCTCAGGCCCGCAACTCTCTGCACATACTTCAAAACGATATCGAAGTTCATCGGATTCTTGCCCACCTCGTCTGCGAGGTACTCGCAGGTTCGCAGTGCGCTCTGCGCCGGGTCCGCCACATCCAGGTCGAACTCGCGGATTCCCGCGAAAACCTTCTCGGTAATCCGGTCATCCCCGCTTCTCTGCCGGTATCCGAGAAGCGCGTCCGTCGTGATTCCCAAAGTCTGCGCAATCGGCACAATCATCGATACATCCGGCAGACCCGCCTCCGATTCCCAGCGGCTGACGGCCTGCGGCGTGACGCCGAGCATGCCCGCCAGCTCCTCCTGCGTGTAGCCTTTATTTTTCCTGAAAAGTTTAATGTTAGCACCCAAATGATTTTCCATAGTTTTTCTCCTTATCGGTTATCGGGTCCCGTTCTCTTCGCGAATGCATTCTTTGTCCGTTTGTTTTGCTCGAAAAATGTTCTGCAGATTCATTTTACGCCTTCAGTATACAAAGCCCCCGCGGAAAATGCAAACAATGCTCGCTTGAGAAAAAACCAAGCAATATTTCTACTGACGGTAGAATATTTTGTGTCGCGATTGTACGGTTTGTATCTTTTCTTTTCCCGTCAATTCGAATATACTGTCATCAGAGGGACGGAAAACGATGATCACCGAAGGAGGGACCAGCCTATGACAATCCGACTTTCCGAAAATATACGAAGATACCGAAAGCAGCTCGGACTCACGCAGGAGCAGCTTGCGGAGGCGATGGGCGTGAGCATCGGTGCAGTACACAAATGGGAAACCGGTCTGTCGACGCCGGACATCACCCTGATTGTCGGACTTGCGAACTTCTTCGACACCTCCGTCGATGTCCTGCTGGGCTATGAGATGAAGGACAACGGCGTTGCGGCAATCGCCAAGCGACTCATCCGGTATTACAATGAGAAGAACCGGGAGGGGCTTGCAGAGGCGGAACAGGCGCTTGTGCGCTACCCGAACAACTTTGAAATCGTCTACGACGCGGCGTCGCTGTACATCGCCTTCGGCTTTGAAAGCGGCGAAAAGGACCTTCTGCATCGCGCGATTGAGCTCCTGGATATTTCCGAGCGCCTTCTCCCGCAAAACACCAACCCCGAAGTCAACAGCATGGCGATTCAGGGGGAAAAGGCATTTGCATTTTACCGGCTGGGCGAAGTGGAGCGCGCCGTCGAACTTCTGAGGAAATGCAATGCCGGCGGATTTTACGACAGTATTATCGGTGCATTTCTCGCCCTCTCCGACTCGGACCCCGACCGGATGATTTCCTATTTGTCCCGCGCACTGATCTCCGCAATCACCTCCGTTTTCAACATTACTCCGGGATATATCAGGTACTATGTGAAGACGAAACAGTTCGCGAATGCCTTCGCATTTCTCGATTGGACGGAAGGTCTTATGGCGGGGCTTCGCAACGGCAACGGCCCGGATTATCTCGGTAAAATGCAGGCGGAAGGCATGGTTCTTCGCGCCTATGCGTGTGTGGAAAGCGGAGACACGGATGCGGCCCGGACATTGCTTCGGGAGGCTGTTGCATCGGCAGAGCGATTTGACGCCGAGCCGTGTTTTGACATCAGCCGGATTCGATTTGCGGAGTCGGTCGGGACAACGAGCACCTACGACATCTTCGGTGTCAACCTGCAAAACGGTCTCGCGGATTTGGTTCGCACAATCGACAATCCGACGCTAAGCAGTTTATGGAAAGAAGTTACGGAGGACAATATACAAAATGAGTAAGACCCAATCGACACCGGAGCGGGAAATCAAAAAATCGCTCCTCGACAGCTTTTACCGCAAAAACCACACGGCACTTTTTATCGCGGGCTTCACCGCAGTGCTCGGCGGCATCTGCGCCGTCTCCGTCTCGTGGCTCATGCAGCAATTGATTGACACCGCCTCGGGGCTTGAGGGTTCCCGCCCGCTCTCATGGCTCGCGCTGCTCTCCGCCGGGATGCTCGCATTCCTGCTTGTGTGCTTTTTGCTGGATTATTTTACGAAGCCGCGCTTCATCCGGCGCGCCATGCGGCAGTATCGCGAGACGGCATTTCGCAGGATTACGGAGAAAAACATATCCTCGTTTCGTAAGGAAAGCACGGCGACCTATCTCTCGGCGCTCACCAATGACGCAACCGCCATCGAGGCCGGGTATCTTACGGGTACGCTTGACATGATTAACCAGGTTGTAAATTTCCTCGGGGCATTTGCCTTGATGTTGTTTTACTCGCCGCTCATGACGCTGATTGCAATCGGAATCACCATCGTTCCGCTGATCGGTTCGCTGCTTACAGGCAGCCGCTTAGCGCCCGCGGAGGAAAAGGTTTCCGAGCGAAACCAGGAGTTTACCGCGACACTCTCCGATTGTCTGAACGGCTTTTCCGTGGTCAAAAGTTTTCATGCCGAGGACGAGATTACCTCGCTGTTTTCTTCGAAAAATGCGGACCTTGAGCAGCACAAATACAGACGCCTCCGCATCCGCTCGATGGTCGGTATCATCGGGAATATGACCGGCATCGCGGCGCAGCTCGGCGTATTTATCGTCGGCGCATGGCTGGCCGTCACGGGGCGCGGTCTGACCGCCGGCATCGTAATTGCCTTCGTCAATCTGATGAACAATGTCCTGAATCCAATCGGAACTCTGCCGCAGCTGATTGCCGGCAGAAAAGCCTCGCTCGCCCTTGTTGAAAAGCTTGCGAAAGCGCTCGCGGACAGCGGCAATACCGGCGGCGCAGTAAAGCTTTCGCCGCTGCACAAAGGTATCTCCGTGGATAATGTTTCCTTCGGTTACGAAGCGGAAAACGACATCCTGAAGGGCGTCTCCGCAAACTTCGAAGCCGGACACTCCTATGCGATTGTCGGCGCGAGCGGCAGCGGCAAATCGACGCTTCTGAACCTCCTGATGGCCGGCAGCCCCGACTATCGCGGCGACATCCGTTTCGACGATACCGAACTTCATGAGGCGGACACCGATTCCCTGTACGAGCTGCTCTCCGTCATCCAGCAAAATGTGTTTGTTTTTGATGCATCGATTCGAGACAATGTGACGATGTTTAAGGATTTTCCGAAGGAGGAGCTTGAGGAAGCCATCTCGCACGCGCACCTTTCCGGCCTTCTCGCCGAGCGCGGGGACGACTACCGCTGCGGCGAAAACGGCTGCAACCTCTCCGGCGGTGAAAAGCAGCGAATCTCTATCGCGCGAAGTCTTCTCCGAAAATCCTCCGTCCTTCTCGTCGACGAAGCGACTGCGGCGCTCGACGCCGAGACCGCGCATCGCGTCTCGGAGGACATCCTGGATCTCGAAGGCGTCACCCGCATCGTTGTCACGCACTCTCTGGAGGAGTCCCTCCTCCGCCGCTACGACGGGATTCTCGTGCTCCGAGGCGGTCGTATCGAGGAAACCGGAACCTTCGACGAGCTGATGGCACGCCGCGGATACTTCCACGCGCTGTATTCGGTGGCGCAGTGATGGCGGTTGGGTCGCCGCCGCGGGGTTGGGCCGCTTGGCCGCGGCCGCTGCTGCACTGCGGCGGAGTGCGGGGTGGCTTGGCAGCGGCGGGGAGCAGCTTGGCAGTAGCGGCGAGAAGCTTGGCAGCAGCGGCGGGGGGAAGACATCGGCATCGGCTGTTTTCGCAGATTCCGATGTCTTTTTCTTGTAATTTCGCTCAGGAGAACATCGGAATTCTTGCTTTTTGCAATTTCCGATGTCTTTTTCTTGTGGCTCGGGCCGGGAGGGCATCGGCATTCTTGTTTTTTACAATTTCCGATGTCTTTTTCCTGTGATTCGGGCTGTGAAGACATCGGAATTCAAGTCTTTTGTTTTTTCCGATGTCGGCGACCTCGTAAGAGATGAAAAAAAGCATCGGAATTGCCGATAATCGACATTTCCGATGCCTCAGGGTCATTAAGCGAACAATCAAGCGTCACATCCGACAAGCATTGGCTTTTCATGGTTCTACTATTGTAGAACCATGCTGCCTCACAGCCGCATAAACTCCGGCACATCGAACACAACGCCGTTTTTTAGAAGATAATCGATAAACAGCCGATAGTAGCCGGGAACCATTGCATCGGTCTCATCATGCGCGTGCAAAAGCAGGATGTGGCTGCCGGGATCGACAAGAAGCGCTCCGCCCTCCGCGGGCGTTTTGTCGTTGATACGCTTCCAAACATCGTCCACGGTGAAACCGGAATCCGGGCGAATCCGATACTCCGCAAAATCAAAAGTCCACAGCGTATCGATGTTCCGATCCAGCCCCTGCTCCTTCCAGAAGGCGTACGGAATCTGCGTATCCTTCAATTTGTCAAAACCGTTTTCCCGGAAATATTTCTGCAACGCAGCCGCATTTTCCCCGCCGCGGTTCCCGTACGGGAAGCGGAACGGGCGGTACTTGCGCTCCACCCCGGCGTCTTTGTAAAGGCGGTCCAGGAGGGCTTCATTTTTCGCGATTTCGCCCTCGGCCTCCGCCATCGTAATCTCGGAAAATGCAGGATGCGAGTAGCTGTGGTTCCCCACAATCATCCCGTGCTGCAATGCATAAACTGCGTTGTCATAGTAGCGCTCGACGTTCTCGCCCACGGCGAACATCAAAGCGGTAATTCCCTTCTCGTTCAGGTAATCGACAATCGCCGGCGTGTTGGCCGAAGCGATGTCATCAATCGTCAGAATTGCGTGTATCATTTCCGGTTGTCCTCCTGTTCCGAACCCTTTTTTCTGATTTTACTCCGAAAAAAAGCATTTGACAATTCCGAAATGCTGTGTTATCTTTGCGTTGTTCGAACAAAAACAACTACTCGCAAAGGAGGTAATTAACATGTCGGGCATCATTATTGTGATTCAACTTAAAATGTTACTTGCCTCGGAGCGCGGAGTCTAAGATTAGCAGTTAATCATCGATTAATCTAAGAGTCCTTCTGTTCGCCGTGGCAATGAGTCACGGTATTTTTGTGCCCAAAAGGTAACCAAGACGCCCCCGTTAAGTCGGTAATTATTTGCAATCGGAAAGCTTGCTTTCCGGATAGCAAATAATTGCCGACGAAGGAGGGCGGGAACAACGTTACCGCCCTCCACATGAGCAAAAAAACGATTACCTTTATCTTTTTCCGTATCGTTTTTTTGCGAATGTAACGGGGGCGGCCCCCCGGGGCGTCTTCGGAGGGTTGCTTTGAAAGCGTGCTTTCACTAAGCAAACCGACGAAGACGACAGGGAGGGCGGTAACAGGGTTACCGCCCTCCACATGAGCAAAAAAATGGTTTCCGTTTCTCTTTTTCCGAACCATTTTTTTGCGAATGTACCGGGCGGTCCCTCAACGCTCGCGCGGCCTTAGCCGCACGACCATGAAAGGTTAAAAGGGTGACAAACGAATGAAGAGACTCAAATCTTATCTGTTGTCCATGGACAACAACACAACAACATACCGCGAAATGTACGCAGCGGACACCATGATTCCGGCATGCACTCCGGGCAATCCCTACGGAATCCCGCAGTTCGTCAGCGAACCCACATTCTGGTATGAGGACATCTCCTTCACCATCGAGATGACCAACAAAAACTCACTGGACCGTCCCACGATTCTCATGCAGATTCCGACGGAAAATTTAGGAATCGACGAATACCCCGTTGCGGCAGCGGACGAATGCTACCGCCAGTGGATCCGGCAACTGGAATCGATGAATGCGGAACTGTACAACCGAAACAAACCCTTCGAGCTGACAGGATATTACTTCTATGTGCAGCCCGGAGGAGAGATTCTCACAAGAAACTCGGCGTATTTTGCGATGCGCCCGAGAAAAGACTATTACAATGCAGGTCAGAACAAAATCATACACTTCCGTCCCGAGGAGGTCGGCGAGCCGCAGATGTGCGTGAGCATGCGGTTTCAGGTACAGCTGCCGCATAAACGCATCAAAAAGGTGCTGTCCATGCTGGTGGAAGACATTCCGCAGGCAGCCCTCATGTTTGTACGGGGATTCGATTGCGCGCGTGCGAGGGAAGTGATTCTTCTGGCCCGCAAGCAAAAGGAGCTGCGCGAGTGGCTTAAGACGAGCGATTACTGCGCGTTCTTGGCAAACGGCAGCATACTTCCGAGGGATTCGAAGACGAACGGTCCTCTGGCGGGCGCTGTCCCGTTCGAAGCTCCGAAGGAGGACACGGTCACGGCCTGCGGCCTCGAAGGGCTCGGCATCCGAAAGGGTGTCACGGTCATCACCGGCGGCGGCTACTCCGGCAAATCAACCGTGCTGGACACCGTCTCGGCAGGCATTTACGACCATGCTTTGGGCGATGGGCGCGAGCTGTGCATCACGGACGAAACGGCCATGACAATCTCAGCGGAGGACGGCCGGTGCGTGAAAAATCTGGACATCTCCCCGTTCATCGCATGGCTTCCCGGCGGAAGCACAGGGGATTTTTCGACGGAACACGCTTCCGGCTCCACATCTCAGGCGGCCAACATCTTAGAGTCCATCGACAGCGGCGCTAAGCTTTTACTGATTGACGAGGACAAGAGCGCCACAAACTTTATGATTCGGGACAGTTTGATGAAGAACCTGATTCGCAGAGAGCCGATTACGCCGTTCACGGAGCGCGTGAATGAGCTCTACAAAACCTGCGGCGTCTCCACGATTCTCGTAATCGGCGGAAGCGGCGAATATCTGGGGATTGCGGACAGCATTCTTCTCATGGACGAGTACCGGATGTACAATGTCACGGCGCAGGCCAGGGTCTTGTACGAAGCGCAGGCGTCGATTAAGGCGAACCGCAGGGCGCAGGCGCAAGCTTCCGAAGCAACAGCGGCTAATGCCCCCGCCGAAGAAAAGCCGGCGCTGCCGACGACCGGGCCGGTTCCCACGGAATCGTGGCACCAGCACCGCGTCCTGCTCTCCGAGGGCTTCACGCCTTACCCGAAGCAGTTCGGCCCGCAAAAGCTCGAGGTCCCGGATGTCGGCTTCATCTTAATCGGTGACGAGAAGATTGACACCAATCTGTTGCACGACATCGCATGCCAGGAGCAGCGGACCGCAATCGGCTTTATGCTTCGTCAGATGGAGGCCCGCCAAAACGGACGCACCGTAGACCTGAAGGCTGAGGTGCGGCAGCTGTATGAGGAAATCGCGAAGGACGGTCTTGACATCGTCTACTCGGGCACATTCCCGGGGTGTGAACGGTTCCTCGCCTGCCCGCGGGAAAGCGATCTGCTGGCGGTAATCAACCGCATGCGAAGAGTCAGCTATACAAAATGTTAAATGACAACCTGCTTTTCCGAAAGCGGGGCATCAAAAAGGCACCGTCTCCGCGGGGAAACCCGCGGGCGGTGCTTTTTAGGTCCTGTCAGATAAATCTGTTGCCGGCTTCGGTTAATCTTACCGTATTTGCGTTGGTTCGTCCGTTACAAAGGCGCGCTCAGCATCTCTTCAAATTCCCTCATGAACTCTTCCGTGGCCGCCTCCCGGAGCTTTTCGGCCGTGCAATGCAGGCCGTCAATCGCCGTCGGGCCGCAGTCGTCGTACACGGAGGAATCCTTGATGTGTTCGATGAAGGCCATATTTTCCAGCGTGTAAACCGGATCTTCGTCAAATCTGCGGGCGATGCGCACCGCTTCCGCCAGATTTTCCCGCGCCTCCTCCTTCCGCCCCGCGAGGTCGCAGGCGCAGGCCAGAGTCAGGCGTTCCAGACTGATAATCTTGTCGATGTAGGCGCGTTTGTCCGGGTCCTCCTTGACACTTATAAGATACCCGATTCCCCACTGCGCCAGACGAATGATTTTCTCGTACTCCTTCATGTGAAAGTAGTAAATCATGTGGGCGGAAATCGCCGTTACCGTGTCGGACATGCCGTTCAGGAACGCTTTTATGACATAGCCGATTCCCTCCCGGTCGCGCCGCTGGTCCTCAATCAGAATTTTCCCGATACCGGCGTCGTTGATACCGCAGACATTGTTCTTCTTGTACTCCTCCACGGCGCGCCCGTATTCCTTCAGGTGGGAGTAACACAGCGCAATCTCGTTGCGGAGCAACACCTCGTTGATCTCGGGGTCTTTATTTTGCGGCATGAGCTCGATGGCGTGGCGATACATCTCGATGGCCGTCGTCAGCCGTTCCTTTTGCTTGTACACGACGCCGGCCCGCTGGAAGCTTTTTGCCGCGCCGAGCACAATCGAAAAATGATTCGGAAAGCGCCGCAGCGCCCGGTCGTACTCCTCGCAAACCTCCAGGATTGTCTGAAACTTCTCCAGGTTCGAGATTCGCTCCGCCTCCGTTTCCGCGTCGTATCCCCGCATCGAAAATCCGATCAGCGCATCCACCGAGATTCTAAATACATCGGCGAGTTCTTTGAGATATGATATTTCCGGCTCTGACGCCCCTCGTTCCCACTTTGAGATTGTGCCCAGCGTGATGCCGAGCTTTTCGGCCAGCTGTTCCTGAGTGAGTCCCAGAGATTTCCGGGCATTGCGGATATTTTCCGCCAGATTGTGCTCCATGCATGTCCTCCGATTTCCACCTGCTTTAATTCTGTCTTTCTGATCATAACGCTCTGTGTCATAATTGCCTCCCTCTGCAGCCACACAAGCTGCTCTCTCTTCTTTCTGCAATCATGATACCGTACGCTGTGCGTTTAGTGAACACCCTGTTCGTATAGTTTGTCAAACTATTTTTCTACTTTTCATAGAATTTCCCATGACCGGCCTGTTTTCGACGAAAAATCAAGCACAGTCCTACCCGGAACCCCGTTTTCCCCGCCGGCGCGAAAAATCAACCGTCGGTTGAGTCCGTGAAGAGCCTCGGAAAATACGGTAAAACCGCACCGTTTGCGCCCCGATATCACCGCGGAATCCCTTGTATTTTCCGTGGCGATATGGTATACTTTTCCGTGGTTTTCGTGTGGTAAGCGAGCGCATATGCGCGCAGTCGCACGCAGACCGCAAACAAGAGAAACCAAAGGAGTCAACACACTATGGAACGAAGAGTCGGAACTGTATCCAGAGGCATTCGCTGCGGAATTATCCGCGAGGGTGACAACCTCGTCGACATCGCCGTGGAGAGCGTGCTCGGTGCGGCTGAAAGCGAGGGTTTTGCACTTCGCGACCGCGATGTCATTGCACTCACGGAGTCCATCGTTGCGAGAGCGCAGGGCAACTACGCAAGCATCGATGACATTGCCGCTGATGTCAAGGCCAAGCTCGGCGGCGGAACCGTCGGCGTCATTTTCCCGATCCTCTCCCGCAACCGCTTTGCCATCGTGCTTCGCGGTATTGCCAAGGGCTGTAAGAAGGTTGTTCTCATGCTCAGCTATCCGAGCGACGAGGTGGGCAATGCGCTGGTGACGCTCGATCAAATCGACGAAAGCGGCATCAACCCCTATTCCGATGTGTTGAACCTCTCCCGATATCGCGAGCTGTTCGGTTATCGCAAGCACGAGTTCACCGGCGTCGACTATGTCGAGTACTACTCCGATTTGATTCGCGAGTGCGGCGCCGAGGTTGAGGTCGTTTTCGCCAACCAGCCGAAGACCATTCTCAACTATACCGACTGCATCATCAACTGCGACATTCACACCAGAGAGCGCACCAAGCGTATTCTCCTCGCAGGCGGCGCCAAGGCGGTCTGCAGTCTCGCCGACCTGATGACCGCTCCGGTTAACGGAAGCGGCTACAATGCCCGCTACGGCTTGCTCGGCTCGAACAAGTCGACCGAGGACAAGGTCAAGCTCTTCCCCCGCTCGGAGAGCGCACAGGAGCTCGTTGAGGCGATTCAGGCTTCGATTCTTGACAAGACCGGCCGTCATGTGGAAGTCATGGTGTACGGCGACGGAGCATTCAAGGATCCCCAGGGAAAGATTTGGGAGCTTGCCGATCCGGTTGTCAGCCCGGCATTCACAAGCGGCCTGATCGGAACCCCGAACGAGTTAAAGCTGAAATACCTCGCGGACAATGATTTTGCGAATCTCTCCGGTGCGGAACTTCGCAACGCCATCTCCGAGAGCATCAAGGCCAAGGAAGGCAGCCTCGTCGGAAACATGGCCTCCCAGGGAACAACGCCCCGCCAGCTCACCGACCTCATCGGCTCGCTCTGCGACCTCACATCCGGCTCGGGTGACAAGGGCACTCCGATTATCCTGATTCAGGGATATTTCGATAACTATACTTCAATGTAAAACTTGCGGCCGACAGCCATCGGGCTGTCGGCCTTTTCCGCAACATCCGCATTTTCCGCGGGAGAAAGCAGGGAATCATCCATGGGTAAAGAGGAAAAAACCAATGTCGCCCGAATCCTCGAGCGAAACAAAATTGCCTACGAACTGGTCAACTACGATTGCGACGAATTTATCGACGGCGTGCATTCCGCGGAGCTCTCCGGACGCCCCGTTGAACTCACCTACAAGACACTTGTGCTGCGCGGACGCTCCGGCGCCTGCCATGTCTGTGTCATCCCCGCTGCCGCCGAAGTCGATCTCAAGGCAGCGGCTCGCGCCTGCGGCGAAAAATCGGTCGAGATGCTTCCGCTTCGCGAGCTCACCGCCGTCACCGGCTATGTCCGCGGCGGCTGCAGCCCCATCGGCATGAAGAAAGCGCTTCCGACCGTCATCGACGCATCCGCGCAGGCCTTCGACTCCATCTATGTGAGCGCCGGCCGCATCGGAACCTCCGTGTTTCTCGCACCGGAGGCGCTTGCGAAGGCAGCCCGCGCAACCTTTGCCGACATCATCGTTCATTGATCCTGAGGCTGCGCAGAGCCGCCCTCCGATTCATTTTATAAAACTATGCGTATAAAGAGGAACCGTTATGAATTACAAACTGTGGATTATCATTCTTTTCATTGTTGTTTTTTTGTACCGCTTTGTGCTGAATCTGCTTAAGCTCCGCTCGACGCACAACGAAATTCCGGAAAATGTCGCGGACATCTACGACGCGCCGACATACAAAAAATGGTGCGCATACCGCACCGAAAAATGTCGTATTGCCATCGCCAGCTCGCTTGCCGCCCTTGTCGTCGATATCGCCCTGATTGCGACCGACGCGTATGCCGCATTTGCCGGACTCTTCCCGGACACCGTGTTTTGGCAGCTGTTCGCCGTGCTTCTGCTCTCGACGCTCACGGAAATCGTGACGCTACCGTTCACTTATGCGGACACGATGAAGATTGAGGAGCGCTATGGCTTCAACCGCACGAAGCACGGCACATTTTTCGCCGACCAGCTGAAGGAGTATCTCATCACCCTCGGAATTCTCACTCTGGTCACCTGGATTCTTGCGCTTCTGTACCGTTGGCTCGGCGATTGGATGATTGCGGCATTTGCGGGCGTTTTGACTGTTTTGATTCTCGGAATCACCTTCCTCTATCCGCTCTTAAGCCGTGCGTTCAACAAATTTACTCCCCTTCCGGAGGGCGAGCTTCGGGACAAGCTCACGGCGCTTCTCACCAAGCACGGCTATCATGTGCGCGCCATCGAGGTGATGGACGCCTCCCGCCGCTCCACGAAAGCCAACGCCTACTTCGCAGGCTTCGGCAAATCCAAATCCATCGTTCTCTACGACACACTCCTTGAGAAGCTTACGCCCAACGAAATCTGTGCGGTCTTCGCGCATGAACTCGGCCACGGCGTTCACAGGGACACGTTCAAAACACAGGTGACTTCCGTCCTTCAGATGGTAATTCTCTCTGTGCTTGCATGGCTTACCATCCGCACCGGTTCCCTGTTTCCGGCATTCGGTTTCACCGGCGTCAATTACGGCTTTGCCGTTTTGCTCATTCTGTCCGTCGAATTTGCGCTTGTGGCGCCTCTGTACGGCATCGCGGCAAATGCCCTCTCGCGCCGCCACGAATACCGCGCCGACCGGTTTGCAACGCGGGAAGGATACGGTGCGGAACTCATCTCCGGCCTGAAGAAGCTTGTAAAGACCGATTTCGGCGATGTTGCCCCTTCCTCTGCACTGATTCTTCTGGATTACAACCACCCCTCGCTCTCACAGCGCATTACCGCGATTGAGAGGGAAATGCAGAAATAACACCCGGGATTTCTCCGACAGAAAAGCGGAAAACTATATTTTCTCCCGACAGAAATAAACGGGACATTCTCTTTGAGATTGTCCCGTATTTCAATTCCGAATCAATTCAAATTTCTCTCAGTTCTGCATCAATTCGGATTCTTCTTCACTTACCAATCGGCCATCCTTAAGGAATAACTGTCGTTCTGCGTGTGCCGCGACTTTCGCGTCATGCGTTACAAGGAGTATTGTCTTGCCCTCTTTATGAAGGTTGTCCAATACCGTCATTATTTCCTCACCGGTTGTCACATCCAATGCACCGGTCGGTTCATCCGCGAGAATCAAAGGGCTGTCTGCCGCTAAGGCCCTTGCAATGGCGCAACGCTGTTGCTCACCTCCGGACAACTTTGTAACCTGCTTATATTTCAGGCGCAAAATGCCCATCTTCTTAAGCTTCTCATTTATTATCGCCTGTCGCTCTTTCTTGGAAAGCTTTTTAAACAAAAGCGGAAGCTCTACATTTTCCTCTACGGTATACTGCATCATCAGCGCAAACTGCTGAAAAACAAAACTGATATTTGCCCGACGGAATTCATCCAATCCCTTTCCCGATAACCGATCTACACGAATATCGCGGAAAATGTATTCACCCTCCGTCGGCTTATCCATTCCCCCGATGATATTGAGCAGCGTGCTCTTACCGGAACCGGAGCGCCCGCGAAGCGCGATATAGTCCCCCTCTGCAATCTCCAGATTAATTCCCTTTAACGCCTCGGTTTTCGCTTCATCACCATAGACCTTACGAATACCGTTAAGCTGAATCAACACATCCTTGTCAGCCATTTTAACTCTCCTATGTTGTCCCACTCCGCTTTCTTTGCGAAAGTCGGTCGTCGTATTTATTGCCGCAGTTCGCTTAATCAATAAATCCTTTCACCAGTTCCGCTGGCGGTTCTCTGCGCACCATGATAATCGGAAAAACAGTTCCCAAAGCAACAATTCCGAACACTAAAGCAAGTGTCATCGGCACCGCATAGTGAAAGAATACCGTCTTCGTCTTCAGCCAGTTCTCTGTTTCGATAATTCGAGGCAAAAGAGTCGATCCTATTCCGACCATCAGGGCTGACGCCAGCACATACAACAGCAGAGAATTAATAAGCAATACCGACACCACATCCCGCTGCGACGCTCCGTTTGCATACCACACACCGAAAACCTTTCGCGACTGAATCGTAGCAACCGTCAATACGGAAATAATCGTCAATACGCTGACACATACAAGCAATATCAACATCCTTCGAAGATATTCCCTGAATCCTGCCGTATCCGCCATACGCCCTGTAAACATTTCAGGAAAGCTTTTTAACACGCATCCGTCGATTGCAAACGCGGACACCGTACCTTTACTTATATTCTCCCACTCTTCCTCCGAGTCCTTCTTTACGAGGAGGACCGAGTAATAGTCAATCATATCGTCATTTACAATGGTAAGGATGCCGATATTTGAGCGAACTGCCTCATCGGGGATTCCCGAAATATAGTCCTGAGTATTCACCCAAGCAAACCCATCAGGCAAAAAGCCCGCTACCTCCGCGTCCATAGTCCGTGACGCAGCAGTTCGTATCGTAAACAAGTCCCCTGTATTTATTCCCCTCGTTTTATAATTTTCAGGGACAAACACTGCTGCTCTGTTACGACTCAATACCTCTTCCACAGATTCCCTGTTAAGCGGGGAATCAACAATATCCAGCATGCCGACGGAGGCAAGGGTCATCACAATTGTTGTTTTTGAATAATACGATTCCGGGCCCAGTGCGGAGTAAAACTTGTCATCTCCCTTCTTTACTGCGACGCTTGTGCTTTGTCCCCATGCTCTGACATGCTTGTTTTCCTGTATGGCATCTATAATTCTCATCGGATCGGCCTCACCGACGGTCAAGACGGCCAGATTCTCTTCTTTTGCCGAAAATGCATCGGCAATCTCATTTTTCCCGAGTGCAATCATGCCGTACAGGTAGGCTGCTGTCCCGCATACACCCTCTACCAGAAGAAGCAACAGTAAAACTGCAAGCATTTTTCGGATATTTGTCACGAAATAATTCACTGCATATCTTCTCACAAACTTAGCAGACATGAATTACCTCCCACACTATATTTTCCCGAGATTAATCCGGCGAAACCAGCGAAAGAAGCGTCCTGTAAGCAGAACAAACATAATTGCCGCAGTCCCCAGAACAGTTATCACCGCAAAAGCAATTCGGGAAAAGCCGATTGCGCCGTCTTTCATAGCCCATCCCAAAAGAAGCATCACCGGCATTCCGATGGCGGCTGCCCAAACAAACAACCGTAAAAAGTCCCTAAGCAAAACGCCTACCAGTTCTCCCGACCGGCTTCCGCACCTCTTCCGAACTACGAATTCACCCTCCCTCTCAGTGAACCACAACCGACAGATGGAAAACTGGTTAACGATAACGAATGCGTACATTAAAACGACAAACACAATCTCAATAACCACTCGTGCTTCATTGACGTCCTCATCGAGATCGTAGAGCTCCTTCTCTACAAGACGAATCTTCAGCGTCTCCAGAGCTGCCGCAATTGTCTCTCTGTTCTCCATCGAAAGCGGAGCGGTATGTTTTACTTCGATTCTCGGCGCACCTCCCCAGACAATCTCATGGTTCAGCGATTTATCTAAAATCTTCCTTGTATCCTCGTTACAGGTAAAATAGTCAAGCAGTATCCGCTCGTCATAATCGGCAATGTTCGTGCTTTGAAGCACTCCCCCGACTTGTGCCTCGATTTCGTTCAACCAAAGAAATTTCTTCCCGTTCTTCTCGGTGACAAACTGCTCCATTGTCTTCCCGATATAAACAACCGGCGCGCTGCCGTTTACCGTATCATAAGCTGCAGCACATTTCATATCCCTGGGCTTCCGAAAGAAAAATGTCACACCTTTTCCGCCGGTCGCATGCCCGACAGACATGTTAAAACTTATAGTCACATCTGACTCAAACCGATCTACCGTACCGGCGAAATCGGCAATCCGAATCTCTTCAAGCTTTCCCGTCCATCGCTGCTCCTCTTCCGAAATCACCTGAACATCCGCATGAAGTAACTCATACAGATAATCCGCCCGATACGGTTTTTCCGCACTGTGGATTGCCCATGCTTTATCAAATACAGATGCGGCATAGTAGGATACAACAACACTGATGACCAGCCCCATTATCATCAAAACTTCAGCATGCTTGTAGCGGAGTCTCATAATCGGTCTCCTTATTTTGTTACAATAGTCTAATGAACCTGATATGTATACTTCTGGTATGTGGCCGGTCCGCCGTCACCCTCTGCATGTTCGCAGGTAATAACCGTCTTCGTACCGTTAGCCTTGTAGCACCAGTTATCCAAATAGCTGTACTTTGTACTCTCGTAGTATTTCATTGGTTTCCCTCCTCCAAAGATGAAAGCCTCCGCCACAAGATACATAATACATTTTAGCGGATTTTCAGGGGGAGTGTCAATTCGTTTTGCGTATCTCGCTATTAATTTATTTACATGTCATGTTCTTTATTATTTTTCTTTGTATTCCTTATTCAGTTCTTCCAGTTCCTCCGCAACGCTGTCGCTCAAAGGCAAAAACATCCAGTATTCTTTCGGATCGTTATAGTTTTTCCCTGTTTCGCGATAGAAGAGAAATCTCTCCTCTTCGCCATTGCTGACCCAGTAGGACGAATAAGCCTCAGCCACTGTATGGGAATCCCCGGCATACCGATTGAGTATTATATTCGCAGCAACAGGCTCTATCGCCGAGTACCTGCCGTCGGTTACATATCGGTGGCTGATAGTGGGAATCGCATCAGGAAACAAATCTTCGCTGTCGAGGCCGTAGAACTTGCGCAGGTATTCCTCCGCCCTCGCATCAACATGTCTCATATCATGATTCGCCTGAAGCTGAAACGCAAGCGACACAAAATCACTGTCCAACGCATCCAATTCATAATCATCATCCGTCCAATCAAAGACGGCAAAAAAGCCCTTGTTGATTTCCTTGTTTGCAAAAGTGCAGTACAGGGTCAGAAGTATAACGCTTACGACCAGCAAAGTCCCTGCCGCTATTGCCAAACGCACCAGCAATCGGTGCGGCCGACGAATTTCCGCCGCGTCTTCCTCGGAAATTATGATGATATCTTCCTTTGTCCCCATGCTTACCTCCTTACAAAACATCATTTGTAATATTGCTATTGTACTATTTAATATTCAGTCTGTCAATCTGTACTAAAATCTGTTATTCATACGAGCTGGTTCGTTCTCTTCGCCTCAGCATCCATTGCCTACAATCATGGTTCATTATCAAAAAAGCGGCAGGAGCATCTGTTACTCCTGCCGCTTTGCATTCATATTCAAATGTGCCGGACGAATCCGCCGTCAAATCCGGAAGCACTTCTGTATCGCCTTCTGATCCCCGAGCACCAGTAGCGTCATGTCCTCCGCGAGCTCCGTGTCGGGCGTGATGACCATGGTCATCGCACCGTCTCTCTTGATGCCCAGAATACTGATACCGTATTTCTTGCGGATGTCGATGTTGCCGACGGTGCGGCCGACCCAGCCGTCCGGAACCGTCACCTCGTAGATGGCGTGACTCTGATCAATGCGGATGTAGTCGCGGATGTGATCGGAAGCGTAGCGGATTGCTGCCCACTCCGCAACCTGCTTCTCGGGATTGATGACATCATCTGCTCCGTTTCGAAGGAGGAACTTTGCCTGAACCTCACGATCCGCCCGGGACACTACATATTTGGCGCCGAGCTCCTTGAGAAGCGATGTCGTCTCCAGAGAGCTCTGAAAGTCACCGCCGATGGCAACGATACACAGATCGTAATTGTTGACGCCGAGGGAGCTTAAGAACGCCTCGTTGGTGCTGTCGCCGATCTGTGCGTCCGTAACAAACGGTAAAATGCTGTTCACACGGGGTTCGTTCTTGTCCACCGCCATAATCTGATGGCCGAGCTCATTGAGCTTCCGCGCCATCATAAAGCCGAAATTGTTCACTCCGATTAAAAGAATAGACTTCATTCATTTTCCTCCTGCGCCGCTTTCAGCGCCTGGTTTCCTTAATTTTTCCCGAGCTGTCCCTGTTTCAGCCCGCCACACAGTTCTCTGTTTCAGCCTACCGTTATCTTCTCCTCCGGGCTCTTGGAAACCTCCATGGCTCGGCCGGAAACTGCGGCGTAAATGAGCGTCAGACCGCCGACACGCCCTAAGAACATCAGCACTATGATAATGGCCCGGGACAATGCTCCGAGCGTCGGAGTAAGCCCCAGCGAAAGGCCTACCGTAGCAACCGCAGAAGCCGTCTCGAAGATACAGCGTTCAAGAGAAACACCGTCGACAACACTGATTACGCATGCCCCTGTCAGCGCAAGTGTCAGGTACAACACGAGAATCGTGGACGCGCTTTTCACGGTTCCGTCCTCGATGCGCCGACCGAACATCTCCGCATGTTTGCGACGCCGAAACACTGTCGTCGCATTGGCAAACAAAACCGCCAGCGTCGTGGTTTTCATACCGCCGGCCGTAGAACCGGGGGAACCGCCGACAAGCATCAAAAAGACAATCATCAGGCGCCCTACGCCGGAAAGGGCTGCGAGATCCGAGGTATTAAATCCCGCCGTACGCGGTGTCACTGCCTGAAACAGTGAAAGGCACAGCCGATTCCTCATCGGCTCCCCGGCATACTCACCGAAGAACAGCCACACAAACGGCAGTACAATCAAAACGAGGGAGGTCACAATCGCAACCTTGCTCTGCATGCGGTACCGCTTAAAATGGTGTTTGTGGGTGCGGATGTCGCTCCAGGTAAGGAATCCGATACCGCCGATAACTATAAGAAGGCAAATCGGAATCACCAAAGCGGGATTTCCCGCATATCCGGTCAGGGACGAATACTTCCCGGTCCGGCTTCCCATGAGGTCGAAGCCCGCATTGCAAAAGGCGGAAATCGAATGGAAGAACGACATCGGAACGCCGGCCCAGCCGAACTCCGAGCAGAAGAACGGAAGCATCGCGAGAGCTCCGAGAAACTCAAACAAAAAGATTGCCTTGATTGCGAAGCTCACCAGATGCACAACCCCGCCGAGCTGCGGCGCGGATATGCTGTCCTGAAGCGTGCTCCGCTGAACGAGGGACAGTTTCTTGCCGGAAAGTGCGGCGATGAACAGCGCGATGGCGATGACGCCGATGCCGCCGATTTGAATCAAAACGATAATCAATGTCTGACCGAATGTCGACCAGTATGTGGCAGTGTCCTGCACGACAAGCCCCGTCACGCATACCGCTGAGGTCGCCGTGAAAAGCGTATCCCCGAAGGATGTCCACTCCCGCGCCGCCGAGGCAATCGGCAGTGTAAGCAAAAGCGCGCCGATGAGAATCACTCCGGCAAATCCCAAAATAATGATCTGAAACGAAGACAGTCTTCTCCGAATCTTGTGAACGGCCATACTCCGCTCCCCCTGTTTTCCTTCTTTTCGCGATTCACCGCGTCCTCAACACGTTTTACCGCATCCGCACCGCGCTTCACCGACCCTCTTCGCGGTCTGCGGATTACTTCTTCGCCTTCCTCCGAAGCGGCGCTTCCTGCCGGCTCTTCCCTGTGTGCGCACCCTTCCGGTAGAGAAGAACCACATCGCCCTTTCGAATCTCGCTTCCGCCCGAAGGAATCAGCATTTTCCCCTTCCGCTCGATGGAGACAATCAATTCCTGACGGCTGATATCCAAATTGCGAATCGCCTCGCCGACCCACGGATGTTCCTCACCGATGAAGACCTCCCGCAGGTTCATGTCGCTTCGCTCCGCAAAATGCTGCCCCGCAAGGACAAGCACATCCCCCTCATGAATCTCGGTGTCGCCGTCCGGCACAATCTGCTCCTCATTCCGGAGGATGACCACCAGCAAAAGCTGCGGCGGCAGCACAATATTGCAAAGCTTCTTTCCGCACCACGAATGCCCGTGGGAAACGATGGAGGTGATAAATCGCACATCCCGCTCCTCACCGATGGTGGATGCCGTCTTGATGCGGGTATATTTTTCGACAAAGCCCGCGGAAATGATACCCGTAGGCACCGCGACCAGACCGACGCCCAAGCAGGCTATGATAATGGCCAGAATCCGCCCCGCCGTGGTGACCGGAGACATGTCGCCGTAGCCCACAGTGAGAATCGCGGAGGTCGACCACCAGATGCCGGAAAATGCATTGTCAAAGCCCGAACCGTGCCCGTGCTCCAAGCTGTACATCGCCAGGGACGATGCCACCATCAGCATCAGCAGAAGACAGATGGAGGAAAACAACTGGTTCTTCTTCTCATACAAAATGTCCGTAATGACATTGAACGCATCGTACTGCGCATTGATTTTGAAGAGCCGGAAGATGCGGAACACCCGCAAAATTCGGAACGCCACGATACCGCCCGGAACCACAATCGGGAGGTAGTAAGGAAAGAAGGTCAAAAGGTCGATGATTCCGTAGAAGGAAATCACGAAGGCGAGTTTCGCGCTCCAGTATGACTTGTCCGGATACAGAAATTCCGCGGTCCACAGCCGCAGCAGGTACTCAATGGTAAAAATAATGATTGTGATAAGCTCGACGACATCAAAGATTCCGCGGAACCTCGCCAACTCATCAAAGGTGTCTGCAAATGTGACAAAGAGATTGAGCAGGATGACCGCTACAATGAAGATGTCAAACGACCGACTCAATGTGTCCCGGCGGTCGCCGATGGAAATGATGTGAAAGACCTGTCGCTTCGCCTTCTTCATGGGAATCTCCTTTCTCTTAGTTTGCCGGATTCTGTTTTCGCAGCCCGTCACGGCACGCCCGCGGGCTTACTGCAGATTTTGCTTCGTCAGGCGCCTTCCGAGGCGTGTGCTTGACGCCGCTTCCTTCCAGATAGTGGGATGGAACAGCATCAGCAGAGGGAACAGCTCCAGGCGGCCCGCAATCATGTCGAAGATGAGGATACATTTGCTGAAGACCGAAAAATGCCCGAAATTTGTCGTCGGTCCGACCATGTCAAGACCCGGTCCCACATTGTTGATGGTTGCCGCTACCGCCGTCAGATTCGTCTCCAGGCCGTAGCCGTTAAAGGAAATCAGCAGCACGGAGCCTGCGAACAGAATCAGGAAAGTGATGAAATACACGTTGATGGAGCGCACCACCTCATGCTCCACCGGCTTGCCCTCGTATTGAATCTTCTTGATGCTCTTCGGATGCAGATATGCGGTCAGTTCCTTCTTCATCGTCTTTACGGCGATGACCACGCGGGAAATCTTAAGTCCGCCCGCGGTACTGCCCGCACAGGCGCCGATGAACATGAGAAGCACCAGCATCGCGCGCGCCGCCTGGGGCCAGGCGTCGAAGTTCGCCGTGGAGAAGCCCGTCGTGGATATGATGGAGCTCACCTGGAACGCCGCGTGTCTCGCGCCGTCCGCCACGCCGTACTGCGGGTAGATGCAGCAGAACACGAAGACGATTCCAGCGAGCACCACCAAAAGGTAATTGCGCACTTCCTCCATGCCAAACGCCTTGCGGAACTGGCGGAACACAAGGAAGTAGTACATGTTGAAATTAATGCCGAACAAAATCATAAAGACGGTCGCAACCCACTGAAGGTACGGTGAGTAGGACGCAAAGCTGTCGTTCCGCACGCCGAAGCCGCCGGTGCCCGCGGTCGCCATCGAATGATTTACCGCCTCAAACAAAGACATGCCGCCGCATAGCAGGAAAATGAGCTCAAGCGCCGTCAGGCCGATGTAAATCAGGTACAAAATGCGCGCCGTATGACGAACCTTGGGAACCAGTTTCCCGACGGAAGGCCCCGGGCTCTCCGCGCGCATGATATTCATATTTGAACCGCCGCTTAAGGGGATGATGGCCAGAAGGAACACGAGGATTCCCATGCCGCCGATCCAGTGCGTCATGCTTCGCCACAGCTGCGTCGCGCGGGCGATGCCCTCCACATCGGAGAGAATCGTCGCGCCGGTCGTCGTGAATCCCGACGCGGCCTCAAACATTGCATCGATAAACGAAGGAATCTGGTGGCTGATGTACATCGGCAGTCCGCCGAAGAACGAAAGAACCAGCCACGAAAGAGCCGTGGCTACACAGCCTTCCTTCAGGTAAAACACATGGTCTTCGGGGGTGCGGCATGTCATCAGCCAGCCGACAATCATGCAAAATACGGCCACACAGAGATAGTACCAGCCCGCATTTTCCCTGTACCAGAGCGCGGCGGCGCAGGGACCGAGAAGCAGAATTCCCTCGATCTTCAAAACCGATCCCACGATAAAGCCGATCATTGCATTGTTCATGCGTCTCTCGTTCCCCCGCTAATTCAGGATGTCCGTCAGTTTCTGTAACCCCGTATGCTTGGTTACAATCATCACCGTGTCGCCCACTTCAATGCTGTCCGAACCGCCGGGGATGATGATGTGTCCGTTTCGGTTGATAAATGCAATCAGCAACTCTTTCTTCATGCGCGGGCGCATCTCGAGGAGCGTCTTCCCCGTAGCCTCCGACGCTTCGTCAACCACGAACTCAATCGCCTCAACGCGCTGGTCAAAGAGGTGATACAGCGTCTCGATGCTGTTGTTTCGCGACTCGCTTCTCGCGCGGACATAGGCGACAATCGCCTCCGCCGTAATGTACCGCGGATATATTACGCTTCCTAACTCCAGGCTGCTCACAACGCTCTTAAAATTCATCCGGTTGATCTTGGTAATGACCTTCGCTCCGGAAATTTTCTTTGCATACAGCGTGAGAATAATATTGACTTCATCGATACCGGTGAGCGGCACAAAGGAATCCGCCCGCTCGATACCCTCCTCCTTGAGGAGCGCCTCGTCGGTTCCGTCGCCGTTGATAATCACGGCCTTCGGAAGAAGAACGCTCAGCTCCTCACAGCGGTTGCGGTTCTGCTCGATAATCTTCACCGCGATGCCCGCATGCAAAAGCTCCTGCGCCAGATAGTACGACGCCTTGCTGCCGCCCACAATCAAAGTGTCGCGAACGCGCCTTGATTTGAATCCGAAAGTGTCCATAAACACACGGATATTCCGCCGGGGCGCCACGAACGAAAGCGTGTCGCCGCTTTCCAAGCAGAATGAACCGGACGGGATGAACACCTCGCCCTTGCGCTCGACCGCGCACACAAGCGCACTCACGGGAAGTTTCTTCGCCATCTCCGCAATGGTCATCCCGGCAAGGCCGTTTCCCTCGGGAATCGCAAGCTTAATCATCTCCGCCTGCCCGTGGGCAAACGACATAACCTCGAGGGCCGTCGGCATCGCAAGAATGCGCGCCGCCTCCTTCGCGGTCTCCATCTCGGGATTGATGACCAGCGCCAAACCGAGCTGCTCCTGCAGATACTGCACTTCCTTGCTGTAGTCCGGCATGCGCACACGCGCAATGGCGGCGCACCGGCCGACGCGCTTTGCAACGGTGCAGCACAGAAGATTCAATTCGTCCGCCTCGGTCACGGCAATCATCAGGTCGGCCTGCTCGATGCCGGCCTCCATCAGCACGCTGTAGGACGCACCGTTTCCGACAAGACCCATGACATCGTAGTTGTCCGTAATTGCCTGTATTTTCCGGGCGACGATGTCGATAATGGTGATGTCATGCCCCTCGTGCGCAAGCTGTTCCACAAGCGTTGAACCGACATTTCCCGCGCCTACGATAATGATTTTCAGTCCCTGTTTATCCTTCTTAGCGCTCACGGTACCTCCGGCAATGCCTTTTACAGCACTGCATTTTCCTTCCGGCGGCGCATTTTCACCGCCCGTCTTTCCGTCTCCGGGTTCTCCGCCCCGGGTTTATCACGATTTTCCGGGTTCTCCGCCCCGGCGTTATCAAAACTTCCGCCGGTTCTCTGCCCCGGATTTATCACAATCGATCAGGCTTCCTCCCGCTCGCGTTTCCGCGGCTTTTTCGTGATGAAAAATACCAGAATCAGGTAGTAGACGAGAACCAGCCCGAATGTCAAAAACGTCAGGAAATCAGACTTCGGCGCCATGCCTACAAACACCAGCAAAACGACGCCGAGCAAGATGGCAAAGCTGCTGCCGGTAATCAAATTGTTGGCCGCCGGCGTCTTCAACTGCGGATCCATCTCGCGGAGCAGCAGAACTCCCGAGCTGATGGTTCCGGTCATCATTCCGTACATTGAGAGCATACCCTCGTAATAGTATCCCTCGTATACGCGCCGGCACACAAAGCGCAGATGGAAAAGCGTTACAACTGCGCCCGAAACCGCCATGAGCACGAACGGCACCCACAGCCCCGACAGTTCCTCCGGCTCGATGGAGCCGATACCGGCGACAATCATCGCGTCGAATGCAAGTCCCGAGATGCGGCTTAAGAGGTAATTGTCCTGCACCTTGTGCGGCTGTTCTTTCCCCTGCTGCCGCTTCTTAAGAATCACCCGCACCGCGATGGCCAGAGCGGAGCCTACCATGAAGTTGAAGCCCCACAGAAGGCTGTTGACCGTGTTGGCCAGGCCTTCCGAAATCTCGGAAAATGCGGTTGTCAACCCGAGAGTAACGAGATAGGTCAACAGATACACGCCGATGACAATCGCCGCCTGCAGCGACAATCGGTCGAGGGATTCCGACATCGAATGCTCCGACGCACCCGCCGGGTCATCCACCGTCACGGAACCCGCCACCGGCTCGTACTCTCCGCGCTTGATTTTCCCTTTGCGCGCCAGATAATTCAAGTACAGCACGCCGACGATGCAGGCGGAGAGATAGCCGGCCGCCGCAATCGCCAATCCGAAGGAATGTCCTCCGGTAAATCCCATCTTCTCAAAGGTGCTTCCGAAGTTGTTGGCCTGTCCCGGTCCCTGGCCGTAGCCCATCGGCAGCAAAAAACCGCTTGCCTTGAAGAAATCCGGCATGAATGTATACGAAAGCCCGAGGGAAATCAACAGTCCGACCAGACCCTGAATCATGTAGGAGCTCACGATAATCGCGCCGCTCTTCGGCCCCGTCAGACGGTCGGTCTTGTATTTTCCGCTCTCCGCCGGCATGCGCAGCGACATTGCGATAAATCCAATCGCAATTCCGTGGTATGTCAGCACCTGCAAAAACTCATTGAACCTGATATACGAAGTATTTTCCGGATGGAACACACCGGCCTTCACGCCGATCAGCTTCACAATCAACAGCAAGAATCCGCCGAGCACGGCCGTCGGCAGCAAACTCTTGCGGAAGAACTTCGTCCTGCGAAGGCGTGTCGCGCCGAGTATCATCACGGCGATGACGCCGATAATAATGATGGAGTTCCATGTTTCGCGGGTTGCATAGTCAATGAGTGTCATTCGCGGGGGCCTCACTTTCTCGCATTAAGTCATAATATTTCAAAGCGTTAAACCGCTCATCTCCGCGGATATCATACTGCTTCCACCGCGCGCCGCCCTCCGGACCCCGCGCTTCGCAATATGCCGTGATAAAATTCCTGGAGTACACCGCCAAATCACGGAGTTTCTCCGTGTGCTCCCCCCCTGCGATGCACACGCGGTCGCGATAAGCAAGCAGGGTTGCTTCCCTCTCGCCGGCAAATTTGTGATTTTCATCAATCTCGCGAACCGTCACGGAGTCGGAAAACAACACCTCATCCTGCGCCGCCTCCCGGATTCGCGCGGCAAGCGCCTTCCGCTGCTCCGCCACCCAGTCGCGCAGATTTGTGACAAGCGGCGCCGCCCCGGCGGGCGAACCGTTTCCCGGCATTTCGGCGTTTTGGCCGGCCGGGTCGGTGCCGGAGCCTATCGTACCGAACTGCCCGCTCATTTCGGGCGAACCGTCAGTAACGGTCAGCTCACCGAAAACATCGTACACAGCGGTCATGCCGCACCGGTCACACCGGATGGTGTCCCGGTCGCTTCGAAGTGTCCCGAATTCGCCGCATCGGATGCACCGGCACAGAGTGCTCTCCAGCCCGTAAGCGAGTTTCTTTTTCTTTCCCTTATATGTGATTCTCTCGCGCTTCTGCGCCTCATAGGCGTCCTCATGAAGGTCCGCCGCAATCGCCTTGTTGACATCCTCTTCCGACATCGCCGCCAGCTCTTCCCTCGAGTAGACATGCACCAGACGACCGTACATGCGACCCTTTCGAACATCGGTTGAAAAACGCGGCTGTGTGAGGAATCCGCCCTCAAAGCGGAATGTCACCACCGGTACCCCGGCGGCCTTCGCCATTTTCCCTGTCGCCTCGGCAATCGGCCCGGTCACACCGTCAAAGGAGCGGTTGCCCTCCGCGAAAAGCGCCACGCTGCTCCCGCTTCGGAGCGTCTTCAGAATCGAGAAAACCGATTTTGCGCCGTCCTTACCCTTGCGGTGAATTATCGGGCGGAAATATCTTGTCAAAAACCATGTCCCGAAGCCCTTGCGCATGATGTGCTCGCTGGCCACGAAGAACAACTGCTTCTTGGTCGCAAGCCCCACCAGCATCGGATCAAACTCCGTATTGTGGTTCGCCAACAGCAGATACGGCCCTTCAATCCTGCTCAGGTCATCGCAGCGATAGCCGAATTTGCGGCGCAGAAAAGGCTTCAAAACGAATCGAAAGAAGGCAAAGGCCCTGCGATATCTGCGCATCTCCCTGCGCGCCGCCCGCTCTTGCTTCTTTCGCTGTTTCTCCCGCTCTTTTGCCTTCCGTTCCGACTGCTCCATCGCGTGTCTCCGTCCGGTTTTTCTTTACAAAAACTCTATCTTACATCATACTTCAAAAGCCGTCAAAAGTAAAGGTTTTTCCTGCTCCGCGCGGTTCGGAGCGATCCCATTTCGGAAAGATTCCGGGGCGCGCCGGTTCCGGGCGGTCCAGAGCATTCTCCTTCGGAAAGATTCCGGGGTTCGCCGGTTCCGGGCGGTCCAGAGCAATCTCCTTCGGAAAGATTCCGGGGCGCGCCGGTTCCGGGCGGTCCAGAGCATTCTCCTTCGGAAAGATTCCGGGGCGCGCCGGTTCCGTGCGGTCCAGAGCAATCCACTCATCGAGGGTCAGGGGCCGGTAGTCGGAACGCATGCAGAAACAATTAATCATTTGGCATGGAATGTGCGTCGGCGCATCCTCCCCGCGCACGAGGCGTGTGCTCTCCCGCGTCTCACGGACAAAGCGCCGAATCAACTCTTCATCATAGGTATTGTGCACATGGCCGTAGAGCATGTATGTCTTCGGTTCACCGGCTGAATTCACGCGGTACTGCCCATTGTAGCACATCACCGGATAATGGCACAACACGACCTTACGGCCGTTGTCGCTCATCTCCTTGTAAGCGTGAATCCACCCGAAGAGCGAGGTGTCAAACCGCGAACTCTGTGCAAATCGGTCATGGTTTCCTGCCACAAGAAACTTTTTACCCGCAAGACGCTTAAGAATCTCCGCCGTCTGCTCCGGGGTCCCCACGGAGAAATCCCCGAGAATCACCACCTCGTCTTTCTTCTTAACACGCTCATTCCATCTTGCAATCATGTATTCATTCATGCTCTCGGCATCCGGAAATCCCCGTTTGTCCATCGCCGTGTTCAGATTGTTATGAAAAAAGTGTTGATCCGCAATATAAAACCTCATGCTTTCCCCCTTTTCGTACTCTTTCCTCTGTCTCTTATACGCGCGCCGCAGCCCCGCGGCTCCGCGGCCGAAGTGCCGCCGCAGTTCCCGTCCCGGCCTTCCGACCTCCGATACCGTTGTCCTGAGTTGGGCTTGCCGGTGCTGATACACTTGTATCGGATCCGGCTTCCGGCTGTTGATTCTGTCGGCCTGAGTTGGGCTTGCCGGTGCTGATACACTTATACCGGGTCCGGCTTCCGGCTGTTGATTCTGTTGTCCTGAGTTGGGCTTGCCGGTGCTGATTCCATTGTACCAAGCCAGTCTTTCGGTGACAAGTCTTGATTGGCCGGTTTCGGAGGGAGTCTTGGACAAAAAAGAATCCGGGGCATCGCGGAATTGCTCTCTATTCCCCTCAGGTTCTCCCGAAACAGGCTGAAAACCAAAATTGTACCGCCCACAGCCCCAAAAGGTATCATTGAGCGGTACAGTTTCAATCTAACATGCGGTTTTCATCTCAAAAAACAGGTTGAAAACGGAAGTTGTACCGCTCATTCCCATGAATTCATCTTCCAGGCGGTACAGTCTATGAGAGGCAAGACTATTCATGTGAATTCTGTACCGCTCAGCGCTGCAAAACCTTCCCCTGGGCGGTACACTTTTCGAAATCAGCCTGTTTGAAGCTTCCCCAAAGTTTGAAGAAACAAAGCAAGTACCGCCCGGAGCGCAATACTCGCGCTCCGAGCGGTAGAAAGCGACAGAACTCCCACCCGTCACATCGTCTCCTTATGCTTCCGCAGTGCGGTGCGTTGCAACGCCGGCATAACGGGTGCGGCGCACCAGAAGGGTGAGAAGCACGAACATCGCGACGAACGCGGCCTGGATGCCGAGCGCAATTGCCGCCTCCGAAGCGGTGAACGGAATCTCGCCGTTCAGCATGCGGATTATGCGGATGTACCAGTAGGCGGGCAGGAAACGGGCGACAGCCAGAACGCCGCTGCCGAGAAGCTCCTGGCCGACGAAGACACCGCACAGGAAGCACATGCCGAGGGACGAAACCTGCGTTAAGATGTTGACTATGGTTCCGCTGGGCGAGAACTCCGAGGCAAACATGGCAAGCACGGATGCGAACAGCGCAAAGAGAAGGCTGTTCAAAACCACAAGCCACAGGCGGCCGGAGTACAGGGCGCCGTTCAGCACAACCCCGAGGATGACAAACGCCAGCCAGATCAAGCCCACAAACAGCGCGCTTGCCGAGAACACCTGCATCGTGTACGACGACGGGCGGATGCCCGAGCAGTCGGTGCGGAAGCGCACATCCTTCTTGTTCATCGCCGTCAGCGCCGGGCAGAGGGTGTTCATAATCACGCACATCAAAATGTACGGAAGATAGCGGAAGAAAATGAGCAGGCCCTCGTTGTCCTTCTCCTCCTCCACTCGGGAAGCGATTGTGACTTCCACTTCCTTCGAGAGAGCCTCGTCCGTAGCCTTAGCCGCTGCATCGGAATCCTGTCCGAGAGCGCGGTAAGCGGTATAGGTGGTGACGAATTTGTCGAGAAGCATCTTGAGGTTTTCCATGGAATAGCTCTCATGGATGTAGTAGCTCGAGAGCAGACCGTCGGTCTCGCCCGCCGAGATGCGCGCGCCGAAGCCCTCCGGAATCGTCAGCGCAAAATCGACTCTCCCGTAGTACATGGCGTCCGTGAGGTCATCCTCGTTGTCAAAGGGCGCAACCACCTTGTTGCCGCGGCTGATGCATTCCGCAAGGGCACGGCTCTCCACGGAGTTGTCAAGGTCGTTGATAACCACCGCCATGGCGGCCTTTTCCCAAACGGTCTGGCTCGTATCGCTCTTCGTCATGATGATGCCGACCAGCGCAAACAGTGCGATGTAAATGACAGCCGAACCGAATTTGCTGCGAAGCACCCGCAGAAACGCCTTAAATACTTGCATACTTCTTCCTCCTCGCGAAAAGCACGCCGATCACGGTAAATGCAACGATATAAATCAACATTCCGACAATCTTTGTCATAAATCTCCGATAATCACTGTACATGTTCAGACAGTAGAAGCTGTCCGACATGATTGCCACGGGATTCACCCGGTTAATCCAGGGCATATGCTCTGCAATAATGCCCTTCATATTCCCCACCATCAAGCCGCTTAAAAAGCATAAAACCATGGAGACCGACATTGAGATTGCTTCCTTCACTTCGTAGCGCATGCGTCCGATCGAGCCCACGAAAAATCCCATCGTCACCCCGAGAAATCCGCTCAAAATCGCGGAGAGGTACAAAAGAAACAGGCTTCCGCCGAAGTTCACGCGGAGGACAAACCGAAGGAAGGTCACGCAGACAACCATGCTGCAGGTCTGGGAAACGGCGCTTCCGAGAACCCCGGTTACAAGATGAATACTCTTGGGCGTCGCCGAGCAGTTCCGGCGGGCGCCGAGCGTCGACTGGTTCGCCTGGGAATTGGTTGAAACATGCAATCCCGTCATGCAACCGCAGATTGCGACCATGGCAATCAGGTTGTAAAAATATTGCACATACACATCCGGATTGCCGGCTTCGGAAGCATTTTTGCGGCAGACATCAACCTCCGCGGAGAGAGCCTTAACCGCGTCCGAAACAGCCGCGGGATTTTCGGCAATGGCATCCCGGATAACCGTCTCATACACGCTGCAGCGGGCGACGATTTCCTGAAGAATCGTCTGCTGCATGCCCTTGCCGGTCACGCTTAGCTCCACCGTGTCGCCGACATAGAGGATGCCGTACACATCACCGTCAAAGAGGAGCTTCCGCGCTTCCCCGTCGTCCGTCACCGTCGCCGACAAAGCCGGTTCCTCTCCCTCGGTCATCGCGGTAAGCATCCCCGCGAAGACCTCATTTTCCTTTGTTTCCACGACGGCCACCGGAATCGTGTGAAATGTCTCGGCGTTCTCGTAGATTGAGCCGAAGGCCACCTTAAAGAGCGTTCCGAGGATAATCGGGAACAGCAGCATCCACAGGATGAAATCCTTCTCCCGCATGACCGTTTTGATTTCATATTTCAAATTATGCCAAAACATACTATCACTCCTTCGCGTCACGCAGCGCGGTGCCGGTAATCTCCAAAAAGACATCGTTCAGTGTCGGAAGTTCCGAATATACGCGGCCGAAGCCGAGCTCCGCCTCCTGCAAAACCCCGAGGATGCGAATCAGGTTGTGGCGTCCGCCGGAGCAGCGCACCGTCAGCTTCTCCCCGTCGTACTCGGTCTCGTACACATGCGGGAGATGCGAAATCTTCTCCTTCGCCTCCTCCGGAAGCTCCAGAATCTCAATCGACACGGTCTCGCTGTTGCGAATCATGCCCTTGAGCTCGTCCTTCGTGCCCTCGGCGATTTTGCGGCCCTTGTCCATGATGGCGATTCGGGTGCAGATCTGCTCGACCTCCTCCATGTAGTGTGAGGTGTAGATGACCGTCGCTCCCTGGCGGTTCAGCTCCTGAATTCCCTCCAGAATCTTGTTCCGGCTCTGGGGATCAACCGCCACCGTGGGCTCGTCGAGGATAATCAGCTTCGGCTTGTGGGCGATTCCGCAGGCGATGTTTAAGCGCCGCAGAAGACCTCCCGAAAGCTTGCCCGGCCGGAAATTTACAAAATCCTCCAGTCCGACGAACCGGATAGCCTCCTCCACCAAAGCCTTGCGCTTCGCCTTGTCCGTGACATACAAACCGCAGAAATAATCGATGTTCTCGCGCACCGTAAGCTCGTCGAGCACGGCGACATTTTGCATGATGACGCCGATCTCGCTCTTTAAGTCGTAGCTCGTAGGCGTCATCTCCTGCCCGAACACCTCGATGTCTCCCTTGTCAAAGGTGAGCAGCGACAGAAGGCAGTTGATTGTCGTAGTCTTGCCCGAGCCGTTCGGTCCCAGCAGACCGAAGATTTCCCCCTCCTTAATCTCCAGCGAAAAATGGTCGAGCGCCACAAGCTCGCCGTACCGCTTCACAAGATTGTCGATTTTCACTACTGTAGGTTTCATCGTTGTCCTCGCTTTCCGCATCGGAATTTTCTTCCGCAAAATGTCTCCGTCTCTGCCGGCCGGCCCCCGCACACAGCGCTGTCCCGCATCGGCTTTCTGTCCCAAGGATACCGCAGATGACAACCCGCGCCAAGTGTGCAGCGTCATCATTTGCATATGACAAATGTCACAAACGGGAGAAATGCTCCGGTTTCAGGCATTTGCCGTTTCGCACTTGTAATTCCCCGCCGATTGTTTATAATCAAAGTAGATTACATCAGGAGTGTCCGCATGAACCGATTGCTCGAAAAATGCGCCGTCTTTCTTCTGTGCCTGCCCGGTTTTCTCGTGGCGGGCTCTGTTGCCGTGCCTGTTTTGGCGCTCCTTTGCGCAATCTGCCTCTCGGCGGCGGTACAGCTACTTCCCGGGCGAAAAATCGCGTGGATTCTGCTCTTTGCCGGCTCGGCATTTTGCGGCGTCATTCCGGTTCTTCTGTGCGCACTTCCGCTGTTTCTCTACGATGCGCTTTACGAGCGCAAATGGTGGCTTGTGATTCCTGCAATCGCCGTGATTGCCAATGTGTCCGCACTCTCGGTTGCCCAGATTCTGTGCGCAATCACCGGCCTGGCGGCGACCGTAATCTGGTTTTTGCGGGTGAACGGTCTGGCGCAGTCCGTAGACCGCCTTACAACGCTGCACGACGATATCACCGAGAAGAATCTGCAGCTTGCGGATCAGAACCGCAGACTCTTCGAGGCGCAGGACAGCGAGATTCATATCGCCACGCTGACGGAGCGAAACCGCATCGCAAGAGAGATTCACGACAATGTCGGCCACATGCTCACACGCTCCATTCTTCAGACCGGCGCCCTGCAGATTATCAACCGCGACGAGAAGCTTCGCGAGCCTCTCGCTGAGCTCAAGAGCACACTCGACGGCGCGATGACAAGCATTCGGACAAGCGTCCACGATCTGCACGATGACTCGATTGATTTGCGGCGCGTCATCGGAGAAATGCTCGCCGCCGTCGATATATCCGCCGCCCCTTCGGCGACCGACGACGGCGCATCCGGCGGCCCGCGCTTTGAAACCCGCCTTGAGTACGACGCCGGAGAACACATCCCCGGCGAGATCAAGCTCTGTATCGCCGGCATTGTGAAGGAGGGTATCTCCAACGCCGTCAAGCACAGCAGCGGCGACCGGATCGAGGTCATTTTCCGCGAACATCCCGCGTTCTATCAGCTGCTTCTCTCGGACAACGGCAACGCAGCCGCCCGCAGACAGTCCGCCGGGGCGGCCGGCGACGGCGGCCGGGGCACGGACGGAACGAACCCCCGCGACTCCCGCGGAATCGGGCTTCGCAACATGGAGGACCGCGCGAACAGCGTCGGCGGACGCATCAGCTTCACGCAGTCGGAACAGGGCTTCCGCATCTTTTTAACCGTTCCGAAGACAGCGGAACAATAGACAGCGGCACTGCCCGCAGCGGGTTCCCGGATTCGAATCCCGGGCTGAAACGATATACGACAAGGAGCTTGCGATGAACATCATTGTGATTGACGACGACCGCCTCGTGGCGATGTCACTTAAGACCATTCTTGAAAATGCGGACGACATTCATGTCGTTGCGACCGGACACAGCGGCCCGGACGCAATCGCTTTGTATGAGCAGAACCGCCCCGATGTGATTCTCATGGACATCCGCATGGAGGGCATGACCGGAATCGAAGCCGGCAAGCTAATCCTCGCAAAATATCCCGAGGCAAAGATTCTGTATCTCACGACATTTTCCGACGATGAATATATCATAAGCGCGCTCAACATGGGTGCGAAGGGCTATATTCTGAAGCAGGATTTCGAGGGCATCGCGCCGGCGCTTGCGGCGGTGATGCGCGGACAGACCGTCTTCGGCGAGAAAATTATCGGCAAGCTTCCGGAGCTGATGAAGACGCCGGAGATCTTCGATTACGAGGCGCACGGTATCACCGACAAGGAGCGCGAGATTCTCACGCTCGTGGCGGCAGGGCGGTCGAACAAGGAGATTGCCGCGGAACTCTTCCTCGGGGAGGGCACCGTCCGCAACTACTTAAGCTCGCTTCTCGACAAGCTCGGACTGCGCGACCGCACACAGCTGGCGGTCTTCTACTACACGGAGATCCGGCAGTAGCCGCTCTCACGCGCCGCATTTTACATACAGGAAAGGAGCCCTCATGTACCGTATTCTTCTGGCGGAGGACAATGACAATCTGCGCGAGGTCGTGACCGATTATCTCACCGGTCAGGGCTACGAGGTGGACGGCAGAGCGGACGGCGCAGGCGCTCTGGAGGCATTTTACGAAAACCGCTACCAACTGGTTCTTCTGGATGTGATGATGCCGAAAATGAACGGCTTCGAAGTGTGCCGCCGCATCCGCGCAAAGGAGGATGTGCCGATTTTGTTTTTGACCGCGCGGGTTCAGGAGCAGGACCAGCTGCTCGGCTACTCCCTGGGTGCTGACGAGTACATCGTCAAGCCCTTCTCCCTCCCTGTTCTCGCCGCAAAATGCAAAGCCATCCTGGAGCGGGCTGCGGGCCGCGTGATGTCGGATGACCTGTGTACGGACGGGGAGCTGACGGTCAATTTCGCGACGCGCAAGGTGTCTGTCGCAGGCCGCGAAATCGAATTGCAGTCGCTGGACTTCGACCTGCTCCGGTATTTTCTCGCCAACCGCGGGCGCGTGCTCTCCCGAGAGCAGATTCTCGACCGCATCTGGGGCTTCGACTACGACGGGAGCGACCGCGTGGTGGATACCCACATAAAAAAGCTCCGCAAGGCGCTCGGAAGCGCCGGCGGAAACATTGAAACCGTAATCAAGCGGGGATACCGCTATGTATCCTCGGACAACCGATAACAAAACGGCCGGCTCTGCCGCGGAACCTCTTAAAATCCGCACAGAACCGGCTTTGTTTTTGTCTTATGTAATTTTCCGGGCATTATCACGGCATCCGGCGCCCGGACCGCCTCACGGCGGGGAACACCGCCATCCGGTGTCTGCCGTCTGCAGCGGATTACCGGGAACTCGAGTTTGCCGCCGGCGTCGGATTGCCGGAGTCGTCCCCCGAATCGCCGCCGTCATTTTCCGTCGAAAAACGGTCGGATTTTCCGGTCGTCGACCAGTCGACCGTCTTGATGTTATCTCCCCAGAGACTCTTCGCAAGCTCCTCCATGTAGGCGCGGCTGAACCGCTTCTTTCCCTCGCCGTAGTGCAGCGCGCCGTGCTGTTCTCCGAGCTCGTCCGTGTAATCCTGCAGCGCGTAAACGCGGAAATTTCTGCGGTTGCGATAGAACGAGGAATCGTAATTCCAGTGGTTTACGAGAGGAATAATCGAGCCCTCGCGAACCTCCTTCACATCGCCCTCCTTGTAAAATTCAAGATACGCCATGCCCTCGAGCTCGCACTCGGTATTTTTGAACATGGAGAGGAAGTTTCCGAGCGAGTAGTATACGACCATTTTGTGGCCGTCCTCGCCGGTAAGCCATTCCATCGGCTGGCAAATGTGCGGATGCGCACCGACAACCGCATCGACGCCGAGCTTTAAGAACAGCTTCGTATAATCCTTCTGATAACCGTTCTGCTTCATCTGGTACTCCTCGCCCCAATGGACGAAAACCACCACAAAATCCGCCATCTCCTTTGCCTTCGCCACATCCGCGGTCACGCGGTCCTTTGAAAGCCGGTCGATGGAGTACGGCGCCTCCTTCAGCGCCGTATCGAGGTTCAGGCCGTAGGTGTAATTCAGCACCGCAATGGAAATGTCGTATTTGCGAAGAACCCTGATGGTGTCGCGGTCCTCCTCGCTCTCATGGATTCCGAGAACCGTCACATCCGGATATTGCTTCCAGAATTCAAGCGTGTTTTTGAGCGCCTTCCAGCCGTGGTCGGAGGTGTGGTTGGTCGCGGAAGTAACCACATTGAAGCCCGCCTTCACGAGCTCGTGTCCGACTTCATCCGGCGTGTTGAACTGCGCATAGCCGTGGTACGATCCCCAACGGTTCTTCTCGCCGATGTATTTAAGCTCCGACCCCGAGGCCGTGTATCCGCCGTCGCCGCCCAAAGGCGTCTCCTGGTTCACAACCGCAAAATCGGCCATCTCCGCATATCGCTTAATGTAGTCGTAATTATGGCTGAAATCAAAGGTCTTATCGTCCCTGTTGTAGCCGTCCTCGAGCATGCTCCAGTCGTACAGGTTGTCGCCGACCGCTACCATCGACACAACATTCGGTGTCGGCGTAGGCGTCGGAGACGGGGAAGGGGACGGCGAAGGCGACGGTGTCGGTGTCGATGTCGCCGTAGGCGCCGGCATCGTCGGCGTTACGGACGGTCCGTCACCGTTGTCCGCAAACAGCCCTTTCCAGATCAGGAAGCCGACAAACAAGAGCGCGGCGGCAATTCCGCAAAGTATGATTGCCGCCTTCCGCTGCCGCTGTCTGCGCTGCTTCCAGCGGATGTATTGTTCCTTTGTCATCTTCGTAGCCACAGTCTTTCTCTCCTCCTTTATTTACGCCAGCCCCGGCTTACACGGTCTGCCCTCTTCGCGGCGGTAATGAAAATACAGCTCCTCCGTCGCAAGCGCCATCTTGGTCACCGCAAAATCCCGCCCGTGCGGGTAGGTGTACCAGGTGTCCTCGAGCGTGTTCAAATCCACGCAGTCGCCGAATTTGCCGAGGTATTCGTACTCGATGTGCACCGAGTATTGCGTCTTCGCCGGAATCTCCATCGAGAACGGATCGCCGTACGCATCCGTGCCGCTCACATGAAAGCCCGTCATATCGTGGCGCATCGTGCCGTTTCCGAGGCGAATGAATTTCTTCGCGTTCGGCAGCGTATCCACATGCACCTCAAGATCGCCGCTTGTATATGTGCCTGCCTCAACCTCCGCACGCACATTTGCGCGCTCCCACTCATACCAGTCCGGAATATGCGCAAAATGAGGCCGCTCCGAAGCGCTGTCCCCCGCATCTCTCCGAACTTCCGCCGCGGGCGTTCCCGCATCGGCGGACAGCTCCGAGAGCCCGCTCAGAGTCCAGCTCGCGCCGCACGCTTCGCAGAACAGCTTTCTGCCGCTGCTGTTCATGCGGAATTCCGTACCACATGCGGTGCATTGGTACAGCACCTTGTGAAGTCCCTCCGCATGACCCTTGTATTTTGTCTCGATTCCGCGGGCCTTCTGCCACGCAAAATCGTCATATTGAAACATCCCGACAATCTTTTCGTTAATCTCATCCACCGAAGCCGCAGCAAGCTCCTCCGGAGTGAAGATGCAGGTCATCTCCGCCTCGGTCGGCTTGATTCCGCGGTCGTGCAGATTCCAAAACGGCGAGTTCACATGATGTCCGTGACAGATCATCGTCACAACGGGCGCCTTCAAAACCTTGCAAAGCTTTCCGAGCGACTCCGGCAGGACCGCCGTCGTCCCGCACAGGGAGTAGCGCGCCTCCGGGTAAATCACCGCGATGTCGCCGTTTTTAATCACCCGGCTCAGCTGCCGGACAAGAACGATGTCGCTTGTAAATTTTCGCTTGCAGATGCAGCCGACATTCCGAAGAAGTCCCTCTCTCCCGATGAAGCCGTCGATGGCCACGACATAGTTCGCGCGCTTCGGAAAGATTGCCTTCGTGGCAACCTTGAAATCGAGAAATGCATTGTGATTGCACAAAAGAACATAGGGCGGCTTCAGGCCTTCCGTGCGCACCTTCGTGATTTTCGCGCGGTGCTTCCACACATCGGGAAGGCTAAGGAGAATCGTAATCGGCCGCAGGTACCATTTTGTGCGCACCGGCGGCTTCGCCATGTCAAACCGTTCGAAATTTCTGCAATCCATCGGAGTCCCTTCCGAACCGCTGCAACAACCGGTCCTGATGTAGTAATCGACGAACACGACGCCCCTATCATACCACACAACACCTCTCCGGGGCAAGTCCGCGCTAAAGACATCGCGCCTCATACTGCCGAAGCGCCGGTCTCACTTCCCCGCAGTTCTCGCGGGAGTGACCGTGCTCCAGTCGACGACCTTGATATTGTCGCCCCAGAGCTTCTTTGCAAGTTCCTCCATAAGAGCCCTGGAGAAGCCCTTGCCCTTGTCGTATTTCAGACAGCCGTGCGTCTGGCCGAGCCCGTCCGTGTAATCCTGCAGTGCATACACACGGAAGTTCTTGCCGTTGGTGACGCCGGTGCCGAGCTTGTCGTTGCTGTACTCCCAGTGGTTCACGAGCGGAATGACGGTGCCCTCGCGAACCTCCTTCACCTCGCCGTTTTTACGGAACTCGAGATACGCCATGCCCTCCAGGTTGCACTCTTTCTGTTTGAAAATGGAGATGAAATTACCGAGCGAATAGTACACAACCATCTTATGCCCGTCCGCGCGCGTCTTCCACTCCATCGTCTGGCAAATGTGCGGATGCGCTCCGATAACGGCGTCCACACCGCAGTCAAGGAAAATGCCCGTGTACTTCTTCTGATCGCCGTTAAGCGCATTCATCTCGTACTCGGTGCCCCAGTGGACAAACACCACGACGAAATCCGCCGACTCCTTTGCCTTCGCGACATCTTTGCGGACACGCTCCTCCGAGAGCAGGTCGACGCAACAGGAAGCCTCCTTCGTCGCCGATTTGTTGTTCAGCCCGTAGGTATAGTTGAGAAGCGCCAGGCGGATGCCGTATTTTTCGACGATGCAAATCCGGTTCTGCTCCTCCGCACTGTCGTGAATGCCCAAAAGCGTCACTTCCGGGTAGTTGTCCCGCCAGAAGGAAACCGACCGTGCCAGCGCCTTGTACCCGTGGTCCGTGATGTGATTGGTCGCCATCGTTACAATGTTGAAGCCGGCCTTCACCAGTTCGTGTCCGGCCTCATCGGGCGTGTTGAAGGACGCAAAGCCGTGGTACGACCCCCACAGCGTCTTGCTTCCGAAGAAATCCTGTTCGTAGTGGTCGCCGACATAACCGCCGTCGCCGCCGAGCGGCGTCTCCTGATTTACCACCGCAAAATCGGCCAGCGCCGTATATCTTCGGATGTAATCATAGTTATGGCTGAAATCGAAGGTCTTTGCCTCGCGGTCGTATCCGTCCTCCAGCAAGTACCAGTCGTACAGATTGTCCCCGACCGCAACCATCGAAACAAAATCCGGCGTCGGTGTGGGCGAAGGGGACGGAATCGGTGACGGGCTCGGAGTCGATGTCGCCGACGGCGTTGCGCCCTTCTTCGGCGAGTCGCCGCTTCCGCCGGAAAGCTTGCCGAAAAGCGCTTTCAAACCGAGAATCGACAGAACGAAAACAACCGCAAGGCCGAGGAGAACAACAGCCAGACGCTGCTGTCTCTTCCTGCGCTTGCGGCGTTTTATGTATTGTGCTTTTGTCGTTTTCCGTTGCGGCATAAACCCTCTCCTCCGTACGCTTCCCCTATCATACCATTGAAACATTCCGGAGACAAGAATTTTCCGTTTACTTCACACGATATACCCGAATGAGTATCTGCTTGTCGTTGTAAATCGGATCGTCCGAACCGACGCCGATAAAGTCCTTCCCGAACATGTCGAAGAAGTTAGCCTTCACCTTAAACTCCGGGAGACGCCCCACAACGCGCTCGCCGTCCCAGAGGAGGGATGTGGTGAGGACAAGGCTGGTATCGCCGTTGGCGTCTGCGGGACTGCTCGTGGCGCTCACCGGAATCACGGCATACCGCCCCGCAAGAAGCTCCTTCACCGTCTTCTCACTTCGCGGAATCCGCAGATTCAACCCGCCCGGCGATGTAAGATCCGAGTAATTGTGCGCCGCCGTCCGCGTATAGGGAACATTGTATTTGGCGGCGACACGCTTGTCGGAATACCCGGTCTTGATCACACCGTTCTCCACCAGAACAAGCTTATCCTCCGGCAGCACGCTGCCCTCGCCGTCCCAGAATCGCGAGAACCAGCATTCTTTATCGCCTGCGTCGTGCACCAGCGAGAAATCGTCGGCAAATACCTTCTCCCCGATTTTCCCGGCAAGCCGCGATGTACCGAGCGCCAACGCCTCCGCGTTCAGCTCGCCCGCCAACGAACCGGCGAGCCCGTAGTACTGCATGTCAAGAATAATCTCCTCGGGAATCTCCGCCGGAGTCCCAAAGTTTGCGAGATACAGATCCGCCATCGTGCGGAACACCGTGCCGTCATCGGGCTTGCGAAGGCTGAAGCTGAAGTAGCCGTCCATAAGATCCCGGCTGTTCCTGTGCTTAAAGCGGAAGCCCGCACTCACCGCAAAATCCGTGTTGGAAAAGTCGGTTCCGAGGCTGTTTGTAAGCGTCTGCCGCATCCACTCCGCCTTGACATCGCCGGCGAAAATGAAGTCCGGGTAGTTGCTCGTGAGATACTCCATGTAAGCATCTCCCATCTCCATGAGCTCGCGGTCCGTCACGGTGCACTCTGTCTTGTCGCGGCTGCGTGTTCCGCCGTTTTCCGGCTCAAAAGGATACGGTCTTGCGCGGTCCGGCACGGCCACGGCCTTTGCGAAGCCTTCCTCGTCATCCATCTGTCCCCAGTGGTAGAAAATCCCCACCTTGCCGTCCTCGTACACCCGGTACGAGCTCTCCGTTGTGTTCTTTCGTTCAAAAGCCTTCGGCTTGTTCTCCTCGAAGGTATATTTTCCGACTTTGCTTAACGCGCTATGTTTTTCCGTAATCTTAGCCATGACGCTCCCCCTTTCAGCTGACCTGCAGTTTTTTCACGCGAATGCTCGGACCGCCCGCGGAGACTCTCACGGACTGCCCCATCTTTCCGCAGACAAACTCATTGAACATCGTAAAATCCGACCCCACACGGTCAATGTCAAACAGCGTCTGGAACACCGATCCCGTCAGCATGCGGACGCGTACCGGCTCGCAGATTTTTCCGTCGCGGATGCGGTAGCATACCGTGGCGTTGAGTACGAAGGTGGAATTGCCCGTTCCGTCGCTGACCGCGTAGACATAAATGCCGTCCTTCGTGTCGGCGACGATGTCCTCGAAGGAGTCCTTCCCGCCGAGGAGGAAGGTGTTGGTCATACGCACAACCGGGCTCCTTCCGTAATCCTGCGCGCGGCAGTTTCCGGTGAGTTCCTCCGCAAGCGTCGCGGCCGAGTTTGAATCGTGCAGACGACCGGTGAGCACACCGTTTGTAATGAGTTTCGTCTCTCTCGCCTTCGTACCCTCGTCGTCATACGGTACATAGCCGTGATTCGGCAAATCCCCGCTGTCCACAATCGTGACCAGATCGGAACCGACCTTCTTCCCCATCACCCACTCGTCGCGAAGCACCTTGTCGTTGAGCATGTAATCCGCCTCGCTCTTGTGGCCGAAGCTTTCATGGGCAAACATCGCCGTGGCGATGGGCGAGAGGATGCAGGTGTACTCGCCGGGCTCGATGGGAACTGCATTTTTCGCATAATCGATATACCGGGCGAACACCGCCTTCACAATGTCCTCATTCCCGAACAAATCCTCCGGTACAACGCCGAAGAACTGTCTGCCTCCCTCCGTGGGCTGTCCGTCCACGACAAACGTACACCACGCGCCGGCCGAGCACAGTTGATAATCGTAGGTGATGGCGCTGCCCTTTGCGGAGTAAAAGCTCTTCTTCAGATACTCGCCGTTTATCGTCGCCGCCCAAGTCGTCTTCTCCGGCGCATTTTCCGCCTCGCAAAGCCCGGCATAGTGATCCAGAACCCTCAGAAACCGCTCCCGCTCGATATTTTCAAGCTTCCGGTCCTCATACTGCAGACGCTCGTCCGTATTCACCTCCAGAAGCTTCAATGCCGGGTCCTCGAAAATGTCCGGATTCGGCGTCGCAAGCTCCGCCAAAGCGTCAAGCTCCTTCTGAATCTCCGAGAGCTCGTTGGTCGAGGTGGTGTACCAAAGCTTCCCGTCGTACACGCGAATGAGCGCTCCGGCCTCCGTCTGCATCTTGTCCCGCACAAGCTCGCCGTTGAATTTGACGAGCTGCGCCGTGCAGTTTTCCTCAATCCGGATGTCGGCGTACAGCCCCTCCGGAAAACGGTACTTTTGTGACATATGATAATCCCCCTAAAATAGAATCTGTTTCTTTGCGCAGTCGTAGTTTTCCGCGGTTGCGCCTACTTGCATTCCTTCAGTTTTGAGCGGTCAAGCCACCCTTTGTCGCGGGAGTTCACCTGCATATTGAAGCCCTGCGGCGCGTGTACATAGGAGTCCGCCAGCGCGAAAATTCCGATGATAAGGCTTGCAAGCGAAACGAATGTCCCGTATGCATCGTTGTCCTTGCCGTTGACATCCACAATGTTCACCTTCTTTACCGGCGTCGTACCGCATTCGGCGACTTCGCACAGATATGCGAGCGCCTGTTCGACCTTCTCTTTGGCAATGCCCGTCTGCCGCGCTATGGTTTCACTGCTCGCGAACTCTCCGTTTTTAAACGAATACAGATACATCACAACGCCGAGATTGTCACGATCCGAAAGGAATCCGAGCAGCTCGCGTACCTTCCCGGTGTCCCGGAACCATCGCTCAAACCCTTCCTCGCCGGCAGGCTGCGGAAGAAACAGGAAAAACTCCTTGTTTTTCGTAAGATTCATAAAGCTTGCGCTGTAATTATTAGTAACCGAGCTCGCCGTACGCGAAATCTTCTCGTCAGAATACGGAGCTTCAAAAAACTCGCTCTCGTTGTTGGACCATGCGCCGATCTGAATGCACCAGAGAAGACGCTTCACGCTCTCCACATACTTCTGCCATCCCTCCTGCTCGGGATTTCCGCTTCGGACACCGTCCCAGATTTTTCCGAATCCGGTCACCACCTGCTTCTCCGTCGTAATCCGACGCTCCTCGCGTCCGTACAGATAATCGATGGAGACTCCGAAATAGTCCGCAATCCTCGGCAGCAAATCGCCGTCCGGATAGCTTCCGTTCTCCCACTTCGAAACCGCCTGGGCGCTCACTCCCAGAAACGACGCTAACTGCTCCTGCGTAACTTTTGCTTCCTTGCGAAGCGCCTGTAACGACTCACCGAATTTCATCTTGTTCTCCTTTCCCACAAACCGCTGCGTTTAATTGTTATTCAAGCTCCTGCCGGCGGTTTTGACTTTCGCTGCCGCTGCCGGTTGGTGCCTGTGCTGCTTCGGCCTTCGCTGCCTCTGCCGATTGGCGCGTCCGTCCGAATCACTGTGGCGATCCGGTAGAGTTTTCTCTCGCCTCTCGGTTGATTTGTCTGCAGTATATCACAAGTTTCGGTTGAGCGGAAGCGCTAATACAACGCGTGGTTTATATTTCGGTGGAATTCTACTCGCAAATTCCACTTTTGGTTGATTTTTGGCATTCAGGGCAACGGATGAAAGGTGGGGATTTCTGCGCGCGCGGCGGGTTTCCGCCGATTTCCATAGCCGCGGGGCAGGCGCCGGCGCCTGAAAGCCGGGTATTTCTGCGTTTTTTCGTGGAAACATCATGCGCCGGCGCCTGAAAGCCGGAATTTTCGCGAATTTCTGGGGAAACGCCGGGGCGTCGGCGCCCCGAAGCCGAACTTTCCGCGCGCGCGACACGCCAAAACGACTGTTTTCGGAAAGTGTACCGCCCAATACCCGTCTTTTTTGCTATGAGCGGTATGTTTTTCCCAAGCAGCATCAGCTCCCCAGATATATTGCATGAAGAATTCCTGTTTATATCACTCCTGTCATACACCTGTTTCCTGTTTTACTATCTGTCAGACGAATGAAGCGGTAAGCTTCCAACCTGCGCCGGAAACATACCGCCCACACTTCTTTTTTCCCCGCGTGGGCGGTACAAAAAAAGAAATCAACCTTTTCGGGACCCCCGAGCCGGGGGTCAAAACAGGAATCCAGCCTTTCGGGACCCCTGAGCCGGGGTGCAAAACAGGAATCCAGCCGTCGCCGCCCCCCGCTTTCTCCTCACGCCCTTTCGTAAAGCACGAATCTGTGGTACAATAGAGAGAGACGGAACCGTTTCCGAAGACGGTTCCCGGCGGATTCAAACGGAGGATATTCATGCGTACCGAAGAGAGCATCGACATGCGCAAGAGGCGTACGGGACATGCGGCGGCGCGGCTGTTTGCTGCGGCGCTTGCTTTCGTTGTCGCCTGCTCCGGAAGCTTCGGCGCTTTCCGCGGAGGTGCGTCGGATAAGACCGCTCCCGCGCTCCGCGCGGAAGACTCCGACCCCCGGCTTTCGGAGGAAAATCCGCAGAGCGGCAGCGACGGTCCGCTCGTGGTTGTGTCCGTGGGGGACTCCTACTCGTCCGGCGAGGGACTCGAAGATTATGAAAACGAACATGCGCAAAGGACCGAACGCGCTGAGTTTGAACGAATCTCCGCGCACCGCTCCGGGCTGGCATGGCCGGGACTGTTGACATTTCCCGACGGTGCCGGAGGAACGCTTACCCTTCGGGATTACTACAGCCCGCTCTATGCGGACGCAACGGAAGCGCCGGCGTACTGGTACTCCGTAACCGCATCGGGGGCAACGACGGAGAACTTGAACCTCGGGCAGCCAAGAGGCCTCGGCACAAAGGATTTCTATGTGCTTCCGCGGCAGCTTAAAGTGTTTCAGCAGCTCCCGAAGCCTGCCGACTATGTCACAATCACGCTCGGAGGAAACGATGCTCATTTTGCGGAAGTCATCGGCGCCTGCATTGCGTCGACCTCCCTGTTTCAGCGCGATCTGGTTCGCAAAGTACTGGATCAAACCTGGAAGGATTTCTTCTCAAGCGACCCGGAAGTCGGTATCCGGACTCACCTCCTGCACGCATATCGTGACATCAGCGAGGCCGCAGGACCGCAGGCCTGTCTGATTGTGGTCGGATACCCTACGCTTTTGAGCGAGGGCGGCATGTTTATAAGCAGGGATGAGGCCGCGCTTGTGAACCACGCAATCCGCGAGTTCAACCGGGAGATTGAGGACATTGTACGGTACTGCGACACCGTGCTCGGCATGAACATCTGCTTCGTTTCGGTGGAAAAGGAATTTGCCGGCCATGAGGCGAACTCCGCAGACCCCTACATCTTCCCGATTGTCATCGCCGAAGGCTTCCGGGAGGGCGACGAATTCCGCCCCGTGAAGACCATGTCGATGCATCCGAACGAAGCCGGAACGGCGGCGTACGCAAGGGCTGTGCAAAAGCGAATCGACCGTCTTATCGCGGAGCGCTCCGCAGACGCAGACGACAAATAAGGCCGCAGGTTTCCCCTGCGGCCTTTTCATTTTTCACACTGTTTTTCCTGCACTCGAAGCCGGCTCCCCGGTGCGGATGCAGATTACCACTCGAATTTCTTCCACGGGAGTGAGCGAAGCGCAACCTCGGCACGCTCAAACACCTCCTCCCGGTTTTGCGTAGTATAGATACGGACCGCCAAAACTCCGTTCCGGACGCAGAAGCTGTAGTCCTCCGAATTGCTGTTCAGGATGTAATTCCTCCGGTTTTTCACATCGTATACGATGATTCCGTGCTCCCGCTCATAGATGTCGGAAAACAATGTCGTCAGACACCACTCCGGGCAACCGTCACCGTTCAGATCCGCGAAGAAGGCATTGTACACATTGGTGAAGCGCATGGAGCGGTCCGTCTCGCTCTGGTACCAGAACTCCCGGTTCTGAAGGATAAACTCGTACCCCGGAAGGTTCGAAACCACCACCCTGCGCGGAATACTGTTCCATTCGGAATTCGCGTCCTTCCAGCATCTAACCTCGCCGGCGGCAAGAGAAATCTCCATCGACGGCGGGTCCTCCGGCACGCGATCCACGACATAGGCGAGTTTTCCGTCCGCAGTCGAAAAATGTCCCCATACAGCATCCTCCATCATGTCCGGCTCCCACGAACAGCCGGGAGTAGCCCGCCGGATAACGGTTATTTTTTTGTCCTCAAGTTCAACGAAATACAAATCTGTTGTTCTCACGGAAAGAAGCGTCCGATTTTTCATATCGAACGCATGGACGACTTCGTAATGTATTCCGCTTCCCTGCCATCCGGTGAAGCAGAACTCAGGGGAGCCGTCACCGTCTAAATCGTCGAAAAATACATCGTGGACAGCAGCGTCGCGAAGCAGCTCCTTCCCGTTCTCCGTGACTGTCATCTCGTACCCCTGCCAGGAAAACTCAAGGCCGGGGAACTCTTCGACAACAACGGTCTCCTGCCCCTTCCGAAGCGCTGTTTCATTCAGTGAAAAAGTATGCCACGCATAGGGAAGCGTATCGGTCTGGGTCACGATGGTACCGTTAGCGGTGTTCGTCATCACAAAAGTATAAACCGGTCCGGTCGGCTCCGCGTCAGGCGAGTTCGTCAGCCCGGCAGTAGGCGAAAGAACCGGTTGCTTCCCCGACTTTCCGTTGTTTTGCGCAAAAAGGAGCAGTGCGACGCAAACCGCGAGAACCGCAGACAAAACGAGAATGTAAATGTATACTCTCCGACCCTGTTTCATTTTCGCCTCATTCTCCTCACTGTCCGTTTCACTGTTGCCGTCGCCGCTGTACCGGAAAGAACGCTCCGCCTACTCCCGGATTTCAATCGTTCGGTCGCGAAGAACCGGCCGCCCCACGAGGCGATTGCCGAGCTCCTCATAGTCATCCCAGTCCTCCTTTGCAACCCAGATTTCATCGTTAAACCAGGTAAAATAATACCCCAAATCGAGTTCCGCAAGCACGGCGCCGTCAGCCGGATTAAGCACATATCGGTCATAGACGCAAATCTCGCGCTTACCGTCCCCGTCGAGATCCGCGAAGACAGGGCGGAAATAATATCCATCCGTACCCAATATATCCATGTAGCTGATCTTCGAACCGCGCGCGGAATATGTTGTTCCGAGCGCAGGATCTATAACAGTTTTCGGATACTCCGAAAGCACGACCAAACTATACCTTTCCGATGCAAATACCTCTCCCGCTTTGCTCTCCCGCAGCAGCACACAATCACACGAAGACTCTTCGCGAGATTCGTCTTCGTCGGGAGAGGACGAATCGAAAGTGCGGAAATCCACGATTTCCATCCGCAGCTCCCGCTGTTCCTGTAATAACGGATCCATCATCACCACGCACAGTTTTCCGTTTTCAAGGAGATACCTCGCATGCGAAGCAAAAGTCTTATCCTCATTTTTGCCGCTGCCGGTTCTCCCGAAACGCGCGTCCTCGTACAAGGTGTCCGACTCAAATCGCCGCTCTCGTTCATCCCATGCAAACCGATACAGATGGCGGGAGAGATTGTTTCCGGTCTCCGCAGTAAAAAGCTCCCTCTTTCCGTCTCCGTCAAAATCGACGAAATACACGCTCACCGGCGCGTTCAATGAATAACTGACCGGCACATTCCCGGACTCCGAATCCTCATAAACCATCTTCAAACCGTTCTTGTCCGCCGTAAAATAACACCCCGGATATTCCGGCAACCGAATGGCCCGCCCCTTCTGCCTGTCGCCGTGATCGTAATCAAACCAGCAAAACGGAAGCGCCGGCTCCGCCGACGGAATAAACAGCGGCTCCGTCACGATTCGCTCTACGAGAGTCAGTTCCCCGTCACGAATAACAAAATCACCGGTTTTACGAACACTTTCGTAGAAACCCTCCTCCTTAGAATCGTAAAGAATATCGACCGAATCGTATTTCTTTAAAATGTATACCCAATCGTATTGTTTAAATCTGCATGAGCATTCCCGTCGATTGAAAAAATCATAAGCTACAAACTCAGTGTCGTAATCGTCGTTGTCGTCGCGCCCCGTTGTTTCCACCAGCAACTCCGGAAAATTATCTCCGTTGAGGTCCAAAAAAACAAGATCATCCGGAATGTCGCAGGAAAACACTTTCTTCCCCGCCTCAACCACACATAGTTCCCTGATATCAAATTCAACCTTCACTCCCGGAAAACTCGAAATCGTAATTTCCGTCTTGCCGAGCCGTCCGTAATGCATCGCGAATGGAGAACGAACATCCCCGTAACATCCGGTCCAGGCATACGGAGGCTCCTTTGCTTCCATCTCAATCGCGCCGCCGAGGACATAATTTTCATATTCCTCCCGGGAGCGAAAAGTCCAATCACGGAAGCCTGCCACCAGCATCTCCGAGTTTGCGACGCTTGTGAAATATTGCTTGTCCACTTTCGTTTTTACGGTGTAAATCACCGTATCCGAGTACACCGGATCCTGCAATTCCGGCTCCTTCGACCGGTTATTTTTCAAGTGAAGCGCAATGCTGCAACACAGAAAGGCAATTGCCAATGCTCCGAAAGCCAGAAAAAAGGTCCGTTTGCGGGCAAACATGTCACCCGCATTCTGTTTTATGTTGTCTCTGTTCACAGTTAACCCCCGTTATTGTTTTACTTTTCAGCGCTTTTTCAATGCTGCCGCAAAGCGCTCAATCCTCGATTGCAATCCCGAGTTTTCCGTTGAGCAAAACCGGGCGACCGACGATTTTCGTTCGGATATCGACCTCGTAATCATTGTGCGCATAGTCTCGCTTTCCGGTTTTAACGCGAATCTCATCGCGGAACCATACAAGAGAATACTCCTCGGCGAGAGAACTCTTCAGCGCACCGGATTCAACATCAATCATGCCGTTGTCGACAAACATTTCCCGTTTGCCGTCGCCGTCGAGATCGGCGAACATCACAGCCCCGACTCCCGACCCCAGCTCTGGAAAATAATACGATATCAAAGTCGAGCTGTCGGTATCAATTATCTCGCTCCGCCCCGGAATAATCACCCTGTTCGGATATTCCGAAAGAATCAAAAGACTGTCGTCATCCGCGATAAACGCCCTGCCCGTATCCTCGACGCGAAGAAGCTGGTACGCGTAGCGGGAATCATCATCTGTGAGATACATTGTGCGGGTATAGTAAACCTGGCTCTTCGTCGGAAAATCATAATACTCCCCGATATCGACAATCTGCAGTGTAATCTCCGTCTTCTCAGCCAGTTCCGGCGCATCCATCGCAACGATGAGCGAATTGTTTCGCACAACAAAGCGCGCGTTGCTCCAGAACACATCGTCCTCCGCTGTATTATTGTAACGAAGCTCGTCGTAGAGCCAGTCTACGGTAAATTGGTATCCCCCGAGTATGGCTTCGGGCTCCGCAAAAGTTCCAGGCGGATTCGGCGCGATGCGTTTCAGCTCACGGTCCGCGTGAGTCGCCGTCGCCACCGTATAAAGCTCCCTCTCCCCGTTTCCGTCGAGGTCTGCGAGATATACCGCCGTCACGGCGCGAAATTCCAGCTCGTAAGAACGCTTCTCGCTCTCCGAATAGGCGTGAAGCCCCCTCTCATCCGCAAGGAAAATAATGCCCGGATACTCCGGAAGCCGGATTGCACGCTTCATCGGCAAATTCCCGTTCGCGTGATCGAACCAGCAGAGCGGGGTCCCCGTAGCCGGAATCACCGAAATCTCCGGAAACAGGTCCGCTTCCTCACTCTTCTCGAAAACCAGCTGTTCCACCTCCCTCCAACTGCCGCTCGCGGAATTGTCCGGACCGTACACGCGCATAACCGCGGAGTCGCTCATCACCTTCCACGAGACATAACTGCCCTGCGGAACCTCGTCAAACATGTACTCCGCACGATTTTGTATATCATACACCCGAATGACGAAATTGTACCCGGAGTCGTCGAGACAGCAGACCAGAACCTCGGGACAGCCGTCCCCGGTGAGATCGAGGCAGCGGAGCTCATCCACCTCGTAGACCGTCCAGAGAGTCTCCTCCCCGCAAGTAATATTCAGGGAACAGTTCGCTGCTTTATCATAGACAATCCCGACATCCGCAAAGCACGAAATTTCGATGGACTCCCGCTTCGGCAGATTGTAGCTGGGCACCATGGGAAAGCGCAAATCCGAGTAACCGCCGTTCCAGATATACGGCGGCTTGTCGGCCGTTACATCCAAGGTGCAATTCAGACTCTTCGCATATTCGGTCTCCGTACGAAAGCCGAGTTTGGTATAGCCGTACTCGGTGTAGGCGTCATTTTCCATGCGAACACGATAAACGATGCTGTCCGGATTCTCCGTGCCGTCGCCGGGCGTCGGGGTCCCCGTCACCGCGTTTTCTTTCCCGTCCGGCTTCGCCGGCTTGTCCTTATCCTTCAGCAGAACCGCGATCAGACATACCGCAAGAAGCACGGTCATGGCGCCGATAAAAATGTAAACACGACGGTTTTGTTTCATATTTTCCTCCACACAGGGGCAGATAAACCGGCAACATCTCTGCAGAAAGCCGCCCCGCTGCCCGAAAAATGTAATTTAGCGACAAATTATTATACCGCAGCCGATATCGCTTTGCAATCCGAAAAAGGCAAAAAAGAGCGGCACCGAAACGGTACCGCCCTGTTGGTTCATGAGTAAATTACAATCCGACTTCCGTCGTCCTCCGAAAACTACTCTTCGTCTTCGTCATCGTCATCATCGTCATCGTCATCATCGTCATCGCAGTCGAACTCTAGAATAGCACCCGACAGGTTGACATATTTTCCGTCTTCCGCGAGTCGCATAATCCGGTCAAACTGACTCTGCGACTGAATGACCGCGCCGGATAAATCGATATAGCCCGGTTTGCCGGAAGCATCAGACGAGTTGTGCGAAAAGCTTGCTGCGCCCCGATTGATGTGCTGATACGAATCCGAGATGCGCTGAAGCACATCCTCCGGAATCTCCCGGAGAATTTCCTCGGGAATCCCCGAAAAAACAGGCATCTTCGGAATATCCGGAATCCTCGGGATTCCCAGATCATCCAAATCCGGAACGATACTTCGAATCTTCGCGAGTCTCTCCTCCTCCAGAGTCTTGGTGCGCTGCTCGCGCCACTGCTCATAGGTGAGATTCTCAAGCCCCTCGTACGCTTCGTTGTCCTTTGCACGGAACAGTCTCGCGACAGCATGCTGAGAGACGAACATTACTTTCCATTCCGTATGGCTGTCTGTGCGGAACGGAAGCTCGAATACGCGGATCATCGTGTCCTGCTCTGTGTCACGCTTGCTGATAACAGGCTTAAAACGACTCATCTTGGTACAGTAAGTGTACCGGTCGCTCCATGCCTTCTTGCGCGTCTGCTCCTCGGCAAGACGCTCCGGATTGTCCTCCGGCCGCGTGTCATACGGGTCCTCGTCAGGGTAGAACGGGAAGATATTTACCAGCGACTCTTCCTTGTTGTCGTCGTTGTGACCGAGCGTCATGGCAAATCGGAACACATAGTCCGTGTCAGGCGTAAGCCCCCGATACACGGCGCAAAGCTGCGTCCAGTTCCAATTCCAGTCGCCGATCTCCCAGATCTCCTCATTGCCGTAAGGCGTCGAGATAAAGCCCCGAAAGCCGACATTCTTATCACAGTAGTTATCGAACTCAAAGTCTCTTGCGTTGAAATTAATCACTTTACTCATAGATTCATCCTCCGTAGTATTATATACGGCCGATGCCTGAGTATATTTGAGACATATTTCGCGGTCGCTGACATACTCAGCCCGACCGTTCTTGATAAGCCCCTTTGCCCTCTTCGGGAAAGTGGCGCCGATTTGTCTGCCGTTAACGTCAGACACAATAATGTTTTTTTCTATGGGTGTCAACCCCCTTGTCGTACGTTGAGATGCAGTTCGTGACCTCTGTTTTTTGTCATGGGTGTCATCCCCGGGCTCTGCGGCCTGTCACAGTAACAAAAGCGGATCGGCAACCATTTTGCCGTCCGCTTTCATAATATCGGAAAATGCAATTTCTGTCAAGGGATATTCCTCCCTGTTTTCGTGGAAAAATCAACGGTTTTCACGAAAAATCAACCGATTTCGTCGAAAACTCAGCCGTTTACCCGAGAACCTTCTCCCAGAAGAGCGCAATCACATTGTTCATCTCCTGCGGAATGCGCGATTTGCATTCGCGAATCAGTTCAAGCGACACGCCGTAATAAGCCTCTGCGATGCTCGCCGAGATGCATGTCAGAGTATCGCAGTCGCCGCCCAAAGACACCGCCGTGCGCACGACATCCTCAAAGCTCTCACCTTCAAGAAATGCGGTGATTGCCTCGGGCACCGTCTCCTGGCACGACTCCACATGGTGATACTTCGGACGAATCTCATCGCAGGTCCGCGACAGATCATACGCAAATTCGCGCTCGATGTACTCCTTGATTTCCTGCTTGCTGCTGCCGTTTTTCGCAAGAAAAATCGCTGACGCAACCGCCTCCGCACCCTTGATGCCCTCGGGGTGATTGTGCGTCACTTCGGCCGTGAGACGCGCAATCTGCCGCGTCTTCAGAAGCGACATATACAGCCAGCCTGCAGCCGCAACACGCATCGCGGAACCGTTTCCGTAGCTTCCGTACGGCCGCGGCGCGTCCCATCCGAACAGCCACTCGTTGAACCTCGCGCCGTAGCCCGCATTCGGATACTTCTGGCCCCACCGCTGCATCGACGCCGTCACCGCGGTTTTGATTTCCTCATCGTCAGCATTTCCGCCGACCTGCAGAAGCGCCTCCGCCACCGCAATCGTCATCACGGTGTCATCCGTAAAATGGGACTCCCGCGAAAACAGCGGAAAATCCTTCGTCTTATCCCCCCGGTCAAACTCATACGGCGACCCGATGATGTCGCCTAAAATCGCACCGTACATTCACTTTTCCTCCTTTTGCGCATATAAATTTCAGGTCGTCCGCGCAGCCCTATGCCCTGAATCCGCACTGCAGCAGACAATCCGCTCAACCTCCCGCAATCTGCAGCATCTCCTCCGGATTGTCCGCAGCCTTCACCTTGTCCTGTGCTCGGATAATCACGCCGTTCTCATCAATCAAATAAGTCGTCCGCACGATGCCGAAGGAAACCTTCCCGCAGTTCACCTTTTCCTTCCAAACATCGTACGCCTCAATCACCTTCCGCTCCGGGTCCGCAAGAAGCGGAAACGCAAGCCCGTATTTTTCCTCGAAGCGCTTGTGCGACTGCACGCTGTCCCTGCTCACGCCGAGTACGACGACGCCCTTCCCGAGGAAGTGCGGCATCCGCTCGGAGAACCCGCACGCCTGCTTCGTACAACCGCTCGTCATATCCTTCGGATAAAAATACAAAATCACTTTTTTCCCCCGATAGTCCGCAAGCGAATGCAGAACACCGTTCTGATCCGGCAGCGAAAAATCAGGAGCAACCGTACCGACCTTCAACATAAAAAACACCTCCGCTCAACGAAATCAATCCCTAAGAAAACACATGCCAAAACGCCGTAAAATTCGCGCTCCCGGCCGGCGGACAGTACACTGCAAACACAATCTTCCGAAACACCCTTATTCTCTCTTCGTGTGTCGCCATATTTGAACCTCTCAATCGTCATGGCAAGCGGTTACAAAACATTTGTTTAATTGTACCACGAAGCGGGTCGAAAGGCAATGCCGCAAGGGTGCCGCGATGCATAATCCGAGACTTGTACGGCGGTAATTATTATTGACTTTTTGTCTGTCAGGATGTATAATAATGTATCGCGATTCATTTCGCGAAATAAAAATGTGGAAGGAAGAAAAAACATGCGAGTAATGAAACATCTCAAACACAAACTCACTGTTCTGTGCACCGTCCTTTTGATGGCCACATGTCTCACCGGTCTTATTCAGACCGCTGCCGCCAAGCCGACGCCGAGGGATCAGGTTCCGTACCTCTCCTCGACCTCAATGGAGGTCGGTTGTACGAGCAAGACCTACAGCGTTACGGTTTACAACGCAACATTAATCTCATCGGTATCCAGCACGGTCAGCTGGATGTCCGTCTCGAAATCGGGCAATATTGTACGATTTACCGTTCAGGCCAACAACTCGACGAACAACCGGTACGGCTCGGTCAAGGTTACGGCAAACGGTTACACGATGAATCTTTCGGTTACGCAGTGGGCGCCGATTTTCATTCGCAACAGCGGCCCGTCCGGTGCAGCCATCAGCTATCTGGCAATGGACGGTGCGTCCGCAAACGGTGCGCAGGCAAGCAGAGCCGTGGTTTTCATCAACTCTGCCGGAACAATTCGCGTCACCTCTAATGCATCGTGGCTTACCATATCCATGAGCGGTCACTATGCCACTCTGAACGCCTCTCCGAATTACACAGGCGCAAGCCGAAACGCTACGGTTACCGTATCCAACGGCAAGGATTCCAAGACGCTGACCGTCTCCCAGCGCGTGTATATTCCGGATTACAGCAAAATCGTATACGCCGCCGTTCCGACGGCTTCCAATGCACTGAAGCAGGCTGCAGCGCCTCTTCTTGACGGCACTTGGGGCGCAGTACGGGACGCATTATTGCAACAGCTGGGAGCACAGTTCTATCAGGCCTACGGCAGAACTCCGACTGCGGCAGAGGTTGATGTAATCAAGGACCAGGTCGCTCTGACACTGATTGATAACTACTTTATGCCGTTCTACACAACCGCCGCTTCCTTCATCGGCGTCAATGCTCCGAATCCGACAATCTACCCCATGGACCTGCTCCCGGACGGCCAGCCTCCTGCCGGAGAGTACACCATAGGATCCGGCGTGCTGGCGCTTAACCTTGATATGCTTTGGGAGGATCCTGTCAGCACATGCCTGCACACATTCCACGAACTCTTTCATGTCAAGCAGGAAAGCCAGGCAAGATACAACGGAACGCTTCTCCAGTATGTTTACAAATACAACATTCTCCACAGAAATGCTTATGACCACAACGATTTTCTCGAGAGCGACGCTTACCACTACGCCGAAACACTGTTCCGCAGCGTCACGCAGTAAGCGCACCGACTGTTGTTAATCAACCAAGGGAGATACCAAAGCGCCGGCGGTCGCAAATTGCGACCGCCGGCGCTTTATCATGATTCAGGAAAAATTTAATTTCCGCTCACCGTCAGGTTCTTCGGATTACTCATTAAAGTGCCAACAATTAATCGATTTTTGACTCTAATATATCAAGCAAAAATATACAGCAAATTTATCTACACTGATAACAGTCGTTTAATCGCCCAATAGCTCTAAATTCCCCATGTGTAACCGCTTTCAGTATACTTTACAATCACACACAATGTCAATTGCAGTATGCGTAATTTTGTAACAAAAAAAGTAATGAATTGTATTTATATAACAAAGAAGAGAGGCACACCGTGGGATGTGCCTCTCTTCTTGTTGAGTTTATTCGAATGATTTATGCTTACTTGATATAGCCGATGTTACGGATGCCACCCAAAACGCTGTCCCAACTCAAGCCAAGATCCTTCGAAAAATGTGTCCCGTTAAAATCCACAACGCCGGTGTTTCCGGAATTGTCAACATACTTGAAAGTGTAGTTGTCTCCGCTCTTTGTATA
>CADBXF010000006.1 GCA_902798585.1 uncultured Lachnospiraceae bacterium
AATTGTAATCGTTGCCGTCACGGCCGTGCTCGCCGTTGGCATCGTTATGTTTGACATCGTACATATACAGATCCGCAAGCGTAAAGCCGTTGTGATCCGTGATGTAGTTAATCACACCGAGATTGGCGGAAGACTTCGTAAGCCGTCCCGCAAAAGCGCGCGTCATTCCCTCGTCGCCCTTCAAAAACTTCCGGGCGTCGGTCAGGAAGCCGTCGTTATACTCCGCCAAAACCGGCGACGCCGGCTGCGCAGTCCCGCGGTAAACCGCTCCGGTATCCCATCCGTCACAGAGCAATTTTACGCCCGCCAGATACGGGTCCGTCGCTATCATCGTCATATCCACGGCGCCGTTGATTCGGAAACCGTCGAGTCCGTATTCGCGCACCCAGAAGCGGAGTGCATCGAGCACCATGCTCCGATTGGTATCCTGCGGAATCATCATCTCCGCGAGCACCTCAATGCCCGCATTATGCAGTCTTCGGATGGCTGTCCGAAGCTCCGTATCGGCCTGCGCAGGCACATGTGCATAGGAGGCCTTCGGCGCAAAGAGGTAATAGTGCTTTGCATAGCCCCAGTAATTGACTTTATACTCTTCGGTCCCGACAATCTCCCCGGGAATCTGTGCCGCTGTATTGCCGCGATAAAACTTCGATGCGGAAAATGTCGGAACGCCTTCCTCCGGATCGCCCTCCCGGTAACACTCGTTGAACTCCGTAATCGGCATCAACAGCACCGCGTTGACTCCGAGCGAGCGAAGGTACTCCGCCTTGGCGCCGAGCGCAGCGTAAGTGCCGGCGGTCGCGCTCTTGCATTCCTTCGTAAAACCGCGCACATGCAGCTTATACAAAATCATGTCATTCATCGCGACGCAGGGCCGCTGCTCCCCGATTACATGAAGTGACGGTCTCACCACGCCCCGAACCGACTTCGACTTCGACACGGGAATTCTCTTTCCGAAGATCTCTCTTCCCGCAATCAGGCGCACATAAGGATCGATAAAACGCTCGCCCTTGGCCTCGTAATCATACTGCCAGCCGCCCTCCGGAGTCTCCCCGGAAAGCCTCACACATACCGCAAATACCGACCCGGTGCAGTCCTCCTTCGTCATCCATACCGTAACGGCCTCTTCCTTCGAAGCCCCCCGGTAGATGCGCAAAGCCACTTCCTCCGCACCCGGCACGGAAACCGCAAAATTGGCATACGAACCCGTCACCGCAACCCCCAAAGGCTCCGGTGCGCCCCGTTTGACTTCCCATGTACAACCTTCTGCCAATCTCACGCTGCCACCCCGTCCTTTCCCGACACCGTAACGCTTCTTACGACAAGATTCAGTCGTCCTCCTCGGCGTTTACGACGAGCTTCTGACGCTTTACCGCCATCTCGTCGCTCTCGAGGTACTCGTCGTATGTGGACACCTTGTCAATCAGCGAGCCGTCAGGCAAAATCTCCATGATGCGGTTGCCGACCGTCTGAATGAACTGGTGGTCCTGCGAAGTAAAGAGCGCAACGCCCGGGAACTTAATCAAACCGTTGTTGAGCGCGGTGATGGACTCCATGTCCAAATGGTTGGTCGGCTCATCGAGGATAAGCACATTTGCGCCCATAATCATCATTTTCGAGAGAAGCACGCGCACGCGCTCGCCTCCCGAGAGAACATTCACGGGCTTTACGCCGTCATCCCCCGCAAAAAGCATGCGCCCGAGGAAGCCGCGGACATATGTCACATCCTTCTCCGGAGAGAACGGCATCAGGAAATCGACAATCGCCTCGCTGCCCTTGAAAAGCTCGGTGTTATCCTTCGGAAAATACGCCTGTGTCGTCGTGATTCCCCATTTGTATTCGCCGGAATCGGGCTCCATCTCGCCAGCCAAAATCTTGAACAGAACCGTGCTTGCCATCGTGTTCGAGCCGACAAAGGCAACCTTGTCCTCGCGACCGAGAACGAAGGAAATATCATCGAGCACCTTCACGCCGTCGATGGACTTCGAAAGGTGCGAAACCGTAAGAACCTCGTTGCCGATCTCACGGTTCGGGCGGAAATCGATGTAAGGATATTTGCGGGACGACGGACGAATGTCGTCGAGCTCAATCTTCTCCAGAGCACGCTTGCGGGAAGTCGCCTGCTTGGACTTGGAGGCGTTGGCGGAAAAGCGCTGGATGAACTCCTGCAGCTCCTTAATCTTCTCTTCCTTCTTGCGGTTCGCTTCCTTCATCTGCTTAATCATCAGCTGGCTCGACTCGTACCAGAAATCATAGTTTCCGGCGTAAAGCTGAATCTTCGAGTAGTCGATATCCGCAATGTGCGTGCAGACCTTATTCAGGAAATAACGGTCGTGGGAAACCACGATGACCGTGTTGTCAAAGTTGATGAGGAACTCCTCCAGCCACTGGATTGCCGCCAGATCGAGGTGGTTCGTAGGCTCGTCGAGGAGCAAAATATCGGGGTTGCCGAACAGCGCCTGTGCCAGCAGCACCTTGACCTTGTCGCTGCCGTTCAACTCGCTCATCTGCATATAGTGCATGTCGGTCTCGATGCCGAGTCCGTTCAAAAGCGTTGCCGCGTCGGACTCCGCCTCCCAGCCGTTCATCTCGGCAAACTCATTTTCCAGCTCGCTCGCCTTGATTCCGTCCTCCTCGGAGAAATCCTCCTTGGCGTAGATGGCGTCCTTCTCCTGCATAATGTCATAGAGGCGCTTGTTGCCCATGATGACCGTGTCGAGCACATTAAATGCATCATACTTGAAGTGGTCCTGCTGCAGGAACGAAAGCCGCTGTCCCGGAGTGATAATGACATCGCCCTTCGTCGGTTCCAGCTGCCCGTTCAGAATCTTGAGGAAGGTCGATTTTCCGGCGCCGTTCGCACCGATGATTCCGTAGCAGTTACCCTCCGTAAATTTGATGTTCACATCCTCGAACAACGCCTTTTTACCGATGCGAAGCGTGATGTTGCTTGCCTGTATCATTGGTATGTCTCCTTACTGTAGTGAAAAGTCAGAAAATGTATCATAAGTCACTTCATGAACGAACCCTCGCCCATAGAAAACGACGCTGTCGTTTTCTGTTTCGTGTGGGCGGACGGCAACTTCATTGCCTCCCGTCCCTTTGTCATAATCACTGCCAATCCCGAAAGCAAGCTTTCGGATTGTCCGTGATTACGCCAAACGCTTCGTTCATTCAGTTACCTTTCTTTGATCATATCTCAAAGAGCATCTCCGCATATGTCGGAACCGGCCACAAATCGCGGTCGATGACCATCTCGAGACGGTCGATGGGCTTGCGAAGTGCATCCATCGCCGGAACGACATAGTTGTGGAAGAACTCTGCCATCTCGCGGCCCTCCGCCTTCGTCACGGCCTCCTCGTCAAGACGACGAAGCTCCGTAAGAGCATCCTGCGCCTCGCGAAGCAGTCTCGAGGTCTCTAAGAGCAGCTCAATCTGAACGCTCGTGTCCGCCTCGGGCACAGCCGCCGTAACCGTCTTCACGGAATCCGCAAGACGCGTCGTGAAACGGATGACCGACGGAATGTATTTGCAGCCCGCCATCGAAATCATGGTGCGCGCTTCGATATTGATCGCCTTCGCATAAATCTCATAGTTGATTTCCGCACGGCTGCGAAGCTCAACCTCGGTAAACACGCCCTGCTTTGCAAATGTTTCAATCGCCTTCGGCGTCACAAGCGCAGGGATGGCATCCACCATCGAGCGAAGGTTCGGAAGGCCTCTTCTCTCCGCCTCCTCAACCCACTCCTTCGAGTAGCCGTTGCCGTTGAAAATGATGCGCTCATGCTCCGCGAGCGATTCTTTAATCAAATCGTGAACCGCGGTGTCGAAGTCGTCCGCATTTTCCAAAATGTCCGCAAAACGCTCCAGCGTCTCGGCGACAATCGTATTCAAAACCGTGTTGGCATCCGCGATGGACATCGAGGAGCCGACGGAGCGGAACTCAAACTTATTGCCCGTGAAGGCGAACGGCGAAGTGCGGTTCCGGTCGGTCGCGTCGCGGCCGATTGCAGGAAGCGTGGACACACCCGTGTAAAGGCGACCCTCCTTCTTCAGGCGCTTTGCCTCGCCGGTTTCCACACGCTGCGTCACAACATCGTCCAGCGGCTCGCCGAGGAACACCGAGATGATGGCCGGCGGCGCCTCGTTTGCGCCCAGACGGTGGTCGTTGCCCGGGTTGGCGGCGGAAAGCCGGAGCAGATCCGCATGGTTGTCAACCGCCTCCAGAACCGCGGTCAGGAACAGCAGGAACTGGATATTTTCATTCGGCGTCTTGCCGGGATTTAACAGGTTCTTGCCGGTGTCCGTGATGAGCGACCAGTTGTTGTGCTTGCCGGAGCCGTTGACGCCTGCGAAGGGCTTCTCGTGCAACAGGCACTCGAGCCCGTGGCGCTTCGCAACCTTCTTCATGCACTCCATAATCAACTGGTTGTGGTCCGTCGAAATGTTGACCGTCGTAAATATCGGCGCCAGCTCATGTTGTGCAGGCGCAGCCTCATTGTGCTGCGTCTTCGCATAGATGCCGAGCTTCCAGAGCTCGTGATTCAGCTCCTTCATGAAAGAGCCGACGCGCTCCTTGAGGCTTCCGAAGTAGTGGTCGTCCATCTCCTGCCCCTTCGGGGGCTTCGCGCCGAAAAGCGTGCGGCCGGTGAAAATCAGGTCCTCGCGCTTCATGTAATTCCTGTGGTCAATCAGAAAATATTCCTGCTCCGCGCCGACTGAGCACTCCACGCGCTTCACATCGTCGTGGCCGAAGAGGCGAAGCACACGCAGCGCCTGCTTATTGATTGCCGCCATCGAGCGAAGAAGCGGGGTCTTCATGTCGAGCGCCTCTCCCGTATAGGAGCAAAATGCGGTCGGAATGCACAAGGTCACACCCGACGCATCCTCGCGAAGAAACGCCGGGGAAGTGAAATCCCACGCCGTGTAGCCGCGCGCCTCAAAAGTCGCGCGAAGGCCGCCGCTCGGGAATGACGAAGCATCCGGCTCGCCCTTGATGAGCTCCTTGCCGGAAAACTCCATAATCGCCTTGCCGCCGGGAGCCGGGGTAATAAACGAATCGTGCTTCTCCGCCGTGATACCGGTGAGTGGCTGGAACCAGTGCGTAAAATGCGTTGCCCCATGCTCAATCGCCCAGTCCTTCATGCATCCCGCAATCACCTGCGCGACCTCGCTCGTGAGGGGCTCCGAACGCTCCATGGCGTTCTTCCATGCCGCAAAAGTCTCCTGCGGCAGCCGCTCTTTCATCACCGTCTCATTGAAAGCGTCCATTCCGAAAATGTCGGTCAATCGTTCCGTCATTCGTATACACCTCTGTTTTTCTGTACTGTATTGTGACATACCGCATGCGACTTTCGATATGCGGGAGTACTCTGATTGAATCGCCGAAGCGCAGCCGTCAGCCGGCCGGACTGTCCGTATGCACATCCACCTGCGGGAACGGAATCGTGAATCCGCGCTCCTTCATCGCATAGCGAATCGCCTCCATCATGGAGAAATACACCGGCCAGTAGTTTTCTTTCTTCACCCAGCATCGGAACACCATGTTGAGCGAACTGTCTCCGAATTCCTTCACATACGCCTCGACCGAGCGCGTCGTGAGGATTCGCTGCTCTTCCGCCGCGAGTGCGAGAAGCATCTCTCTCACCTCGCGGATATCGTCATCGTAGGAAATCGGAACCGTGATATCCACACGGCGCTCCGGTTCCGCGGAAACATTGATCAGATTGGAATTGGCAAGACTCCCGTTGGGCAGAATCACCGTCCGGTTGTCGGGAGTCACCAGCCGCGTGTAGCAGATGCCGATGTCCTTTACCGTACCCTCCATGCCCGAAGCAACGATATAATCGCCGAGCCGGAACGGTTTTGTCAGAAGAATCAGAACCCCGCCCGCGAAATTCGACAGACTTCCCTGCAGCGCCAGACCGATCGCCAGTCCGGCGGAGCCGATAATCGTCGCGACCGAGGTGATCGGCAGCCCGAGCAGCTCGAACAACACGGCAAAGAGCACGGTATACATCCCGACCTTGCAAAGGGACAGCAGGAATTTGGCGAGGCCGCCGTCCATCCCGCGGCTCTGTCGGATTTCCAGCCCTTTCTCAATCCAGGAGGACACCCGGCGAATCACCTTGCGGGCAATCCACCAGAGCACGAACGCGAAGACAACCCGCAGCGCCACCGCCGCAAAAATCGCCATCGCCCCCGGAAAATCTCCCTTGGAGAGCAATTGAAAAAATTCTTTCATGCATCAATCCTTTTCTTTTCGAAGCGGTGTGCATGCGAAAATCGCACACCCGAGCGGCGGAATCGTAATCTGGATGGAGTCGTCACGCCCGTCGACGCGCTCCTCCTTCGACTGCTTCAGCCGCGTGTTTACATGACCGCTGCCGCCGTAGCATACGGCGTCGCTGTTGAAAATCTCTTTGTATTTGCCGGCGAACGGAACTCCGACCGCCTGCTTTTCGTACACAACCGGCGTAAAATTGCAAACCACGAAGAGCGACTCCTCCGGTTTCTCCGTCTTGCGGACGAATGTCACGATGCTGTGGTCTGCGTCAAGGCAGCTCATCCATTCGAAGCCGTCCGGATCCTGGTCAAGCTTGTAGAGAGCGGGATGCGAGGTGTACAGCGCATTCAAATCGCGCACCATCGCATGCATCTTGGCATTGAGCGTACCGCCCTCGTCTCCTTCCACCCTGTCGGTCAGGAGGTGCCATTCCAGGCTCTTCTCCTCGCTCCACTCCGCGAGCTGCGCCATATCCTGTCCCATGAAGAGAAGCTTCTTGCCCGGGTGGCAGGTCATGTAGCCGTAGGCGACACGGAGGTTAGCGAACTTCTCCTCGTAGGTTCCCGGCATTTTCCCGAGCATCGAGCCCTTGCCGTGCACCACCTCGTCGTGCGAGAGAACAAGGATGAAATTCTCACTGTAGGCATAAATCATGCTGAAGGTGAGCGACCCGTGGCACCCTCTGCGGAACAGCGGATCCTGCCGCATATAGGTCGTAAAATCGTTCATCCAGCCCATATTCCATTTAAAGTCAAAGCCGAGTCCCTCGTCGTTCAAATCGCCCGTAATCTTCGGCCACGCCGTCGATTCCTCGGCAATCATCAAAGCGCCCGGGACACGCTTCTTCGCAATCGAGTTGAGATGCTTGAGAAGCTCGATTGCCTCGAGGTTCTCATTGCCGCCGTACATGTTGGCAACCCACTCGCCGTCGTTCTTGCCGTAGTCGAGGTACAGCATCGAGGCCACGGCGTCCATCCGGATGCCGTCGACATGGTATTGCTCGAGCCAGAACAGCGCGTTGGCAATCAGGAAGTTGGAGACCTCGGGTCTGCCGTAGTTGAAAATCAGCGTTCCCCAGTGCGGGTGGCTTCCCTTGCGGGGATCCTGATGCTCGTAGAGGCAGGTTCCGTCGAAGTTGGAAAGTCCGAAGGTATCTCTCGGAAAATGCGCCGGCACCCAGTCGAGAATCACGCCGATTCCCTGCTTGTGCATATAGTCGACGAAGAACATGAAATCCTCCGGCGAGCCGTAGCGCGATGTCACGGCATAGTAGCCGGTCACCTGATATCCCCAGGAAGCGTCCAGCGGATGCTCCGAAAGAGGCATAAGCTCGATATGCGTATATCCCGTCTGTTTTACATAATCCGCAAGCATCACGGCAAGCTCGCGGTAGTTGTAGAAGCTTCCGTTCTCCTCAGCCGGCTTCTTCCACGAGCCGAGATGTACCTCGTAAATCGACATCGGCGAAGCCTTGAAATCAATTCTCCTGCGCTCTGCGAGATATTTGGAATCGCTCCACGCAAAATCGCGCAGATCCGCAACGCGGGAAGCGGTTCCGGGGCGAAGCTCCGCAGCGTTCGCATACGGGTCGGCCTTCAGGTAGGTGAGGCCGCCGCGGGTCTTCAACTCAAATTTATACAGTTCTCCGGCGCCGACGCCGGGAAGGAAAAGCTCGAAAATTCCGCTGCCGCCGAGTCTGCGCATCGGATACAGACGACCGTCCCAGTGGTTGAAGTCGCCGACCACGCTGACACGCATCGCATTCGGCGCCCAAACAGCGAACAGCGTTCCGTCTACCCCGTCGACCGTCATCGGATGCGCACCGAGTTTCTCGTAAATCGTGTAGTGGATGCCGGCGTTAAATGCGCGGCAGTCCTCCTCGCTGATCTGCGGCGCGAAGCGGTATGCATCCTCGCAGGTGCGCTCACCGCCCGGATAGAAGAACCGGAAGCGGTACGGCCCCTCGGGTGCGATGCAGGCAAAGAACCCGCCGTCGTCGACGCGCTCCATCTCGGTCTCGGTCGTCTTGCCGGCCTTGCCGAGCAGAAGCACCGCGCGCTCCGCATCGGGATCGAACGCCGTGTACAGCACTCCGTTCTTGATTTTGTGCGCTCCGAGCACCTGGTGAGGATTGTCGTGCTCCGAATACACAATCGCCTCAATCTCCGGCCAGTTCATCAGCTTGTACAACGCATCATCCATACTCGCATCCTCCGTATATCAGCTTATTTTCCGCGGATTCCGCATCGAATCCGCTCCTACAGCGCGATCACTCCAGATACCAGGCGTCCGAGGTGTCCCCCTCCTCCGGTACGGGAGTGTATTTCCGAAGCACCTTCTCCATCAGAAGGGACTTTACCAATGCATAGGTCGCAAAGGCAAACAGTATCATCGGGTAGAACCCATAGACAGCCAGCACCATCACCGCAAGAATCAGGGCGATGAAAATCGTCGTCGGCAGATGCCGAAGCGAGAGAATAAACGCCATCTTGAATACTTTGCCCGTGGGCATCGAAAATCTTGAAAGCACAGGGTAGAGATAGATTGAGGTGGCCACGAAGAGCACCGCAAACAAAAACCAGATTGCGAAATACGCCTGTGCGAATGTGCTGTCCTCGCGCATCGCCATCGCGTATTGGTAGCTGTTGTACATCGCAAATGCGCCGACCAGCTGCAGAATTCCGAGGATAAAGCCCTGCTTGAAGTTCGCCTTAAATGCCCGGAAGAACTCCGTGGTCGCGTAGCTGCGGCTCCGGCGTACATTTTTCACAATCGCGTAATAGAGTGCCGTCGCCGCCGGTCCGATACCGACAATCACGGTCAACAGAAAATAGAAATTGAGAACCATTACATCCCAGACCTTGTTCATGGCTGAGAAAAAGCGATTCTCGGAATTAAAGACATCTCCGGCGTTCATGAATACCCCCGAAAAACAGTTTCTTCCGCGCCGCCGCTTATGTTTCCGACCGCAGCGCATAGTTAATTTGATTTTACCGTATTTGCCGCTGTTCGTCAAGTCAAGAGTTGCGGTGTTTCTGCCCGCAGATGCGGAGTTTTGCTTCGCAAACCGATATGGAAATCCGGAGCAATCTGTGGTATACTTTTCCGTACAGGGAGAATTGCTCTTGAATTGCAGCGCAACAAGGAGGATTTACATGGAACAGAGAGATTTCGGACTGGTATTCGGCGGAGGCGGCGGCAAAGGCTCCTATCAAATCGGAGTCTGGAAGGCGCTTCGCTTTCTCAAGATGGAATCCTGGATTAAGGCCATCTCCAGCGACTCCATCGGCACGCTCAACGCAGTCATGTTTCTCAACGGGGACTATCAGAAGGCAGAGGACGCCTGGTATAACATCCGCCCGGTTCAGTTTCTGGACATCACGCCGGAGGGTGTCTGCTCCCGCGACGGCCTTATTAAGATACTTCACGAGCTGGTGGATCTCAAAAAGGTATCGGAATCCCCGATCAAGACCTACACGACGCTCGCACGGAAGTCCGACTACACGGAGTCCTATCAGGTTGTCTCGCGCCTCTTCAGCGCGCGCGACGACGATCTGGACATCGAGGGCGAGTATGTCACGCTCAACGGCCGGTCGCCCGAGGAATTGCTTCAGCTTCTGCTTGCGGCGACTTCCATGCCGTTTGTTTACGACCCGGTCACAATCAACGGAATTCAGTACCGCGACGGCGGCATCTACGACAATCTTCCGCTCCGTCCTCTGATTGAGGACGATATCAAGCACCTGATTCTCGTAAGCCTCTCGCCGTCCTATGAGTACGATATCATGTGCGCTTCCCGCGCGGATACCATAATTCTCATCACCCCGAGCCAGGAGATCGGCGCTCTTCTCACCGGCACACTGGACTTCGACGGACGAAACTCGGCCTACCGCCTGAACCTCGGCTTCTACGACACGCTTCGCGCCTTCGAATTTTACGAGCGCCGGATGCTCGGTTTCCCGGTTTCCGCCGCAGAGAAGGCTGCCCGTATCCGCGAGGACAACGAAAAAGCGCTCTCCGCAGCCAATGCGCAGAACGCCATCGCAAGCGCCAACCGAAACTTCAGCAAAATCGAAGAGATGATGAAAAAACTCGGCCTGTAAGCCGCAAAGCCCCTCCGATTATTCGGAAGGGCTTTTCTTATTTCTGTTCTTTCGGCAAATACTCCCGATACACCCGGAAGGCGGACGCCACCCCGTGCTCTTCACGGATTTCCCGCGCGCTCGCCCACAGGTATTCTGCAGATCCGGTCGCCGCTGTCTCGGCATTTTTCTCCGAGGCCCGGGCAATGCGCTCCGCGGCTTTCCCCGGAATATCGATGCGGTATCCGCGCATATCCCACTCCGCATGACTGAAAACATGTCTGCTGTCGGGAAGTCTCTTCGCCCGCAGTTCCGTCCGTGAAAGCGGACTTCCCGCTGTTCCGTCCCCGGCGGTATCCCCGGGGTCCGCCCTTTCTGCGGTCTCCGCCAAAATCGCTGCCGCCGCCTGTTTCGCTCCCGCGTATGTCGCATGCCCCGAAATCCCCGGAAATTCCCACATGCCGGCCAGCAGGCCCTTCGCAGGTCTTCTGCGCAAAAGCACCCTCTCACCGCTGCAAAGCAAAAGCACCGTCCTCTTCTCGACCGGCCGCGCCTTCTCTGCTTTCTTCGCGGGAATCTCCGCGGTCAGCCCCTCGGAAAATGCAGCGCACAGATGCGACAGCGGGCATTTATCGCAGTGCGGCTTCCCGTTCGGAATGCACACGGTCGCCCCGACATCCATAATCGCCTGATTAAAACGACCGGGCGCGGACGATATCCTTGCCGCGCCGGAAGCGGGCCCGCCTCTGCCTGCATCGCCGCCCGAGCACTCCCCCGAAACATCTTCTTTGTTCTCTTCCGCATACTTTAAGATTGCCGTCCGCAGCTGCTCCGCGACATGCTTTTTGAAACGGTCGCTGCGGATATCTTCGCGGTATCCGGTGACGCGCGCAAACACGCGCAGCACATTGCCGTCCACGGCGGGCACGGGAATGCCGAAAGCGATGGACGCGATGGCGCCGGCCGTGTAATCACCGATTCCCGGCAAATCCCGGAGCAACATGTAGTCCGCCGGCAGCCGGTCGTCATATTTTTCGCAAAGCACCCTGGCTGCCTTCGCGATATTGCGAACCCGGGAATAGTATCCGAGCCCCTCCCACAGTTTTACGAGGCGATCCTCCGAAGCCTCCGCAACCGCCCGGACATCCGGCAATTCCGCAAGGAACCGCTCATAATATGCGCGGACGGCCTCCACGCGGGTCTGCTGGAGCATAATCTCCGAAATCCACACATGATACGGCGTCGGATCCTCGCGCCACGGCAGAATGCGCGCATTGTAGTCGTACCAGAAAAGCAATGCCGGAACGGAATCCCGGTATGCTTCCTCTTCCCGGTTCGTGCGAACAATTCTTTCTTCTTCCGTTTTCCCGCGGTTTCTCATCGCATTTTCCCCTGAGTGACAGTCTGTAGTTTCCCGGCTCCGCCGGTTTCATTTTCTCGCAAGCTGCAGATCGATGGTATCGTAAATCGTAATCAATCCGCCGTGGTCGGTTATCGCCTGCTCAACCTTTGCGAAGAACTCGCTTCTCACGGTTTCGTCGAGCGCTATATGGTCGGAATAGGTTCCGAGCAGCTCCGTGTACTCCTTCGCCGTGAAGGTTCGCTCCCGCCGAAACATTGCGTACTGAAGATCCCGAAAGCCGTATTTTCCGGCGAGCATTGCCCGCTCTTTCGCCATCTCCTCCGTGTATTCCCGCAAGTCTCTCGTCTTGTTCGTATAGTATTTGTAATAGTATTCGTCGTACTGCTTCTGAATCGCTGCCGTCAACTCCGGCCTCCGTCTGTCGGGGTGCGGATGGTTCGCAAATCTGGCAAAAGCTCCGCCTTTTTTCAACATCGCATAGGCCGTTTCATAGCCGGCCTGCTCCGGAATCCAGTGAAAAGCCGATGCCGAAAACACCAGATCGCAGGAATCCGGTTCAAACTCCGTCTCCTCGAACCTGCCGTTGATTACGGAAAACGAGGGATACTCCGCAAACTTTTCCCGCAGAAGCGCGGCAAAACTCTTTCCGTACTCTACCGCTGTCAATCTGCATCCGGTCTGCAGCACCGGACCGGTGGCCTGTCCGGCCCCGCTTCCCACTTCGACCACATTGCTCTCCGGGCCGATCGGCGCATACGAAAACAGTTTTTCATAGAGTTCCCGGACATACCCCGGCCTTATTTTGTCATACTTCGATGCAACCGTATCGAAAGTCCATTCCAAACCCTTGGTCACTGCCATCTGAAATCCTCCTCACGGCCCCCGGTTGTGTACATACCGAATCGTCGGCAAAATGATTATACCATATTTCGCTCCGCCTGTCAGCACAACCGCGGATGTTGACAGCGTTGCATTACAGTCGCGAAAGCGTCGGAATTTCGTTTTTTTGCAGCTTCCGATGCCCGGGCATACAAAAAGGCCGGCCGGACAAGCCGGCCCGGCCTTTCCGCCGGTTCAGCCCGTCCCGCTGACCTTTCATCCTTGTTTCGCATTCAAGAGTCAAATGTGAATCGCCCGTCGCCCCGGCATCCTGCCGCTCAGCGGCCTGATCTTTACGCCCCGGCGGGAACAGCTTCCGCATCCTCGCCCTTGAGGGCCTGCATCTGCAGCTGTGCCGTAACAAGGCCGTAGTAGATGCCCTTCTTCTCCATCAGCTCGTTGTGTGTGCCCACCTCGGCGATGTGGTGACCGTCGATGACAACCAGACGGTCCGCATCCTTGAGAGTCGACAGGCGGTGTGCGATGGCAAATGTCGTGCAGCCCGCCGTAAGACGCTCCAGAGCCTTCTGAATCAGGTACTCGCTCTCCGTATCGAGAGCGGAGGTAGCCTCGTCCAGAATGAGAAGCTTCGGCTTATTGAGAATTGCGCGCGCGATGGCAAGGCGCTGTCTCTCACCGCCTGAAAGGCTATAGCCGTGCTCCCCGACATAAGTGTTGTAGCCGTCAGGCGTCTTCACGATGAAATCATGGGCATTTGCCATCTTGGCAGCCATGATGATCTCCTCCTCCGTCGCGTCGGGCTTTGCAAAGCGCAGATTGTTATAGATGGTGCCTGCAAAGAGGAAGTTCTCCTGCAGTACGACGCCGATCTGCGAATGGTACTTCTCGATCTTTAAGTCGTTGATGTCCTTGCCGTCGATTAACAGCTGACCGTCATCCACCTCGTAGAGGCGCATGATGAGGTTGATCATCGTCGACTTACCGGTGCCGGAAGCGCCTACAAGACCGATCATCTCGCCGGGCTTCACCTTCAGGTTGATTTTCTCGAGAACCGGCTCGTAAGAGCGGTAACCGAAGGTCACATCCTTAAATTCCACCTCGCCCTTAAGGTCGATATCCTGAGCTTCCTCATGGTCGCGAATCAAAGGCTCCTCGTCCATGACATCGTAGATACGCTCGAGGCTGGTCATCAGCTGGGTGATCATTCGCGGAAGGAATGTCATCCATCCGAGAGGCCCGTACAGCATCCAGGTGTAGGTGATGAACTGCTGCAGCTGGCCGACCGTGAAGCGATCCTCCAGCACGCCGACACCGCCGAAGTATGTTACAACGTAGATGCCCAAGCCCATCACGAAGGAAACCAGCGGGAACAGCGACGCCCAGAAAACCTCGTTGCGCTCCTGAACCTTTGCAAAATCGTCGGTGAGCTTGCGGAAATGCTTCGTCTCCTGCTCCTCGGTGCCGAAGGACTTCACCACGCGCATACCGGAAAGGATGTCCTGCAGACCGCTGTTGGTCTTGTCAAAGCGATGCCACTGCATGTGGAAACGCCTGTGGATGTTCTTTCGGAACGAGATGGAAAATCCGAGTGCAATCGGCACGAAGATAACCGACATAATCGTGAGCTTCCAGTCCATCATAACCATGTAGATGACCACGGAAACCATGGTGATGATGCAGGAGAACATTCCGGAAAATGCCTCTTCCATGAATCGTCTCACCTGCGCCGTGTCGCTGACGATACGGTTCATGAGCTCGCCGGGACGGCGGTCCTGAATGAACGAAAGCGACAGAAGCTGAACTTTCTTGTAGAGCATTTGCCGAAGGTCCATGCTCATCTTGGTACCCATGGAGATACACATCCAGTAGCGGAGCACATGCAAAAGAATCGTGATAATCGTGACTCCGATCATGGCGCCCGCATAGATGCCGATCTCCTTCCATCCGCCCTTGCCGGGCATCAGGTAATCATCGATAAAAATCTGCTGGATTTTCGGAATTACCAGCTGGATGACAGCCACGCAAGCCATCAGCACGGCGATGATTGCGAGCCATCCCTTGTAAGCTCCGCAGAGCTTGAAAAACTTCCAGAGAACGGAGGGCTTGTGACTGCACTTGGGACACTCTCTCGTGCCGCGGAGCGCCCGCCCGCATATGGGACAGGTCTTATCGTACTCGCGGCTGATTACCTGCTTTTTGATGCCGTCGCGAAGAAGAAGCGCTCCCTTGGCGATAAATGCCACACGGGATACATGCTTCATCGTAAACCGCGCCAGAATCTGCTCCGTGTCGTTTTGCACGGTCTTCGCAATCAGAAGACCGTTGTTCACCAACGGATCGCATTTTAAATATGTGATGTCCGAAAGCGCGAGGTCGGTCTCCGTCTGCGAACCCGAAATCACGAGAAGGCGGCGGTTCGTCACGACGAGGTATCGCTCGTGCGTGAGCTTGCCGTCCCGGTCGATGTCGCAGGGCGAGCAGTACTTTATCTCCTCTCCGTCCGCCGGCGTAAATGCGCTGCGCTGCGCCGCCGGCAGGTCAAACAATAGATTCATTCGTATCCTCCTTGTCCATTACAGGAACAGGTCAAGCTTCTTTAATTCCCCCGCAGAAAGCTGCGTGTAGTCCGGGATCTCAAAACGGTTTCCGTCAAGGTCGGAGATCATCAGCCGCACATCGGTCAGGCTCACAACGGAGCTCGAGTTCATGTAGATGACAAATTTGCACGGCCCCTCCGTGGTCACCACATCCCAGTAGGCGTGGCCGTACTCCTCCTTGATGTCGTTGATCTTCGTGATCACCGGCGTAAAATACCGAAGGCTCATCTGCTCCTCGAGCATCTTCCGGGTCTCCTTGGAGACATCCTTTGCGATGTCCCTGATGATGCCGATCTCCTTCGACTTCTCCTCCGTCGTGCGGATGGAGATATATGTATTCGGAGCAGTGAACGGAAAACTCCGGACGACGCGCACGCGGTCGTAATGCTCTGCCTTGCCGTCCTCCCCCTCGGGGATGTCGAGGCTCACAAAACCGCCTGCGGTGCGCTCGAACTTCGCGTTCGTATCGCTTAAGAAGCGCATGCGGAGCATCTCCTCCGTCTCGGCTTCCATCTGTTCGAGGTTGAATTCCTCATCCGCTCCCTCAAAATTCTTTAAACCCATACTGTACTCCTATCTGCGGGCATTTTCCGCCGGAAAATGCCGCCTCTTCTATTCGTTGTGTGCGATACCCCCGCACCGTTACTCAATACCCTTCAGCGCGAGCGCTTTGGTCTGCAGCTCCTTCAGCTTGTAGTACACGCCCTTCTTCGCGATGAGCTCCTCGTGGGTACCCTGCTCGGCAATCTTGCCCTCGTCGATGACAATCAGCGTATCGGCGTCGCGAAGCGTCGAGAGACGATGCGCGATGGAAATGGTCGTGCGGCCCTTGATAAGCATGTTGATGGACTGCTGAATCGCCTGCTCGGTCTCCGTGTCGACAGCCGCAGTCGCCTCGTCGAGGATGAGAATCTTCGGGTTGGCCAGGATGGCTCTTGCGATGGAGATTCGCTGACGCTCACCTCCGGAAAGCTCCCGCCCCGAGGAGCCGATGATGGTATCGTAGCCGTCGGGCATACGGCAGATAAAATCGTGCGCGCTCGCCAGAACGGCTGCCCGGATAATCTCCGCGCGGGAAGCGTCCTTCTTCGCGTAGGCGATATTTTCCGCAACGGTTCCCATAAACATGTAGGTCTCCTGCGAAACCATCGCGACATTGCCGCGGAGCGTCTTGAAGGAAAGGTCCTTTAAGTTCACGCCGTCCAGCGTTACCGTACCCTCCTGTGGGTCGTAGAGACGCGAAATCAGGTTGACGATGGTGGTCTTGCCGGCGCCGGAACGACCGACAATACCGAGCATGTGACCGCCCTCGACCTTCATGTTGATGTTCTTGAGAACCGGCTTGTTCTTCTCGTAGCCGAAGGTGACATCCTTCATCTCGATGGTGCCATTGATGGTGTCTAAGGAAACTGCATTTTCCTTCTCCGCAATCTCCGGAACCGCATCGATGATCTCGAACATACGCTGTGCGCTGTTCATGCAGCTGGTAAACCAGCGGAAGAAGAACGACATGAAATCCATCGGTCCGGTCAGCTGTCCGACATAGCCCGCGAAAGTAATCAGGATTGCGTAGTCGAACCGCTTCTGAATCAGGATCAGGTAGGCGCCGACGATATAAACCATCAGAGACGCCAGGTTCTCCGCTGCGGAGTAGAGCGCCGAGAACTTGTTGTCGTAGTTCATAACCGCAAGGTCCGCACTTCTGACCTTCTCGTTGCTCTTGTCAAACCGCTTGACCTCGCTGCCCTCCTGACCGAACGCCTTGACAACGCGTGCACCGCTTAAGTTGTCGTGAATCTTCGAATTCAGCGAGCGCGTTGCGCGGTGTCTGCGGCCGTAGCGATGCCACAACCTCGGGAGCATTTTCCAGCTCACGAAGAATGTGATCGGCATAAACATCAGCGCCACAACGGCCAGCGGCCAGCTGAGGGTAAACATCACCACCGCCATGGCGATGATGGAAAATACATTGATCAAAAAGTAAGGAAGTCCGTCGATGAAAAAGCCGGACACCTCGTCCGAATCGGACATGACACGCGTCATGAGGGATCCGGTCTGCTTGCTCGTGAAAAAGTTGATGGAGAGCTTGCCCATCGCTCCGAACACATCGTTGCGCATCGACTTGACAACTCTCGGAACAATCTTCGCCGTCATGACGCCCTGCAGGATGCCGACAAGCTGCATTGTAAGCTTGGTCATCACCATCGTGAGCACCAGGAGAAGCAAAATCGTCACATAGCGGTTGCCGTCCACCGAGAGGAACGAGAGAAAGTTCTCATCCCTGCCGAGCACCTTCTTGTAGAGCACGACACCGTTTAAGTACGGCCATACGATGTTGAGCGCCGCCGTAGCCAGGTAGCACAGAAACATCACTGTGATCCGGCCCTTGTAAGGCTTCAGATACCCGATGGTCCTTCGGAAAATGGACTTCTTGTTCATGCACTTCGGGCAGATTTTACGGTCGGAGTCGGGGTACATCATGCCGCAGACCGGACAGTACTCCTCTTCCTCGTCATCCTCCATTGCCTCGTCGTCAATCTCCTTGCCTTCGGCAAGCTTTTCACACAAACGCTCGATTTTCGTGGCGCTGCTCATGCAGTGGTTCGAAACCGCTGCGACGGTCTCTGCCGCGCCGTCCGCCTCGGGGTCGTCCTTATCCTTGTGAACCAGGATCAGAAAACCGCCGCTCACCGTGCGTTCGATATAGGTCTTCTTCACGTCGGAAATGTCGAACTCCGCAAATCTCCACTCGCGGTCCGCCGCGATTTTCCGCGTCTTGCGGGTCTCCATTCCCTTAAAGTAATGAACTTCTCCCGACAGCGGATCCGCTGTCGCGGTAATCAGCCGATTCTTCGTCATCACGATATATCCGGGCGTGAAAGCACAGGTCAGATCCATATCCGTGCGTACGCACACATATACATCCGCCTCGCTGACGCCGCGGTCGCGAAGGTCGACTTCAATTTCCTTCGGAAGCTTTCCGGTTGCCTTCGTCGGCTCTTCCGAAATCTTCCGGTTCTTCTTACCCATTGTTACCTCATTTCTCTGCCCACACTGGGCAGGTAAAGCTTGCCGTTCTTCCGCGCGGCAACCTCGCGAGCATAAGCTCGCTCGGTGTACGTGCGCTCGGCAATCTCGCCGCGAACTGCGTTCGCTCCCGAGCTTGTCCTTCCGACTTGCCGGAAACTGCGTTTCCGCAAGGTCGTCTATCCAACCTCGCGAGCATAAGCTCGCTCGGTGTACGTGCGCTCGGCAATCTCGCCGCGAACTGCGTTCGCTCCCGTCCGACCGTTCTGCGATCACCGGGAACAATGTTCCCGTGATGCGCATCACGCTCGTCCGACGACTCCGTCGGCTCGATTGCTCTCGCTTAGCGCGCAAAAAAACGGCACGACGAAACCGCCGTGCCGATATCACACAATTGCCTTCCGATGCCGTCCGCTCTGCGGACCGTGCATCAATAATGTCCTTTCATGATGTCACTGAAATCGAATGTCGCGAAATAATCCGCAGGCGTCTCCGCCCTTCGGATTCTCGTGACCGACCCGTCCGGTCGCAGCAGAAGCTCCGCCGATTTCAGTTTACCGTTGTAATTGTACCCCATGGAAAAGCCGTGGGCACCGGTATCATGGATGAACAGGTAATCACCGATATCGATCTTCGGCAGTTTGCGATCGATCGCAAACTTGTCATTATTCTCACACAAAGAACCGACCACATCGTAAGTGTGATCACACGGCTCGTTCTCCTTCCCCAGAACCGTGATGTGGTGATACGCCCCGTACATAGCAGGCCGCATCAGGTTTACGGCGCAGGCATCCACGCCGATGTACTCCTTGTAAATGTGTTTCTCGTGGATAGCCCGGACCACAAGCCCGCCGTAAGGCGCAAGCATGTAGCGTCCCAGCTCGGTATAGACGGCAACATCGCCCATCCCTGCCGGTACCAGCACTTCCTCAAAAACTTCCTTTACGCCACGACCGACCGCCGCGATATCGACAGCCGACTGCTCCGGGCGGTAAGGCACACCGATTCCGCCGGAAAGATTGACAAACGCAATATGCACTCCCGTGGCTTCCTTCAATTCCACTGCGAGCGTAAAGAGAGTCTTTGCAAGCGTCGGATAGTAATTCTCCGCCGTTGTGTTACTAACCAGAAACGAGTGAATTCCGAAATGCTTCACTCCGAGCCCCTTCAGGGTACGGAACGCCTCAATCAGCTGCTCCTTCGTGCAACCGTACTTGGCGTCGCCCGGGTTGTCCATGATTCCGTTGCCGAGCTCATAGACTCCGCCCGGATTGTACCGCATGCAAACGGTCTCCGGAATGCCGCACTCCGCCTGTAAGAACGGAATGTGGGTCACATCGTCGAGGTTAATAAATGCCCCCAGTTCGCGTGCTTTCGTGAACTCTCCCGCAGGTGTCTCATTGGACGAGAACATAATATTCTCCCCGCGAATGCCGGCCGCGTCGGCAAGACAGAGTTCGGTATACGAAGAGCAATCCGCACCGCATCCCTCCTCGCGGAGAATCTGCAGAATATACGGATTCGGAGTGGCCTTGACAGCAAAGAATTCCTTATAACCCTTGTTCCATGCAAACGCCTTAAACAACTCGCGGGCATTGCGTCGAATCGCAGTTTCGTCATAGATATGGAAAGGCGTAGGATACGTCTTCACGATTTCTCTGATCTGCTGTTCGGTTATAAACGGTTTCTTGCTCATGGTTTCACTCCTTTCTTCGATTTTTGTTTGTTCGGAACCTGCCGTAACCGTACGGCGTTTCCAAGCACGAAACTTTTGCCATTATAACACCGCATTTTGCAAAAAACAATGGGGTAATGCGAGTTTTTTTGTGGTATTTTTACGCAATTTCGCAGGGATTTCAAATATGCGTTGCAAAATCAATCGTCATCGGGGTCGTTGAGGTATTCAAACTCATCCTTGTAAGGGTATCCCGACACGGATTCCTCATAGGCTTCCTTCTCCTTCCGAAACTCTGCCGCAATCGTCGGATCCGGATGCGCCGTAAGCGCCGCAAGGTGCTTCGCATACTCCCAGTCGGAGGGAAGTCCGGTATAGTCCCGCTCCCCGCTCTTCGGAAGCAGAACAAACTCGTCCCGGAGCCATACCATCGAGCGGTAGGTGCTCTCGTCATCGAGATACTTCGGGCCCTCGTCCTCCGTCACTCTTCCCCTGCCGTACTCCGTCCAGCTCCGCAGGTTGTGCACACGCGCGCCGTCTTCGTCAAACACTTCTCTGGTTCGCAGGTTGCATTCATAATCATAGCCGCGGTATTTGCGCTTTCTCCGATAATTCTCATAGTAGCGGAACCCGAGATCGTAGGACTTCCGGGATTTCTTCCCGTCTTCCGAATCCGCCGCGTCTGCCGCAGACGAACCTTCGTCCCCATCCGCCGCCGGTGAATCGAGGTCCGCTTTCTCCGCGAGCTTCCGCAGGCGTGCGAGTCCTCCGGAAAGCTTCTCCGCAAAATCCTCCTCGTAAAGCTTCCCGTAAACATAAGTCCTGTTTTCATAGTACTTATCCCGGTCTCCCGGAGTTTCGCTCACCGTGTCGACCATCAGAATTGGAATCCCCAGAAGCTCGGCAAACCGAATTGCCGCAAACTCCGCGTGGGAGAATGTTTCGCTTCCGTTGTACAGCGTCACCACTCCCCTGCACCCGGCAATCGCATCCGACCGTTTCCCGGTCCAGAGGCGTCCGCCGCCGAGTTTCTCGTCATACCACACCCGGCACCCTGCCTTAACAAGCATGTTTCCCAGCTTTTCTGCATTTTCCGTGTTCGGCACCGAATAGTTCAGGTAAAGGTATGGCTCGTCCCCTTCATACGGCGGGAAACCGAGATATCCGTTCTCCGCCCGATGAAGAATAATGCCCGGCAGATTTTTCGGAATCGTATCGTACACCCCGGGCATTTTCGCGCGGTACACCTCGCGGACTTCCATCAGCGTAAATCCCAGAAGGTTCTTGCCGGTCCAGTTCGCCGGGTCCTCCGCTTCGTCCTTGTGAAAAGAATAAATCCCGTTGCCGAGCATCTTGTCATTGTCGCAGTAAACAAGCCACTCGTCGCCGGTTTCCACCAGCTTCGTGACGTATTCCGGGTGGTCTTCGAAAAATGCAGTAAGCCCGCGGAATAACACCGCCGGCATCTGTCCTTCCCACCGGGTCTCATTCACTCCCGCGGCCTCTCTCGCCAGCCGCTGCATCATGCCGATGCTTTGCTGCGTGAGGATCTCATAGGCAGCCCGGAGGTCACCGAAGGTTTTGGCCTTACTGTAGGCAAGGAACTTATGGATGGTGTCGAAATGCCACCCGTTGTAGACAAATCCCTCCCGGGAATCCGGGCAGAGAAAGCCGTATTCATCAGACGGTTTGCTGAAAATAATCATACGACATAGCGCTCCCTGAATCGCTCCACGGCCGCCTCCTGTTCCTGCGTTTCCACAGCCTTATAGCTGTAGTTGTCCCGAAGGAAGGCAATCGGTCGTTTTTCACCCAACAGATGCAGCACGCAGGACGCCGCATAGCCGGTGCGTCCGTGTCCGCCGATACAGAACATTCCCACGCGCTTTCCCGCGCGCAGACGCTCCGCCACGGTCTCCGCCAGTCTGTCCAGCACATCGTCCGGCAGAACATCGTAGTCCGTGATCGGATAGTATACAATCTCGCCCCGGAAGCCGCTGTTCCACACCCAGCCCGGCAACCGATCCAACGGAACAAGTACATCGGGCTTTAAGTACAAAATCTCTTCCAGGTTGTAAATCCCTCCGAGAATGAATCCCGGAATCACTTCTACGGCATGCTGTCTGTCATCGTCAAAACCACTGCTCATAACTGTACTCCTCCGTTTCGTGTTTTTGCAAATACCTACCGATTCCGCACTCTCGCAAAGGAATGCCCTTCGATATCTTCTTTGATGAGTTCAATATCCCAAATACCGGCGGAAAAGTCAATAGTTTCCGGCCATCTTCTACATGTATCCCCGTCCACATGTATACGGACGCGGCCGCGCATTCGACTTCCCTTGAAAGGAAGTCCGGCTGCAGTTCCCGAGCAATCCCACCGGCAGCGCCCTGCGCAAGAAAACATTGCGTCCGATACCAAAATGTGGTATTATAGTAGGGTCGTAGGCACAAGATAGCGGTGGTAACCACATACAAGATAGCGGTGGTAACCGCATTTTTCGCGTGTAACGCACTAACCGTAAGGAAGGTATCCGCATGGCAGAATACAATGGCAGTCAGATTGTCGTTTTGGAAGGGCTTGAAGCCGTCCGCAAGAGGCCCGGTATGTACATCGGCTCGACGGGCAGCAAAGGTCTTCACCACCTTGTATGGGAAATTCTCGACAACGGTATCGACGAGCACCTCGCAGGCTATTGCTCCGAAATCAACATCACGCTTCAGAAGGACGGCGGCATCACCATCGTTGACCACGGCCGCGGTGTCCCTGTGGACATTCATCCGACGAAGAAGATTCCGACCGCGCGCGTGGTCTACACGATTTTGCATGCGGGCGGCAAGTTCGGCAACTCCGTCTACAAGGTTTCCGGCGGTCTGCACGGCGTCGGCGCCTCGGTCGTCAATGCTCTCTCCTCCCACATGATTGTAGAGATTAAACGGGGCGGCAATGTGTACCGCGACGAGTACAAAGACGGCGGCCATCCGGTGACGAAGCTTGTCGACGGACTCCTCCCGGTTGTCGGCGCCTGCAAGAAGAGCGACACCGGAACAAAGGTTACCTTCTACCCCGACCCCACCATCTTCGAGACCGTGGAGTTCAAGGCGGAGACCATCTGCAAGCGCTTGAAGGAAATCGCTTTCTTAAACCGCGGCCTGACCATCACCTTCACCGACGAAAAGACCGGTGATACCCGCACCTACTACGAGGAGCACGGTATCAAGAGTTTCATCTCCTATATCAACCGCGACGCGACGCCGCTCCATCCCGAGCCGGTGTACATCAGCGGTGAAAAGGGCGACATCGAAGTAGAAGTCGCCTTCCAGTACATCAACGACTACACCGAGCAGATCAATGCTTACTGCAACCGCATCAATGTGGTTGACGGCGGTACGCTCGTGACGGGCTTTAAAACCGCTCTCACACGCGTGCTCAACTCCTATGCGAGAGAGCTCGGTTTTCTTAAGGAAAAGGACGACAACTATGACGGCAAGGATGTGCGAAACGGTCTTGTCGCCATCGTCTCCATCAAGCATCCCGACCCGCAGTTCGAAGGTCAGACGAAGACCAAGCTCGGCAACACCGACGCGAAGGTCGCCGTGGACGAGGTATTTGCCGCGGAAGTGACGCGGTGGTTCGACAAAAATGTCGAAGTGCTCCGCACGATTCTCGAAAACACTTGCGAGGTTTACATCGTCGAGGGTGATTCCGCCGGCGGCACCGTAAAGACTGCGCGGAACCGCAAGACGCAGGCGGTTCTTCCCCTTCGCGGCAAGATTATCAACGTCGAGAAGGCGACGCTTGAAAAGATTTTGCAAAACAACGAGATCAAGTCGATGATTGCGGCATTCGGCTGCGGCATCGGCGATGAATTTGACATAAACAAACTCCGCTACGACAAGATTATCATCCTGACCGATGCCGATGTCGACGGCGGCCATATCAGCACCCTGCTTCTCACCTTCTTCTACCGCTTCATGCCGGAGCTCATCATGGAGGGCAAGGTGTACCGCGGTCTTCCGCCGTTATACAAGGTGGAGTACGAAAAGACCGGTCGCAGGAAAGAGAAGCTCAGCGCCTATCTGATGAACGATTTCGAACTGGAGAAGCTTCGCAAGGAGCTCGAGCACGGCGGGCGCATTCTCAATGTGCAGCGCTACAAGGGTCTCGGCGAGATGGATGCCAACCAGCTCTGGGAGACCACCCTGGATCCCGAGCACCGCGTGCTTGCGCAGATTACCATCGGCGACTCGGTGGAGGCCGACGAGACGACGCAGCTTCTCATGGGAAGCGCGGTTCCTCCGCGCCGCGAATTCATCATGCAGGAAGCGCGGTACGCAACCCTCGATCTGCAGGCGTAGCCGGGATTTCATGCCGCGGCGCACGACCCTGCTCAGCCGGTCAGCCGCCGGGAAGATTAATGCAAAGAAACCGCGGAAAATAGAATTGCATTTTCCGCCTGATACGGAGAGACTCCATGGACAACGAACGCAACGACACCATACAAATTGATTTTGCCGAGGAGATGCGGACATCCTTCCGCGATTATGCGGTAAGCGTCATCATCGCGCGCGCCCTGCCGGATGTGCGCGACGGTCTGAAGCCCGTACAGCGGCGTATTCTCTACGCGATGAACGAACTCGGTCTCGACCCGAAGAAGCCTCATCGCAAGAGCGCTCGTATCGTCGGCGACACCATGGGTAAATACCATCCTCACGGCGACACCTCCATCTATGACGCACTCGTGCACATGACGGAGGATTACTCTCTCGCCATTCCGCTCGTGGACGGCCACGGAAACTTCGGCTCCATCGACGGTGACGGCGCCGCCGCCATGCGTTACACGGAAGCCCGTCTCTCCGAGGGCGCCATGACAATGCTTGAGCACCTCGACAAGGGGCTTGTGGAATTCATCCCGAACTTTGACGAGAGCGAGAAGGAGCCGACGGTTCTCCCGGCGATGCTTCCGAACCTCTTAATCAACGGTACCACCGGCATCGCTGTCGGTATGGCCACCAACATCCCGCCGCACAACCCGGCCGAGGTCATCGATGCGGCCATCGCCGTGATGCACGACCCGACCGTCAGCACCGAGGAATTGCTGCAGCTTCTGCCCGGTCCCGATTTTCCGACCGGCGGCACCGTAATTAACGGCGACGAGCTCCTCTCCCTCTATGAGACCGGCGAGGGCAAAATCCGCATCCGCGCCAAGGCGCAGGTGGAGGGCGGCGACAACGGCAAACGAAACATCGTAATCACCGAGATTCCGTACACTGTGGCGGGGACCAAATCAAAGCTCATGGAGTCGCTCTCCGACGCGCTCCGCAACAAGACCTTTGACGAGATTGCCGATGTCAGAGACGAGTCCTCCAAGGAGGGCATCCGCATCGTCATCGAAGTAAAAAAAGACCGCGATGTGGAAAATCTCCTAAACGGCCTGTACAAGAAAACTCCCCTTGAAGATACATTTTCCGCATACTTCCTTGCGGTGAAGGACAACCAACCCCGGCAGTTCGGTCTTCGTGCGATGCTGCAGGAATTCGTTGACTTCCAGGAGGAACTCTACACAAAGGAATACCGGTATCTCCTCGACAAGGCGGAGAAGCGTCTGGAGATTGTCTCCGGTCTCATGCGCGCCGTCGATGTCATCGACTACATCATCGAAGTCATCCGCGGTTCGTCCACCGTCAAGCAGGTCAAGGAGTGTTTGACGAAAGGCGTCATCGAGGATATCCGCTTTAAGACAGACGAGGCGAAGCACGCGGCCTCCTCGTTTGATTTCACCGAGGCGCAGGCGGACGCCATCCTGGCGATGCAGATGCAAAAGCTCGTCGGCCTTGAGATTCTCAAGCTTTCCGAGGAGCAGGATGACCTCACAAAGAAAATCAAATTGTACAACAAGATTCTCGGCAAAAAGTCGGAACTCTACAAAGTGATTGAGCAGCAGCTCCTCGTGTTCCGCGAGCGCTTTGCAAGAGAGCGCCGCACCGTGATTACCAACTCGGTTTCCAAGGAGTATGTTGTCGAGGAAAAGATTGAGGATCTGATGATTCTCATGGACCGCTTCGGCTACACAAAGGCTGTCGATGTCACGGCATATCAGAAGGCCGGCGACGATGTCCGGGGCGAATTCACACAGACCGTGCGCATCCAGTCGAACGACCGTCTCTGCATTTTCACCGCGGAAGGAAACATGTACCAGCTTAAAGTTTCGGCGATTCCGCGCTGTCGAATCAAAGAAAAGGGCACCTTGCTGCAGGTGCTCACAAAGATTGACCAGGAAACTCCGATTCTCCTGGTTCCCGCAGAAGAGCTCGACAACTCCATGCTTCTCTTCCTCACAAAGCACGGCTGGATCAAATGCGTTTCGGGCTCCGAGTTCTTCACAAACCGCGCCGTCATCGCCTCCACCAAGCTTGAGGACGATGACTCCCTCGTAGGGCTTGTGGCGCTCTCCAGCGCGGAATTCAACTCCGGCAAACAGAAGGTCATCATCCTCACGGAGAAGAAGCTTTCTCTCGGTTTCCCGTTAGAGCAGGTCAATGTGCTCGGCAAGACCGCGAAGGGCGTTCGCGCCATCTCGCTCGACAAAAAGGACGCCGTTCTCTACGGCACATCGCTCGACATTAACACCGAGGAGTTCGTCTTCGACGGCAAGACTTATAACGCCAAGCGCATCCGCAATCGCGCGCGCGGCGCCAAAGGCCAGAATGCAACCCTGTAAGCAACGCCCCGGGATGCCACCGTAAACTAACACAAAACCGACGCAGGCTTTGATCTTCCGCAAAGTCCGCGTCGGTTTTCTTTAGAAGATGCAGATATCATTGTCTCCGATACAACAAATGCAAAGAACAGAGAAAGACACATGAATGTGTCCGATCTCTTATGTCGAAATACATGCATGTGTCTAACCCCCCGCATTTAGCATAAATTTACAATCGTACAGTTCGGCTGTAACTTATAAATCAGTCAAAAAGCCATTCAAAGGCGCGATACCGCTTTGCATATGCGGTCATAGTGATTTTGATTCCTCGCTTATCGCTTGCCGTATCAGCCGAAAAAACCGTGGTCGAATATCGAACACATCCGGCATCATGGACGATGATTTCCTTATCATATTCCACTCCGGGTTCGAACCGTTCTTTCCAAAGCAGGCATCCGTCCTCGTCAACCTCCTGGATTTCAATCCATCCCTTGGAAATGCTGCCCTTGATTGTCACTACATACTTGTCGGCCGGAGGTTCACATCCATTTTCCCCTCTCCGTGTCACAATTCCGTCAACGACATCGTCTTCGGTAAAAAACGGAAACATATCATCACCTTCCGTCGGATCAAACATGATTTTCCAAGATATAGCATGTGCGTGAGCATAGGTGTTCATCCAGAATACAAGCAACCCGAAACCAACTATGGTCGCTGTAAACACGATTATGAACGCTCTGATTTTCTTTTTTGTCATGGTCTACGCCGAAAAGATGATTCTATCCGGATGAACTTAACAATCAGTCAAAGAAACCTGCGAAGTCATGATATCGCTTGGAATATTTCGTCATAACAATTTCGATTCCGCGCTTATCGCTTGCCGTATCTGTTGAAAACGATAAAGTCTCAAGCTGAACGGAACCGGCATCATAGATTACGATTTCCTTATCGTATTCCACTCCGGGTTCAAACCGTTCTTTCCAAAGCAGGCATCCGTCCTCGTCAACCTCCTGGAATTCAATCCATCCCTTGGAGATGCTGCCCTTGATTTTCACCACATACTTGTCGGCCGGAGGTTCACATTCCGATTTTCCTGTTTGTGTCACAACTCCGTCAACAACTTCTTCTTCCGTAAAAAGCGGAAACATGTCATCCCCATCCGCCGGGTTAAACATCAGTATTGTCGATTCCGTATGCGAGCTTGAATAGGTGTTCATCCAGAATACAAGCAACCCGAAACCAACTATGGTCGCTGTAAACACGATTATGAACGCTCTGATTTTCTTTTTTGTCATGGTCTACGCTGTAAACACGATTATGAACGCTCTGATTTTCTTTTTTGTCATGGTGCCAACCTTTTATTCCATCAAAAAGATGCTTTTATCCGGCTTCAATTGCAAAATCAGTCAAAAAGCCATTCAAAGGCGCGATACCGCTTTGCATATGCGGTCATAGTGATTTTGATTCCTCGCTTATCGCTTGCCGTATCTGCGGAAAAGACAGTGATGATATCTCGATCACATCCGGCATCATAGACGATGATTTCCTTGTCGTATTCCACTCCGGGTTCGAACCGTTCCTTCCAAAGCAGACACCCGTCCTCGTCAACTTCCTGGATTTCAATCCATCCCTTGGAGATGCTGCCCTTGATTGTCACCACATACTTGTCGGCCGGAGGTTCACACCCATGTTTTCCTTTTTGAGTCACAACTCCGTCAACGACATCGTCTTCGGTAAAAAACGGCGACATGTCATCACCTTCCGTAGGATCGAACATAGTTTTCACGCCCCCCGCATGTGCGTGGGAATAGGTGTTCATCCAAAAGACAAGCAACCCGAAACCAACTATGGTCGCTGTAAACACGATTATGAACGCTCTGATTTTCTTTTTTGTCATAGTGTCCTCTCATCGGTCCGCAAAAATATAAGGAAGTACAGCATCCACAATTTTCTTATTGTTTCCGAAATCCCAGACTCTGGGCTTGTAATTTTCAACCGTTTTAACCTTCGTTGTCTGTCCTTCCGGCGCATAGCCGATAGATTCCATCTCCCAGCTGGGGGACATCTCGGATCTCATGGTTCTGTGCTCTCCGTTTGCGTAAGTAAATGTTATAACCCCAAATGGAACCACATCTGCATTATGAAGATTTATGGGATTTCCATGGGAGTCGAAATAATCTGCATCCCCTGTAGCGTACCCTGTATATGCAAAGAAGGCGGATTTAATCTGAACTATAAATTCAGCCTTCACCTTACGATTTCCATCCATTTTCCCAAAACCAGTGGAAGTCTGATCCTTATTTTTGGCCATTGCAAGAGATGACATCAAAGCAACAATCATCACCGCCAGTGCGACAGCTCTGATTTTACTGAACGATTTCAAAAAACTCGTGTTACTTTTCTCATGTATTTCAAACCCTTTTCTTTAATTATGCTAAATGCATGTCCCGATTATATCAAAATCGAATCCCGTTTTCAATAATTTACTTAAATATTTCAATATTTTTTTGTCATTACGCCGATGTTTTCGTTTCATCATAAACCGTATTTTATGCTTTGTCGGTCTCATCTTGTTCAACGCTTATGTTCGCTGTACACAGCTGTTTACATACATTTTTGTGATTTTAAGCAAACTATATTATCTGCATTTATGTAACATTCTTTGTCAAAATATTATGTTTTTTCCGGAATATGTTCCGATTGAAAGCATCCGACATAAGCGCTGATTCCGATATCCTTCATTAATCGCAGCCGCATACCTAAATTGCCGGCATAGCGCAGAAAAGGCACCGGCCGATGCGGCCGATGCCTTTTGTAATCTGTGATATTTTCGCAGCCTGTTAAAAGCTTACACATCATACCCCTTCAGGAGTTTTGCTCTGCTCGGGTGGCGGAGTTTGCGCAGAGCCTTCGCCTCAATCTGGCGGATACGCTCACGCGTGACATTAAACTCCTTGCCGACCTCCTCGAGGGTGCGCTGCCGTCCGTCCACAAGGCCGAAACGAAGCTTCAAAACGCGGCGCTCGCGCTCGGTCAGAGTATTCAAAAGCTTCTCAATCTGTTCCTGAAGCATCATGTAGGAGGTTGCCTCCTCAGGGCCGGGCGTCTGCTCGTCCTTGATGAAGTCGCCCAGATGGCTGTCGTCCTCCTCACCGATCGGCGTATCCATGGAAATCGGATCTGCACTGATTTTGAGTACCTCGCGGACCTTCTCAACCGGCATATTCATGGCTTCTGCGAGCTCGGTCTCCGTAGGTTCGCGGCCGAGTTCCTGCAGCAGGTTGCGGCTCACGCGGTAGGTCTTATTGATGACCTCCGACATATGCACGGGAATTCGAATCGTTCTCGACTGATCCGCAATCGAGCGTGTGATTGCCTGACGAATCCACCATGTCGCATAGGTGGAGAACTTGTATCCCTTGGTGTAATCAAACTTATCCACGGCCTTAATCAGGCCGAGATTGCCCTCCTGAATGAGATCGAGGAATGAAAGGCCGCGGCCGACATAGCGCTTTGCGATGCTCACAACAAGTCGAAGGTTCGCCTCCGTAAGTCTTCTCTTGGCTTCGCGGTCGCCGTCCAGAATCTTCGTTGCAAGCTCAATCTCCTCATCGACACTCAACAGTCCGAAATTGCCGATCTCGCGAAGATACTGTTTCACCGGGTCATCCGACATCGCGTTGGCGATGCTGTTAAGCTCATCGTTGTCCGCAGGAAGAACCTCGTCGGTCTCGAGCAGTACATCGTCGTCAAATGCTCCCAAATCGTCGAGCGATCCCATGTCCGCTTCGAGCTTGCGAAGGGCCTGCTCATTCGGATCGTCCGGCTCGAGGTCCTGATCATCCTCCTGCTTGTTGAGGATGGCAAATCCCCGTCCCTCCAAATAGTCGTAAACCTGCTCAATCTGGTCTACCGTCTTGCAATATTCCCCCATCAATTCACTGATGTACACGGCCTCGATACTTCCGCCGTGATCATTGCCGTACTGTACCAGCTCCTCCAGGCGATTTTCAAACGTTGCCGTCTGTTCGCCCATGTTCTGCGCTGTTTCCATCTGCTCCATTCCGTATTCGTCCTCTCTGCGTCGATTTCGAATTTATAAACCCAAGCCGTTATTCTTTTTTGCCTTCTGCTTTGCCGCCGAGCTGACGGAAGCAATACTCCATGATATCGCTTCGTTTCACTATTCCGATGAAAATGTCGTTGTCGTCAGTCACAGGAACAAAGTTCTGTGTCATAGCGACCTTAATCAGACTCTCCACCTCGGCATTTACATTGACTGCAGTATTGTGTGTCTTCCGGGGAATTCTCGTAATCGGAATTCGCTCCGCATCATGCATGTTCATATCTGCAGTATTCTTGATTCCCCACAAAAGGTCGCCCTCCGTGATTGTTCCGACATAGCGCCCGTTGCGGTCCAACATCGGAATTGACGAATACCGATGAAACTCCATTTTTTCCAAAACCTGACGAAGACTGTACTCGTTCGTCACATACGCAACTTCACTTTTCGGCGTCAAGAAAAACAAGATGTTCAACCGTCTCACCTGCCTTTTCCTCGTTCTATAGACGCACACCGCGTAAGTATAGCATTTTCCGCTTGCCCGTGTCAACCGTTTTTCTCGGCAATCTGCGTCCTCTGCTCTTCGCGGTCCGTCAACCGTCGTATATGCTGTCGCAATGTCCTCCTACCAGTCCGTCGAGCCCTCGATATACCGATAGCCGAAGGAGTAATTGGCTGTCACATTTTCCCCGTTCTCATCCAGAACTTCGGCGTATATACGCTTCCCTGCGATTGTACCGAGCTCCAAGGCAATCCCGTGACTCCATGCCGTATCGTCCTCCAGGAAGACATGAAGCTCGTGCCCGTTCACCAGCGAACCGTTTACGATTCTCCAACGAAGATGCGAAGGATCGTCGGAGGAATCCGCATAGATGGTAAGTATAAGGTCGCGCTGCGTAATGGTAACCGTCGGCATATCAACAAAAATGTTGTAATCATACACGGGATTTCCGTTCCGATCCACAACGCGGATTGAGGAAACAATTTCATCGTACAGCTCCTCAAGCGGATACTCTCCCGGATTGATGAAACCGTCCGAGGCATCAATGGTAATTTGAATCGCCTCGATTCGATGACCGTCCTGAAGGACTCCCGCCTGAAGATGCCACTCGAGCGTAAATTCGCCGAGAGTCTTTCCGTCATATTCTTTTTTCACCGTATCGTAGACAATGAACAAATCTCCGCTTATGTCCCAATCACTGAAATCGAAGTCTGTCATATCCGCGGAATCACTGAAATCCGAGCCGCCGGTAACCTCCATCTGGACCCAACCGACTCCGTCGAGATAAACCTCCGTCCAGGCATGACCGCCCTCAGCGGTAACTTTCGTCCACTGTCCCGGGCGCCCCTTCTGCACAAAACCGACGGTATACCGGGCCGGTATTCCGTAAGCGCGATACATCATCGTCGCAGCGCTCGCAAAATGCTGGCATATTCCCTTCTTTCCCTCGTTCAGGAAATAGGAAACCATATCCCGATCGCTCGGGAAACTGTACGACATGGAGTAGGATGCGGAAGACTGAATGCACTCCGCAATGTCCGTAACCAGCGTGGCGCTGTTCGGGTGCAGGCCGTGCTTGGCGCCGTAATCCAAAAGTTCTGCCTTGAGTTCCGGCGATATATCCAGGTAATTGTCGTAAACAAATTCGCGGTACTGGCTCTCGCTCCCCCGGTCGGCAGCCGTGAATACGCCCACCGTATCCACATAAGTCTCGCAAATATACGAGCCGTCCTGGTTCACCGTCGGATCCATCGTCATGTAGTAAGGATATGCCGGATGCGGAAGACGCGAATCGCGAATCATCACGGCATCGCGCACTGCGTAAGCGTCGCGCAGCACCTCTCCCGTAAAATAATTGCTCCGGGGAAGGAACTCTTCTTCACCCTCGGTCTTATACCAGGAATGGCCGTCGTAGTTGCCGTAGGAAAATTCCTTAAAGTAGTACCAGCGGTTGGTCTGTCCGTAGAAGGAGAACACCGTAACCGATGACAGTGCACCGGCTCCGCCGCCACCGGCACTCTGAGAGTCAATATTAAACGAATCCTCATTTGCAGTGACGATTTCCCCTTCCGTCCCGCCAAGGCCGCCGCCACCGCCGTCGCCGCCGTCGCCGCCGTCCGGAGGAGGTGTTTTATCGCGATAGACGCGAAGCGTCCCTGTCTTCAGCGTGATATCGTAGTAAGCGGTAACATCACCGTAGGTGTCGCTCGTAACATAGTAACCGGAGAAAGCGTTCGGACTCTCTCCCACTTCGGTCTGGGAGCCGACGCAGGAGATTGTCAGCCTGTCGCCTTCCGCAAGACCGTCGCCGCGCACAGTATATTCCGGGTTCGTAAGCGGAGTGCCGTCGTACAGTTTCTTCGCAGAACCGCTTGTGATAATGATTTTGCGCGGTAACAGCTGCAAATCCCCGTTGGAATATTCAATACAGTACTGACCGGATACATCGTTTCCCTTCTCATCGACGATGCGCGTCCGTGAGACATCAAACTCGTTGACGGCATACATCGCCCCTTTTCTGGTCGTTGAAGGGCGACAATGGAATTCCGCGGTATGTCCCGATTTCAATCTTCCGGAGATAATTCTCCAGGAGTCCGCACTCGGAAGTGCGTTCGGGTCTCCGTCATAGACAACCGTCCTGCTGTCCGCCTGCACAGTGATATAGTTGCGCGCGTCGCGGATAGTGCCGGTCTTCTTCGGAATGACATAACAGTCCGTAGCATCCGAACCGTCGGAATGGGCTATCGAGAGATTCCCGAGCCGATACCGCAGAACCGTCGCATCATAGTCGGCAAGGTTGATTGTCAGCTTCTTCGGGCGAATAGTGAACTTTACGCCTTCACTGTCCCGACGAACCCCGAGGAAGGACACCGAGTGCGCACGAACCTCGTACTCGCCGGGGAGCTTCGGAACATTTTCCGTCCATTCCCCGTGGCCGTCGCCGTCCTCATAAACCTCACGATACTCATATACAAGGCTTCCGATTGCCGAGATGCCCGAGGAAGGGTTCGGCAGCTCGCCGTAGGTCACCGAGTTACACTCCAGGTCGCGGTAGCGGAATCCGACGCCGAAGCACAGCAAGGCGCACGGAATCAGAATCGCCATGGCAATCAGGACGATTTTCTTTACCTTGCGCAAGGTTCGCGACAATCGTTTTATTTTCTCTTCATACTCTTGGTACATAATGCTCTCCCGTTATATTCCGGACAAATTCCCCCGCACTTTCGCTCAGTCCGTCAGCACTACATCGCCGTACTCACACACAACGCGATAACAATCGGAAACATCAGCTCCGCGCGCATCCCGGATGGTGTAGTAATATACTAAATTGTCATAAAAGCCGGGCGCGTTCGCCGTATAGGACTGTTGTAATGTCACGACTTCGAGCACATCCCCGGCCGCAAGCTCGCCGGCAGCGAGCGTCCAGTCATCCTTCCGCACAAAATCATAGTACGGCCGTGTGACATTACGCGTCACGACAATAATGTTGCGCGGCGTGATCGTCAGAATTCCGGGATGCGTAATCACTTCATAGAGATTCGTAACTTCCACACCGTTTCCGTCATAGATGCGGTACTCGATCTCGTTGTTGAGCATTCCCGCATATGTGATACTTCCCCGGACATTTGCGAAGAGCGAGTGCCCTGCCTGCAACGCTCCTTCGACAATTTCATAAGTATCGTCCCAAAGCGGTGTTCCGTCGTATTCCTTGCTCGCAGAGCCGGATTCAATCACGAGAATTCCGTAGGTGATATCGATACTTCCGTACTCAAATTCCATCTCGTAATTGTCCGAGACATCCTCATCGTCCCCATTCAGAATCTTCACGCGAAATGTATTCTGATGGCGGCCGACTTCCCTGACACTCGCAAAATCATAATACAGACAACGCTCGCCGTCCGCGGGCCAGCCGGAAACCAGCGATGCGTTCTCATTCGAATGCTCTCTTCCGTCGTAGACAACACTGAGATCCTCGCTGGAGAAGAAAAGCTTGCGCCTGCACACCTCCAGGGTTCCGAACTCCGCCACGATATCATACTGGGCCGTGACATCCGCTCCCGCCGAATCCAGAACGACAATCTTCGCATAGTTCTCGCTCGTCCCGACATCGGTCTGCTCTCCCAAAACCTCCACCTCAAGCTCGTGCTCCTTCGCGAGCTCTCCGGAGATCAGCTTCCACTTGTTTCGACGCAGCGGCATTCCGTCGAAATTTTTGCTCGCCGACTCGGTTTTAATCACAAGTTTGGTCTTTCTGTAGCGAAAGCTTCCCGTCCCCACCAAGACCGTCAGAACAATCAGCCCGACGGTCAGCGCGACCCCGCAGAAGCCGACCAAAAACACTGTCATATGTTTCTTCATATCCAACACCTTCTAAGACACAGATTGGCACAAGTAGTGCAGATAGCTGCGGCACAACGGCATCGAATCATAGCCGAACAATTCGGTGATTTTCAGGCCGAGCGCCTTTCCTGCCTTCGCAATCACAACCGGATTCTGTCCCTCCAGCTTCCGAAGCACTTTCTTCATCAGGAAGTCGTCAAGCGCTTCCTCCTCGGTTCCGCCGCAGGCGATATACAGGGAGATGTACTCCTCCATCTGCTTGCGAATTCGGTTACCGTAGGTGATGTGATAATTTTCCGTGAGGTACCGGTCGATCTCCGCCACCTTGCGGCGGTTGCGTGCGGTCATCGAGTACGCTTCCTTCGCATGCTCAACCGCCTTACAAAAGCCCGAGTACGACAGGCGCATTCCGCCGGACTGCGCTGCCGAGAACGGTTTGGCCTTGGTGTCGAGATTCATCACCATCGCACGGTCGTAAACCTTGTCGGAGATGGCAAATGTCGAATCATCATTGTTCGCCGTACCGATAAACCACACATTGGTCGGAATCCGGAACCGCCCGTTCTCAAACAAAAGCGGGTCCTTCTCCCAGCTGTCCGATGTCATTTCAAGACACCGGTCGGCGGGATTCAATTCCATCAGCGAGAGGAAATCCGCGAAGAAATATTCCACGCGGGCGATGTTCATCTCGTCGAGAACGATGATGCAGATATCGTCGGAGTACCGCGCCTCGTACAGCCTCTTAAGAAGAGCGCTCTCGTTAAACTGCTTTGTGAATTCATTGAAATATCCGATGACATCCGCGCGCTCTTTCCACATCGGCTGCACGGAGATAACCGCGGAAGGATTTCCGAGGAACGCGCCGAAAGCGGTAGCCAGCGAGGTCTTACCGGTTCCGGACAGACCCTGCATAATCATCAGGTGCGATACGGCAAATCCCGCGACAAACCGGCGAATGTCCTCCGGCTCATAATACAGATGGAGGTTGGCTGCCGCATATGCGCGGAAATCCTCGCAGATACGGAACATCGGAACCTCTCCGACACGGGCGGGAACCTGTGCCTGCGCCGCCCCCCGGTCGATGGAAGCCAGTGCGCGGAACCGCACGCCGTCGTCCTGTTTTGCTTTCTTCCGACCCTTCCTGCCCATCCACAGAAAGCCGCGCCCGTGCGCCAAGATGACAATCGTTATCGCGAGGATGGCCGCCGGCAGAAGAAATGCCAATATGACGGTCAGGTACACTGTCTCAGTCTGAACCAGCGTTCCCTCCCGGAAAATGTTCGCAAGCGCGTCCTCATCCCCTGCGACGATTCCGATTATAATCAAAACCACGCAGGAAAGCGCTATGCAGCCGCACACAAGGAAGCGCCAATACCAGGTTTCGCCCTGTTTCTTCTCTTCCATCACTTACCCTTCCTCCACAACAGTTTCTTGCGAATCTTCCGCTTCGCAACTCCCCAGTTTCTCTCGAAGAAGCGTTCGAAGGCATCCCTCTCCTTCTCCAGCTCCAGAAACTGTTCCCGCTCGGACATATCCACGCCTTCCTTCTTCACGCCGTACTGCTCGAGCATTCCGATGACGCGCGCCTCCAAAAGCGCCGTGCGTTCCTTTTCCTTCTCCAGTTCCGCCTTGAGTGCCGTAATCTCGCCCTTCATGGTCTCGGCCTCGGCAGCGCTCTGCTTGCGGTCCGTCGCCATCTGCATTCGGACGGCGGCGGTCTCCTCGCGGCTTCGATCGATTCCTTCCTGCAGGCGCACAGCCCGCATCTCGGCGCTCGCCTCTCCGATGCGATATCTCTCGGCCTCCTCGGCGAGAGCGTCGTTTTTCTTCTCAATCTGTTCGCGGCGCTCAGCCTCGGCGATAATCAGCTCGCGGAATTCCTCCGCAGAGATTTCCCCGGTCTCGGAGCGCTTCAAAATACTGCGAAGCCTCTCCTCCTGCCGCTCGGCTTCCTCCCTCGCGCGGCGCTCCTCCTCCTCGTCGTAGCGCTTCGCAAGCTCGCCCGAAAGATTGCGGCCGTATTTGGCATTGAGATAGCTTAAAAACATCACGGATTCAACGATTTCCCGCTCCATCTCCTGCGGGAACGGCGCGAGCGAATTCTCATGCCGAACTGCAGTAAAGCCGTCGCCGGTGTAGCAGCTCAGGTAGTCGTACAGAGCGACAACCTCGCGGAAATGCGTGTCCATGCGGAGCACATTGGTCCGCGTAATCGGCGGCGTCACCATCGGCGCAAGCGCGACATTTTTCATGAGCGGCATGTCCAAAAGCACCGCAATCGACCCTGCGATATTCTCAAGTCTTGCGATTTTTCCTGCGTTGTGCTTGTCCAGGTCGGCCAGTCCGTCGGTGCCGTCGCTGTAGCGCATCTCCACGGTAATCGGTCCGCCTTCGGTGCGGATTTCCTTCCGGAACTCCGTCTCGGAGCGGGATTCCTTCCACGCCTGCGCAATCCGGAAATACCGGTAGTCCACAAAGTCGCGCGTGTAGCACAGCACCATGTACAGAACACGGTTCTCATACACGGCGAAATTGCTCTCGTTCTCATATACTTTGAGACGGTCCGGAATCAAATCCTCGCCCTCGTCCGGAACATGCGTAATCATCTCGCTGTGCCGCGAGAGATGCTCTACGGATGAGCGCGACACCTTGCGCACACGCTCAATCGGAAGAACATTTCCCTCGGTCTTGATGAACTGCCGGTCCTCGCGGATGGCAGCCTCCAAATGCGGAAGCGCCGCCTCGATTCTCTCGATCCAGTCCTCCTCGATGTTGACATCGAAATACACCGAGGACAGTTTCTCCGTCTCGGTTCCGCTGTGCGCATACAGCTCGCGCAGCTTTCTCTCCTCCTCACCGCCCTGCGTCTTCCGCAGCTCGTCTGCGAACCTGCGCGCCGCGCGGTAATATCGGTCCATTACTCCCTGACTCATGTCATTCCCTCCGAATTCGCGGTTCGTCGATTACGATGCGTTTCTGCGCAGACGGTCCAGACTGTCGCGGCACAGCGGCATGTTGGCAAGACCGAATGTCGTCTCGAACACATTTTCAAGCGCATCCATGGAATAGCGAATCAGCACGGGGCTCAAACCGTCGAGCTTCCGGAGCACCTTCTTTGCGAGCATGTCGTCGACCGCCTCGGCCTCCGTTCCGCCGCATGCGAGATACACCGGGATATATTCCTCCATCTGCCGGCGGATACGGTTTCCGTAAGTGACACGGAAGCGCTCGGTCAGGAACTCGTCGATCTTACGCACCTTCTCCGCAGCCTCCTCCGACATATGATAAGTCTCTTTGGCCTCCTTCGTCAGCTCCGTAAAGCGGCTGAACGAGATGCGGTCTCCGTCCACGCGCTCCGGCTCGAACAAATCCGCCTTGCGGTCGAGGTTCATGACCATGGCGCGGTCGTAAACCTTATCGGAAATCGCGAAGGTCGAGTCGTCATTGTTGGCCGTCCCGATGAACCAGACATTTTCCGGAATCCGGAGCATGCCGCGCTCGAGAAGCTTCGGGTCATCCTCCCAGGTGTCCGATACAACCTCGAGGTACCGGCTCGCGGGATTCAGCTCCATCTGCGACAGGAAGTCCGCAAAATAGTACTCCACGCGGGCAATATTCATCTCGTCGAGAACAATCACATAAATCTCATCGGTATACCGCGCCTCATACAGCTTCTTTAACAGCGTACCCTCGCTGAAGCGCTTGGTGAACTCGTTGAAATATCCGATGATGTCCGAGCGCTCTTTCCACATCGGCTGCACGGAAATAACCGTGGAAGGGTTCTGCAGATAGCTTCCGAATGCCGTTGCCATCGAGGTCTTACCGGTTCCGGAGAGACCCTGCATAACCATCAGATGCGAAACGCCGAGGCCCGCGACAAACTTGCGCACATCCTCCTCGCTGTAAAACAGTCCGAGGCGGCATGCGGCGTAGTTGCGGAAATTCCGGCATATCATAGGCAGTGTAATCGCGTCGTCGTGCTTCGGAGGAACATAGCGAAGCGCCGCGCGATCGTATTGAATCAGCGTGTGGAAGCGGGAAGTGATGTCATCGTCATCAATCAACTCAAGCATTCCGCCCTCCGCACCGTCCGCCGCTTCGGCCTTCAGTCCCGTATCTCCGTCTTCCGTGCCGTCGCCCGCGCCGGTTCCGTCGGATGCCTGCTTCGCGCTCTGCTCCGTCGTCAGCTTCATCACTGCTACAATCATCCCGGCGATGCTCGCAAACAGAAGGATAAAGTACATCATAAGGGCAACCCTCGACGAGAGAATGTCCCAGAGGGTTTCAAACAGGGTTCCCGCAATTACTGCATCGGTTATTCTCATGCTTTTCTCACTCCTTGGTTCATCTGAAGATATCTGCGGGTCTGCGGGAGATTTTTCCCGTCAAACACCTCGGAAAATGTCTCCGCAGCCGCCTTTACGGCATTCGGTCCGCCGCTTCGCAAGACATTCGGAAGCAACACATCGACGATAGCGCAATCCAGCGCTTCCTCCTCGCGCGTTCCGGTCGCAATCAGAATCGCGGACATTGATTCCATTCCGCGCGCCACCCAGTTTTGCAGGGCGGGCATCCACTGCGGAGCGCAGGCTGTGAGCAGCTTGTCAACCCTTCGCCAATCCTCCTCGGGAAGACAGAACTCATTTTCCGCCTCGCGCAAAATTCCGCGAAATGTGTCCGACCCGATTCCGCAATGCGGCACGCCGACCTCCTTGCCTGATGCGGCAAGTTCCACATCGACCCGCATCTGCTCCAGTCCGACCGGCCCCGCCGGCGCAAACACCGGTCCGTTTTCGTCGCTCTCTCCGAAAAATACCTGCAGCATTTCGCACAGTTTCGTTACAAGCGCAGCGTCCGTCCCCGGTAGCGCTCCGATCTGCACAAATCCGTGAACGGCGTAGATCGCAAGTATTTTACCGATGTATCTACCGTCGATCTCTATGCCGCATACTTCGATGTATTTCCGGATCCGGTCGGCCAGCATCGCCATCGTCTCACCGGGAATCTCGGCAGCCGCGGACCCGGAATCCGTCCCGCGCACTGCCTCGGGCGGTGCAGCGGAAACCTGTTGCGTCCGCTGTTTCGTCGCCAATATCGCTTTCAGTTTCTGTGTGGGTGAAACGGTATATTTTTTGTGATAGACACGCCATGCAAGATACACAAGCGGTGTCGCAAGAAGTAAAAAAAGAAGAAAATTGCGGACAACCTCCAGAATATCCCAAATCAGGCCGAAGGACATTTCCGCCTCGTTTCGGACAGACAAAAAGACCGCAAGATCATCAACTGCGGTCAAAAAAGTCCCTATACCAATGTACGCGACACTTTGAATTCTCATAGCGATTTCACCCCCATTGAAGTTATTGTATCAAATCCGACGACAAAAAGCAATAATTTCTGTCGTTTGAGGGCGCCTTATCTTGACAAAAACGCACCCCCGCGGTAAGATGACGAAAACATCTGACAAGGAGGGCAATTTTATGAAGATTCGAACCCGTTTCGCCCCCAGCCCCACCGGACGCATGCATGTCGGCAATCTGCGTACCGCTCTGTATGAGTTTCTGGTTGCCAAGCACGAGGGTGGCGATTTTATTCTGCGCATTGAGGATACCGATCAGGGCCGCTTTGTGGAGGGCGCCACGGATATCATTTTCCGCACGATGCAGAAAACCGGTCTCGTTCACGACGAAGGCCCCGACAAGGACAAGGGCTTCGGTCCGTATGTTCAGAGCGAGCGCGTGAAGACCGGCCTTTACATGGAATATGCCAAGAAGCTCGTCGAGCAGGGCGAGGCTTATTATTGTTTTTGCACCAAGGAACGCCTGGAGTCGCTGAAGGGCGTTGTCGACAGTGAGGGCAAGGAAATCACCAAGTACGACAAGCACTGTCTCTCGCTCTCCCGCGAGGAGGTTGAGGCAAACCTTGCGGCCGGCATGCCGTTCGTCATCCGACAGAACATTCCGACCGAGGGCACTACGACATTTTCCGACGCTCTCTACGGCGATATCACCGTGAAAAATGAGGAGCTCGACGACATGATTCTCATCAAGAGCGACGGCTTCCCGACATACAATTTCGCGAATGTCATCGACGACCATCTGATGGGCATCACGCATGTTGTGCGCGGCAACGAGTATCTTTCCTCGACGCCGAAGTACACCCGCCTCTATCAGGCTTTCGGCTGGCAGGAGCCCGTGTACATCCACTGCCCTCTCATCACCGATGAGAACCATCAGAAGCTCTCCAAGCGGTGCGGTCATTCCTCGTTCGAGGATTTGCTCGAGCAGGGCTTTGTGACCGAGGCGATTGTCAATTTTATCGCGCTTCTCGGCTGGAGTCCCGTCGGCAACGAGGAGATTTTCTCTCTTCCCGAGCTGATTGAGCAGTTCGATTACCGCCACATCAGCAAATCCCCGGCGGTCTTCGACATGACCAAGCTTCGCTGGATGAACGGCGAGTACATCAAGAAGATGGACGACGACCGGTACTTCGAGCTGGCGCTTCCCTACATCCGCGCGGTTGTCACGAAGGACTACGATCTCCGCAAGATTGCAGGCCTCGTCAAGACCCGCATCGAGGTGTTCACCGACATCGCCGAGAAGATTGACTTCTTCGAGGAGCTTCCGGATTACGACATCGAGATGTATACGCACAAGAAGATGAAGACGAACGCCGAGATTTCTCTCGCGGTGCTTCGCGATCTTCTTCCCCGCTTTGAGGCGCTTGATGACTACTCCATCGCAGGCATCGAGAAGCTTTGCATGGACTATGTCGCCGAGAAGGAAATCAAGAACGGTGTCTGCCTCTGGCCTCTGCGCACCGCTGTTTCGGGCAAGCAGATGACCCCCGGCGGCGCCTACGAGATTATGGAGATTCTCGGCAAGGACGAGAGCCTCCGTCGCATTCGTATCGGCATCGACAAGCTGTCGCAGGGCTGATTGCAACATCCGCGCAGCCGCGCTTCTTTACCGCCCGGGAAGAAAATGCTCTTCCCGGTTCTTCCGAAGATTCCTTCGGACTGCATCTGATATTTCGAATGGCTGCGGGCACGGTGCCTGTCTCAAAAGGCAGGCGCCGCGCTTCGCAGAAATCTGTTCCGTCTTCTTTCCCGTTCTTAAGCCTCTGACGCTTCTGACAGTACTCATCGTTTTTTGTCTTATATCATTTTTACCGCTTCCGGCGGTTTCTTTTCCTCTCTGTTTTTACCGTCTTTTCTCCGGCGTTCCGCCGTCTTTTTCGGCGTACCCCGGGATTCCCGTATCGTTTCGCATCCATTTTTCACGGAGGTTTTCATGAAGCAAAACAACCCTGCCCAGACGGAGGCCATCTGCCACGGCGACGGTCCGATGCTGGTTATCGCCGGCCCCGGGTCCGGCAAGACCTATGTCATCACCAACCGCATATGTCACCTGATTGAGGAGCGCCTCGTTCCGCCGGAGCAAATCCTCGTAATCACATTTTCCCGCGCCGCAGCAGAGGAGATGCAACTCCGGTTCGGACAGCTGTGCAACCATGCGTATCCGGGCGTCACCTTCGGGACATTTCACGCCTGTTTCTTCCGGATTCTCCGGCACGCAAAGGGCTACCGCACGGACGATATTCTCCAGGAATCCGACGCCGTGGAAATCGTAGCGAATCTTCTCGCGGACATTCGTCCGGATTATGTGCAGGACCGCTCGCTGGTTCACGACATCTGCGCGGAAATACTGAAGCTGAAATGCACGATGACGGACGCTGACAGCCGTGAAACGGCGAAATACGAGGCCTCCTCCTGCGATTCGGACACATTTCGGAAGCTTTTCCCTGCCTATCTTCGCGAGCTTCGAAATCGCCGCAAACTGGATTTTGAGGACATGCTGATTCTCACGAAGGAGCTGCTCTCCCGGGACGCCGAAGCGCTCTCCTTCTGGCGAAGCCGTTACCGCTATCTTCTCGTCGATGAGTTTCAGGATGTCAACCGCCTGCAGTACGAGATTGTCCGCCTCCTTGCGGGACCCTCCGCCAACCTTTTCGCGGTCGGTGACGACGACCAGGCAATCTACGGCTTTCGCGGGTCCGACCCGAGGGTGATGCTTGAGTTCCCGAAGGATTTTCCGAAGGCCCGTGTTCTGACTCTCCCGGTCAACTATCGCAGTACCCCGCAGATAGTCTCCGCTGCCGACGCACTGATTTCCAACAACCGTCTCCGCTATGACAAGACGCACACGACAGCGCACGCCGAAGGCGCCCTTCCCGCCGTCCGCGACTTCGACACGGTATCCGCGGAAAATGAATTCCTCCTCGGGGAAATTGCGCGTCTGAGCGCTGCCGGAACACCGCTTTCACAGATTGCAATCCTCTTTCGGACGAATCTGCAGATGCGTTGTCTTCGCGATTTGTTGCAAAATGCGGGAATTGCGCATCATGTCCGCGGATTTCTTCCGAGTCTTTGGAGCGACGCGCATGTACAGACTGCAATCGCCTATCTCCGGGCCGCAACGGGCGACATGCGACGCACGGTGCTTCTGTCCATCGCCAACCGGCCGAAACGATACATCGAACGACGGCTTCTCACAAACGACCCCGTGGACCTCGCGGCGATTGCGGAAGCGGCTGAAGCCGAAGGCCGGAAATACCTTGCGGACAATATCAACCGGCTGCGCCACGACCTCGCGATGCTCTCCGGGATGAACCCGTTCGCTGCGGTCAATTACATCCGCCGCATCATCGGACTTGACCGCTATTGCGAAGAAACTGCGGGAAGCATTCCGGAATCCCTTGACGAGCTGACGGAAATCGTGCGGAATTACCGAACCGTTCCGCAGCTTCTGGAGGCGCTCGATGCGGCGACCGGGCGTGGACAGCATCGGGTGATTCGGAGCGATGAAAGCAAACCGACGGGCGTTTCTCTGATGACATTTCACGCATCGAAGGGTCTCGAGTTCGACCATGTGTATATATGCGATTGCAACGAAACCATCGTTCCGCACAAAAAAGCGCTCCACCCCGAAGCCATCGAGGAGGAACGCCGTCTTCTATATGTTGCAATGACCCGCGCACGCACCGGGCTCACGCTGATGTATGTCCGAAAACGGTTCGGCAAGGACCTTCCGCCGTCCGGTTTTCTGGGGGAGATTCTGCTTCCGCCCGCCGCGTTGACCCCGGGCACGCGGATTCGTCACATTCGCTTCGGGGACGGCACGGTGCTGGCCCTCGATGAAGACCGGCTCAAGGTGCGTTTCGACCGGTTTCTGCTCACAAAGACACTCTCCTACAGTCTCTGTGTGCACTCCATGCTGATTACGACAATCCCTGCCGCTCCCGCCCCGGAAGCATGACAGAAAACCAAAAGATCAAGGCGCCGACTTCCTGTCGACGCCTCTTTTGCATAATTCACCGTATCGGCAGCGATTCCCGCGGAACGCTGTATTATTCCCCGTCATCCTCTTCGTCGAGAAGATACTCATCCGCAAGGAAATCGTCGTAAGCCTTGGATGCAGCCTCAAACTCCTCCTCGGTCTCGATATCGTCAAGGCGGATATCCTCCTCATCCTCCGGGTTCTCCCAGAAGCGATACAGATACACCTCGGGATCTTCGTCACCGTCCCACTCCTGCGGGGTTACGGCAATATATTCGCGGTCGTCCGGACCCGGGAAAATACCGATTACATCGCACTTCAGCTCGGTGTCATCATCCAGATACAGGGTTACTTCGTCCTTCTCAAAAATTTCATCGTATTCGCTCATGTAATTTCCTCCGAAATTGATGTCTCAATTATACCAAAGAGCTGCGGGCTTGTCTACTGTTGTTTTTCGACGGACTTCTCCCGCTTCCTGGAGGCACCCTCTGCCACGCAAAATATTCATCGCCGGATTCCGTCGTACAACCCCTCCACTATTTCAATTCCGGGGGTTCTGTGGTATAATTACGGTTGACACACTCGCGGCGGCATGCCCGAAGCCGGACATCCGTCATGCCCTTATTTTTCGACTGTTTTGCGGAGGTATCGTTCGGAAAATGGATGCGTTCAACACCACAATCGAACCGATTCGCGTTCGCGTTTCCGTGCGCGATTTCGTGGAGTTTGTGACACGGAGCGGAGATCTCGACAACCGGTCGATCGGACGCGACGCCGAGGCAATGGCGGAAGGTGCGCGAATGCACCGCAGGATTCAGAAAGCTCAGCCCGCGGGATACCGCGCCGAAGTGGCGCTTCAGCACGAGGAGATTGTAAACTATGAGGGGCGCGATTTTGCGCTTACGATTGAAGGTCGGGCAGACGGCATCTACGAGGATGCGGAGTACGGGCACACCATCGATGAAATCAAATGTATGCTCCGCGATGTAAACACGCTCTCCGCGCCTGTCACGGCGCATCTTGCGCAGGCCCGCTGTTACGCTTACATGGAAGCGCTCGGGAAAGGGCTTTCCGCAATTTCCATCCGTATGACCTATGTTCATTTGGATACCGAAACCATCCGATTCTTCTATGAGACATTTGCCTTCGACGAACTCGCCGAATGGTTTCTCTCGCTGTGCCGCGAGTACTGCCGCTTCGCAAAATGGGAGCAGGACCACCGCGAGGCCCGGGATGCCTCCGTTTCGGACCTGCCGTTTCCGTTCCCGTACCGCCCCGGGCAGAAGGAGCTCGTCACCGGCGTGTACCGGACAATCTCCCAGAGCCGTCGTCTCTTCATCGAGGCGCCGACCGGCGTCGGCAAGACCGTCTCCGCGCTCTATCCCGCCGTTCTCTCGATGAGCCGGCATCTGACGGAAAAAATCTTCTATCTGACCGCCAAGACAATCGCGCGCACCGTCGCCGAGGAGTGTTGCGACACCCTTGTTTCGAGCGGCGCTGCCCTTTTCTCCATCACGCTCACGGCGAAGGAGAAGCTCTGCGTTTTGGACGAGCCGAAGTGCAATCCGGCGGCCTGCCCGCGCGCCGAGGGACATTTTGACCGCGTAAACGACGCAATCCTTGCCCTGCTCACACGGAGCGGCCACGGCGAGGGCTTGGCCGTAAAGCGCGAGACGCTGCTCGCGTGTGCGGAGGAATACCGCGTATGTCCGTATGAACTGAGCCTCGACCTCGCACTTTTCGCAGACATCGTCATCTGCGACTACAACTATGTATTTGACCCGACGGCCTATCTGCGCCGTTTCTTCACCGAGGGTATCAAAAAGGACTATGTGTTTCTGATTGACGAGGCGCACAACCTCGTGGAGCGCTCACGCGAAATGTATTCCGCGGAACTGACGAAGGAGGATTTGCTCTCCGCAAAGAAAGCACTCGCCGAGTTTCACCAGGCGGCCTCCAAGCAGTGCGAGTCCGTCAACAAGACGATGCTTGCACTCCGCCGCGAATGCGACGGCTTCACCGTGCTTTCCGGCGGCGCCGCGGAGGAAAACCCGTTGCTCCCCACGCTTACGGCCCGCACGGAGCGGCTCTGCTCCGCCCTCGCGGATGTCCTTTCCGACCGTCGTCATGCGGCTCCCGATGAGGCGGTGACACTGTATCTGAACCTGCGCCATTTTCTGTCGATGTACGAACAGATGGAGGACCGCTATACCGTCTACGGGGATTACCGGGAGAACGGGCATTTCTTCGTGCGGCTTCAATGCATGGACGCGTCCGCCAAACTCGCGGAGTGTGTCGAGCGGGGGCGCAGCGCCATCTGCTATTCCGCAACGCTTCTGCCGATCTCTTACTACAAGGAACAGCTCGGCGGCAAACCGGATGATTATGCCGTCTATTCTCCGAGCCCGTTTGACCCCGCGAGGCGCCTTGTGATGGTTGCCCGCGATGTCAACACGCGCTACAAGAACCGGACAAGCTCGGAATATATAAAAATAGCCGACTACATCCGCACCATGGTTTCCGCGAAGAAAGGGAATTACATTGCGTTCTTTCCTTCCTATCGCTTCGTCTCCGAAGTGGCCGCGCTTTTCGCGGACTTCGACGGCGAGTTGCTGGTGCAAACGGTCGGCATGACGGAAGCGGAACGGGAGCAATACCTGTCCGCCTTTGAAACCCCTCACGACAGCTCTCTTCTCGGGCTCTTCGTGATGGGCGGTATCTTCAGTGAGGGAATCGATCTTCGGAACGACTCCTTAATCGGCGCTGTCATCGTCGGTCCGGGACTTCCGATGGTGTGCAATGAGCGTGAGCTCTTCCGCTCCTACTATGAGGAGCGCTCCGGGCAGGGCTTCGATTACGCATACCTCTACCCCGGAATGAACAAGGTGCTTCAGGCTGCAGGGCGCGTGATTCGAACGGTCGACGACGCAGGATGTATCCTGCTGCTCGATGACCGTTTCGGCACGACTGCATACCGCTCGCTCTTTCCGCGCGAGTGGACGCCGGTTCACACGGTAACCCGCGAGACGCTGCCCGCGAAATTAAAAGAATTCTGGGACACTTATCGCCCGGAGGACATCCCGCAGGCCGGCATGGACATCTGATCTGGCAGGCACGACACCCGGATATGGCGCGTCATGCACTGTACATCGCCGTCTGTGTGGAGATATTGCTTCTGATCCGTGATAACCTCGATGGACTCGCACGAGAGCACGGTCACATTGCGATGCTTCACATGCGTGCCCCGAAGCAGCTTCGGAAGCATCGTCAATACGCGCAGCGGTCGAATTCCGTGCGCAAGCACTACCGAGAGCTTCCCGTCACAGGGACTGGCATCCGGTGCCATCAAAAGCCCGCCGCCCTCATAGCGACTGTTCATAAAGCAGAGGAAAATGACATCAGTATAGGTCCGCGACATCCCGTTCTCCACGATGGTCGCCTGAAATCTCGGATTGGCGAAAACCTGGCGGAAGGCAACAATAAAGTACGCGAGCTTTCCGAGATGCAGTTTATTCAAAATCTTCTTCAAAAGCGAGTTGTCCACCTCGTGGCACACCTTAGCGTCATATCCGATTCCGCAGCTTCCGGCAAACCGCACCGTCCCCTGCTCCTCAAAGGTATCGACCGAGCCGACATCGTATCCGCGGTATTCCGCGGTTTCAAGCAGCTTCTTCGCGCAGGCGAGCAAATCGCCGGGCAGTCCGAGACTCTTCACATAGTCGTTGCCCGAGCCGCCGGGAAGCACGGCAATGTGCACATCGGACGGCAGGACAAGACCGTTGACTGCCTCGTTGATAGTCCCGTCGCCGCCGACAATCCAAATATCACCGGCTTCGCCGCTCTCGCAAAGTCTCCGGACAATCCGGGTAGCATCCCCCGGCTTCTCCGTCCGGTGAACCGTGTAAGCGACAGCGCGAACCGACAGAAACTCCGACAGCTTCTCAAGCTGGCTTCTTCTCCCGGCCTTCGCATGCTCATTGATGACGATGTGAATCATAGTCTCTCCTCTTCCGCCGCGGGAATCACACGGCGCTCTCCTCTGACTTATTCGTCTTCTTCACTTTCTTCTCGCGCGCGATATAAATCGGCCGATGCTTTCCTTCCAAATAGCTTCTCGCAATGTATTGTCCGAGCACGCCGAACATCATCAACTGTAATCCGCTCATAAACAGAATCAGGGTTACGATGGTCGCATAGCCGCTGCCGATCTGCCCGAGAACCAGCGTCTTTACAATCAGCCAGATCATCATGAGAAAGGCAAACATACAGCACAGCACGCCGAGGAACGAAGATATCGCAAGCGGTACCGTGGAAAATGACACGATTCCGTTGATGGAGTATTTTACGAGGCTTCCGAACGACCACTTGGTCTCCCCCGCAACGCGCTCCACATTGTGGTAGCTGAGCCATTTTGTGCGGAATCCGACCCACGCGAAAATACCCTTCGTGAAGCGGTTGTACTCCGGCATATCCAGGACGGCGTTGACCATCTGACGCGTCATCATGCGGTAGTCGGTCGCTCCGTCGACAATCTCGACTCCGGAGATTTTTTTATTTAGCTTGTAAAACATCTTGGAAAACCACGAGCGAATCTTTCCCTCGCCCTCGCGGTCCTCTCTGCGCATCGCAACGCTGTCGTACTCGCCCGAGCGAATCGTCTCAAGCATCTCCGGAATATAGCACGGCGGGTGCTGCAGGTCCGCATCCATCAAAACGACATAATCGCCGACAGCGTTCGACAACCCTGCATAAATCCCGGATTCCTTTCCGAAATTGCGGGAAAATGAGATGAACGATACCCTCTCATCCTTCTCCGCAAAACTCTTAAGCATCGACAGCGTCCCGTCCGAGGAGCCGTCGTCCACAAACAAAAACTCGCATTCCGCAGTCTCGCGGATGGCCTCCGCGGTCTTCGTAATCTCCGCGTAAAATGCCCCGAGTACCGATTCCTCGTTATAGCACGGGACAACAATTGACAAACATGGTTTTTCCATCCTCAGTTCCTTTCCGTTCTTCCGGTCCCCCAACCGTTTTTATATATGCGCGGCGTAGCAGAACAGGCGGTCATCCGCACCCGAAAGCCGCATTCCGCCGCAGCCGTTTCCCCGGCCTGCCCGGTATCCGCAGCTCCGCACACCGTACAAAAGCATTGTATCATACACAGAGAAGCGCCGCAAGATTTTTTTCGAAATCCGCGGCGCTCCAAATTCTATATTCTACAGCAGTAGTGCCGCTGAAATCATAAGTCCGAGCAAAGCACATACGATGGCCGGAACGGCGATTCTGACACCGTAGGAGACGAATTTTCCGAACGAAAAATCGACGCCGACCGTCCCGAGAAGCGACATCCACATGATTCCGGCGAGCGCACCGACCGGCGTGAGATACGCCCCGAGGTTCGAGCCTATGATTGTGGCGTACACCGCCCGCTGCGGCGCGCTTCCGAAACTCAGAAGTGAGGTGAACAATACGCTCATCGGAATGTTATTGATAATGTTGGCCGAAAGCGAGGATGTCACGCCGTAGACCCAGACGGGGTCTCCGTGCGACAAAACATCCGCAATCTTCGCAGACAGTCCGCTCCCGTTTAAGGAGAGAACAAGTCCGAACATCGAGATTACAAACGGAATGAGAAGCCACGGCAACCGGTGAATGCTTCGAAACAGCAGTCGCGGGCCGCGCTTTGTCACGGCGTTCATCACGCATGTACACACAATCAGACTCGCCGCCGCACATACCGCAATCAGCCACATGGGCAACCCGATGTAGGACGCCGCGGCAAGCAGTACGGTGCAAACTGCCAGATGAACGATTCCGAGCACAACCGTCGGCTTATGCCGCACAGACGCCTGCGTCGGCTCCCCGTGCATCGGAAGCGCAAGCTCTTTGCGGAACAGAAGCCGGATTACGACATAAACCGCAATCCCCGCAAAAACGGTCGGAATCGCCATCACCCTGATATATGTCAGGAAATCGATGCCTGCCCCGCTGGCAAGATAAATGTTCGTCGGATTGCCGATAATCAACATCATGCTGAAGGTATTTGCCGCGATAAACTCGGTCACCAGATACGGAATCGGATTGATTTTCGCGGCCTTCGTAAAATACCCGATAAACGGCGTAAATGTGAGCACAACGATGTCGTTTGAGGTAAATACCGTGAGAATCGAAACGGTCAGAAACAGCGAGCCAAGAAGCTTTCGCTGGTCGCTCCCTGCCCGCGCGAGCGTACGCCCCGCAAGATAGTGGAAGAAGCCCGCCTCATCGAGGTAGACCGAGAGAAATGTCATTGAGAAAAAGAGCGCAAGAATCTTGATCGGATTGACGGCCGTGTCGGCCGTAAGCCCTGTGCCGAACTGTCGCAGCGTAAGCGCGCCGCTTGCAAGAAGCGCAAGCACACCTGCCGCCGCCACCAGCGGATAGGTGTCAAAGAAGACGCCCCGGATTGTAATCCGCGGCTTCCACACGATTGCCGCCATCATGGTAAGACATGTGACAGCGCAAATGACTCCTGCTAAAACCATAGCTTGCCTCCTTATGCACACCATACGGATTATAGCATTTCGGCGACGAATTGCAAGTGTTAGTTTCTGTTGCAGGAAATGTCGACTTGTGATACTATGCTCATAAGAAAAATGCGGAGATAATCTCCGCTGTTTGGGAAGGAGCCCGACCGATGAAATTCAATGCAGCAAAAGTCAAAGACGAGTGTGTCGCGTGGATTCGCGACTTTTTCGAAAACAACGGACCCGGCTGTAACGCCGTGGTCGGCATCAGCGGCGGAAAGGACAGTTCGATTGTCGCAGCCATGTGCGTGGAAGCTCTCGGAAAGGAACGCGTCATCGGCGTGTTGATGCCCAACGGTGAGCAGCCCGACATCGAATATGCGTACAAGCTTGTGAACCACCTCGGTATCCGCTACTATGTCGTCAACATCAAGGATGCCTTTGAGGGTATTGTCAACGCGCTGCCGGAGGATCTCCCGCTGAGCGAACAGGCGCGCGTCAATCTCCCGCCCCGCCTTCGCATGTCCACGCTTTACTGCGTCTCGCAGTGCTGCAACGGCCGCGTCGCCAACACCTGTAACCTCTCGGAGGACTGGGTCGGCTACTCCACGCGCTACGGTGATTCCGTGGGCGATTTCAGCCCCTTAAGCCATCTCACGGTGCAGGAGGTCAAGGAGATGGCGCGAATCATCGGCGTCCCCGAGGATTTGATTGAGAAAAAGCCCTCCGACGGCCTCTGCGGCAAGACCGACGAGGACAACCTCGGCTTCACTTATGCAACGCTTGACCGCTACATCCGCACCGGTGAGATTGACAGCGCGGATGACAAGGCGAAGATTGACCGTCTGCATCGCCGCAATCTCTTCAAACTGCAACTGATGCCCTCCTTCGACCCGGGCATCGAGACGAAGGCATAGCTTCCGCGCCGGGCGCGGAACCATTTTCCGATCGACAGCATACAAAAAAGCGGCGAACCGTCCCCGGTCCGCCGCATCTTTTTTCGTCTCTCAGAGATTATTTGTCCTCCGAAATCTCTTCAACAACATCGACCTCGACGAATTCCTCCTCGTACTCTTCGATGTCGCCGTTAGCGCCCTTCAGCAGGATGTTCGTAAGAATACCGAGAATCAAAGCGCATGCAACTTCCGTAATCTCTACTTGGCCGAAGTGAACCACAAGCCCGCCGACACCGGCAATCAAAATAACGGAAACCACAAAGAGGTTGCGGTTTTCGTTCAAATCCACCTTCTGAATCATCTTCAGACCGGAAACCGCGATAAATCCGTAGAGCGCCATGCAAACACCGCCCATGACGCAGCTCGGAATCGAGTTGACGAATGCGATGAACGGGGAGAAGAACGAAATCAGGATGGCGCCGATAGCCGCCGTGAAGATGGAAACCACCGAAGCGTTCTTCGTGATTGCCACGCAGCCGATCGACTCGCCGTAGGTCGTGTTCGGGCAGCCGCCGAAAAATGCACCTGCAACAGAACCGACACCGTCACCGAGAAGCGTTCTGTGGAGACCGGGCTCCTTCAGAAGGTCGCGCTCAATGATCGAGGAGATATTCATATGGTCCGCGATATGCTCTGCAAAAACTACGAAAGCCACGGGAACATATGCTACAAAAATCGTTGTAAAATAGGAGCGTGAGAACTCTGAGAATGCACCCTTGGCGTTCAGGAAGGTGAAATCGGGCGCCGCAACGAAGGTTGCCGCCGTCGCCTTTCCGTTATCGAGAAGGTTGCGGAACGGGGTAGCCGTGAGGACACACATCTCCGGGCTGTTGAAAACATATTTGCCGAGAACGGTAAGAATAAGCGCGAATACATAGCCCGCGAGGATACCGTAGATGAAAGGAATCAGCTTACCGCTCTTCTTGCCGTATACCGAGGAGATCATCGTGACGAACAGAGTCACAAGACCGCACAGCAGGGCAATCTTAGGCTCCGTGCCGATAATTCCCTTGTCCTTATTCTCTTCAATTGCCTTAAGCAGATCTCCGGTTGCGCTGCTGGCAAGCGAAAGTCCGATGATTGCAACGGTAGGTCCGATTACAACGGCGGGCATGAGCTTCTCAATCCACTTGCTGCCGCAGAACTTGACAACAATCGCGATGATGACATATACAAGACCTGCAAGCAAAGCGCCGAACAGCAGACCCAGATATCCGAGCGCCATCGTCGCCGCTCCCGTGAATGCGGAAGTCATGGAACCGATAAACGCAAAGGAAGAACCGAGGAACACCGGGCTCTTTTTCTTCGTGAAGAACAGGTAAATCAGCGTACCGATGCCGGCGCCGAACAGAGCCGCAGCGGGACTCATCTGCTTCGTCAAAGCCCACGAAATCTCTTCCTTTTCAATCGCAGCAGCAATTTTGTTGTTGATGATCACCGGAACAACCAGCGTCGCCGTCATGATGGCGAGCAACTGCTGCAGCGCAAAGACGAGCAGCTGGGGGAACTTCGGCTTGTCTTCCACTTGATAGATAAGTTTCATAGATACCTCCTCGAGCGATTTTGTGAAATTTTTGTGCATAAAATGCATCTCTCTAGATATTACCATTCGAGGATTCGTTTGTAAACCCATCTCCGATAGAAAAATCATTTATTTGAAGAAAAACCACTACATCTTGTGTTGTACTATCGCTGTAGTACAACAAAATGTGGTGGTTTGTCAATCTCATTGACATATTATATTATCGTAAAAGCCTTCGCTGTCACCCCGGCTTCTCAGGTTCCGACCGCAGCTCAGAATCGCTTCGGACACAGCTCCGCGATGCAGCACGCATCGCAGTTCGGCTTCGCCGTCCGCGCCGTGCACACCGCCCTCCCGTGGTCCACAAGACGGTGGCAGAAGTCGTTGCTCTCCTCCGGCGGAATCAACTGCAGAAGCGCCTTCTCCACCTTGTACGGGTCCTTCTCTCCGTCCGTAAGGCCCATCCTGCCCGCAAGCCGGATGCAGTGCGTGTCCGTCACAATCGCGGGCTTTCCGTAGATATCGCCGAGCACCAGATTCGCGCTCTTTCTGCCGACGCCGGGCAGCCGGAGAAGCTCCTCCATCGTGTCGGGAACCTCGCATCCGTATGCGTCCCGAAGCATCGTCATACAGGCCTTGATGTCACGCGCTTTGCTCCGCCCCAGACCGCACGGCCGCACAATCTCCTCTATCGCATCCTCCGACGCATCCGCAAGCGCCGATATCGTCGGAAAATGAGCATACAGCACCGGAGTGATCTGGTCCACTCTCGCGTCCGTGCACTGTGCCGCAAGGCGGACGCTCACAAGAAGCTTCCACGCCTCATCGTACGCGAGCGTACAATGCGTGTCGGGGTATTCCTCCCGCAGGCGTCGGACAATCTCGCAGGCGCGCTCCTTCCGCGCGCGAAGGCTCTCTGTCGTCTTACCGGACCCGGCACAGCGCTTCCCGGCCGAAGCCCCTGCGCTTCTCTTCTGCCTAAAGCTCTGCTCACGCGCTTCGGATTTTGCATGCTCAGAAAGGCCGGCACGACCTGACCTGCGTCCGGCTGCCGACCCCTTGGTTTCTTCCCTGTTCCCTGCGGCGCTCACGCGAGCACTTCCGGCGCTGCCGTGAAGGAGAACTTCATGCCCTTCGCGTTCTCGATGCAGAGCACCTCGAAAATGCCGTCGCCGACATGGTACATCATCGAGAGGCCCGGATTTTCCGCCAACATTGCCGCTCTCGCGTTGGTGCAGATATAGGTCTTGCCATCGAACTCCGCTACCGCGCCGAACGGTCTTACGCGGGGCTGATCGCCCTCAACCGTAGCGATAAAGAAAGTTCCGACCTTCTTGAGTTCTTCCGTAATTCTGTTCATATGAATTCCCCTTTTATTGTTTATAATCGTACCATTCCAAACCGGCCGTCCTTCTCAGATAATCCAGCACCATGCATCATCCTGCTCGAGATCGGTCTTCGAGATTTCCATCGGCGTCTTGCCGTCGATACCCTTGATTGTCATCTCCTGATTCTTGATGCTCACGCGCGTTCCCGGAGCAATCGGCTTCGTGATGAAGGCGTTACTTCCGATGACGGAGCCCTTGCCGATAACGGTCTCGCCGCCCAGAATCGAGGCTCCCGCATAGATGACGACATCGTCCTCAATCGTGGGGTGACGACGCTTTCCGCGAAGCTTCTGGCCGCCCTTCGTGGAGAGTGCGCCGAGCGTCACGCCCTGGTAGATTTTTACATTGTCACCGATCAGTGTCGTCTCACCGATGACGATGCCCGTGCCGTGGTCGATGAAGAAGTTGCGCCCGATGGTCGCGCCGGGATGAATGTCGATACCGGTCTGCCAGTGCGCATGCTCCGTCATGATTCGCGGAATCAGCGGAATCTCCAGTTTGAACAATTCGTGCGCCACACGGTACACGGTGATTGCATACGCGCCCGGATAGCACAAAATGATTTCCTCGCGGAATTTGGCGGCCGGATCGCCGTCGTAAAATGCCTCCAGGTCTCCCTCCGCATACTCGCGAATGGCCGGGAGCCTGCGGAAGAACGCCACCGTAAGCTTCTCCGCTTCGCCGGCGACATCCGGAGCCTCCGGCGATTTTCCGGCGAAGCGCTCCGAATACGGAAGCGCCCGCGCAATCTGCTTATTCAGGCAGAAAACCGCGTCCTCAATCTGAACGGAGTAATCATTTTCCAAATTATAAAACTTGCGCGAACCGTCGCGGAAGTAGCCCGGATAGATAATCCGGATCAGCTTCTGCAGAACCTCGATAATCACATCCTTCTGCGGCTGACGGAAGAGATCCAGCTTGTCAATGGACCGGTTCTCCTTGTAATCCGCAAGGATGTTTCCGACGATTGCGCCGATTTCCCTGTCGATAATTGTATTGTGCATAACAGACTCCTTCCCATGAAGCGCAGTCCCGTAAAAAATCCATCCTGATTATACCATCCGCTTCTCCGTAAATGCAACAGAATTCGCGGGACATATCGCTTTCCCGGCACCGTATTTACCGCAAGTCGCTTTGAATCACCCCGGCAAGATTTCTGCCGTACTCCTCCGCACCGAGACAGTTCGGATGCAGATTGTCAATGTAGTATTCGCTGCGATGCGGCACAAGCTTAAAACCGTCGATTACGCGGACATTCGGGTATTTTCCGGCAATGCGCTTCACCTCCGCGCAAAACCGGAGGAACACCTCGTACTCCTCCGGATGATCCCCGCGCCAAATCGGTGATATAACAGTCACCGGAATCTCCGTCCCGTAGATTTCCGCAAGTCTCTCGTAATACTCCTCCACCTGCGTCATATCCTTCGTGCCGTATTGGTTCGTGCCGAGTGCCACGATGATTTTCTCCGGCTGATAGCCGTCCATTTTCATCAGCGAATTTCTGTCGTAAATATATCCGCCGATGCCCTGGTTAATGATATCATAGTTCAAAATACGGTTGGCCACGCTCACATAGGTGTGCGCCGAACGAAGCGGTCCGTACCCCTGTGTGATGGAGTCGCCGAGCCACAATACCTTCTCCCCCTTCACCGCCGGCGTGATTTCACCGTTCACCGCAAAATTCTTAATCAAAACCGTGGCGTCCGCCGGCAGATAAATCACCGCCCTCTTGGCGCCCTCCGGCATCGTCCAGGAAATGCTTCCTTCATCCGGCAGGTCGTGCACATAAGCTATGTCCGCGGCAAGCCCGTCAAGCCACAGTTCGAAGGAATCCTCCGACCCTCTCCAGGCGAATTTGTAATCGAACGAAACCTCCGTCGCCGTGGTCCCGAATTCTATCGTCTTGGCCGTCGAAGCCATGCACCGGTCGTACCAGAAATCAAACGCTCCCCGGAAATACTCCATTTGCTCCCTGCTGTACTGAAATGCCTGCAGATAGCCGTCTTCCGTCTCCTCGAAAAAATACGCACCGAAGTAATACTTCCTGAGTTCTTCGTTTGTCATCGCCGTTTCCTCCTGTCGCTCTTTCCGGTCATTATACCACACACGCCTGCCGCTTGTCATCTGAAATCCCCTGCGCAGACACAAAAAAGGAAGCTCCGAATACCGGAGCTTCCTTCAGACCGAAGACAAAAACAATGAAAAAAATTACTCGTTAGGGAAACTGTTCATCCAGTCCGCTGCGATCGCATCGGCGGTTGCCGCGGTCGCTTCGGAGGCAATGTAATGGATGGTGAGGTGGTACTCCACCTTGTTCTCTGCCCAGATGTACTCCTTGCGGACAACATCTTCGTTTGCCGAACCATCGATGTTCTCCTCCGTTACGACAACAAACTGGCGATTGTTCTCGGTTACGGTATCGGAGACGAACTCCACTTCCTGCGGTATGTTGGTCATGGTGGTGCCCAGAACTGCTCTGGGTTCTTCGTTGGCTTCCGTGATGATGTAGTTGTCAAGGTATACGGTTACACCGTCAATCGAATAACACCCTTCGAGCTTCATCCAGCTGAGCAGATAGTCCGGCTCCTGTACCGACAAAAGAGCATCCGGTTCTACGGGATCGGATCCGATGGCCTGAACATATGTATAACTCGGTGAGGTGTTCTGTGCGAACTGCGGAAGAACCATATCTGCATATCCGATATAAGCTGCTGCTTCTGTGGCAGTGTTAAAACTCGTGGAAACGATGAACGGAATCGAGGACGAATCCGGAAGCGGATCGGAGTACGGTGTGAGCTGATTTCCCGCGCTCAGAATGCGCCAGTTCTCCTTCATCTGTGCGGTGGAGTTCAGAATATCTCCGGTGATTGCCGTGATCGGCACACGCATGTCTTCGCTCGGGTAGTACTGCAGCACCGGCATGCCTTCCTCGTCCGTTCCGGTCTCGGCTGTGCCTCCGACGCGGCCGATCCAGCCTGCGGCGTATGCGGCAACCGTGCCGAGAAGAAGAATCATGCAGGCCGCCAGGAGAATCATCATTTTCCGGCGGGCAGGTCTGCGCGAGGAAGCGACAGCGTTACGGGTGGCCGTCGCATTGTTAACCGCTGCATTGAGGCGGAGCTGTTCCGTTTCTTTCAGCATGGATTCGCCGGTGTTTCCGATGGCGTCCAGCAACTGATCTCTATTCATATAAGCCCTCCTTTGTCAAAAACTTCTTGAGTTTCCGGCGCGTGCGGTGGAGCATACTCTTGGCCTTCGAATCGCTCATTCCGCAGTATGCGGCCGTGTCCTTGAGGGAGTCAAAGTAGAAATATCTTCCGAGGAACAGGTGTCTGGCGTCCGCCGGCAAATCCCGAAGAAACCGGGCCATTGCCTCTTTCAAGAGGTCGTCCTTCGAAGCGTCTTCCGCTGCAGCGGGATCTTCGATGACATCGCCGAGTTCTTCGTAGGAAACCGCGTATTCCGTCCCCTGACGCTTCTGCCGCTGCCGATACCGCAGCCGGTCGATTGCCTTCTGTCTCGCAATCTTGATGAGATAGGCGGAGAGGACTTCCGGCCGGTAGTCGGGCATGGAATTCCAGACGGTGTAGTACGTGTCACTCACGCACTCCTCCGCGTCCTGCTCATCCCCCACGATCTGCATCGCAACCTTCATCAGGTAGTTTTGATACCGATTCATGGTCTCCTGAATCGCCCGCTCATCCCGCTTGAAATACAATTCAACAATCTCCGCGTCAGTCATGCTGTTCCCCTTTTTCGTGAAAGTATTTCCTTCCCTCACCCTATCATCCGACAATCCGAGTTCACGGTTGCATTTGCCAAAAAAAATGTCCGAAATTTTTAAAAAGTTGATGATATGTACCCAGTTTCCTGGACACATTGATTTATGATCGAGGCTTAACTAGTGGATGCCATTCTGTATTTTACAGGTGGCATCCACTTTGTTTTTGCCTGGATGCGCTCATTATTGTAATAGTTAATGTATTCGGACATTGCTGCGGAAAACTCCTCAAAAGACCGGTAGTCCTTCTCACACCCATAAAACATCTCATTCTTTAGTCTCCCGAAGAAGGTCTCCATGATACTGTTATCATAACAGTTTCCTTTTCTGGACATGGATTGTATGATGCCTTTCTTTTTGATCTCATTTCTGAAGTAGACATGTTGATACTGCCATCCCTGGTCGGAGTGGAAAATCAGCCCGTTCAGTGAGGAAAACCTGTTCAGTCCTTTCTCAAGCATCCGTCGAATCTGTTCCATGTTTGGACTCTGTGAAAGATCATAAGAGATGACCTCGTTCGTGTGCATGTCTAGAATCGGGGAGAGATAGCATTTTCCCCAGGAAAAACTGAACTGGGAGATGTCCGTCGTCCACTTCTCGAGGGGCATTGTCGTGCTGAAGTCTCTGTTGATGAGATTGTCCGCTACCTTTCCCACCTCTCCCTGATAGGAATGATACTTTTCTTTCGGACATTTTCCCTTCAGTCCCATGCAGTGCATCAGTCGCTGTACCCTCTTGTGGTTTGCGTTATAGCCCCTGTTGGCCAGTTCATGAAGGACTCTGCGCACACCATAACGTCCCTTATGGTGTTCAAAGATCTCCCTGATCATGTCTGCCAGCTCTTCATTTCTTTTGGCGACGGCGTCTTCTTTTGAGAGCTCATAGTAGTATGTGGATCTCGAAAGGCCCATTGCTTTAAGAAGATATTTCAGCTGATATCCGGCTTCTCTGAGTTCTTTGACGATCGCTGCTTTTTCGCCTTGAGCCGCGCAGCTTCCTTTTCTTCTCTCAAGGCAATCTCTTTTTTTATCACTTCGATCTCTGCTTTAATGTATGCATTCTCTGCTCTCAACCGCACGAGTTCTTCATACTCGGATTCATCAAGCTTTCTCGGATTGTTGTAGTTGAGTTTCTTCATCGGGGTCTCCTTTGGAGTTCGTCCTGCCTTCAAGTTTACAAGACCATTATACCCCTCATTTTTATATTTGCGAACCCATTGATATAACAATCCACTTTGGATTCCCGCATCAATAGCCACCGATGTGATGGATGCTCCGGCAAGCGCCTTGGATACCAGTTCCAGGCGATCTTCGGGCGTCCACTTCTTATTCTTCCCTTTGTGCCTCAATACATCCGGACCATTTGCTTCTTCCATACGGACCCATTCCCGAATCTTGTTATGGAAATGTTCTGGATCCTTTATTCCTTTCGGAGTCACTGGCCACTTACCTTCCCTGTACATTTCGACACATTTCCGCTTGTACTCGTAACTGTAACGCATAAAAATATACCCTCCTTACTGGTTGTCCAGTAAAGAGGGTACATATCATTGATCTTCCTGCGTTATTATACCACACAGAAAAAAGCGGCCGTAAAATTTTACGACCGCAATCTCTGCTTTTGTCATCCTTCGTATGTCCCGATGAAAATCGGCAATCCTTCGGAATCCACAATCATATACACAAACGGGCGATCAAGTATGACACACGGGGGCCCGCTTTTCCATTCGCTGATAACAGCTGTCGAAGCCGCTGCCTGGGTTCCCTTCGCATCCACACTGATATGCGTCTTATGGATTACCGAGCTCACGTAAATGTCATCCTCCGGTTCTCCAATCATTCGCGAAAGGTCCGCTTTCTCGTCAAATACATCCGTCACACCGAGCTTTTTCAACACGTCGACGAGATCGAGGCCGTAATCACTCTCATACTTCGGCATGTAAACATCGCACATTATGTCATACTTGTTGTCTATCAGTGAACGAATGCTCTCCGGTGACAGTGAGGCCAGGAGCTGATCAAGGCTTACTTCTTCGACATCCCGCTTCGGAACCAGTGCGATGTACGAAAACGCTCCGCCCTTATACGTCTTGATAAAACCGGTTGCGAGTCTGTTTTCCAAATACCCGTCGGCCACGTCTCCCTGCATCATATCGACAGTCACGGTTGTGCCGTCCGCTTTATAGAAGGAAGCGTCTCTGGTCAGCGTATCGTCAAACTCCTCTTGCCACTTGGCGTCGAATGTGATTGCATTCAAAAGAATCGTGGCGGTCAGCGGCGGTAACTCCTTGAGGAGTTGATCAATCATGTTCATCGTCTTGGCTTTCACCCAGCCGTTGACGTCCCTCACAGTGGAATCATCCATCGGCGCTGAAAAGAAACCGGCCTTGAAATACTGCGCGCAAATGTCCAGAAAGTCTTTGTGCACATCCGACTCCATGCCTTCATGAATCCAGACGGAATTCGCATTTGCGAGCAAGGTGTCGCTTGAATTACGGAACGCTTCGAGTTCCTCAAGCCACCCGGCCAGATAGGCATTGCGCTCCTCCGCGGTCAAGCCGAGCAATTCATCGAGCTGTGCTAACGTCTCTCCGTCGACACCGTCAGCCAGCATGCATAGCGCCACATATACGGAAAATGGGGATATCATCCTCGACTCGCCCTTTGGAAGCTGCGCGAACAGTTTGTATGCAAATGTCTCGTATGCCGTGCGCATGGTGTCGTCCATCGTCTTGGTTTCTACAGGCTCGGCGGAGGAACTCACAGTCAGTTCCTCTGAGGTTTCCAATTCCAACGGAATGTCGGTCGGCGTGGGCTCGGCCGGTGCGGGTTCCGTTGGCGTGGGTGTTGTGTTCGTATCGCCGGGCGTGGGTGTCTTGTTGCTCGTTTCCCCCGGAGTAACGGTTGTCTTTACGGTTTTGTTGTCCGTGTTGTCCGTTCCCGGGTTCTTCCGAAGCAACCCGGATTTCCAGACGCCGAATCCGAGCAAAGCTACGCAGCACACTGCGCACACCGAAATCAGAACCCTCATTTTTACAGCAGAATTCTTCATATGTTAATCCCCCTTTTTCAGTGGTCACAGATCATCCCGCCGGCAGGGTTCTCTGTGCGCTGCCAATCCTTTGTGGGTTTAACATAAAACCGGAACCTAAAATACAATTTAAAAATTCCTAAAAAATCCACATGTTTTCCACGCATTTTCCGAAAAAAGAAAAAAGCGCGGGATTGCTCCCGCGCCGCAGAGTGAAGACAAAGTCCGAGGCGAGAACCGCCTCGGACTTTGTCTTCGGTCTGAAAGGAAGCTCCGGTATCCGGGGCTTCCTGAGCAGCGTCGGCTTGCCTCCTCCGGGCACAAAAAAGGAAGCCCCGAATATCGGAGCTTCCTTCAATAATCTTGCGGTTAGGCGATTAGCAAACGCCCTGAGCGAGCATAGCGTCAACAACCTTCTCGAAGCCGGCGATGTTAGCGCCTGCTACATAGTTGCCCTCCATGCCATACTTCTTAGCGGCATTGTCGGCATTGTGGAAAATGTTAACCATGATGCTCTTAAGCTTAGCGTCAACTTCCTCGAAGCTCCAGGAAAGTCTCTCGGAGTTCTGGCTCATCTCGAGTGCGGAAGTAGCAACGCCGCCTGCGTTACTTGCCTTGCCGGGTGCGAACAGAACGCCGTTCGCCTGGAAGTACTTCGTAGCCTCGATTGTGGTAGGCATGTTAGCGCCCTCAGCTACAGCGATAACGCCGTTGGCAACGAGCGTCTTCGCATCGTCGATGTTAAGCTCGTTCTGCGTAGCGCAGGGAAGAGCGATATCAACCTTTACGGACCACTGGTTCGTACCCTCGGCAGCCTTGTCATGGTACTGAGCGCTCTTGCGAGCTGCAGCGTACTCGGTCAGACGGGCTCTCTTAACTTCCTTAACCTCGCGGAGAAGTGCAACATCGATGCCCTCGGGATCATAGATCCAACCGGTGGAATCGGAGCAGGTAACAACCTTAGCGCCGAGCTGCTGTGCCTTCTGGATAGCGTAGATAGCTACGTTGCCGGCGCCGGAAACTGCAACCGTCTTGCCTGCGATGTCGATGCCGTTGGACTTGAGCATCTCATCGGTGAAGTAGAGAAGGCCGTAACCGGTAGCTTCGGTTCTTGCAAGGGAACCGCCGTAGGAAAGACCCTTACCGGTCAGAACACCCTCATAGAGGCCGCGGATTCTCTTGTACTGTCCGAACATGAAACCGATCTCACGAGCGCCGGTTCCGATGTCACCTGCAGGTACGTCGGTGTCAGCGCCGATATATTTGCAAAGCTCGGTCATGAAGCTCTGGCAGAATGCCATAATCTCACGATCGCTCTTGCCCTTCGGATCGAAATCGGAACCGCCCTTGCCGCCGCCGATCGGAAGGCTGGTAAGAGAGTTCTTGAAAATCTGCTCGAAGCCGAGGAACTTGATGATACCGATATTTACGGAAGGATGAAGGCGAATGCCGCCCTTGAACGGTCCGATAGCGGAGTTGAACTGTACGCGGTAACCGGTGTTAACACGAACCTGGCCCTTGTCGTCAACCCACGGAACACGGAACTTGAACTGACGCTCCGGCTCGGTGATTCTCTCGAGGATGGCCTCTCTCTTGTAGAGCTCCTCATTTGCCTCGATAACCGGCTTCAGGGATTCGAAAACTTCGGTAACCGCCTGAATAAACTCCGGCTCATTGGAATTCTTCTTTTTTACGAGTTCCAGTACTTCATCAACATAAGACATAGAAAATATCCTCCTAAGTGATATTGTAGCATTGCCCGCGCGGACCCGTGTTCGCGTGGCTGTCCGGTCACTCTTACGCGTTAAAGCGTCAAACCGAACTCACGGTTCTGATTATACTCAAAACAATTCACGATTGCAATAGGAAAACGCAAATTTTGTATTTTTGTATACAAAGAAACAAACTGCCCTCGATTTTTCGCCGTTTCGCCTGAAACAGGCGTTTATTTTCCCCTTCCGGAGCGCTCGAATTCCTCGGCGGAGACAAGCGACTGCACGAACTCCTGATGCTTGCAGTACCACACTCCGACGCCGCCTGCGGCGCCGAGCACAAGCCCGGCAATCACCATCCAAAGTCCCGCGGTCATCAATCCGCTGTAATCCTTCGGCTCAACAGGCTCCACATAATATGCGGAGAGAAACATCTCATCGTAATCCTGCTGTCCGTTCGGATCCATCTCGTGAATCTGCGCAAACAGCATCTGCAGCGATTCCCTCACGGCGCCCCCGGTTCTCTCCAATGTACCGCGGATGCGAAGCTTCTCTGCGGAGCTTCCCTCCGCCAGAGCATCATATTTCGCAAAATTCTCTTCAGGAACGCACACCAACACAAACCGCTGCGGCTTTTCGCAAATCACAACGGGATAATAGCGGTACGATTTGCCTTCGCCGTCATCCGTTGCCTCCACCTCGTAGATGCTCCGCATCGCGCGCGTGGTCTCCATCGTACAATAACGGCCTTCCCACATTTTCGCATCGCCGGGAGCGTTCAGGTTCAGCGGCGCCGAATCGAACTCGTCCGAGAGATGGTTGGTCCGCAGACAGATGATTATGCCTACGAGTGCGGTCAGTCCCGAAACTACCGCTAAGATGATGCAGAGTTTCTTAAGGTTCATGCGATTTCTTCTCTCCTTATTTATCATCCTCCACACGATTGCTGCCGGTCAGGTTGCTTTCAAAGTTGTACTGCGAAATCTTCTGGTCCTCCTCCGCCAGCATCTTGCTGAGTTCATCCTGTTCACTGTATAGGTTAAAGCCCGATGCCGCACCTACATTTTCCGGCTCCGGCTTACTTCCCGCAGCTCCGCTTCCGCCCGGCGTATAAGGCGCAAAGGGCGTATACGGCTGAACGGGCTCCGTGCTCTGCTGCATCCGGCTCATCGCCTCGGCATACTGACGCGCCTCCTTGCCGTCGCTGCGAACCGCATGAATGAACGCGATTCCGCAGATGATACCGAACACAAACAACGCGATACCGATTCCCATCATTATCATGCCGTCCTTGGTTGTCTTTAACTCCACATAGTAGTCCGGACAATAATCGGCAATCTTGTAGGAAGCGGCCGGATAACCGGCTTTCTTGGCTTCCTTTTCAATCTCCTCCTGCCGTTTCTTCTGGAATTCCTTCTTGTATTGAAGCACCTCGCCGGTGCATTTCTTAAGTTCACCCTGATAGGTCAGCTCATACTCCAGATCGGAATCCACGAGCTGCTCGTACTTGCTGAACTCCTTCGCCGGAACCTTCACGCCGATATATCCGCCGTCAGGCTTATCCAGGGAAGTGAACCATACTAAATACCAGCGGAACTTTTCCGTCTTTTTTCCGTCCTTTTCCTCGGTCTCATAACAGTAACAGCCCACGGATTCATCGGTTGTACCCTTAATCCATTTGCCCTCCTCGAGTTTGCGCGTTTCCGAGATGTCCTTCGCGTTCTTTAATTTGGCGCGCTGCGTCCATCCGAGAGACCCGAGAGCAACGCCGATAACAAATAAAGCTACCATTCCGACAAGCAGTCTGATCTTAGTCATAAATTCTTTTCCTCATTCCGTTTTATTTTTCCTGCACGGCGCATTTATTGTAACATGGGAGGCTTTCAAATGCAACAAAAAGGAGATCCCCCTTTTCGGGAGATCCCCTGTTTTTCCTGCTTGTTTATTTGTGGAAGAAAACGCCCTCGTCATCCAGATCCGAAAGATCGTCGAACTGGTTCATCTGATTCTTCTTGCGAATCTGATCGATTTTCTCCTGCAGGGCACGACGCCTTGCCTCGAGCTTCGCGCGTTCATCCTCCTCCGAGAGCGGTGCCTGCGGCTGCGGTTCCGCCGGGGCCTTCTCTGCGGGCTCGTCATCCATGCCGAATCCGAAGTTGAAACCGCCGTAGGACGGCTTCTCCGCCGGAGCGGCTGCGGATGTCTCCGCCTTCTTCGGAGTTGTCTCTACGGGCTCATCCTCGCCCGGTGCACTCTCTGGCACTTCCGGCTCGGAGAAATCAAGCTCCGTCATCGGGAGATCGGGCTCCGTAAAATCATCCTCGTCATCGAAGAAATACTGCTTCCTGCGATCGTTCTTCGCGTTGCGAAGCGAGGAAAGATATTTGCTCTGGTAGGAACCGTTGTACATCTCCTCCGCGGTGTCATCCTCGGGAACAGGCTCATTGTCCGAATAATCCGGAACTCCGGTAAATGTCGGAATGATAATCTGCTCCGCCGGTTCTTCCGCGGTCTCTTCCGGCGCAGTCTCCTGTGCCATCGGAGGAATGTTGACGGTCGGCATCTCGTCGCCGGCGTTCTCATCATCCATCACATCGACACCGTAAATCGAAGGGCGGTATCCCGGACGCTTATTTTCCGTCGGCTCCTCGGTCTCGGCAGGCTCTTCCTTCTCGGGGGCTGTCTCTTTGACCGCTCCGAAGTAGGTCGGCAGAACCGGCGCTTCCTCAGGCTCACTCTCCTGCGTCTCCGAAGCTTCCGCCTCCGTCTCGAAGGCTGCCGCCGCGGGCTCCTCGAAGGTTTGTACCGGCTCGGGCTCGTTGTAAGCGGTTGCCGTGAAACCACTCGGGATTACCGTGTCTTCCGCACCGGAAAATGTCGGCGCTGTGTATCCGGTATCGTAGGTATTGTCTTCATCGCTTGCAAGCGAACCGTATCCGAACTGTCCGAACAACGGCTGCGGTGTGCTCCAGGAACCTCCGTCGGAGGACTGTACAAACGCATTGCCGAACGGTCCTTCATATTCCGGTTTCTCCTCCGGCAATCCCGGCGTCTCCGTCGAGTAGGTCGGAGCCGTGTATTCCGGCGCTTTGTAATCCGGAGTTCCCGCGAGATAATCCGGGATTTCCTCCGCCGCTTCCTCAACAGCTTCTACTGTATCGGTCGCCTCTGTCACAACATCCTCAACCGCTTCGGTCGTTTCCGTCACAACATCCTCTGCTGTCTCGGTCGCCTCCGCAACAACTTCTTCCGCTGCCTCGGTCGCTTCCGTCACAACATCCTCTGCTGTCTCAACCGCCTCGGTCGCTTCCGTCACAACATCCTCTGCTGTCTCGGTCGCCTCCGCTGCAACATCCTCTGCTGCCTCGGTTGCCTCCGTCACTACATCCTCAACCGCCTCGGTCGCCTCCGCTGCAACATCCTCTGCTGCCTCGGTTGCTTCCGTCACTACATCCTCAACCGCCTCGGTCGCCTCCGCTGCAACTTCCTCCGCTGCCTCGGTTACCTCTTCGACAGTCTCCTCAACCTTCTCCGGAACAACCGTCTTCTTGCGGCCGAACATGGAGCTGATCAGATATTCATTGTAATTGCCGCTGCGCGGTGCCTCAGCCTCTGCTGCGGGCTCGGCCTTTGCAACCGGCTCCTCCGCAGCGGGAGCCTCAGCAGGTTCGCTCTTCGGCTCTTCCGACTTGCGGTTCTTGGACCATTTTCCGGAGAACAGGGATGCGAGAATCGCAGCGTTGCCGGACTCGGCAGTAGAGCTCACAATCGGCTTGTCTTCCTTCTCTGCCCCTTCCGTTGCCGGAGTCTCCTCCGAAATCTCCTCGGTGATGCCTGCTGCGGTCTCCTCCTCCGTCGCATACGGAAGTTCGTCCTCGCGCATCAGCGATGCGGGATCCGGTCTCGTCGACTCGCCGTCCTCATAAGCCGCTTCGTCCTGATAGTAAGCAGGTTCACCCTCGGCAAATGCCGCTCCTTCGTATGCAGGTCCGTCCTCAACTGTTGTATAAGACTCTTCCGCCGGAGCTTCCCCGAATGCTTCCGTCGAAGCGGGTTCCTCGCTCACAGGCTCCTCATATGCCGGTGTCGTATATGCAGTCCCTTCATAGGAAGAGGACTCGTATGTTTCTTCTGCTGCCGGCTCTTCATAAGCAGGCTCCTCGTAAGCAGCTTCCTCAACTGCAGGCGCCTCCCCGGACGGCTCTTCGTAAGCAGGTTCTTCGTAAGCAGGCTCTTCATAAGCTCTGCTCTCCGCCTCATCCGAAGCCGTTTCCGCGGAAGCTTCCTCAAACATCGGCGCTTCCGCCGCAGGTTCTTCGTAAGTCTCCGTGACGGCATGCTCCTCAAAAGCAGGCGCCTTGTAAGCAGAACCGGCCGAAGCTGTCGGCTCCTCATCTGCGGTCGCCACGACGGGTTCCGCTGCCTCAAGCCGGAGATTGCGTGACTCGCCGAGAGCCTTGATGCTTCCGGTCAGCTCCGCTGTCGTCTCCAGAAGGTGTCCGTACATCTCCGTCATGCGCATGTAGTTGGAAGCGAGGTTCGCGATATTTTTCTCGTCCTCCTCCAGACGATGCGCAACATATTCTTCCCAATTATTTTCCTCGCGAGTCACCTTGCGCTCACTCACGACGGTCTTGGTGTAGTACTCTTTGTATACCAGGCGCGTACCTGCCATCAGGAATCCGAGAATACCGAATCCGAGAAGCATCATGCAGGTCTGCTCATTTTTCAGAGCGTCAAGCGAAATCACCTTGAAAACGGTGAGTCCGCCGACCGCTGCAGCTGCCAGTGAAATCAACATTCCGAGGAGAGCAAATTTGCTGACCTTGTTCCGCTGCATGAGCATCTGGTCGCGGTCCAGAACAACATCTTCCTTCAGCACCTTCTGCAGGCGATTGCCCGGAATCGGGGTAACCGGAACCGTGAGAACCGGTTCATCGTCGGCAATCTTCTCGGCTGCCGCACGCTTGCGGACATCTTTCGATTTGCCCTTCGCGGAAAATTCCGTTGCGCTCTCCGCCTTGGCTTCCGCTTCCGCAGCCTCAACCGCAGCATCCTCGGCAGTCTCGCTCAGAACATCATCCGCAGCAGTCGACCAGTCAAACGCCGGCTTCGCCGATGCCTTTGCCTCGGAAAATACATCCCCGGCAACCTCCGCTGCCGCTTCGGAAATCGTTTCCGCTGCCGCGGCCGCGGTCTCCTCCGCGGCTGCCGTTACATCAGCCGCAGCTTCTGCAGCTGCCTCGCCGACGGTTGCGGCTTCCTCTTCCGTAACCTCCGGATAATCGCGGTAGGTTCTGCGGTACGGGGTTGAATAATCCTTCTCCGGCGTCTCGTCAAACGGTTCGTCGAAGAGTTCACTCTTATGATTTGCGAGGCCTCTCTCGGCGAGAAGCTGTGCCAGCGTCTTCTCCTCCGCAGGAGTCTCATCCTCGACGGGAGCGGTGTATTGAACAATCTCCACCCCGTCCTCAGTGATGATATTCGGCGTTGCCTCCGAAGCAGCGGCCGTCTCTGCATCCGCTCCCGCAGAAGTAATCTCATCGAGAAGATTCATCTCCTCCTCAAAACTCGGCTCCTGTTCGGTGAGTTCCTCAATTCTGCGGTTCTCCTCTTCCGGCGTCAATACGACATCGGCAGCCTCCCCGGCGATCTCCGCAACGGCCGGAGCCTCTTCCTCCGAAGCGACTTCCTCGGCGGACTTCTTCTCCGCGCCCTCCGAAGCGCCCGGGCGAAGCAATGCCCAGTTTACGGTGTTGCCGTCGGATTTGGCAGCCTTCTTATCGCCCTTCTTATCCGAATCCTTCCGATCCCCGGATTTCTTATCGGTATCCTTCTTCTCTTCGGACTTTTTCGCATTGTCTCCGGCGTCGGCCTTCACGGCATCCGCAGCCGGTGCATTCTTCTTATCGGCAGCATCGTTCTTCGCATCGCCGGCCTTCTCGGCAACCTCCGTGCGGAAGACATACTCAAGCGACCCCGTGAAAAATACTCCGGCCAGGAAAAATCCTGCGAGCTTCGCAATCTCCGAAACTGCGATACAGCGTCTCGTAAAGCCTTCGCGGCTCACAACGAACGGCTCCTCCTCAAGCGCAACCGTCAAAACGATGATGCCCACGATGGCGACAAGCCCGAGCACAATCGCCGGTTCCTTGATCCGGAAGCAGTCGGTTACGACCCATGCAATCATCACCGCGAACAGCATCGTCACACCGACAATCGCCAGGTCAAAGAGCGGTATGCTCTCCGAGCCGAACTTCGGAACATACGGGAGCAGTTCTCCCGCAAAAAACAGAATAACCGGAATCGCCATCAGCGGAAGGCATTTTCTTGCCGCAACAAGCACAAACAGGGCAAACAAAACCATGCCGCCGACCTGAAGGCCCCAGCCGATCTTATCCCACAGACCGCCGTTGTTAAAGCTCTCCATGATTGCCGTCTGGTACTGCGTTCTCGTCACCCAGAAATTGACGATACACGCCGCCGCAGAGATCAAAGCAGCCAACGCCGCCAATACCGGTAACGCATGACCGGGCGAAACACGAAGCCGTTTTTTAATCATACCGCAACTACCTCCTCTTCCGATGCAAACCGCGCAAATTCGCATGCATCCGGTTGATACTATATTTTATCACATAGGCGGCGGGAATGCACTCATTATTTGCAATTTTGCCCTCTTTTTCGACAAGATATCCGTTTTTTTGTCATCTTTTCACGAAAAAAATGGCTCCGACGCCCGTGTTCGGGGCATCGAAGCCGCTGAAAGCCTGTATTTTTCGATTACTCTGCGTAATCAAAGCCCATCTGAATCGCCTTCGCATTGAGGTCCTTCAGGTCCTGATGACGGGCGCTTACGATTTTCTCGATAATCTTGCCGATGTTCTCGGTCGAGATGATACCGGTCTCCTTGATCATCTTGCCCACGAGAATCATGTTCGCGAGCGTCGGCATACCGTTGTCCGCGGCGAGCTTGGTCGCCGGAACGCCGAACGCCTGCACATCCGTTCTTGCAATCGGACGGCTGATGAGGGTGGAATCATAGAAAATCTTGCCTCCCGGAACTACCGTCGGCTCGTATTTGTCGAGGGACGGAAGGTTCATAACCACGAGAATGTCGGGGTTGGTAACGATGGGCGAGCCGATGATTTCGTCGCTGAATACGACGCTGCAGCTCGCGGTACCTCCGCGCATCTCCGGACCGTAGGAAGGAAGCCAGCTGACCTGCTTGTCGGAGATCAAGCCGTCATACGCGCAGAATTTGCCGGAGAACAGAATGCCCTGTCCGCCGAAGCCTGCAAAAAGCATACCGGTCTGTGCCATTTATTTGTCCTCCTTGTCCGCGTACTTATCCTTGTATACACCGAGAGGATAGTAAGGAAGCATATTCTCCTCAAGCCACTCCATCGCCTTCTCGGGAGTCTTGCCCCAGTTCGTCGGGCAGGTGGAAACAACCTCGATCAAGGAGAAGCCCTTGCCCTCAACCTGGTTCTGGAAAGCCTTCTTGATGGCCTTCTTCGCAGCCTTGACATTCTTTACATTGTTCACTGCAACACGCTCCAGGTAGGAAGGTCCCTCAAGCTGCGAGAGCATCTCGCAGATGCGAACCGGGTAGCCCACGGTGTTGACATCACGGCCGTACGGCGAAGTCTGCGTAACCTGTCCCGGAAGGGAGGTGGGTGCCATCTGACCGCCGGTCATGCCGTAGATTGCGTTGTTGATGAAAATGATGGTGATATTCTCATTTCTCGCTGCCGAATGAACCGTCTCAGCGGTACCGATGGAAGCGAGGTCACCGTCGCCCTGGTAGGTGAAAACAATCTTCGAAGGATCGCTTCTCTTCACGCCGGTTGCGACCGCCGGAGCACGTCCGTGAGCGGCCTGAACCATATCACATTCAAAATAGTTGTAGGTAAATACGGAGCAGCCTACGCTGGCCACACCGATGGTCTGTCCCTCAATGCCGAGCTCGTCGATCGCTTCCGCAACAAGGCGATGAACGATACCGTGCGTGCAGCCGGGGCAGTAATGAAGCGGAACATCACACAGTGACTTCGGTTTCTGGAATACAATCTCACCCATTACTGTGCACCTCCTAACTTATTGGCTTCGACAATCTGCGCAAGCACCTGCTCCGGAGTCGGGATGCAGCCGCCGACGCGGTTTGCCATGAGAATCGGTCTCTTGCAGCGGGTTGCAAGCTCGACATCCTCAACCATCTGACCCATGTTGAGCTCGACGGTGACGAAGGACTTCACCTTGTCCGCAGCAGCGAGCAGAGGCTTCTTCGGGAACGGCCAGAGCGTAATCGGACGAATCATACCGACCTTGATGCCCTGCGCACGAGCCGCCTTGATGGCGTTTCTCGATACACGGGATGCGATACCGAATGCGACAACGCAGACATCCGCGTCATCCATCATGTACTCTTCCCACATCGGCTCGTTCTCTTCGATCTTCTCGTATCTCTTATAGCGCTCCAGGTTCCACTGCTCAAGCTCCTCGGGCAGAAGGGACAGGGAGTTGATAATGTTGTGCTTTCTCTTGCAGTCCGTACCGGTGAGAGCCCACGACTTGTCGTGATCCTCAACCGTGATGCCCTCGATGGAAACGGGCTCCATCATCTGTCCGAGGGTACCGTCGGCAAGGAGCATCGCCGGAACGCGATACTTCTCAGCTACATTAAATGCATGCGCCGTAAGACTTACCATCTCCTGTACGCTCGCCGGAGCAACTACGAAAAGGTGGTAGTCACCGTGTCCGCCGCCGCGGGTCGCCTGGAAATAGTCCGACTGCGAAGGCTGGATACCGCCGAGGCCCGGGCCGCCGCGCTCCACGTTTACGATGAGCGCCGGAAGGTCGCAGCCTGCCATGTAGCTGATGCCCTCTTCCTTAAGGGAAATTCCGGGGCTTGAGGAACTCGTCATTACTCTCTTACCGGTGGAAGCGACGCCGATGCACATGTTGATGGCTGCAATCTCGCTCTCCGCCTGAAGGAATGTTCCGCCGATTTTGGGCATACGCTTAGCCATGTATGCCGCCACCTCGGTCTGGGGTGTGATCGGATATCCGAAGTAGAATTTGCAGCCCGCCATAATCGCAGCTTCCGCAATGGCTTCGTTACCCTTCATCAAAACCTTGTCTGCCATGTCCTTAACCCCTTTCTACCGTAATCACGCAATCCGGGCACATCGTTGCGCAAAATGCGCATGCGATACACTGGGACTGGTCGACCATCTCTGCCGGATGATGACCCTTGGCATTGATGACCGTCTCCGACATCCGAAGAATTTTCTTCGGGCATGCCGCTACACAAAGTCCACAGCCCTTGCACAGATCCGTGTTGAATGTCACTTTGTTCATAGACCGCACCTCCTGTTATTCACCTGCATCTCCCGAAGCACCGGAAAATGCAACCCTGTTCCTGCCTTATTTATCTGAAAAATGCCTTTGTTTTGTCCAAAGCATTTTACAGTGTCATTATTGTACCGCGTCCCCGCAGCGGCCCGTCAGTCGTTCCACAGCCGCTTGTTCTGCAGATGCAGCGGAACCACATTCGGAAGAACCTTCGCCACCTCGTCCGCAATCGTATCCCATGCGGTGGTCATCCGGACCGGCAACCCCGTCGCCGCCGAAAGCTCCTGCGCGTATGCGTTGGAAGCGATGACATCCTCCGCAGTGGTCTCCCGCCCGAGATTGCTGTTGTTCACAATCCCCGTAAACGGAATTCCTCCCGCAAGTTCAATCTCACGCATGACCTCGATGGTGCTTGCGGCATCCGGTGTCAGCGGACGGAACTTGTTGATGACGAGGAGCATCTCGTAGTTGTTCTCTTCGCGAATAAACGGCGCGTACCGTCCGAGCGCCAGAGCGCCGCGGTCATCTCCGCCGATATCGATGATTCCGCAGCGGTCCTTTTGATCCACTAAGGAATACAACTCCTGCGGAAGCGCCGGCACATCAACATTGGAGTTGGCGTATTCGGAGCTTATGAGCGGAATCCCCGCTGCGGCAAGCTCTGCCTCGCTGTCCTTTGTCCGGTAGTACGGATTGACGATATCGAGATCGGCAATCACCACATTCTTCCCTTCCTTCTTCAGGTCGAGCGCGATGTTCACCGCAATGTTCGTCTTACCGCTGCCGTAATGCCCCGCAAAGAGCACCAAACGCTTGAAATCCATAGTATCACCCTAACTTTGTAACTATACCCCCTTTTACGGGGAATTGCAAGGCTAAATTGCCTCGCGGTACTGCATGCACATTTGCCAAAAGCCGTCCCGGCGTCGGCCGCCGCAACAGTCGCAAAAAACCATCGTCCCTGCGGCAGCCGCCGCACATTCGCAAAAAAACGCCTTTGATTCAAATATACAGAAGCCGTTTTTTTGCTCATGTGGGTGCGGCAACAGTCGTTGCCGATTTCACTAAAGCCGCCATTCGCAAAAAGCCGCTTCGCGCCTTTTTGCTCATGTGGGCTGCGGCAACAGTCGTTGCCGCAGCAAGAATCCGCCTTCGGCAGTGTCCGACAGTACACTGTCGTCACTGCTGAAGCCGAATTCTGCGGCTTTATCTGTATACCTTGCTTTTACAACTTGTTTCTCTGAATCTTACCGCTGATGGTCTTGGGAAGCTCGTCCATGAAGACGACGATTCGCGGATACTTGTACGGAGCTGTGTGGCTCTTGACGTAGTCCTGAATCTCCTTCTTCAGTTCGTCCGTCCCCACCGTTCCCTTGGTAAGAACGATGCTTGCCTTGACGACCTGGCCGCGGACCGGATCCGGAGCCGCGCTTACGCCGCACTCGAGAACGTACGGAAGCTCCATGATGACACTCTCGATCTCGAACGGTCCGATGCGGTAGCCGGAGGATTTGATGACGTCGTCCTTGCGGCCGACATACCAGTAGAATCCGTCCTCATCCTTCCAGGCAACATCGCCGGTGTGATAGATACCGTCGTGCCATGCCTCCTTCGTGAGGTCCTCGCCGCGGTAATAGCCGCGATACAGACCGCACGGTACCTTGTTCTTCGTGTAGATGCAGATCTCGCCGTTCTCGCCCACCGGAACCGGATTGCCGTCATCATCGAGAATATCCACGTCGTACTGGGGCGTGGGCTTGCCCATGGAACCGAGCTTGTGCTCCTCGCCGAAGAGGTTGGCGATCACCAGCGTCGTCTCGGTCTGGCCGAAGCCTTCCATGACGCGGAGGCCTGTATTTTCCTTGAAAACCTTGTAAACCTCGGGGTTGAGGGCCTCGCCTGCGGTGGTTGCGTGAACAATCGAGGAGAGGTCGTATTTGCTGATGTCTTCCTTGATCAGCATGCGGTACATGGTGGGCGGCGCGCAGAATGTGGTGATGTGGTACTTCGCAAACATCGGAAGGATGTCATCCGCATGGAAGCGGTCGAAGTCGTAAACAAAAATCGGTGCCTCACACAGCCACTGTCCGTAAAGCTTGCCCCACAGAGCCTTGCCCCAGCCGGTGTCGGAGATCGTCAAATGCAGCCCGTCCGGGTCCACCTGATGCCAGTACTTCGCAGTCACATAGTGGCCGAGGGCGTACAGATAGCTGTGGCATGCAATCTTCGGGTAGCCTGTGGTTCCCGACGTAAAGAACATAACCATGCGGTCGTTTCCGCAGGGGGTATCCTCGGTGCGGTCGAAGTGGGAACTGAAGATGGAGTACTCCTCATCGAAGTTTCTCCAGCCTTCGCGGGTTCCGTTTACCGCAATCTTGATTTCCACCGTAGGGCTCGTCGCTGCTGCGATGTCCGCCTGCTCCGCCGTGTTGCCGGTCATGGTGCAGAGGATGGCCTTCACGCCTGCGGACTGGAAACGATATTCAAAATCATGGGCGAGCAGCTGGTTCGTCGCGGGGATAGCCACGGCGCCGAGCTTGTGCAGTGCGATCATGGCAATCCAGAACTGATAGTGGCGGCGAAGGACAAGCATCACGCGGTCACCGGGCTGGATGCCCAGGGACTTAAAGTAGTTCGCGCACTGGTTGCTCTTTCTGCGCAAATCCTCGAAGGTAAAGCGACGCTCATTCTTTTCAACATCCAGATGAATCATCGCAAGCTTCTCCGGGTTCTTCTTCGCGATGGCGTCCACGATGTCAAATCCGAAATTGAACGTATCCTCGTTCACGAAATCAATCTTCTTAAGACGACCCTTCTCATCCTCCTCGCAGCGGACGAATTTGTCGCTTACGAAGCTGCGCTTTGCAGTGTGTCCGGTGACGAGGGTGTCCACCACTTCCTTCTCGGGAGCGTTGGTGTCCGGAAGGACAACCGCAAGGAAGGTTACGTCCTGCTCGTTGATGGCGATCATACCGTGAGGCGTGGAGCTCTTATAGAAAATGCTGTCGCCCTCGCGGAGGATTTCCACATGGTCGCCGACCTGCACCTTCATGCAGCCCTTGAGCACCAGGTCAAATTCCTGACCGGAGTGGGTCGTCGTATGAATCGGCTTCTTCTGCTGCTCCGCCGAATACTCGTAGCGAACCCAGTAGGGCTCCGCCAATTTGTTCTTAAACATCGGCGCAAGGTTCTTAATCAAAATACCCTGCTCCTCCGCCGTTACCTGGCCCTTGCCGCTTCTCGTCACCGAGTAGGACGAAAGCTTCGTGGAATGACCTTCGGTAATCGCCGAGAGCTCTACGCCGAATGCGCGGGTGCATTTGTGAATAAAGGTGAAGGGAAGGTCTTCCTTTCCTTCCTCATAGGAACGATACTGCGCTTCGCTGACTTCCGTCAACTCTGCAGCCTCTGCGACGCTCATTCCGGAGATTTCGCGGAGTTCGCGGATACGGGCTGCTACTTCCTGCAATTTGGTGTCGACTGTCTCACTCATAGTGGGTTCCTCCTTAAGGTGTTAAAAAGTAATTGTCCACTGAGATTTCAAGGAATCAGGTGGTGGTCTGGGAACTGGGGGCGAGCTCACAAGTTTGTCCCACTCGCAAGCTGCGCTTGCTCGTGAAGGGCCTTGTGCGAAATGCTCAAATGCATGTCTCTTTGTTCCCACTCGGAATCGCAAATGCGATTCCGGGGCGCACACTTTTCGTGTGCGTCCCCCCGTCGCACTCCCGCCCAAATCGCATCATGCAGGCATGTGCGATTTGGGCGATTGTACGACGAGTGGGAACAAACTAAAGAAGCCCGCCTCAAAGTTGCCTTTGAGACGAGCATTTCACCCGCGGTACCACTCAAATTGCGCTTTCGCGCCACTCAGGGACTCCATCAAGTCCGTTGCTCTCACGCGGCGTCACGGAATCCCCTACTTACTTTCCTGCCTCTGTTCGGCGGAAGTTTCAGGTCATCAGCTCGGAAGTGATACATCCATTGATATCTCCGCTGCCGGTTCACACCACCCACCGGCTCTCTGAAAGCTTCAACATCGGACTGTCTTCGTCATCGCTTTTACGCTTTATTCTGTTGAATTGTCCGCATTGTAGCGCGTTTTTTCCGCATTGTCAACACTTTTTTAACTTTTTTCGCGCTGACATCGGCGAACAACCGCTACTGACCCTGCTTAATCCGCTCCATCAGTTCCTTCTCGATATCCTCGAATTCACAGTTCTCAAGCGGAATCCGAAACTCCACCCATGTCTGTGTATAAACACTCTTCCCACCGCCTGTTTCGCGCACCCGTTCGATCTCATTCCCTGCGTCGTCGTAAGTACTCCTCTCGCTCTGCCACAGCTGCCCCTCCTTATATTCATACTTCATCCTGGTTTTCCCGTCGTCGGAATACGCAAACTCAAATCGATATCGGGTGCCTCCCTTCATATCACGGAATATGATTCGGCCCTCAGCATCAAAAGTATCCACCAAACTGGTGTTCCCGTGGTAGTCTGACACGGTTGCAATCCAGCCCCCCTCCGGCTTGTCCTCGTATTTCGTTTCTCTTAAAACCTTCTCCGACTCTCCGGTCAGCGTGTCCCCGCCGATATATACAATCTCGTAAATCTCCCTTCCGAGCTCGTCATAACCGTACTCGTAGGTCAGTGTTTTTTCCCCGTTTTTGAATTCAAACAATTTTACGGATCGGTTGCGGAAATCATAAACCCGCTCCCACCGCAATACATTCCCGCTGTCTTTGTCGTCATACAGCTCTTTCGGTTTGTAGGCACGCACAATGCAACCGCCGCCGGAATATTTGACTTCCAAATCATAGGAACCTCGACCTGAAAATTCCCTTCCCCCCTCTTTCTCTTTCTTTTCACCGTCGGGAAAGGTTATTGTAAAGGTTTTCTCCGATACGGGTATGCCGTTTTTATTGTACTCATTGACAATATCGTAGATAGTCGTCGGTTCTTCGTCAGTCGCGCTTGCAAAAATCTCATGCTTCTGCTCAGCAAGACGCCATACCTTTCGGTATCCGTCGTCGGAAAACCACGAGTCACCGAACTCCTTCTCTCGAAGCTCGTCAAGCGATTTGTAATTGTTCGGGAACCAGTAAACGCATGTCTTTTTCCCGACATTGCCTTCCAAATCCCTGCAGTGCCACACAACAATATCGTAAGCGACGGCGTGATACACAATCGTCCCGCCGTCCTCTACCGTCCGTCGCTTCAGCGGGACAAACAAAAGAACCAACACAATCACGACAAGAATCCCGATTCCGATTCGAATTTTTTTGCTCATATGCCCTTCCCCATGAAAAATGTATTCTGTTGAATTGTCCGCATTGTAACGCTTTTTGGCGGCAACAGCAACAACTTTTTTCTTGTTTGCGGAAAATAACCCGGAGGGAGCGTCAACCGCTCCCTCGGGTTATTATTGCTATAGCGGAGTTATCGTTGCTCCGCCCGTTCTTTCAGTATCTGTACTTAGAAATCAGGTCACGCAGCGCTCTTACCTCGTCCTGAGTCAACGCCCACACGGAAACCTGAAACGGCACATAGGATCTTTCGAGGCGGAATATCAGCACTCCGTTATGGTCGAACTGTTCCTCCAGCCAAACATTGCCGTACTTGTCTTCTTCTATGCAGCGCGTCAGCACATTTTTCGCGTTGTAGGATTCCTGCCGGACATTTCCGTCCTCGTCGCGAACATACACGACCTTTGACGCTCCGGTCGCCTCTCCTTTTTTGTCGTATTTCGTGGTAATGACCTCTGTTAACAAGCCTCCCTCATAGTGATAATCAGACACAGCGGTCACGCGGCTTTGATCTCCCATCGCATTTTGCACCACTCGATACTCTTTATACCAGAGGATGTTTCCGTCCTCGTCATACTCCCGGATCGGATGACCGTACTCGTCAAACATCGGTTCAATTTTGTGGCCATTCTTATAGGTTGTTTCCCACCGAACATCTCCGACAGCGAGAGTTTTATCATAAGTATACCCCGGGTCCGCTGTTGTCACGTAATACACCCATTTCTGAAGATTTCCCTTGTCATCATATGTGTATTCGCACATGAGTTCTTCCCCCACCCAATCCTGCGTTACCTGTCCACGTTCATTGTACACATAAGAGAACACGCCGGATCTCACTAGCAGATTATCTTCATTGTACTCATACTCTACATCGGAAAATAAAGTCTCCTCTTCTTTCGACGGATACTTTATGTATATTTCTTTCCGGATACGATTTCCCCGATCATCATAGAGGAATTCATGCCTCTCAACAGTTGTGCTGCCCTCCACGGTTGTTTTTTGCAAAACCTGCTGCCAACGGCCCTCGGAATCACATTGGTAGTCTGTCTCGACACGCCGTATTTCCCTGCCCGACTCGTCGTAGCGGATCCATTTGATCGGATTCCCTGCTTCGTCGTAGGTGTATACCGTACGCATGCTTGCATCCTGAACCAGGTTTCTGTAATCCGTAACTGCCCGGTGACTGTTTATGAGCTCCGGAGACACTTCGATCGTCTCCTCCGTCAAGCGCCACACCGTGATCCTCGAGGGATCATCCGTACTCTTATCCCCGGAAGGCTTCTTTTTTCCGTCAAGCACAAGTAAAACAATGAGCTCGACCACCATGACCGCAAGCACTGTAAAAATAATCCAAAGCAGTATTTTTCTCTTGCTGTTCGTCCCTTCCGCACCCCCGCTGCCGTTCTCCATTTTCATGTCACCCCTGCTGCTTTCCCGGACAATGTGCCTCCCGCCGTTCCGTTGACTTTTTATGTAGTTCTACAACTGTAGAACTATCTCCGGGTTGCGCGAGAGAATCCGCTCCTTCTCATCCTCGGTGATGTCCAGCGCGCGGAATCGCTCCAGCTCGTCCTTCGGGCTCCACATCGGAAAATCCGACCCGAACAGGAAACGGTCCGCTCCGTATTCGCGGATGAGCTCCGCCGAGCGCTTCTGCCCTAAGTACATCATAGAGCTGCTGCAGTCAAAATAGCAATGCGTGTCCTTCAGATACTCGAGAGCCAGGTCCTGCAGGCTCCAGCCGCCGAAGTGCGCCGCGATAAATGTGAGCCGCGGGAACATGTCAAGGACTCTCCGCACGCGCTCGGGATTGTCATAATCGTAGCGGTAGTCGCCGCAGTGCACGAGAATCGGATAGCGTCCCTGCAGTGCGTCGTAAAGTTCAAACATGCGCGGGTCGTCCACCGCGTAGAGCTGCGAGTCCGGATGAATCTTGATGCCGCGCAGGCCCATTCCGATGATGCGCTCAAGCTCGTCCACCTTGTTCTCATAATCCGCGTGCATCGTACCGAAACCGATGAAGCGGGGCTCCTTTGCAACCGTCTCCGCCAGGAAGTTGTTGATACTCTCCACCTGGCGCGCCTGAGTCGCCACGGAGTGTACGAGGAAGCGATCAATGCCTGCCTCGTCGCCGATCGCAAGAAGCGTCTCCGCCGTTCCCGTCGGACAATCCATCGGGATTCCGTAGAAATGACCTACGCCCTCCACGGCCTTCGCGGCAATCTTCTCGGGATAAATATGTGCATGACAGTCATATACAGTCATTTTCCGCTCCTTCTATCCGGTCCCGCGGCGCGGAACACGCTCTCGGATTGCCCTGTCCTGCCTTGATTTGCCGCTCGACACAGATGGCACAAGTGTAGCATAACTCCGTTGGAATGTATAGAAGATTTTACGGAAAATCGCTAAGTTTTTCAGCCTTTTCTCTTGAAATCGAACATTTGTTCGTGTATAATGTCGATATACCCCGGGGTCGGTTCCGGGGACACAGGCTTACCCGGAGGGCATCGCATGCGCGACACAGGGAAAAACAATCGAAACAGCGCCGCGGACCGGCTGATTTACCACTGCGATGTGAACAGCGCTTTTCTCAGCTGGGAGGCTTCGTTCCGTATTCATCAGCTCGGCGAGAAGCTTGATTTGCGCACGATTACCGCGATCATCGGCGGAGACCGCGAGAAGCGTCACGGCATCGTGCTCGCTGCCTCCATGCCCGCGAAGAAGGCCGGTGTCCGCACGGCGCAGCCCATTGCAGAGGCGTTGCGCATCTGCCCGGAGCTTGTTGTCGTCCCGCCGCGCTATGATTTGTATGTGCGGTGTTCGCACTCACTTCTTGCCATACTGCACGAAGTCTGTCCGCTTGTCGAGCAGTTTTCGATCGACGAGGCCTTCTGTGATATGTCGGAGATTGCAGGCGCGCGACGCGACCCCGTCGGTTTTGCGAACGCGCTGCGGGAGCGCATCCGCGACGAGCTCGGTTTCACGGTCAATATCGGCGTCTCGGTCAACAAACTGCTTGCCAAGATGGCTTCGGATTTCACCAAGCCGGACAGAGTGCATACGCTGTGGCCGGACGAAATTCCGACGAAGATGTGGCCGCTTCCGGTGCGCGATCTCTTCTTCATCGGCCGTGCGACGGAAGCCCGCCTGCACGCGATGGGAATCCGCACCATCGGCGAGATTGCGCATACGCCGGAGACCGTTTTGCGCGGGGCGCTGAAGCAACACGGCACGACAATCTACCGGTTCGCCAACGGAATCGATTATGAGCCGGTGATTGATTCCCCGCCGCCCAACAAGGGCTACGGCAATTCCACCACAATCGATCACGATGTCACCGACCCGGCCGAGGCGAAGCAGACGCTGCTGCGTCTCTGTGATACCGTTGCCACGCGTCTTCGCGCCGACGGTGTCCGCATCAGCGTCGTGGCCGTCAGCATCCGCACTTTCGACCTTCGATACTACAGTCACCAGACGGTTCTCGAGTCTCCGACCGACATCACAACCGAACTGCACGGGCAGGCATGTCGCCTGTTCGACTCCATGTGGGATCACACGCCGATTCGAAGCCTCGGCGTCCATACTTCACGCGTCTCGCAGGACGCTCCGGCGCGTCAGATGTCCATGTTCGACACGACCGACTATGAGCGATACGGCCGGGTCGACCGTGCCGTGGATGCCCTTCGCAAGCGCTTCGGAAACCATGTCTTAACCCGGGCCTCTCTTCTCCCGCCGAAGGAGGAATCCCCCGAAGACAACCTTCCGTTCGCGCGCTCCGACAGTGACGAAACATAAAAAGAAGGAGATGCCGAAGCACCTCCTTCCGGGTGTGACAATCTTATTTAGCATACATGCTCTCGTACTGTTTCATCACTTCCGAAAAATAATCCGGATTGTTCGCCAGATAAATTCCGGCGATGATTACCAATACCGCGAGCAATGCGATGAACAGAAGCGCTCCCTTGACAACTTCCTTGCGGTCTTCCGGAAGGTTGGGGTTGCAGGCCGAAACAATCAGCCAGCCGATTAAAAACAACCACCCGTACACGGGAATCAGCAAAAGGCACAAGATTCCGGCGACCTTCCACCGACTTACCTTTGGCGTCTCCCTTCGGATTTCCCCGGTCTCTTCGACCGGCTCCGCCGCATCCTCCGTCCGCGCGTTGTCCGTCTCAATGACCGAAGTCCGGTCACGCAGCGGAGAACCGCAATAGTAGCAGAAATTGGCGCCTTCTATCGGGCTTGTACGCCCGCACACCTTACACTCGTCCATGCGTCCCTCGATCAGCTGAGTTTAGTCTGAAGCATGTAGATGATCATGTTGTAGGTTGCCTCACGGATAGCCGGCTTCGCAGCCTCTACGCGGTCGAACAGCTTCTTTGCATCCTTATCGTTGATATCGAATGCGTGGCAAATCATCTGGAGCATTGCATCAATCTGACCCTGCTCATCGTAACCGAAGCCGCGATGCTCGCCGATCAGGATGGAACGAATGATGCCGAATGCCATAACGGAACGAATCATCAACATCTGCTCGGATTCTTTTCTTCCGTACTCCTCCGAAAGAGCCTTGTCCAACAACGGAACAAAGTTCTTGGAGATGCTGATTATGGTCTCGGTATCCTCGTAAGTGTAATAGAACAGCTCACGAATCTTGTCATTCACGTGGCAGATTTCATACTGCATCACGAAGAACAACACAATCTTGTTGATTTCGGAATCGTTCTCCGCACCGAGCAGTCTGACCGCCTCGCGGTAGTTGGTGCGCTCGAATTTCTCCATCAACACACTGAGAATCTCCGGCTTTCCGGAGAAGTTGCTGTAGAACTTTCCGGTTGTGCAACCTGCTTCATCGGAAAGCGACTTCATGGTAGATTTGGAATAGCCGTCTCTTAAGAACACGGATGCACATACTGCAATCAAATTGTCTCTTACGGCTTGTTCCTCTTCAGGGGTTCTGGCGATTGCCATAAAGGTTTACCTCCTAACATAGTACGCAGTCTCTTGATATGTGGAACAAAGCATATCAAATTATCGCTACGCTGTAATTTTACTTTACACCTGCGTGCTTGTCAACAGGAAACCGATATAATGTGTGAATTTTACCAAAAATCGACCGGAAAACACAATTTCTATCACGGATGACAGGTTATCCGACACATCCCGATTATTCCGCGTCGCTGTCGCCCGAATCGTCACCGTTCCAGCAATAGGTACAAAGATTTTCCGCGGGGATGCCGATGGAGGCAATCATGTCATCCAGACGATGATACCGAAGCGATGTGAATTTCAGTTTATGACAAATGCTCTCCAGCATTTTTGCATAACGCTCGGAATCCGGATTTGCATACTCCTTAAGAACTTCTTCCGGGATGTCTTCCGTGCCTTCCAGCTCGGCGATGCAACGGCGCGTAATCAGCTCCATCTCGCTCTTTGAGCGCGAGAAGTTAAGATACTTGCAGCCGTACAAAAGCGGCGGGCATGCAGGGCGCACATGAACCTCGCGGGCTCCGCTCTCAAACAAAAACTCTGCCGTCTCACGCAGCTGTGTGCCGCGCACGATGGAGTCGTCGATGATCAGCAGGCTCTTGTCCTTCACGAGCTCCGGAACGGCAATCAGCTTCATCTTGGCAATCAAGTCGCGCTTCTCCTGCATGGTTGGCATGAAGGAACGCGGCCAGGTGGGCGTATACTTAATCAGCGGTCTGGTGAACGGAATTCCTGCCGCATTCGCATATCCGATGGCGTGTGCGGTTCCCGAATCCGGGACGCCGGCTACGACATCCGGGTGAACGGTATCGCGCTTCGCAAGCATCTCGCCGCAGTGATATCTCGCATGCTCGACGCTGACGCCCTCGTATGAGGACGAAGGATATCCGTAGTAGATCCAAAGGAAAGTACAAATCTTCATCTTCTTTCCAGGAGCGACCAGCGTGTGCAGCTGCTCCGAGTCGAACACGACAATCTCTCCGGGGCCGAGTTCGCGAACCGGCTGGTATCCGAGATTTGCATACGAGAAGCTCTCAAGCGCCGCACAGTATGCTCCGTCCTTGTGACCGATGGCAATCGGCGTGCGTCCGAGGCGGTCGCGCGCTGCGAAGATGCCTTTCTCCGTCAACACAAGCATGGAGACGGAACCGTCAATCATCTCCTGCGCATAACGGATGCCGTCGATAATATTATCCTTCTGGTTAATCAATGCGGCGACGAGCTCGGTCGGATTGACCTCGCCGTTGCTCATAATAAAGAAATGGGAATTGTTTTTTAAGATGCTGTCGACAATCTCATCCTTGTTGTTAATCTTGCCGACGGTAGTAACCGCAAATTTGCCGTGATGTGACCGCAGGAGAATCGGCTGCGGTTCGAAGTCGGAGATGCATCCGATGCCGAAATGTCCGTGCATATCGTGCGCTTCCTTCTCAAACTTCGTACGGAACGGCGAATTTTCAATCTTGTGAATCGACCTCTCAAACCCGTTTTCACCGTACACGGCAAGTCCTGCGCGTCTGGTTCCGAGGTGGGAATGATAATCCACTCCGAAAAAAAGATCGAAAATGCAGTCCTCTCTCGTGGCTACTCCGAAAAATCCGCCCATGATGACCTCCTGTATTGCGGCCGACAAATATCGCCCGCGTGTATGACTTTTTTAACGTACCTATTGTACTCTTTCGCATTTTTCGTTGCAAGAAAAGATTCGTCTTTTATACTAATTCCAATCATTAGCGCCGCTTATGATTTTCACACGAGAAGCACTTTTTTTGCCGTTTCTCTTGTTTTTTTCTTCTGATTATGGTAGTTTTGTAGAAAATTCGCCATCGCGGCCGGATCCTTCCGGACCGCACGGCACCGTTTGGGAGGTTATTGCATTGAAAGCCTTTTTGAAACGTAAGAAAATTGACATTTCCTGGAAGAGTTACGGCATCAAAGCCATGAGCGCTATGGCGCAGGGTTTGTTTGCCTCCCTCTTGATCGGAACCATTGTTAAGACGCTCGGCGAACAGGCCGGCAAAGCCGTTGCGGACATCAACGGTCTCAAGCACATTTGCGACTGGCTTGTCGATATCGGCGCGTTTGCACAGTCTATCGCAGGCCCCGCTATGGCGGTCTCCATCGCTGTCGCGCTTCAGGCGCCGTCGCTCGTTGTGTTTTCCGCCGTTGCGGTCGGATATACCGCCAACAGCCAGGGCGGTGCAGGCGGTCCTCTCGCCGTATTGCTGATTACTATCGTCGCTGTGGAGTTCGGCAAGGCCGTCTCCATGGAAACCAAAATCGATATTCTTGTCACTCCTTTTGTGACGGTTGTCCTCGGAGGGCTCCTCTCCATCTGGACAGCGCCGTCCATCGGCAAGGCCGCAAACTATGTCGGCAAGGTTACGATGTGGGCTACGGAGCAGCAGCCGTTCCTCATGGGTATCCTCGTTTCGGTAATTATCGGTATCGCACTTACGCTTCCGATCAGCAGCGCCGCAATCTGCCACTCGTTCGGCCTGATCGGTCTCGCCGGCGGTGCGGCCGTCGCGGGATGCTGCGCGCAGATGGTCGGATTTGCCGTGTTGAGTTTTAAGGAGAATCGTTTCGGCGGTCTCGTTTCGCAGGGCATCGGCACCAGTATGCTGCAGATGGGCAACATCGCGAAGAAGCCGGTTATCTGGCTTCCCCCGATTATCGCTTCGGCCATCACCGGTCCGATTGCGACTTGCCTCTTTAAGCTTCGCATGGACGGTCCCGCGATTTCGTCGGGCATGGGTACCTGCGGTTTCGTCGGTCAGATCGGTGTCATCACCGGCTGGAACGGTTCCGCCGGTTGGATTGACTGGGTCGGGCTCCTATTAATCAGCTTCGTCCTCCCGGCAATTCTCTGTTTCGTGCTCGGTCGGATTTTCCGTGCCGCGGGAATTATCAAGGACGGCGATTTGAAGCTTGAAGATTGATGCTGACGGATGATTTCGTTTCGATTCATCATCCCATCCCCGTCGGTCGCTGCCGACAGAAAGGACCGCACTTATGAAACTGCTCCGGCGTCTTCATTACAATGCGCCTGTGACGCTCACCTTTGCGCTGGTTTGTCTCGGCGCCCTGTTGCTTAATATTGCAACGGAGGGTAAAAGTAACTATTATTGCTTCGAGACTTACAGGGGTCGGTTGACCGATCCTTTGATGTATTTTCGTCTGGTCGGTCATGCAATTGGTCACAGCGGCTGGGACCATTACATAAACAATATGCTTTACATCCTGATGCTCGGACCGATTCTTGAGGAAAAATACGGAAGCAAGATGATGCTTGAGATGATGGTGATTACCGCAGTGCTCACCGGCATTATTTTCAACATCCTCTTTCCCGGCAGCGCGCTTCTGGGTGCGAGCGGAATCGTCTTCATGTTCATCATTCTCGCATCGGTTACCAATGCGGAGAAAGGCCGGATTCCGATTACCTTCATCCTGATCTGCATCCTGTATCTGGGAACGGAATTCCGCAATGCATTCCGCAACGACAACATCTCGCAGCTCGGCCATATCATCGGCGGAACCTGCGGCGGTTTCTTCGGTCTCTTCTTAGTCGCCACGGGCGGTCACAAACAATAGTTCTGACCCGGGAAGCGGGAAGCGCTCCGAGCGCGCCTGACGACCGCGGTGCGCGGGGCTATCCTGATGCGCAAGCAGATCATGACATAACAATGCGGGGCAGTCACTGCCCCGCTTCTCTTTTTGTTCAATTATCGCTCTGTTGCCAGCCAACCGGCCGTTCAGGCGCTTCGTCGTCCTCTTACTGCTCGTTCAGGCGCTTCGTAAGCTCGGCGCGAAGTTCCTCATAGCCGGGCTTTCCGAGAAGAGCAAACATGTTCTTCTTATAGCTCTCGACGCCGGGCTGGTTGAACGGATTAACCGCAAGCATATAACCGCTCACGCCGCATGCAAACTCGAAGAAATAGAACAGCTGTCCGAGGTAGTACTCGTTCTGCTCGGGAATGTTAACCACAAGGTTCGGCACACCGCCGTCCACATGGGCAAGCTGTGTTCCCTTCATCGCGCTCTCGTTTACGAAGGAAACCGTCTTGCCGGCAAGATAGTTCATGCCGTCCAAGTCCACGGGCTCCGCCGTGAGAACAATATCCTCACGACTCTTCTGCACGCGGAGAACCGTCTCATACATGATGCGCGCGCCGTCCTGAATAAACTGTCCCATCGAGTGAAGGTCGGTCGTAAGATCCACACTCGCAGGGAAAATACCCTTCTGATCCTTGCCTTCGCTCTCGCCGTAGAGCTGCTTCCACCACTCGCTCACATAATGAAGCGACGGCTCATAGTTCGCAAGCACCTCAACGCTCTTGCCCTTGCGGTAGAGAATGTTGCGCACTGCTGCGTACTGCAGGGCGGCATTTTTCGAAAAATCATTGTTGATGCATGCCTCGCGCATCGAAGCCGCACCGGCCATCAATGCATCGAGATCCGCGCCGCTCACGGCAATCGGGAGAAGGCCTACCGCAGTCAGCACGGAGAACCGTCCGCCGACATCGTCCGGAACAACGAAGCTCTCGTAGCCTTCCTCCGTCGCAACCTGCTTCAGAGCGCCTCTCGCCTTGTCCGTCGTAGCGTAAATTCTCTTGTTTGCCTCATCGTGCCCGTACTTCTTAACGAGCAGCTCCTTGAACACGCGGAACGCAATCGCAGGCTCCGTCGTAGTTCCCGACTTGCTGATGATATTGACCGAAAAATCACGGTCGCCGATAACATCAATCAAGTGGCGGATATAGGTCGCGCTGATGCTGTTGCCGACATAATAAATCTCCGGCGTCTTGCGAAGCGACGCGGGGATGTTATTGTAAAAGCTGTGGCGTAAAAACTCGACAGCCGCTCTCGCACCGAGGTACGAACCGCCGATACCGATTACAATCAAAACTTCCGAATCCGACTGAATCTTCGCAGCTGCTTTCTTGATGCGCGCGAACTCGTCCTTGTCATATGCCTTCGGAAGATCAATCCATCCGAGGAAGTCACTGCCTGCGCCCTGTCTTCCGAGGAGCTCGGCCTTTGCAGCCTCTGCCTGTCCGCGAATCAGAGCAACCTCCGATGCGCTCATAAACCGCGACGCCAGCGTCGCGTCAAAGGTAACATTTTCCATAAAATCGAACCTCGCCTTTCCCGGATCTGCGTCTTTTTATCCCGCGCGCAAAAGTATTTAAAGGGGCCGCCGCGGCACGCACAATCCGTGTACCGTGAGCAATTATAACAAACCCCCGTGCGCATTGCAAGACAAAAAAGCTCTTTCCATTTTCCGGCGTATATGGTAAAATAAGACGACTTTTTTGCCGCAGTTATGCGTAAAATGCGGCTATGTATGAGGTGATTCCATGGCTCAACAGAAGCGAAAGAAACGATATAAGCACCCGGTCAAGCGGTTCATCCGGAACCATTTTGAACTGTGCGCAGTCCTGTTCGTGCTGGTTGTTCTGCTCGGTCTTTTTTTGATCGGATTCGGCATTTACAAGCTCTTCGCGGGCTCTTCCGATTCGCCGAAGGACCCGGCCGGACCGACGACAACTCTCTCTCCGACTGACACCGTGAGGAACGACCCGACGCCGACGCCCGGCGAACCTACCGGTACGCCCGAGCCCACGCCGATGCCGACCGCTACGCCGACGCCGAAGCTCTACGGAATCAACGAAAGCGTCACCACCGATGTGGACGCAGAGCCGATTCCCGGGGACAACTGGCCGGTGGACTATCTCATGCTTGTCAACTGGGAGCACCGTCTTAAGTACAGCGGAAATCCCGAGAATCTGGTTCGCCTCGATGAGATTCTCACCGAGAGCTGGTACACGATTCAGAATCCCGGCTCCGTCGCCGAGAAGAGTCGTGATTTTGTGATTGTGACCGACGAGGACAACTACGACCGCGGCAACCGTGTGGCGCTTACCTATCTGGATCAGATGTGCAAAGGGTACCACGCCGAGACCGGATTCGGCGTAAAGGTTTCACAGACCGGCGCATATAGGAACTACGCAACCCAGGACAAATTCTGGAACAATCGCGACCGGAGCATCAATCCGCCGCGCACGATTCCCGGCAACGCAAGCGAGCACCGCACCGGACTGGGCTTCGATATCTGGGTTCTCGACAAGGAAAAATACGACTACACCTGGTTCCGCAACAACTGCTACAAATACGGCTTCATTCTCCGCTATCCTTCGGACAAATCGAAGATTACCGGAATCACCTATGAGCAGTGGCATTTCCGGTATGTCGGCGTGGAGGCCGCTACCGAGATGCACGAGCTCAAGTACTGCCTCGAAGAGTACATCGCCTACAAAAACGGGCAGGATCTCTCAACTCTTCCGAAGCACTGACTGCGCCGCAGCACAGACAATAATAACGCCCCGACATCCGCGTGATGCCGGGGCTTTTCGTTTACTTTTGTCTTGATTGGTACATAAGAATCGCCGCTGCCACCGCAGCATTCAGCGACTCGGCCGCTCCCTCCATCGGGATTCGGATGCGCACATCCGCGCGCGCCGTCGTCTCCTCCGTCAGACCGTTGGCCTCGTTGCCTATGAGGATAGCGCACCGCCCTTCGTAAGACGGCTCCGTGTACGGAACCGACCCCTGCAGATGCGCGGCATACAGCGTGACTCCCGCGCCTTTCAGCGCATCAAGCGTTTCCTCCCAGTCGTCTGCATACAAAAACGGGACACGGAAAATGGCACCCATCGTTGAGCGAACCACCTTCGGATTAAAAGCATCCACGCTGTCCGCAGACAAAATCACGCCGCTCATCCCGGCCGCCTCCGCCGTCCGCAAAATCGTGCCGAGATTGCCCGGGTCCTGCAGTCTCTCCAACACCAGAAGCCTCGCATTCTCTGCCGTAAGCATCGGAGCGAGTGTGTACTGCGGCATACGCACCACGGCCAGCACACCCTGCGGCGTAACCGTCTCCGCTACCGCGTCGAAGGCGTCATCGGAGACAATCTCCCAATCACACGCGGCAAGAAGCTCACGCTCTGCGGCTTCAAGCCCTGCAAGCCCGCGCTCCGACCAGTACGACTTAACGAGCATCTCCGGGCGCTGCGTGAGGATTTCGAAGAACATTTTCCGTCCTTCGCACACGAACACATGGTCCTCCTCCCGCGCACTCCGTTTCTTAAGAAGCGTCGCGAGATATTTCAATTGCGAATTGGATTTGGCTGTTATCATGACATGTCCTCTCCGCCGACAGTCTTCACTGCTCTTCCTGATTGGCGAGCTTGGCCGCCTGATCGGCAGCCGTAAGGCCGTCCACAAGTTCCTGCAAGTCTCCGTTCAAAATCTTGTCGAGCTTATAAAGCGTCAGGCCGATGCGATGATCGGTCACGCGGCTCTGCGGGAAATTGTAAGTTCGAATCTTCTCCGAGCGGTCGCCTGTACCGATCTGGCTCCGACGCGCTGCCGCCTCGGCGTCGTGCGCTTTCTGCTGCTCCAAATCATACAGTTTGGCGCGCAGCAGGGCAAACGCCTTGTCGCGGTTTTGCAGCTGCGATTTCTCGGTCTGCGAATATACCACAATGCCCGACGGAAAATGGGTGAGCCGCACCGCGGAGTCCGTTGTGTTGACACACTGACCGCCGTTGCCGGACGCACGCATAACATCGATGCGAATGTCCTTCTCGTCGATAACGACATCCACTTCCTCCGCCTCCGGCATCACGGCAACCGATGCCGTCGAGGTGTGAATCCGGCCGCCCGACTCCGTCTCCGGAACGCGCTGCACGCGGTGCACGCCGCTCTCGTATTTAAGCACGGAGTAAGCACCCTGACCCTTCACCATAAACTCGACTTCCTTCATGCCGCCGAGACCGGTCTCGTCGACATTGACAAGCTCGATTTTCCATCGGCGGGACTCGATATAATGCACATACATGCGGTAGAGCTCCGCGGCAAAAAGAGCTGCCTCCTCGCCGCCTGCACCCGCGCGAATCTCGACGATAACATTCTTGTCATCATTCGGATCCTTGGGAATCAGCAGGATTTTCAATTGGTTCTCCAGCTCGGTAATCTGCGCCTTGCTGTCCGAGAGCTCCTCCTTGAGCAGTTCCCTCATCTCGGAATCGTTTTCGCTCTCCAGCATCTCCAGACTGTCCGCAACGGTCTGTCTGGCCTTCTTAAGATTTAAATAGGTCGTCACAAGCGGCTCGAGCTCGCTCTGCTCCTTCATCAGCTTGCGGAACCGATTGGTGTCCGAAGTCACATCGGGGCTCTGCAGCTCCAGCTGCAGCTCTTCGTATCGCTTGCAAAGATCTTCCAATTTATCAAACATAATTAATCATTCCTTTCTCTGCAGGTTGTCGGTTATTTTGCCGCGCTCGGCATCTCGCGCCCTTCCCGCGGCCGGAAGGCAGCTTCCTTCCGCTACAAATGACCGACAACAACCCGGTCGAGTCCGGCATAATCTTTCTTCACGCTTACATCGCAAAATCCCGCTTCGCGGAACAGGGCGGGCACACTGATACCCTGGTCAAATCCGATTTCCACGATCAGCACACCTCCCTTTTCTCCGTGTTTCGCCGGGCGCAGATGCTTTGCTCCCTCGCGCGCCAGCACACGGTAATACGCAAGCCCGTCCTCGCCGCCGTACAGCGCAAGGCGCGGCTCATAATCCTTAACCTCCGGCTCCAGCTCGCAGAGCTGTTCCGGCGGAATGTACGGAGGATTCGAAACGATTACATCGTATTCGCCGGAAACCTCCGAAAACATATCGCTCACAATCCATTGCACCGAAGCTCCGTTGGCTTCGGCATTGCTCTTTGCAACCGCGATAGCAGCCTCGGAGATATCGACGCCGGTCACCGACGCCGGCTTTCCGAGCAAGGCGATGCTCACCGCGATACAGCCCGAGCCGGTACACATGTCAAGCACGCGCGCACCCTCACAGCAGGCGAGCGCCTCGGAAACCGCATGTTCCGTGTCCTGCCGCGGAATAAGCACATCCGGCGTGACGCGAAAGCGAATCCCCATGAATTCCTGCTCCCCGAGCAGGTACTGCAGCGGAACCCTCGCAAGCCTGCGCTCCGCAAGCCCGCAAAGCGTGTTCCACGCCTCTGCCGGAATCTCCCCGTCGCGGCGCACAAGCCACTCGGCAGGAGTCATTTTCCCTACATGCTGCAGGAGAAGATTCGCCTGAAGAGAAGCCTCCGGGATACCCGCAGACCGGAACATGTCCGTCAACTGCCGCGCGGCAGCCAGATACGATTCCGGCTTCGCACAATCCATGGTTCGCTCCTCTCTTCTAACGCATCCGACAGAAACCGCCGTCGGTAAACTTCCGCACCGCGGCGTATCATCAGGCAGATTCGCCATGCGCGGATCTCCTCATTTGCTCTTCGCAAGGAACCCCGTTTCAATGGCGGTATAGCTTCCGTCCGCTTCAATGCGGTACTCGCCGGACTCCGTTCCGGTCGCACAGGACTCCGCAGGAGTTCCCGCCAAAAATGCCTTCCAATCGAAGACCGCCTCCACCGAGGCAATCGCCGCCGCAAGCATGGTATCGTCCGGCTCCTTCGTCGTGAGCGCCTGCATCCACATGCCGGGACGGCTCAGCGCATTGACAAAGCGATTGTTCGAACGGCCCGCAAGACGGAGAAATTCATAGCTGATTCCCGCTACAATCGGCAACAGCAGGAGCCGTACACCGAAGCGCACCAGGAATTTCAAAATCCGCGAAGTTCCGGTGTAGAGCGGAAACATATTGACAACCGAGAAAATCAAAATACTGATGACCATCACGAAGATCATAAAGCTCGTACCGCAGCGCTTGTGCTCCTTTGAAGAGACGCGCGCATTTTCCACCGTGAGCGGCAGTCCGTGCTCGATGCAGTTGATGGTCTTGTGCTCTGCCCCGTGGTACCGGAACACTCTCTGAATCTCATTCATACGGGAAATGAGCGCCACATAGCCGATAAAAATGGCGATGCGAATCACGCCCTCCGTAAGGCTCGAAAAAAGAGGGGAATCAATGCCGGTAACGCGCTCAAGAAGCGATGTCACGGCAAACGGCAGGAAGATAAACAGCGCGATTGTGACAATCAGCGAGAGCGCCACCGTGGCGCCGATTACCGCAGGCGTCATCAACACCTCGGGCTTCTTCGCCTCAGCCGACGCGGCAGCTGTCACCGGAGCAGCATTTTCCGAAGCCGCATCTGCAGTTTCGCTGTCGGCGGGAGCATCCTTCTTCGACGGCTCCTCGTCCGCAAAATTCGCGGAGTACATCAATGTACCCATACCGACAATCAAAGACTCAACGAGACTGACAGCGCCCCGCAAAAACGGCCACCCGAGAAAGGGCAGCTTCTCAGTAATGCTGTGGCTCTCCCTGACATTGAGAATCATCTCGCCGTCGGATTTCCGAACCGCGACCGCGTATTTGGTGCGGTTGCGCATCATCACGCCTTCCATAACAGCCTGTCCGCCGATTCCCGACGGCTTCAGTTCCTCTGCCATACCTGTCCCCCGATTCCGGCCGACGCCGCGCACCCTGCGCGCCCGCCTGCCTCGTAATAGAAGAAATGCCTTGACAACTTCTTGTCAAGGCATAAGCAAATCTCTCTGCAATCAGAAACCGTACTTCTTGTTGAACTTCTCAATAGCACCGCGTGCCTGAGCTGCCTTCTTCTGTCCGGTGTAGAAAGTGTGGCACTTGGAGCAAATTTCAACGTGAATCTCGGACTTCGTCGAGCCGGTCACGAACTCGTTGCCACAGTTGCATGTTACTTTTGCCTGATAGTACTTCGGCTGAATCGCTTCCTTCATGATGTTCACCTCTCATCATCCCTATAATAATCAATCGGCCGGTCGAAACCAGTCGACCTAACACTCCTTTTGAACAGCTTTTGTATTATACCACAGCATTTTGCGAAATGCAACAGCAATTTTCAAAAGACTGCGGGCGATTTTTCACTCGTCGCGGCGCCCCGGTAATCACTGCAGTTTCGTCCTCGAAAGATACTGCATAAACTCAAAATTCGTGCGCGTCCGTGAGAACAGATTGATGATCTGCTCGACGGAATCCTCGGCCGATTTGCCGTTAAATGCCCGGCGCATAATGACATTTGCACGCTGCTCCATCTCGTTTAAGAGAAGGTCTTCGCGGCGTGTGCTCGACTTCGGAAGGTCGATGGCAGGGAAAATACGGCGCTCGGAGAGGTCGCGGTTCAACACAAGCTCCATGTTGCCGGTGCCCTTAAACTCCTCGTAAACCACATCGTCCATACGGCTTCCGGTGTCAACCAGCGCGGTTGCCAGAATGGTAAGACTGCCGCCCTCCTTCATGCAGCGCGCAGCGCCGAAAAATTTCTTGGGCATGAACAGCGCGTTCGGGTCCAGACCGCCGGACAATGTGCGACCGCTGGAGACACAGGTGAGATTGTAGGCGCGCGCCAGGCGCGTGATGCTGTCAAGCAAAATCACGACATCCTCGCCGTATTCCACAAGTCTCTTCGCACGCTCCATCGTCATCTCCGACACGCGGCGGTGGCGGTTCGGCTCCTCGTCAAATGTCGAGTAGATTACCTCGGCGCTTGTGCCCTGCACAAACTCCTTAAAGTCCGTGACTTCCTCCGGCCGCTCGTCGATTAAGAGAATAATCATGTGAACCGATTTGTGGTTTGTGAGAATCGATCTTGCAATCTGCTTGAGAAGCGTCGTCTTGCCGGCCTTCGGCTGCGAGACAATCATGCCGCGCTGACCTTTGCCAATCGGGGAAAACATATCCACCATGCGCACCGACGGCTCGCATCCGGGGTACTCCAGATGAAGCCGCTCATGCGGGAATACGGGCGTCAAACGGTCGAAACGACGGCGGCGCATCGCAAGCTCCGGCGCCTTGTCGTTGATTTTCGTAATGTGATGGAGCGGCACAAACTTTTCCGCAGAGGAGGTCTGCACCTTGAGCGTACCCTCCACGACATCGCCCGTGGAAAGATTATACCGGCGAATCATGGACGGATTGATATAGACATCCTGCTCGCTCGGCAGGTAGTTGTCGTTGCGAAGGAAACCGTAGTTGTCGGAGCAGATTTCGAAAATACCGCGCCGGATGATACCGGAATCCGTGGGGTCCGTCCCGTTCGGATTCGGCATGCGCCGGTCGGAATTGCCCATGGCACGGCGCTCTCCGCTCCCCTGTGCCTCCGCTCTCGCATCGCGGTTATCCGCGGAACGGGTCGAAGCGCCGCTGCCGACCGTGCGGCGGACAATCGTGCCCTGAGGTGCGCGGGATACCGACATCGAGCTTCCCGTTCCGGGCGTCGGAACAGCAGCCGCACCTTCCTGCGGTCTTCTCCCCGCAACAGGCGCTGCGTCATCGGACGGCCTTCTCACGGCATCGGGCGTCGTATCGGACACCGGTTTGCGCGCAGGTCTCCCTTCTCCGGGCGCCGCATCGGACGCCGGTTTGCGCGCAGACTTCTCTGCAGCAGGCGCCGGCCTGCGCACAGGCTCGGCAGCTTCGGAATCCGCATTGCTCTTCGCAGGCGTCTTCTCCTTTGCAGGCTCTGCGACAACAACCGCAGACTCCGCCGGAGCGCTGTCCCCCTGCGAAAGAAGATCAACCAGCTCGGACTTGCGAAGCGTGCTGTAGCCGCCTATTTTGCGTTCCTTGGCGAGAGCCCGAAGCTCCGCAAGGGAAAGTTCGGAATATTGACTCATAAACTACCTCCGTCGATGCGGTGCAATTCCCCCGGCCGTCCCCGTTGTCTGGCCGGGTGCCGTGTGAAGCAAAAAAACCGCCTGGCAAGAAAGATACTATGCCGAAAGCGACCATGTTCATTTTACGAAAAATGGAGAAAAACGAAACGAAACAAAAAAGCAGATGCGGCAGAAGCCGCTGAGATGACTTCGCAGGGCGGCATTTATGCGCCGCCCCGCTTGTCATAAACAGATTGCTTACAAATCACTTGTCATCCGAGCCGTCGAAGTCAGCGAATTCCTCGTTGTCATCAGCGAACTCAAGATCGTCTGCGAACTCAAGATCATCGTCGAAGCCGTTCCCGTTGTCGAAGAACTCATCGTCGTCAAATCCGTCATCCACAAAGGTGTCGTCAGTGGTCCCAAGATCGGCATCTTCAAAGCTGTCATCAACCTCCGTATTGGCAAGACTTTCGCGGAACTCATCCTCGATCGAGCGAATCGGCTCGAGAATCTCGTTGTCCGTATTCAGTCTTACATCACGATACTCCTTCATACCGGTACCGGCAGGAATGAGCTTACCGAGGATGACATTTTCCTTCAGGCCGACCAACGGATCGATCTTGCCCTTGATAGCTGCCTCGGTGAGAACCTTCGTGGTCTCCTGGAAGGAAGCTGCGGACAGGAAGGAGTTGGTAGCGAGGGACGCCTTGGTGATACCGAGCATGATGCGCTTGCCTTCGGCAGGCTTCTTGCCCTCGGCGATCAGCTTAGCGTTGGTCTCCTCGAAATCCAGAACATCGACGCTCGTTCCCGGCAGGAACTCGGTGTCTCCGCTCTCTTCCACATGGACCTTCTTGAGCATCTGGCGAACAATAATCTCAATGTGCTTATCGTTGATATCAACACCCTGTCTGCGGTATACGCTCTGTACTTCCTTGAGCATGTAGTCCTGAACCGCACGAAGACCGTTAATCTTCAGGATGTCGTGAGGATTCATGGAACCTTCGGTCAATGCCTCGCCGGCGCCGACCTCCTGGTCCTCCTCAACCTTCAGGCGCGAGCCGAACGGGATGAGATATGCCTTGCTCTCACCGGTCTCGGGGTTGGTAACAACCGCCTCACGCTTGATCATCGTATTCTTGGTAGTCTCACGGATGGAGACTTTTCCGGCAAATTCGGAAATGATGGCAAGACCCTTCGGCTTTCTCGCCTCGAAGAGCTCCTCGACACGGGGAAGACCCTGTGTGATATCGTCTCCGGCCACACCACCGGTGTGGAAGGTTCTCATGGTAAGCTGTGTACCGGGCTCACCGATGGACTGTGCAGCGATAATACCGACTGCCTCACCGACCTGTACCGGCTCGCCGGTTGCCATGTTCGCGCCGTAGCATTTAGCGCAGACGCCGAGATGCGAGCGGCAGGTAAGAGCGGTACGGATGCGAACTACAGCATCGTCACCGGCCTCGGAGATTGCCTTGGTCTCAAGAAGTCTCGCAGCACGCTTGGGCGTAATCATCTGGTTCTTGCGAACAATCAGATCGCCGTTGTCATCATAGTAATCCTCGCACGAGAAACGACCCGTGATACGATCCTGCAGGGTCTCGATGGACTCGCGCTTTGCGTCGGTCTTCTTACCGATGCTGAACGCCTTTACATCCATTCCGGGGATCTCCTCGGCACCCTCGCAGCAATCAACCTCGCGGATGATGAGCTCCTGCGATACATCGACCAGACGACGCGTCAGATAACCGGAGTCTGCGGTACGCAGAGCGGTATCCGAAAGACCCTTGCGGGCGCCGTGTGCGGAAATGAAGTACTCGAGTACATCAAGACCTTCACGGAGGTTCGCCTTGATCGGGAGTTCGATGGCCTTACCGGAGGTATCGGACATAAGACCGCGCATACCGGCAAGCTGCTTAATCTGGGAATCGGAACCACGGGCTCCGGAATCCGCCATCATCTTGATGTTATTGTAAGTACCGAGACCGGACAGAAGCTTTTCCTTGATGACATCATCGACACGCGTCCAGGTAGCGGTAACCGCCTTGTAACGCTCGTCGTCCGTCATGAGACCGTCCTCGTAAGCGAGGCCGATCTGCTCAATCTGCTTCTCTGCCTCAGCGATCAATTCCTTCTTCTCGGAAGGAACGGTCATATCCGAAACGGATACCGTCATGGCTGCTCTCGTGGAGAACTTGTAACCGATAGCCTTGATGGCATCGAGCGTCTCCGCGGTCTTGATAGCGCCGTGGGTATTGATGCAGCGCTCCAGAATCTTCTTCAGCTCACGCTTCTTGACAAGGAAGTCAACTTCAAGCTTGAGGAAGTTCTCGGGACGCGTACGATCGACAAATCCGAGATCCTGGCTGATAATCTCGTTGAAGAGGAAACGACCGAGCGTCGAAGTAATCGTGCGGGATTCCTCCTTGCCCTCCGCATTGATTCCGGTTCTGCGAACATGAATCTTGGAGTGCAGCGTGATATAGCCGTTCTCGTAAGCGAGAATCGCCTCGTTCTCGTTGCGGAAGAACATACCCTCGCCCTTGTCACCCGGCTTCTCCATCGTGAGATAGTAAATACCGAGGACCATATCCTGCGAAGGAACCGCAACGGGGCCGCCGTCCGAAGGCTTCAGAAGGTTGTTCGGGGACAGAAGCAGGAAACGGCACTCTGCCTGCGCTTCCACGGAAAGCGGAAGGTGAACGGCCATCTGGTCGCCGTCGAAGTCGGCGTTAAATGCGGTACATACGAGCGGATGAAGCTTGATTGCCTTACCCTCGACAAGGATCGGCTCGAAAGCCTGAATACCGAGTCTGTGAAGGGTAGGTGCACGGTTCAGCATAACCGGGTGCTCCTGAATAACCTTCTCGAGAACATCCCATACGCCGGGCTCCAGACGCTCTACCATCTTCTTCGCCGCACGGATGTTATGAGCCAGACCGTCGGCGATGAGCTCCTTCATAACGAAGGGCTTGAACAACTCAATTGCCATCTCCTTCGGGAGACCGCACTGATAAATCTTAAGCTCGGGACCTACGACGATAACGGAACGACCGGAATAGTCGACACGCTTACCGAGGAGGTTCTGACGGAAACGACCCTGCTTTCCTTTGAGAAGGTCGGACAGCGACTTGAGGGCGCGGTTTCCGGGGCCGGTCACGGCACGACCGCGGCGACCGTTGTCATTTAACGCATCAACCGCTTCCTGAAGCATACGCTTCTCGTTGCGAATGATAATCTCGGGAGCGCCGAGGCTGATCAGACGCTGCAGACGGTTGTTTCGGTTGATAATACGACGATACAAATCGTTCAAATCGGATGTTGCGAAACGACCGCCGTCCAACTGTACCATAGGACGGAGATCCGGCGGAATAACCGGGATGCACTTGAGAATCATCCACTCCGGACGGTTGCCGGACTCACGGAACGCTTCTACAACTTCGAGGCGCTTGATCAGCTTCGCACGCTTCTGACCGTTGCTGTGCGCAAGCTCTGCCTTCAGTTCCTCGGCAAGGCTCTCAAGGTCAATCTCCTCGAGAAGCTTCTGAATCGCCTCGGCACCCATGGCAGCCGTAAAGCTGTCCTCGCCGAAGTCCTCGCGATACTTCACATATTCGGCATCGCTGATGACATCCTTCTTCTTGATAGCGGGAATGCTGCTCTCAAGCACGACATAGCTCGAAAAATAAAGTACTTTCTCGAGGTTCTTGGGCGTCATGTCGAGAATCAGGCCCATGCGGCTCGGAATACCCTTGAAATACCAAATGTGCGAAACCGGAGATGCGAGCTCGATGTAGCCCATTCTCTCACGGCGCACCTTGGCGTCGGTAACCTCGACACCGCAGCGGTCGCAGATGAAGTTCTTCGCGCGAACCTTCTGCTTCTTGTATTTGCCGCAATGGCACTCATATTTCTTGGTCGGTCCGAAAATCTTCTCGCAGAACAAACCGCCGATCTCCGGCTTCAGCGTTCTGTAGTTGATCGTCTCCGGCTTCTTAACCTCGTAGTCGGTAACCTCGCCGGGTCTTCCCGCGCGGGCCCACTCACGAATCTTCTCGGGAGATGCCAGACCGATACGAATGGAATCGTATGTGATTTCTTTTACTTCCTCATTGATCTTGTCCATTGACATTCAATTGCTCCTTCCGTTCTTCACTTTGCGAACAATGCGATCGTACTCGTTATCAGAACTGGTCGTCCGTGAGATCATCCGAGAACGGCTCCAACTCCTCTTCAAACTCGGAGTCGTCAAATCCGTCGTCCTCATCTTCCACCATCGAACCGTACATGTCGCCGCTGGCCTCATCCGGAGAAATCTCCTGGAAACCGTGCATCGACATCTCACCCGACGAAGGATAGAATGCATCCTGATCATCATACAGATCGGAGAAATCGTCGTCGCCGCTTACAAACTTCTCTGTCATCTGGACTTCGTTGCCGTCCTCGTCGAGAACGGTGACATCCAGTGCCAATGCCTGCAGCTCCTTCAGCAATACCTTGAAGGACTCCGGAATACCCGGCTCGGAGATGTTCTCACCCTTGGTGATAGCCTTGTATGTGCGGTCACGACCTTCGACATCATCGGACTTAACCGTGAGGATCTCCTGCAGGATGTGTGCAGCACCGTAAGCCTCAAGGGCCCAAACCTCCATCTCACCGAAACGCTGGCCGCCGAACTGCGCTTTACCGCCGAGAGGCTGCTGCGTAACGAGGGAGTAAGGACCGGTCGAACGAGCGTGAATCTTATCGTCAACCAGATGATGAAGCTTTAAGTAGTGCATGAAGCCGACTGCAACCTCGCCGTCGAACGGCTCACCGGTACGGCCGTCGCGGAGCTGAACCTTACCGTCGGGCTTAATCGGCACACCCGCCCATTCCTTGCGGTAATCCTGATTCTTGATCAGGAAGTCCATAACCTCGGGATTGAGCTGGTCTTCGTATTTCTTCTTGAAATCCTCCAGATCGGTGTTGACATAGTCGTTCGCCAACTGGAGCATCTCAACGATATCATTTTCCTTTGCTCCGTCAAATACCGGCGTGGAAATCTTGAAGCCGAGAACCTGCGAAGCAAGGCTCAGGTGCGTCTCAAGAATCTGACCGATATTCATACGGGACGGAACGCCGAGAGGATTCAATACGATGTCGAGCGGGCGACCGTTCGGAAGGAACGGCATATCCTCCACCGGAAGAACGCGGGAAACGACACCCTTGTTACCGTGGCGGCCTGCCATCTTGTCACCGACCTGAATCTTTCTCTTCTGTGCAATATAAACGCGGACATTCTGGTTAACGCCCGGGTTGAGCTCATCGCCGTTGTCTCTCGTGAATACCTTGACATCCACGATGACACCGAATTCGCCGTGCGGAACCTTGAGGGAAGTATCGCGAACTTCCTTCGCCTTCTCACCGAAAATGGCACGGAGCAGGCGCTCTTCCGCCGTCAGCTCGGTCTCGCCCTTCGGCGTAACCTTACCGACCAGAATGTCACCGGCGCGAACCTCGGCACCGATGCGGATGATACCGCGCTCGTCGAGATCCTTGAGGGCATCCTCGCCGACACCGGGGATATCACGGGTGATCTCCTCCGGTCCGAGCTTGGTGTCACGCGCCTCGGACTCATATTCCTCAATATGTACGGATGTGTAAATGTCATCGCGCACCAGACGCTCCGAAAGCAGAACGGCGTCCTCGTAGTTGTAACCTTCCCAGGTCATGAAACCGATCAACGGGTTCTTACCGAGAGCCAGTTCGCCGCCGGAAGTGGACGGACCGTCCGCAATCACCTGACCGGCCTTCACCGTCTCGCCCTTTCTCACGATCGGACGCTGGTTGATGCTGGTACCCTGGTTGCTTCTTGCGAACTTCTGGAGCTTGTACTCCTCGCGCTCGCCGTCGTTTGTGCGGATGATGATGCGGCTCGCCTCAGCGCGCTCCACAACACCGTCATTTTTCGCGAGAACACAGACGCCGGAGTCAACCGCGGTCTTCATCTCCATACCGGTGCCTACAACAGGCGACTCGGTGAAGAGAAGCGGCACGGCCTGACGCTGCATGTTCGAGCCCATGAGGGCGCGGTTTGCGTCGTCGTTCTGCAGGAACGGAATCATGGCGGTCGCTACGGAAAATACCATCTTCGGCGACACATCCATCAAATCAATGGATCTGCGGTCGTACTGCGAAATCTCCTTGCGGAAACGACCGGAAACCTTGTTGTTTACAAAATGGTTGCTGTCATCGAGCGGCTCGTTAGCCTGCGCTACATGGTAGCGGTCCTCTTCGTCCGCCGTGAGGTAGACGACTTCCTCGGTAACCACCGGGTTGTCGGGCTGCGTCTTGTCAATCTTGCGGTACGGAGCTTCAACGAAGCCGTACTCATTGATTCTCGCATAGGAAGCGAGGGAGTTGATCAGACCGATGTTCGGACCTTCGGGGGTCTCAATCGGGCACATACGACCGTAGTGCGTATAGTGAACATCTCGAACCTCGAAACCGGCACGGTCACGCGACAAACCGCCGGGACCGAGGGCCGAAAGTCTTCTCTTGTGGGTCAGCTCGCCGAGCGGGTTGTGCTGATCCATGAACTGGGACAGCTGGGAGCTTCCGAAGAACTCCTTCACGGCAGCCGTCACAGGCTTGATGTTGATGAGCGCCTGCGGCGTTACGGCCTCCTGATCGAGGGTGTTCATACGCTCGCGAACCACACGCTCCATACGCGACATACCGATGCGGTACTGGTTCTGCAGGAGCTCGCCGACCGCACGGATACGACGGTTTCCGAGGTGGTCGATATCATCGGTATCGCCTACGCCCCAGAGAATATGCATATTGTAGTTGATGGAAGCGAAAATGTCTTCCTTGGTGATGTGCTTCGGAATCAGGTCCGTGATTCTGCGGCGAATCTCAGCCTCAATCTCCTCCTGCGTCGTGCAGGAATCGAGAATCTCACGGAGAACCGGATAGTACACAAGCTCCGTCACGCCGAGCGCTTCCTTGTCGCAGTCGACAAAGCCCGCAAGGTCAACCATGAGGTTGGACAGAACCTTACAGCTGTGCTTCTTGTTGTGACGGTCAATCGTCTTCTCCGTCTCAACATATACATACGGAATCGCAGCGTTCTGAATGGTATCGGCGAGCGCCTCGGTAACGATGGTGCCGGCTGCGGCAATCACTTCGCCGGTCGTCATGTCGACAACATCCTCCGCAAGGCTCTTGCCCGCGATACGGTTGCGGAACAGAAGCTTCTTGTTGAACTTGTAGCGGCCTACCTTCGCAAGGTCATAGCGCTTCGGATCGAAGAACATGCCGTGAAGGAGCGACTCCGCACTCTCCACCGAGAGCGGCTCGCCCGGACGCAGCTTCTTGTAGAGCTCGAGAAGACCGTCCTGATAGTTGTCCGTAGGATCCTTCTTCAGGGAAGCCTCCAGAACCTCTTCCTCGCCGAACATATCGTGAATCTCGTTGTTGGTGCCGACGCCGAGCGCACGAAGGAAGACCGTAATCGGCACCTTGCGGTTGCGGTCGACTCTTACATAAAATACATCGTTGGCGTCGGTCTCATACTCGAGCCATGCACCGCGGTTCGGAATCACCGTCGCGGAGTAAAGCTCCTTACCGAGCTTATCATGCGTCATCGCATAGTAGATGCCGGGGGAACGAACCAACTGGCTTACGATAACACGCTCAGCTCCGTTGATTACAAATGTACCGGTCTCGGTCATCAAAGGGAAATCGCCCATGAAAATATCATGCTCATTGATTTCGCCTGTATCATTATTATGAAGGCGGACCTTCACTTTCAAAGGTGCCGCATAAGTCGCATCACGCTCCTTGCACTCATCGATAGAGTACTTGGCATCGTCCTTGCAGAGCTGATAATCCACGAATTCCAGACTGAACCGTCCATCGTGGTCGGTAATCGGCGAGATGTCGGTAAACACCTCGTAGAGGCCCTTTTCAAGGAACCATCGGTAGGAATCCTTCTGAACTTCGATCAGGTTGGGCATCTCGAGGATGTCCTTCTGCTTGGAGAAGCTCATTCGCACATTCTTACCGACTTGTACCGGATGAATTCTGTTTTTGTCCATAGACGTAGTCACCCCTTGATTTGATTGTCCCATTCGGTACTACAGCCGTAGTCCCAAGGCGCTTCGGCACTCTGCGAACCCCTGCCGAAACCGTCCGAAAACGGGATCGGAAAAAGGCTTGCATTTTGCGTCGAAACTTGCTATAATACTGTCGAACAGGCATATAACACCACAATAGTGCATCGTCCATTCTACCACAATATTTTCTACTTGTCAAATAAAAAAATTATATAAAAAAGCGGGGAACAGTCCCCGCTTTTTTTGTGTAAATCCATAGTAATTGTGTTCATCCCGTGTCCGCCGGGCCTCCCGGACGATCGTCCGCTTACTCCCCGGCTTCCTCTGTCTCCTGCTTTGCGCCCTCCGTCGGTCTGCCCGCCTGCGCGCCGTAGGCCGTGCTCGCCACCGTGACGCCCGCGACAAGCAGAAGGCCGCCGACAATCCAATAGGTCCGCATCAGATGGTTGGTCGTACCGTAAATCTCCACGACGCCGGTCGCAATCGAGCCGACCGTGAGCGCCGCGACTCCCGAGTAGTACCAGTTGATACCGAACCGCACCGCGCCCTCGTACTTCACTCTCGCCGCGCTCAGACGCCCCGAGAGAACATAGGTCGGAATCGCGCCGAACAAAAGCGGAAACAAAAACGCCCAGATCATCGCGCGGGAACGAATCCCGCGTCCGAAATATTCATAGACTGCAGAGAAGATTCCGACGAATACCGTCACGCCGGCGAAAATCTTCCAATGCAGCCGAAACACCTTATTGCACATAGAGAATGTCCGACACTCCTCTCTCGTATAAAGTACCTTCCGAAGTCGGGAAGTTCACATATTTTCCGCGGAATACGCAGGTCGAGGAGCCGCCGCCGTCCAGATTGAACGCCTTCGTGCAGCCCAGGCGGAGCATGATGTCGGCCACCTCGTAGAGCGACAGGCCGTGGCTCTCCTTCGTGCGCCCGTCCGCAACCACGATAAAATAGTGAAGCGGCTCGACCATGCCGATGGCCGTTCTCGGGTTGGTCACATAGCACAGGTCGACCTCGGTGTCTGTCTGAATCACAATCTCGCTGTTGTCAATCAGAACGGGACCGAAGGTAAATGCCTGCCATGCGCCGATTCCCGCGAGCTCCTGCGCAGTCGCCTTGTTGGAATGGCTGAACACGAAATCACCGTCGGGCATGATGCACAGCACATCCATTCGCGCATTTTTCGTCTCCCGGTAAAGCACGCCGTTCCGGATGACATAACCGCCCTCGCGGGAGCCGTAATTGTCACCGTTAATCGCGAGAATCGCGTCCTTCGAAGCCGCCATGCGCGAGGTTTTCTCGTAGATGTTGCGCCCGTAGGTATCCTTCGCAAACGCCGTCAGAAGATAGCGCGCCGAGGACACGCGGATCTCCACGATGTGCACCTGCGTCCTGTGCTCGCGAATCTCCGAAATCTGAATATTGAGATGGTCGTTGGAATAGCTTGTGTCGGTCTCGACTACCTCGTCCGTAAAATATGACGGTGTCGGTGTTGCCGTCGGCTCCGGCGGAACCGTCGGCGTGGCCGTTGCATTCGGCGCCTGTGTCACAACCGGCGCAGCCGTCGGCGACGGCGTCGGTGTCGCAGTGGCAAATTTGTCAAAGACCGACAGATTCACCTCCGTGGCGTTCTCTTTCATCGGCCGTTTGATTACGAACACATCGAGCATGGCGTACACGGTGTATGCCGTAAGCAGCACACCGAACACCACCGCCCAGATCGGTCGTTGTCTCTTCATACATCCCCCTTGTATTCACGGGCGCGGCCGCGCCCGACTCATTCACTGCTCCTTTCATTGTACCAAAATAAAAATACATTTACAATACCGAGATTCCGCGCGGAAAATGTTCCCGAAGCTCAGCGAAGCAACCGGTTCGTATACTTGCAGAGCCGGTACTTCCGGGGCATCCGCTCGGCGAAAACAGCGACAAGCGCCGCGTTGCCCGCGGCCATCGCCGAAGCCGTCTCCCTGCTACTTCGCACCGCGGCATCGGCGCGCGTCGAAGCCGTCCCCGCATCGCCGCGGGATTTTGCGTCCGCCGCGGACGAGCCCGCGCGGGGCCCGTATAAATATGCTTCATAGGCCGCAATCCAGTCCGTTGCCTCCGGCGGAAGCTTCCCGCGAATCCGGCCGGCGTACTCCGCGAAAGTCTCGGCGTCCTCCATCGGCAGCCCGAGATACCGAAGCACGCGGAGATTCCTGCGAAGAAGAACCGGAATCCGCTCTGCATCGGACATTCTGCGACAGCGAAGCGCGACAAAAAGCCGGTCGATTCCGAGCACCAGAGCCGCGAGCAGAGGGATTGCGAAGACGGCAAGCAGCGCCGCCGACAGACGGTTCGCGCGGGACGCTGCGGAGCTCTTCGTCCCCGTCCCGTCCGAAGGGCGATTGACCGCCTTCGTCGGCACCGGAGTGACTTCCCGCGGCTGCACCGGAGCGGAATAGTTCTGCTCAAAGGTCAGCCAGTACTCGCTCGTCCCGTGTCCGGGCGTCACATCGAAAGGAATCCAGCCGACGCCCTCGAAGTAAATCTCACACCAGGCGTGCGCCATGTCAGCGGTCACATCGACATTTTCGCGCGGCTTAAGCGGCACCGAGAAGCCCTCGACAAACCGGGCCGGCAGGCCCTCCGACCACGCGAAGAACACCATGGCCGTCGCAAAATGCGTGCAATACCCTCTCCGCTCCGAGAGGAAATACGAGAGGAACGACGCCTCGTCCCGAACCGACTCCGGGAACATGCCCGGCGCAATTGTGTACGAAAATTCCGACAGCGTCTTTCCGATGGCAAGCATGCGCGCGAAAGGCTCCGTCTCCTCCCCTGCCGCCTCAGCGACAAACGCCGCTGCGTCCTCCGTGAGCGCAAACGGGCGGCAATAGCACTCCCGCATACGGTTCCGATATGCAGGCAGCCCGCCGTATGAAGCGCCGGCGTTTCCGCTGTTTCCGGCAATCCTCTCCCAATCCTCCGCCGTAATCTGCGGGCGTGACTTCATAAACTCCGCGAACACTTCATTTTGCGTGTTCATACGCAATCCGGACACGGAGTAAGAATCGTCGATTCCCTTCCGCTTCGCAAACATTAAGTTGCGGCCCGACGCCTCCGCACCGAGCTCCGAAAGGAGATTCCGGCGGACATTCAGCCGGTCGGGCGTGAACACGAAGCGCGACGAAAAATCATGAAAAGTAACCTGAACCTCAATCTCCGAAATGTAATCCGCCGCCCGCTCCGCAAGGGAAAATGCGCACCGCGTCTCAAGGGAATCGTACGCAAACTCCCCCGTGTCGCCGGAGACGGTCGCCTTCCAGGACATGTTTTCGAAAGTGTCGCAGTACTGCCCCGCCAGCCGGATTGTCTCGGCGTACCCGGAGACCGGGCGAACGCGCATCAGCACTCTCCCGTCGTCCGTGACTGTTCCGCCCCGCACATCGGGCGCGTCAGCGAAGCCCGGGCGAAAACGCTCGAAATCATCCGCGCTGCCGCTGTTTCGCTGCGACCACGAGATGCCGAACTCCTGCAGCCGCTCCCAAAGGTTTCGCGCAAATTTCCAGTCGTACGGCTCGCTGCTTACGGGGAACAGCATTCCGATACACAGCCATACGACGACAAACGGCGCAACGAACGGAAGATGCAGCACATGGTCCGTCTCACCGCTCTTCCTCCAGTGAACCTGCGTCGCATCCGCAAAGAGGAGCAGCAGCACCGTGAACAGCAGCATAACGCCGAATTTCGAAGCCTCGCGCTCCGTCACCATCAAAAACACAAGACCGCCGATTACGACGGCGGCACACGTCGCACGGGCAATTCCCCAGGCGCGGCACGCCATCGCCGCAAGGAAGCACCCCGCCGCGGCAAGCGGCACAAGCCACAGCGGCCGCCGGCTTGAAAAATACCCGGGCGCACCGAAGAGAAGCCCGTGGAATACGGGCAGCAGCAAAACCGCGGCGATTGCGCCGACGGCGAGAAGGCGATCTCTTCCGCGGAGATGGCGGATGAGCGCATACGCCGCACAGGCGAGCGCCGCATAGATTGCCGTGCCGAATTCCGCCTCAAACAGCCCGAAATACCGCGGAGCGAGAATCAGCAATGCGAGGCACAGCGGGTATGCGATTGTGACTTCATAGAGGTATCTGCCGTATCGTTTCATCACAGCACCTCCGTTATCGCGGTCTCCGGGGAAACCGGGATGATTTCCGTGTGTACAAACGGCCGGGAATCCTCATCCGCAGAAGGATCTCCGCTCACGACGAACGCCACGACGGGAACGCCGCTCTCATTCAAAATACGGGCAAACCGCGCCGTCTCCGCGCTCCATTCGCCCAGCGTTAAAATCACGGCGTGCGACGAGCGAAGCGAGGTGCGCGGCAGAAGCTCCGCAAAGAGAAGGCGGTCCTCGTACACCGGAAGAAACGGCACCTCGGCGCAGGTCCGGTAGTAAGTCTCGAACGAGGCGTTGTCCGTAATCACCGACTCGCTCAACTCCTCGCAGCGGTGAAACGCGCGAACCGGAATCCCCTCCGCCGCAAAATACCGCGACAGCGCGAGTGCAATCTCCAGGATGCGGTTTTCCGCGGGAAGATACTCCGTGGGCTTGTCGGAGGCGCGATGGGTGCCGACAACGACGGCGACGCCCTCCTGCTCCTCGCCGGCAAACCGGCGGGTCATCCATTTTCCTTCCCTTGCAGATGCGGCGGCATGGATTCGGCGGCGGTCATCGCCCGCGATATACTCGCGGACAATGGGGTCCGGAACGGTGTCGCCGAGCAGAGCCTCCCTCGACAGACTGCGCGTAAGGCGGACATCGCGAAGCTCCGAAACCGTCGCGACCTCGGGGTAAATCATGACCTCAAGCGGCTCGGGATTTTTGTAATGCATGCGGAACAGGCGCAGAAAATCCGTGATTTCCACATCGCGGATTCCGACATGGTAAGAGCCGCGGTACCGGCAGATGAGCGAGGTATCCTCCGAAATCCCCGAGCCCGGAAGGAGCTCATACTCCTCCCCGTCCGCGAGGTCGACCACCTTCGAAAAATCGGAATAAAAGAAGACGCGCACGCTTGCGAACGCGAAAAATGACTCATTTTGCAGAGTGAAGAAATACGGAATCGCCTGACGGCTCACGAAGGTCTTGCCCTCGAGCCTCTGGTAGATTGTGAACCGCATGCGGACACACACGAGATACAGCAGTCCGATCAGCGGAAGAAGTGTTGTCAGAATAAAGAAACCGTACGAAACGGGACCTCCGTAGAAGGAGATCCCGACAAGCGATAAAATCCACAAAAGGCCTACCGCAATACGGTTTCGTCTCATGGTCGTTACCTACTCTTTCGGAATTCTGGCGGCGCGCACGACGGAAGCAAGAATTCCGTCGGAATTTTCCTTCGTGATGCGGGCTTCGGGCGAGAGAACCACCCGGTGATGAAGCGCCGGAATCGCGACCTCACGCACATCGTCGGGCTTCACAAAATCCCTGCCGGCGATGTAAGCGCACGCCCTCGCGGCGCACACGAGCGCAATCATTGCACGGGGACTTGCGCCGAGCGCAAGCTTCTTCTCCTTCCGTGTCAGATCGACAATCTCCCGGATATACGCGAGCACGCCGTCGCTCACAAACACGCCCGCGACATCGCGCTTCATCGCGCAGATATCGTCCGCGGAGCACACGGGCGTCACGGCGCGCAGATCGGTTCCGTTCAGGAAATTGCGCGCCATCACAAGCTCCTGCTCCGGCGCGGGGTACCCGATGGCAAGCCGCATCATAAAGCGGTCCAGCTGCGCCTCGGGAAGCGGGTAGGTGCCGGCGAACTCGATCGGGTTTTGCGTCGCGATAACCAGGAAGGGCTCAGGCAGCGGATAGGTGACTCCGTCCACCGTAACCTGCCCTTCGGCCATGGCCTCAAGGAGGCTCGCCTGCGTCTTCGGCGAAGTGCGGTTAATCTCGTCCGCAAGCAAAATCTGATGCCGCACGGCGCCCTCGCGGTACTCAAACTCCGAAGTCTTCATGTTGAAAACCGAAGCGCCGGTCACATCCGAGGGCAGCGTGTCCGGCGTAAACTGAATCCGGCCGAAGCTGCAGCCGACGGACTGCGCAAGCGTCCTCGCAAGCGTCGTCTTGCCCACGCCCGGAACATCCTCAAGTAAAATGTGTCCGCCCGCGAGCAGGCAGATCAACACCTTGTCAACGACCTCCTCCTTGCCGACGAAATACCGGTTGATTTGTTCCCGTAATTGATTAATCATGGCACCCTCCGAACCGCCTTTTTTGTTCTCTTCCGAGATGCACTGCACCGCTCTTCTGCCTACAACGCGAAAAATGCGCGCTGCGGCAGGCACAGACACGAATCATCAATCTCGCTCACATGCGCAAACCCGGTGCAGCTCATGACAAACCGAAGCTCATTTTGCACGCCGCCGAGAAAGGCCTTCACACCCTCCGTGCCGTCCTTCTCAAGCGAGGGAAGCATCGAGCGCCCGACCGCCGCCGCATCCGCACCGAGCGCAAGCGCCTTGTACACATCCGCGCCGCTGCCGATTCCGCAATCCACGATAATTCTGACATCGCGACCGCGAAGAGCCTCTTTGATCTCCGGCAGCACCATCATCGGCGGAACCGCATACGGAAGACGACCGTGATGGTGGCTTACGATAATCGCGCTCACTCCGAGGTCCGCACATTTGACGGCGTCCTCGACGCTGAGCACACCCTTTACAAAGAACGGCAGCCTCGTCGACTCGACATATTTTCGAATCATCGCCGAAGTCTTCACCGCCATCTGCTCACCGATTACGACATCGAGCCCCTGCTCCCCGAAGATGTGGTCGATGTCCATCCCGATGCCGAACGCGCCCGCCTCCTCTGCAAACTGCATCTGATCAACCACCTTGCCGTGGTCCGCGTAAGGCTTCACGATGCGAACCGTCTTCGCGCCGGTCGCAACGATGCGGGCAAACAAGTCATTTTCCATCATGCCGACAAAATTGAGAACTCCGAGCTGCGCCGCGGCCGCCGAATACTCCTCAAGGCCTGTCATCGCATGCCCCTCCCGCTTCGGAAGATGTGAAAAAGCAGGCGTCATCACGGGCATGGACCATGTCTCATCGAAAAGCGTGACCGAGGTATCCGCAACAACCGAATCGATGAGGCGTTCGCGAAGCAAAATACTGTCCATATAGCGCGCAGTAATATAGTTTGCATCCGAAATTCTACGAGATTCCATGGAGCTCCTCCTTCAGGTAATTCATGTATGTGATGTACTCTTCGTCCGTCTTCAGGTGCTCCAGAATCACGGGCATGTCGCGATCGATTTCGTTCATGCGCGAGACATAGTACCGCAGCGGAAACTCACCCTTTCCCGGCGCGCATTCCTCCAGCTGAAAGGTATACTCCTCGCGGAGGTGCACATCCTTGATGTGACAGCTCCGGATGCGGTCTCCGAGCAGGGCAACGCAGCGGTCGACAAGCGCCTCCGGCTGAAAATACCGCTCCGCGGAATTGACCATGTTGATGACGTCCATGTGCACGGCGAACCTGTCGCGATTCACCTCGTCAAGAAGCTTCGCGTAATCCTCCGGCCCGGTCGGCGCCATCCACGGCATCGGCTCCAGCGTAAAATATGTGCGCTTCACATCCGCGCGGTCGATAATCTCGCGAACCATCTCCACAATCTCGAGGCGCGCCTCCTCCGTAAAGTTCTCGCGGTAAGGGCCGTCCCAGCGGGAGCCGAATGCGCCGGCGACATTGACCGCACAGCGCGCGCCGAGGTATTCCGCCAGCCGAAGCTGACCTACGCAGTAATCGCGGTTTCTCTTGCGCTCCGCAGAATCCGAAGCCATGGCGTTTCGCCAGATTCCGACCTCGGCGATTGTAAGTCCGAAGTCCGACGCCGCTTTCTTATAATCGTCAATCAAATCGCGCGGGTCGTTGCACGAAAGCGGAAAGACCACCGTGCCGCACCCGAGCGCCACTTGTTGTTTAGCCCATTCTACTGCTGTCGAATGGCGCAGCGGGGATGAAGTTCCGAGTCTCATTTTACGCACCTCCTCCCTGTATTTTACCATGCGGATATGCAATGTACAATGGGATATTACAGCGTAGAAAAGCAAAGCCCGAGGCGACAACCGCCCCGGGCTTTGAGAGAGTATCTTGTTTTACGGAGAATCAGCCCTTCTCAAGAGCAAGAGTTCTCGTGGTGAGGTCGCAAACCTCAGCCGGTCCGTAGTACTGGATAGCGCCCGGATAGGTGAAGCAGGTGTTCACTGCCCACTCGTCGCGATGCTCGGCGAAGAAGGTGAACGGCTTGCCGTCAAGCTCAACAAGAGCCTTGCGGATAACCGGCTTGTCCTCGCCGTTGCGGCGCTCGATGTTCATCATCTTCGTGATCGGCATACCGCCCGCATTCCACTCTTCAGCCGGCTTCGAAAGGTTCGAAACCTTCGAAAGGTAACCGGTGTAACCGTACTGGATGAGCATGAAGGCGTTGTAGCCGAGGGAGTAGCAGTAGTCAGCGTCGAAGTTCGACGGGAAAGCGCAGCGGCCTTCGTAGCCGAAGAAGTGATGCTGCTGACCGAATTTGCCATGGTAGGTGCCTGCAGCCTTGCGCTTAGCAAGCTCGTTCTTCACCATCTCGGAGAAGAGCTTCTCGGACTCGATGAGGGAAACCTGAACATTGCCGTGAGGATCTCTCTCGAGGAAGAGCTGCTGCTGGATGCCCTGCGGCAGAATGTCAAATACCTTGAAGGACTCGGCGGTAAGGCCGGCCTTGATGAAAGCGTATTTCGCGTTCCAGTCGGGAAGCGCGTTGAACTCCTCCGTCTTGGAGCCGGCAAGGAGCTCGTTGATCTCCTTGATCAAAGCGGAAAATTCGGGAACGAACTCAACGATACCCTCGGGGATAATCGCAACGCCGAAGTTCTCGCCCTTGTTTCCGCGCTTCTCTACTGCATCTGCAATGTAGTTCGTAATCTGCGCGAGAGACATCTTCTTCGCCGCAACTTCCTCACCGATGAGGCAGATGTTGGGCTGCGTCTCAAGCGCGCACTCGAGAGCTACATGGGAAGCGGAACGGCCCATCACCTTGATGAAGTGCCAGTACTTCTTCGCAGAGTTCGCATCGCGCTCGATGTTACCGATGAGCTCGCTGTAGGTCTTGGTCGCGGTATCGAAACCGAAGGAAGCCTCGATGTCCTCGTTCTTAAGGTCGCCGTCGATGGTCTTCGGGCAGCCGATAACCTGAACGCCCGTGTTCTTCGCAGCCATGTACTCGGCGAGTACGGCAGCGTTGGTGTTGGAGTCGTCGCCGCCGATGATTACGATAGCGGTGAGGCCGTGTCTCTTGGCAACATCCTCAACGATGGCAAACTGGGATGTCGTCTCAAGCTTGGTTCTGCCGGAGCCGATGATATCGAAACCGCCGGTGTTGCGGTAAGCGTCAATAATCTCGTCGGTAAAGGTGATATAATCATCCTCCAAAAGACCGCTTGGGCCGCCCTTGAAGCCGAGAAGCACATTGCTCTTGTCGGTAGCCTTCAGCGCATCGTACAAACCGCAGACAACATTGTGTCCGCCGGGAGCCTGACCGCCGGAGAGGATAACGCCGACAACCTGCTTCTTCGCAGCGGAAGTGTTAGCGCCCTTTACGAAGGTGATTTCCTTCTTGCCGTAGGTGTTCGGGAAGAGGGCCTTAATCTTGTCCTGATCCGCAACACTCTGCGTAGCCTCGCCCTCCTTCACGCAAATGTCCGCAATACCGTTGCGAAGCATTCCCGGAAGCTTGGGCTGATACTGATATCTTGCTTTTTGAAGAGGGGAAAGATTCATATTGATACTCCTTTTCTGTCGTTGCTGCAGAGTCCGGCGCAGCGCACACGCGCATCCCGCCCGAACCCCATTTGATGTGTATTTTATACCATATGGCAGGAAAAGTAAAGAGCGCATTTTACGGAAAATGCGCTCCTGCCTGTATCCCTATTTTCCCGGTGCCTGTGCCATCCCCGGCACAAACAACCGCTTCGCCGGATCCGCCGCCCGCGCGGCGATTGCCGCAGCCTCGTGCACATCGATGACCTCGCGCACGCCGAACCGGCCGCCGCGGGCCTCCATAATGCCCTTCACATAAACCTGCCCGATATGCTCAACGCACGCATGGCACTCGTAGATATCGGCAAGCGACAGCGCCGGCGCGATGTCCGGCACATCGACCTCCCCGCGCACTGCGAGAAGCCATTCGTGCACAAGCCGCGCAGCGGTCTTGCGCATCGTCCCCGTGAGTGCTCTTGTCAAATCCCGCACCGGGTCTTCCGAAGACCATCCCGTTTCCATCCGGTTCACCTCACAAATTCAGACAACGCTTCCGCAAAATCACTGCACCGGTTTCACCAGCAGCGTCACATTGTCGCAGGGCGCAAGCTCGCTGACGGCCAAAAGCGCGGGCATATCCTGCGTCCGCTCTGCGCCCGTGCATATATCGCGGCAGAAAAAGCGCTTCGCCGACTCCCACTCCGCACGGTTCGGCAAACGGTCGCCGACTGCGTCGAGAATCTCCGCGACCGACACGGAATATCCGCTGTCCATGGTCTTTTCGCTGACATTGATGAACGAAACCGCGGCGCTGCCGTCCGCAAGAGGCTTCACCAAAATGTCCACGCGATTGATGTCCGTGAGATATGTGCGGTCCGCATTTTCCTTGATACAACAGCTTTCGCCCTCATGAGAAATTGTCGAGGACACCCTCTTCGCCTGCACGCCGAGGGGGTCCTGATTGAGCGCAATCAAATCGCGGTCGGCAATGATATTGAAAATCCAATCGCCGGCCTCCACACGCCGCAGATCGAGCCCGAGCATAAGGGGCGCGTTCAGCATGCACCACATGGTCATGTGCGTACAGCACTGCGTCTCCGACAGCCCGTTCATGCCGATCATCAGCATGTCGGGGTCATTCCAGCCGCGGTCAAGGCCGGCAAATCCGTCCATAATCACCGCCTTGTTGTACTGCGAGGTCACGCTCGGCGTGTAGTCGTCCTTCCATGCGCCGTACCCGGGGGCGCCGTCGCGCCCGACGCGGAAAGTGATGTCATTTAAAATGCGCCAGGAATCGCCGACTTTATAGCCCCAGTTTTGCGGCTGCGTCTTCCCCCATTCGCAGAGCGAAAGGAAGATGTCGTGACCGGGCATCGCCTTGTTAATCTCCGAAAGAAGCGTCGCATACGAACAGAGCGTATTTTCCTGACGGCGGTGGTTCATCAGGCGAACCGTATTGCGACCCGCCGCAAGAGGCACCGCGATGTCCGTCCTGCGGAACACCGTGCTGCCGGGCGTCTCCGGAACAAAGCCGTCAAACACAACGGCGTCCGGGCCGAAGCCCACAGCCACCTGAAGCCAGCTGCCCTGCCCCTCCTCCTTCGCGGTCGCATACTCGAGGGACATCGTGTAAGTGCCCGCCGAGGGCACCGTAACCTCCAGGGCAAACTCACCGCTCCGGTCACCCACCGGCGAGGCCGCAGGCCCCGTCCCGTCGAAGGTTCCGAGGTCCGTGACACAGCCGTTCCGGATTGCCGCGCGCTCCCCCAAAAGCGCACCGTCCGCCGCCGAAAACTCCTGCGAGAACCCCTCTCCGGCGATGCGCACGCTGCGAATCGCAGGTGCATAGACATAGCGCGCGTTTTTCCCATCGGAAAATGTGGCGTTGTCCCAGAGATAATAGCAATTGTCCACCTTCAGAAAATCAATGTCCCACTCGGCATAAGACTTCGCGTCGACATCCTCGTGGCCGCAGGTCCCGACATACGCTCCGCTGCAGAGGTTCGACCCCACATCGTTGTACATACCGAACTTCAGACCGCGCTCGTGAATGTAGGAAGCCATCGCCGGAAACCCCGACGGAAAGCGCTCCGCATTTGCCGCAAGACGCCCGTCCACCCGGGAATTCTCATAGCACCCGTCGTCCAAAACCACATATCGGTACCCGAGCTTATCAAGCCCGAGGCGCACCAAAGCGTCCGCCATCTCCCTCGTAAGCGCCTCGTTATTGTTCGTGCCGAAGGCGTTCCAGCTGTTCCACCCCATGGGCGGAAGCTTGCCCTTCTTCTTGCCGCACACGGTCTCACCGTTGTCAAACGCATCAAACCGATACTCCGGCGGAATCGGCCGCGGCCCCTTCTTCACAAGCTCCGCAATCTCCTGCTTCATCTGTTCTTCCGTCATACGCGCCTCCGAAACATTTTTCCAAAAACCGAACGCGGTGCCTTACGACAGCACCGTGTTGGAGATATACAGCTTTAAAATCATCAAATCGCACCAGAAACTCATGGCGGCAAATACAATCTTTGCCTCGCCACTCTACTTTACCCCTCGAATACAATCAATCAATTCCCGATCCGCCGGCAGCCAGTTCACCTCGTCAAATTCATCCTGCGAAAGCCATTTGGCGTCCTCCGCCTCCTTAAGCTGCAGATGTCCTTCCACAACCTCCGCGAAGAAGCAATCCATCGACAAATGGAACCCCGGATAATCGTATTCCACCGTCTTAATCAACTCGCCCACCGCAATGGTCGCCGTAAGCTCCTCGTGAATTTCGCGCACCAGCGCCTCCTGCGGCGTCTCCCCCGGCTCAATCTTCCCGCCGGGAAATTCCCACCATCCTTTATACTCACCGTACCCGCGCGCCGTCGCAAAAATCTTCCCCTTGCGATGCTTCGTATCACGAATCACCGCCGCCACGACACGCACATACTTGCGGATGCTCCCATCCTCCGCAAAACAAACCTTCTTGCCCTCCGCGATGCCCTGCTTCGCAAGCACGCTCTCCGGCACTTCCGCAAACCGGAAGCTCTCCTCTTCGCACTCCTGCTCGCCTCCAAGCGCCTTCAATTTCAGCAGCGCCATCGGCTCCTCCCGCATCGATTCCTCGCAGCCGAAGTCCGCCTCGGTGATGGCGGTCACACTATAGATTTCCATAAATCAAGAAACTCCTTTATCAAGCATTAACAATATACTCGTAGATATCTTCCCGCACAGGGGCATCCAAAAGCCATTCAATCTCAACTGCAGTCTTATCCGTGTTGGCCATTGTAAATTCCTCCGTCTGACCACTCGCGGTCATTCCGCCCAAATAGTAGAATTCTTTGGAGATTCGATCATCCTTGTTCTTCCGTACAAACAGCTCGACCTGAATGCCTCTTTCTTTCGATTTCAGGAAATTCTGTACATCTTCTGACGACTTGCTTCGTCCTGATTTCGAGATGGCAATCAGCGTCTGTCGATTGACAAAGTGGTCCTCGTATTTTGTTGTATCACTGATATCCTCAGCCTTTTCGTAGTTGATAAAGACCGGAAATGTTTTTGTCTTACTGTCAAACTTGTAACCGCCGATGTTCAAAGGCACTTCATTATGTTCCCAATTGAGAAGCCGGCAAACATCCTCATAGGTGTACTTCTGATACAGCACAAGATCCGTGTTTCCATAACTCCGGCTATAGTCTCTCTTATATCGACTGATTCCAAAGTCAATCAATTCCTCAAGGATGTTATAAAAGTCATCATTTGCAAGCATACGCAGGAACAACTCCGACGGCTTATAGTCATCCCCGTCTTTTTCAATGAATACACATTTAGCATATGTGTTCTTACTCGATCCGGCGGCAAAGTCATTCGTGAGGATATTGACGATGCATCTCTTCTGCTCTTCGCTGAGCACTTTGCCTTGAACCTTCATATCGTCGGACAGTCCGGCAAACAGTGCCAGCCTTCCGTACCCTCGAGAATAAGCCAGGATTCGCTTTAACACTTGAAGCTCCTGCAGTCTCTTTCCGCTCGCGAGTTTCTTGGAGATAAACTCCACGATCTGTTCCTCGTTTTGAGAAAGGCGAATCGAATACTCTTTCTCGTATTTAACTAAGAACTTGTAGTAAGACCCGAGACTTCCGTTGTCAAAGATCCGAAGAACATCCATCTCGCCGTAGTCGTCAAAATCTTTCAAAGCCGGGATTCTCCCGAGCTTGTTTTTCAGTGTGAGGTAGTTCTCTTTTATCAACTTGATATCACTGAAATTCGCATTGTCCACAGAAGCAAAAATCTTCTTCCGGCTAATCTCATCAAAATGAATCGTAGATTCTCCCGGAATTACTCGACAGCCCTCCATCACGAATCTGCGCACATTGTCCTTATTGTATGTACGGTCCCCGGAAAGTGCAATCGGAATCATGAAGTTGTTTTCGTAATTTCCGATGAAGTCAAGGATTACAACGAACTCCTTGCCCTCGGCTTTACGCAGACCTCGGCCAAGCTGTTGAATAAATACAATCGGTGACTCTGTCGGGCGTAGCATCATGACCTGATTTACCTCAATAATGTCCACGCCTTCGTTAAGAATTTCCACAGAAAGAATGTAATCCAACGGTTCAATCGAATCACCTTCATTTGCTGCAAGGCGCTCAAACACAGCCTGACGAGCCTCTTCCGACGCATCTCCATTCAGCGCTATTGTACGATAATATCGCCCGGTTTCCGGATTGATGGTGTGATTCAATTTCTCAGACAGAACCTTGGATTCTTCGATTCGGCTGCAAAAGATTAACCCCTTGACTTTGTCACCACTATAGCCATAATAGTTTGCTTGTTCAACGATATGTTTCACACGCTCATCGCTTGTAAGAAGGCTGAAATCTCGGTTGCCGACTTCGGTATCGCCGATAATTGAGAGATCAGAAATCCCGAAATAATGAAACGGGCACAACAGATTCTCTTCCATTGCCTGCTGCAATCGAATCTCATGCGCGATGTTATAGTGGAACAACTCATAAACATTTCGCCCTTCAATATTGTCATCCCGTTTGTCCGGCGTTGCAGTCATTCCAAGCCACAGCCTCGGCTTAAAGAAGTTCATAATCTTCTGGTATGATGCCGCAGGGCTATGGTGGGTTTCATCCAAAACTATTGCATCGAAATCATCAGGCGCAAACACCTGCAGATTATCCTCTCGCGAAAGTGTCTGCACCATTGCAAAAACAAAGTCCTTATCTTTAACCTTCAAAA
>CADBXF010000007.1 GCA_902798585.1 uncultured Lachnospiraceae bacterium
CTTTGTATCCTGAAATTTACATTGTTTAAAGTTCGCTTCTGTTGCCAGAAACTTCTTAGAATTTCAAGGTTGTTTCACTGTTCGGTTTTCAAGGTTCCGTTGTTGTCACTCACGCGACAGCTTGATAAGAATACCACATGCCTTCGCGTCTGTCAACATGTTTTTTCAAAAACTTTTAGGAAAAAGTTTTGAGCGGAGAAAGAGGGATTTGAACCCTCGCGCCGGTTACCCGACCTACACCCTTAGCAGGGGCGCCTCTTCAGCCTCTTGAGTATTTCTCCGAGCTGAAATCCCTGTCAAACATGAATTCCGCAAATCCCGTAAAACCTGTCGGTTTCACAGTAAATCACACCGCCTCGAAAGGTGGTGCATCAATAACTATAGCAAAGGTCGTTCCCCTTGTCAAGCGGTTTCTTTTCTGTTTCTGCGGGTTTTTTCAGGCTTTTTCGGGCTTTTTCGCCTCCCCGGGTCATTTTTCGCAAAATGTCTGTTTGCGCTTCGCCCGCGCATAGCTTCCCCTTCTTCGATTTCCCGGGTTTGCATACGCAATCGCGAAACTTCCGGACAAAGCAAGAAGGACGGCATTGCTGCCGTCCCTCGTTTGATACTTTTATTCCCCGGATTTTGCCGGGAGTCTACGCGCTTTCGCACGGATTCCTTCTGCTATGTTTTATCTGCGTCTCATTAAATCACCGTCGGTTTCAGTTTTCTCCGTCGGCTCCGTTCTCTTCTGCGTCGATTGCCTCCTCAGCGCCTTCGGCAGCCTCTCCGATTTCCTCGCCTTCCGTTCCCGGAATCACGAATTTCTCGGTCTCGCACACCTTCGCAAAATTGGCCACGCGGATGTCCGCCTCCGAATCGACATTCATGCATTTTACGCCGGATGTCGAGCGGCCGAGGATACTGATATCCGAAACCGGAATCCGGATGAGGATTCCTTCGTTCGTAATCATGATGACCTCGTCGGTATCGTCGACCATGCGGGCGCCCACAAGCGGGCCGGTCTTGTCGATAACCTTGTAGCAGCGCATTCCCTTGCCGCCGCGGTGGTGTATTGCGAACTCGCCCGGTGCGGTGCGCTTGCCGTAGCCGTTCTCGGAGATGAACAACAGGTGTTCTGCCTCAGCGGTGTCAACCATCGAGACAATCGCGTCGTCATCCGCGAGACGCATTCCGTATACGCCCATACCGTTTCTGCCGGTCGCACGGACATCGGCCTCGCCGAAGCGCACTGCCGCGCCCTGCTTCGTGATGAGCATCAGCTCCGTCGTCTCGTTCGTCACCTTGACATCGATCAGCTGGTCGTCCTCGCGAAGCGAAATCGCGATGATTCCCATTTTCCGTATATTGGCAAATGCCGCAAGCCTCGTCTTCTTGATGATACCGCGCTTCGTCGCCATGAAGAGGTATCCGTCCTCGCCCATGTCGCGTACCGGAATCACGGCAGTCACGCTCTCGCCCGGCTGCAACTGAATCAGGTTGATGACCGCGGTGCCGCGGGCCGTGCGGGACGCCTCCGGAATCTCGTATGCCTTCAGGCGATACACGCGTCCGAAGTTTGTGAAGAAGAGGAGATTGTGATGGTTCGTCGTCATGAGAAGACGCTCGATGAAATCCTCCTCGATGGTCTGCATGCCCTTGATTCCCTTACCGCCGCGATTTTGCGTATGGAAATTCTCAGGGCTCATGCGCTTGATGTAGCCCTTCTTCGACATCGCAATGATGGTCGCGTCGTCCGGAATCAGGTCTTCCGCGTCAAATCCGTATTCGTCGCGGCCGATCACCGTGCGGCGGTCGTCGCCGTAGCGGTCGCGAATGGCCGTAATCTCGGTCTTGATCACGCGGAGAAGCTCCTTCTCGTCGGAGAGAATCAGGCGGTACTCGGCAATCTTTGCCTCGAGTGCGGCAAATTCCTCCTCGAGCTTGCTTCTCTCCAGGCCGGTCAGCTGGCGAAGTCGCATATCGACAATCGCCTGCGACTGCACATCGTCAAATTCAAAGCGCTCCATCAACCGCTGCTTGGCTTCCGCCGTCGTCTTCGAAGAGCGGATGATTGCGATGACTTCGTCGATGAAGTCGAGCGCCTTCAGAAGCGCCTCCATGATGTGCTCGCGCTCTTCGGCCTTGTTGAGATCGTATTTGGTGCGCCTTGTGACAACCTCCTCCTGGTGAAGGAGATAGTAGCTGAGCATCTGAAGAAGGTTCAGTACCTTCGGCTCATTTTTCACAAGGGCGAGCATGATGACACCGTAAGTGTCCTGCATCTGTGTATGCTTGTAGAGATGGTTGAGGACAACCGTCGGATTGGCTTCCTTCTTGAGCTCGATGACAATCCGCATACCCTTCTGGTCGGACTCGTCGCGAAGGTCCGTGATGCCATCGATTCTCTTGTCCTTATGCAGCTCGCCGATTTTCTCGACAAGACGCGCCTTATTGACAAGGTAGGGCAGCTCCGTCACGATGATGCGGTGTTTGCCGTTGTCCATCGGCTCGATTGTGCTGACCGCGCGGACCAGAATCTTGCCGCGGCCGGTGCGATATGCCTCCTCGATGCCGCGTGTTCCGAGAATCTGCGCCCCGGTCGGAAAATCGGGTCCCTTGATGATCTGCATCACATCCTCGATGGTCGTCTCGATGCCGTCGATGCGGTCATCGATGATGCGCACAACGGCATCGATGGTCTCACGAAGGTTGTGCGGCGGAATGTTCGTCGCCATACCTACGGCGATACCGGTGGTACCGTTTACAAGGAGGTTGGGGTAGCGGGCGGGCAGCACCGCGGGCTCCTTCTCCGTGTCGTCGAAGTTCGGCAGCATGTCGACGGTGTCCTTGTTGATGTCCGCAAGCATCTCAACGGAAATCTTGGAGAGACGCGCCTCGGTGTATCGCATGGCAGCTGCGCCGTCGCCGTCCACGGAACCGAAGTTGCCGTGACCGTCCACGAGCGGATAGCGGGTGTTCCAATCCTGCGCGAGGTAAACCAACGCGCCGTAGATGGAGCTGTCGCCGTGCGGATGGTATTTACCCATCGTATCACCGACGATACGGGCACATTTTCGATGAGGCTTGTCCGGGCCGTTGTTCAGCTCGTTCATCGCATGCAAAATTCGTCTCTGCACCGGTTTCAAACCGTCCCGAACATCCGGCAGCGCGCGTGCGGCAATAACGGACATGGCGTATTCCACAAAGGATTTCTCCATCATTTTCCGCAGATCGACATCGTCAACCTTATCAAAAATATGTTCATCCAAAACATTGAAATCGTCCATAGTGTGTCCTCGGTTTCTTTATATTTCAGTCTTCACGAAGCTAAAACCTGTTTCGAGCAGTTCGGTAAAGTTCAACGACCATTTCGTTGTATTTTTTCGAGCAGTTCAGTATAGTTCAACGACCATTCGCAAAAAAACAACTTGAAAATAATACAGGGAGGTTGTTTTTTTGCTCATGTGTTGCCGGTGACACGTCACCGGCATCGGTTGCTCCGGCTCACGCTGCCGAAAGCAAGCTTTCGCACCGGTGGCCGTCGCACCCTTCCCGTTGAACTATTGTCCCCTTAGATATCCAAGTTTTCGGCGTATTTTGCGTTTTCCTCGATGAAGAGGCGGCGGGGTTCGACTTCCTCTCCCATCAATGTGGTGAAGGTGAGGTCGAGTTCGCTCAAGCTGTCCTGGTCCATGTTGACGCGGCGCAAAATGCGGTGCTTCGGATCCATGGTCGTTTCCCAGAGCTGGGAAGCATCCATCTCACCGAGACCTTTGTAACGCTGAATCTTGTTGTTCTGGTCGCGGCCAATCTCTGCGAGAATTCCGTTCAGCTCGTCGTCGCTGTATGCATACCATGCCTTGTTTCCGCGCTCAACCTTGTAGAGCGGAGGCATTGCGAGGTACACATGGCCCTGCTTGATGAGCTCCGGCATGAAGCGATAGAGGAAGGTGAGCAGGAGAGTACTGATATGTGCACCGTCCACATCGGCATCGGTCATAATAATAATCTTGTGGTAACGAAGCTTCTCGATGTTGAAGTCCTCGTGGATGCCCGTGCCGAAGGCCGTAATCATCGCGCGGATTTCCTTGTTCTCGAGAACGCGGTCGAGTCGCGCCTTTTCAACATTCAAAATCTTACCGCGGAGCGGGAGAATCGCCTGTGTCGCACGGGTACGCGCCGACTTGGCGGAGCCGCCTGCGGAATCACCCTCAACGATGAAGATTTCACATTTTGTGGGATCCTTCTCCGAGCAGTCCGCAAGCTTGCCGGGAAGACCCTGACTCTCGAGCGGGGACTTGCGTCTCGTGAGGTCACGCGCTTTGCGCGCCGCATCGCGGGCTCTCTGGGAGAGCACCGACTTTTCCACGATAATTTTCCCTACGGACGGATTCTGCTCCAGGTAATAGGTAAGCTGCTGGCTCACAAGCTTGTCGACGGCGGTACGCGCCTCGCTGTTGCCGAGCTTCTGCTTGGTCTGACCCTCGAACTGCGGCTCGGGAAGCTTTACGCTGATGATGGCCGTGAGACCTTCGCGGATATCCTCGCCGTCAAGCGCAGGCTCCGTATCCTTAATCAGCTTATTGGCACGCGCATAGGCGTTGACCGTCTTCGTAAGCGCGTTGCGGAAACCGATTAAATGCATGCCGCCCTCGGGCGTTGTGATATTGTTGACAAAGCTGTAGCAATTGTCGTTGTATGCATCGTTGTGCTGCATTGCAACCTCGACATAAACATCGCCGACGCTGCCCTCGCAGTAAATGATATCGTCGTACAGAGCGGAATTACCCTTGTTCAGATACTGGACATATTCCTTGATACCGCCCTCGTAGTGGAACGATTTTTCGCGCGCAGGCTCCTCGCGGTAGTCCGTGAGCGTGATTTTCAGGCCCTTGGTGAGAAATGCCATCTCGCGGAGGCGCTGTTTTAAGGTATTGAAGTCAAATACAATCTCATCGAAAATGGTGGCATCCGGGAAGAAGGTAACCGTCGAACCGGTGCGGTCGGAATCGCCGACACGCGAAAGCTCCGTAACTGCCTTGCCGCGCTCATAGCGCTGCTTGTACATATGACCCTCGCGCTCCACGACAACCTCAAGCCAGTCGGAGAGAGCGTTTACAACGGAGGCACCCACGCCGTGAAGACCGCCGGAAACCTTGTATCCTCCACCGCCGAATTTGCCGCCCGCATGAAGAATCGTGAACACGACCTCCACCGTGCTGATGCCCTTTTTCTCGTTGATTTCCACAGGAATGCCGCGGCCGTTGTCGCGCACGGTCACGGAGCCGTCCTTGTTGATAAAGACATTGATCTCCGTACATACGCCGGCAAGAGCCTCATCCACGGCGTTGTCCACAATCTCGTACACCAGATGGTGCAGACCTCTCGCGGAAGTCGAACCGATGTACATACCGGGACGCTTGCGAACCGCCTCCAGACCTTCCAAAATCTGGATTTGTTCCGCGCCGTATTCCTGATTCTGAATCTCACTCATTCTGTCATTACCTCCTCGCCCCGGCGGCTTGTTTTTCCACCGAGCCTTCTTTCACAAGATAAATGCTGTTTTCCGATTGCCGCAGAAGCACAAATTCTTCAAGACCCGTGCAGGTGACAATCGTCTGTATATCGTGAATCTCCGCGAGCAGCTGCTGCTGGCGGTTTCGATCCAATTCCGAGAGTACATCGTCAAGCAGAAGAATCGGCGATTCCTTCCGCTCACGCCTTACAAGCTCAATCTCCGAAAGTTTGAGAGACAACGCCGTGCTCCGCTGCTGACCCTGCGAGCCGAACATGCGCACATCGCGCCCGTTGACCGCAAACTCCAGATCGTCCCGATGCGGTCCGGCCTCCGTCGCGCGCAAAATGATATCCCGCTCCAAATCGCGCGCCAGTCGCGCCGCATATGCTTCCTCGGTCACATACGGCGCATAATTCATCGACAGTTCCTCGGTGCCGCCGCTGATCAGGAGATGCTTCTCCCGGACAATCGGCTGCAGCCGGTTTGTGAATTCGCGTCGGCGCCGGATGATTTCCGAACCGTATTCCACCAGCTGCTCGTCCCATACGCTCACCGTGTCCTTCAGGGAGAGATTGCCGGAGATCTGCTTCAGAAGATTGTTTCTCTGCGCGAGAACTCTCTGGTAGCGCGCGAGATAACCGCAGTAGGCGCGGTCCATCTGACTCAGCTCCATATCAAAAAACCGTCTGCGCTCCGCGGGACCGCTCTTTACAAGCGAGAGGTCGTCCGGCGAGAAGGAGATGACATGCAACAGTCCGAGAAGCTCGGCGCTTCGCTTAATCGGAACGCCGTCGACGGCGATGCCTTTGACTTTATTTTTCCGAAGATGGATATCCACGCGGTGAGGGCAGTCGCGGCTCACCACTTTTGTGATAATATGCGCTTCGTTGCAACCGAACCGGATGAGCTCACGATCCTTGGAACCCCGCAGCGACCGCGAGGTCGCGGAGAGGTAGACGGCGTCCAGGAGATTCGTCTTTCCCTGGGCGTTGTCGCCGTAGAGAAGATTGACACCGCTCGAAAAATCCATCGAAAGCTCTTCGTAGTTACGAAAGTCATACAATTCAATGTGTTGTATCTGCATGGTAGGACATCCTATCGGCGGGCAATCCGATATTCTTTGCCCGCGAAGCAAAAGGTGTCGCCCGGGACAAGCTTTTTGCCGCGCCTTGTTTCGGTCACACCGTTGACGGTAACTTCGCCGTTCACGATGACATCCTTCGCGTCCGCGCCGGTCTCAGCGGCACCGGCCAGCTTCATTGCCTGACCGAGCTTGATAAATTCATCCCGGATAAAAACTTCTTCCATGGTTACCCCCCTCAGTGCGAACCGATATTAACCGGCAGAAGCATGTAAATATACGAATCGTCGTTGGCACGGATAAAGCACGGCGTCTTCGCATTGTGGAGATAGAGCGTAATCGTCTCATCGTCGATCACACGCAAAATGTCCAACAGGAACTTCGGCGTAAAGCCGATTTTGATATCATTGCCCTCGCGCTCCGCCAAAATCTCCTCGTTCATGCTGCCGACCTGCGTGTTGATGGAAATCATGATGTTCGTCTCGAAAATCTCGAGAATGACGGGCTTCTTCTCCGACTCCTTAACAAAGAGGCTGGCGCGGTCGATACAGTCGATCAATTCGCGCTTGTTGACGGTAATCTTCGTCTCACACTCGGTGTTGATCATCGAATCGATTGTGTAATAGCGGCCGTCAATCAGACGGGAGTGAACAACCGTGTCCGCAAATGCGAAGATGATGTTGCGCTCGTCGAAGAAAATGCTGACATCCTTTTCCATGTCACCGCTCAGAATCTTGCCGACTTCGCTCAATACTTTGCCGGGAACGATGACACTGTTCTTCTCGTAGTTTCCGCGAAGTTCCACATTGCGGATGCTTACTCGGTATCCGTCGAGGGCTGTCACGCGAAGACGGTTGCCCTCAATCTCAAAATATTCGCCGGTCATGATGCGGTTGGACTCGTTGTCCGAAATTGCAAAGATAGTCTGGCGGATAATATCCTTCAAAGTAAACTGCGAAATCACCAAAGGATTGCTGTCGTCAAAAGGAAGCGGCTTCGGAAACTCATCGCCGGGATCTCCGTGAAGGGAAAATTTTGCCTTGCCGCACACGATGGTCGTCACAAAGCGATCGTCGGTGGAAATCACGACATCGTCCGCAGGAAGCTTGCGCACCAGGTCCGCGAGCGTGCGCGCATTCAAAGCAATCTTGCCGGCGCGGTTGACCGTACCGGGAATCACGGTCTCGATGCAAAAATCATTGTCGTTGGCCGTGAGGCGGATATCGTCATTGTCCGTCTCAATCAAAATACACTCGAGAATCGGATAGGAGGTCTTCGAGGACACTGCCTTTAAAACCGTATTGATGGCTCCGAGAAGCTGTTGCTGGCTGCAGATGATTTCCATAACAAGAATCCTTTCTCCGGAGAAGACTCCGGTAATGCGGACGGTTTCCGCATGTGTATATATGATATAAAATGGTAAGGAAAATCGTAGTAACAGTAGGGGCTGTGGAAATGTGGAAAAGTGCCTCTGACCGTTGCAATTAAAGGGAAAACGGCGTGGGATAGATTGTCGGAACATTTCGGATAACACCGGCCGTATGTGAATAACCGGACGGTTCCGGCAGGGCGTCTTAAAAAGCGAAAAAAGACGCAGTAAAAGTTATCCGACAGAATCTGTGTTATTAACAATCATTCCGAAGACTTATCCACCGCTGAAATAAAGTTATCCACATTATAAAAGCGGTTATCAACAGGACTTTGCGTGCAAAAAGTGCTTGTTTGACGGATTACAAGTCAACTCTCCGCCGGATTTATCTTCTTTTTAAGGATATCCACAGCATTTGCGACTGTTTCATCCTTTTTTATGTCGTCGCTGACCTTATTGTAGGCATAATGGACGGTGGAATGGTCGCGTCCGCCGATGAAGGAACCGATTTCATCGAAGGAGAGAGAGGTAAGTTCTCTGCACAGATACATAACAATCTGGCGCGGGTAGGCGATATTTCTGCTCTTAATCTTGGAGCGGATTTGTTCCGAGGTAATCTCGTAATGCTCCGAAACCACATTGATGATGAGCTCCGGCGTAACCGTCTTCTTTTCGTTCGGCGCGATGACGTCCTTGAGAGCTTCCCTTGCGAGATCCAGAGTAATCGGCTTTCTCTGCAGACGGCTCATCGAGATGACCTGCGTGAGGGCGCCCTCCAGAACACGGATGTTGGAGTTGATATTTTGCGCGATATACTCAAGGACATCCTCGTAAATCGGAACGGGGTTGTTTTTATTCTTCTCGCGCAAAATCGCCATTCGTGTCTCGTACGACGGCGGCTGGACATCCACGGTGAGGCCCCACTCGAAGCGGGAGCGGAGACGCTCGTCGAGAATCTTCAAATCCTTCGGATTCTTATCGGAAGAAATTACGACCTGACGGCCGGAGTCTTTCATGACATTGAATGTGTGGAAGAACTCCTCCTGTGTCGTTTCCTTGCCTTCGATAAACTGAATATCGTCAATCAGCAAAATGTCGTTGGTGCGGTATTTTTCGCGGAAGCTTTCCGAGGCTGCGATACCGCCGGCACGAATCGAAGTTATCAGGTCGTTTGTGAAGGTCTCGCTTGTGACATAGAGAACCTTGCGGTACGGCTCGTTTTGCAGGATGTAATTGGCGATGGCGTACATGAGGTGCGTCTTTCCGAGACCGGAACCGCCGTAGATAAAGAGCGGGTTGTACACCTCGCCGGGCTGCTCGGCAACCGCAAGAGCTGCGGCATGAGCCATATTGTTGTTGTCACCGACGATGAAATTGTCGAAGGTGTATTTGTTGAGAAGATTGCCGTGTGCCAGGTTCGTGTCCGGGCGCGTCTGCTTCTTGCGCTCTTCCTCGATGCGGGCTACCTGCGAGCGGAGAATGAAGCGAAGCTCAAACTCGTACTCGCTGCCGAGCATCTCCACGATGGAGGCTCGGATGAACTGTCCGTATTTGCCCTGAATGAACGAGAGACTGTTGGAGTTAATCGGCTCCTCGGCCACGATGGTAAGAATGTTGTCCTCGATATCGTAGATGTGAAGCGGGACAAGCCATGTATTGTAAGATACGGTTGTAATATTGTAATCCACACGGGTTTGGTCGAGAATCTGTTCCCAGTGGTCCTCAAGGACCTGTTTTGAATACATGTGTAAACCTCCCAGGGGCGAAATTCGCGGCGATTTTCGTCTGACCCAACATTTTGTGGTGTCGTCGCAAAAAAGGCCGTAAAAAGCCACAATTTATTATATCAAAAAAGTCGCAAATGCGCAAGAAAAAAAGCGCATATATTTATATAAGGAAGTAAAAATGTTTCCTCCGCGGGAAAACGCCCGTCTGCGGCTTTTATTTTGTGTGTGAGCGCAAAATTAATCCTTGACGCCATGCGGCAAAATCACTATAATAGGTGTCGCAGTATGCCCGAAAATAGGTGTTTCCGAAGGAAGTACCCCGAATCAGGGTATCACGAATAGAAAAAACTCTCCGGAGTTATTAAGGGAAAAAGGAGGTAATCGCCATGAAGATGACGTTTCAGCCGAAGAAGAAGAGCCGTGCAAAGGTTCACGGTTTCCGTCAGAGAATGTTGACGGCCAACGGAAGAAAGGTTCTTTCCGCAAGACGCGCCAAGGGCAGACATACCATTTCCGCTTAAGGTCGCAGCGATTGTGACCTTTCTCTTTTGTGAAGGGAACGGTTTGCCATGGTACATTCATTGCACAAAGGTCGGGAGTTTTCCTCGGTGTATGACGCCGGCAATTCCCGCGCAAACAGGTATCTCGTCATGTATGTGAACGGGAACGGCCTGTCGGAAAATCGAATAGGTATTGTCGCAAGCAAGAAAATCGGAAACAGTGTCGTACGGCATCGTGTGAGAAGATTGATTCGAGAGAGCTTGCGACGCAACGGTGAGAAGTTCGGCATCGGGCTGGACATCATCGTCATCGCACGAAGGACATGCGTCGGCAGGACGCAGGCAGAGATTACGGAGGCGGTCTTGCATGTCGCGGGACTGCTGGGGATTACGGTATGAAGCGGATATTGCTCGGTTTGATCCGATTTTACAGAAGACATCTCTCGGGGCTTAAGAAGATGCCCTGTTGCATTTATACGCCTACATGTTCCCAATACGCGATGGAAGCAATTGAAAAGTACGGCGCATTGAAGGGAGGATACCTCGCAATCCGGAGGATTTTGCGGTGTCATCCTTTTCATAAGGGGGGCTATGACCCGGTGCCGTAACGAAGGAGGACCATAGATGAATTTGATTTTTCTGACGCAGGTCGGCGGACTTCTCAAGCCGTTTGCCTGGGTCATGGGAATGATCCTCAATGCAATTTACAAACTGGTTGCCGCATTCGGCATCCCGAATATTGCACTTTGCATCGTGGTATTTACGATTGTCGTGAAGATGCTCATGCTTCCTCTCACAATCAAACAGCAGAAGTTTGCAAAGGTTTCCGCATTGATTACGCCGGAGATCAAGGCTCTTCAGGAAAAATACCGCGGTGTCGACCGGTCTGACCGTGAGGCGATGCAGCGCTACACGATGGAGCAGCAGGCGATTTATCAGAAGTACGGCTCGAGCCCGTTCGGCGGATGCCTTCCCATTTTGATTATGCTGCCGATCATCATCGCACTGTACCGCGTGATTTATGCGGTGCCCGCATATGTAACGGATGTCAAGGCGCTCTACAATAATGTTGCGAGTTCCGTGACGGCAATCGGCGACGAGGACGCTGATTTCAGCGACAAGGATATCACCAAAGCAATTTACGAGTTTTACAAGGCGGAGGGTGTAACTCCCCGCGACAAGAAGAATACCGACACGAATTTTACGAATACGGATTTGATTGATATCTTCTCCGTGTACAATACGGCGGTCTGGGATGATTTCCGCAGCGGCAAGGTTTTGACTTCGACCGACAAGGAAGGAAACAGCCTTGTGGACGAGTGGAACCGGCTTGCGCAGTCGGGTTCGTTTAAGACTGCAATGGCTAACAAAGATTCGGACATCTCGAAGATTCTGAAGGTCAACAGTCTCGGCAAATACAACATTCTGGACGCACCGGGATATCATTTTCCGGCGATTCTGCTTCCGATTCTTGCATTTTTGCTGCAGTACCTGACCGGAAAGCTCACGACGGCCAAGAAGAAGGACGACAAGGATAAGGAATCCGAGCAGATGCCGGGTATGGGTGCAATGAACACCATCCTTCCGATTATGTCCGGTGTATTTTGCGTATTTATGCCTATCGGTGTCGGCATTTACTGGGTTGTCAGCAGTGCTGTAACCATTGTTCAGCAGATTTCGGTTAACAAGTACCTGGAGCGCTACAACATCGAAGATATCGTGGCGCAAAATCAGGCGAAAATCGCGGAGCGCAATGAGAAGTACGGCGTTTACTCCAAGAAGGAGGGAATGGCCGAGATCGCACGCAAGAGCACGAAGTCGATTGCGTCGATTGATACCTCGAAGATCGGTTCCGCTAAGAATGAGAAGAAGTCTTCCGACGCAAAGTCCGGCGGCAAGAGCAGCGAGACCGGTCGGATTTCTGCAGAGAAGAAGGACGAGTTGGCTAAGAAGGCAGCGGAAAATAACGGTTCCGTCGGCATTTCCGCAATCGCCAACATTTTGAAAAGAGACGAGGATCAGTAAAAATGGAATATCGGGAATATACAGGGAAGACTCTGGAAGACGCCAAAGCAGCTGCGGCGCAGGAGCTCGGTTGCTCGGCGGATGAACTGACGGTGGAAGTGTTGGAAGAGGAAAAGAGCGGTTTCTTCGGTCTGTTTAAGAGTGTGAAGATTCGCGTTGCATGCGAGGGTAACGAGGGCGCGGCAGATGCTGCGGCCACCGCTGCGGAGCTGATTGCCGAGGCTGTCGGCAAGGACGCTGCGGACAACGGTTCGGTTCCTTCGGAGGTTGCTGTTGATTTTATCTGCAAGATTTTGAAGGTGATGGATCTCTCGGCTGAGGTTTCCGCTGAGGTAAACGAGGAAGAGGGCAACATCTACATCAATATCGAGGGCACCGAGATGGGCTCTCTGATCGGCAAGCGCGGCCAGACGCTGGACGCTCTTCAGTATCTGACCAGCCTTGTTGTAAACCGTGCCTGCAATCAGTATTACAAGATTAAGCTTGATACCGAGAACTATCGTGAGAGACGCAAGTCCACGCTCGAGAATCTCGCGAAGAACATTTCCATGCGCGTTCGTCGTTCGCGCAGAAGCGTTGCGCTTGAGCCCATGAATCCCTATGAGAGACGCATCATTCATGCTGCTCTTCAGGGAGACCGCTATGTGGAGACGCACAGCGAGGGCGAGGAGCCTTACCGCAAGGTTATCGTAAGCATGAGAGCGGATGCACCGTATGAGGAGCGCCGCTACAACAACCGTTACGGCAACGGCTACGGCAATCGCGGCTACGGCAACCGCGGCGGCAACAATCGCGGCGGTTACGGAAATCGCGGCGGCAAGGGCGGCTACGGCAACAAGGGCGGCAACAACCGCGGCGGATACGGTCGTTACAATGACAACCGTTTCGACAAGAAGCGTTTCCAGAGCGATGCGAATTCGCCGGATTACAGCAAGGACTACATGAAGGACTACGCAGCCTACAAGGAAGCGAAAGCAGCCGAGAAGGCACAGCAGGCAGCGGAGCAGAACAACAACTGATAGCGCGGTGCGGCCGATGCCGCAGCGCAATGTGAGACGAAGACAGCTTCGGAGGGTGAGGGAATTGCGGATGACGCAATTCCCTTGTTTTCTTGAAAATACCCGGGCGGCGCGAAAGCCCGGAAAGCCCGAATACTCTGTGCGCGCAAAGGTTCGGAAAGGAGGCGCAGGCATGCGTATACAAACGGAAAATGACACGATTGCCGCGATTGCCACGGCGCTTTCTCCCTCGGGTATCGGGATTGTCCGAATCAGCGGTCCTGAGGCCGTGAATGTGGCGTCGCGTGTATTTTGCGCAGGAGCCGCGCAGAGGACGGATGTATCGGCCTATGAGAGCCACACCGTACACTACGGGCGAATCGCAGACCCGGAAAACGGGCGCATCATCGACGAGGTGATGCTTCTTGTCATGCGCGCTCCCCGTACATACACACGGGAGGACACGGTGGAGATTGATTGTCACGGCGGCGTGTTGGTGACAAAGCGCGTTTTGGAAGCCGTGCTTCATGCCGGCGCTCGACTTGCGGAGCCCGGAGAATTTACGAAGCGCGCATACTTAAACGGACGAATTGACTTAAGCCAGGCAGAGGCTGTCGCAGGCATTATTTCCGCGAAAAATGACCTTGCTCTGCGCAATTCCGTCCGCCAGCTCGGCGGCCGGGAGCGGGCCGAAATCACGGAGATTCGCGGCGAACTGCTTCGGGAAATCGCGCAGATAGAGGCGACATTGGACGATCCGGAGCACCTGAGCTTCGACGGATTTGATACGACGATGCGGAAAAATACGGAGTCACAGTCGGCGCGCATCTGCAGACTGCTTGCAACCGCAGACGACGGAAGACGCATTAAAGAAGGCATACGAACCGTGATTGTCGGCCGACCGAACGCGGGCAAGAGCTCGCTGCTCAATGCCCTGCTGCAGGAGGATCGGGCCATCGTTACGGAGATTGCCGGAACGACGCGGGATACGCTCACCGAGGAAGTGAACCTGCGGGGAATTACGCTTCTTCTCGTGGATACGGCGGGTATCCGGGAATCGACGGATGTCGTTGAAGCGCTCGGCGTGGCGAGAGCAAAGGAAGCTGCAGCTTCCGCGGATCTGATTTTATATGTCGCGGATTCCTCGGCGCCGATTGACCCGGCTGACCGTCTTATTCTGGCGTCGTGCAAGGGCAAGCCGATGATTCCGCTTTTAAACAAATCCGATTTGCCGCCGGCAGTAAGTGCAGCGGAAATCGGTGCGCTGGTTGACGAGAGCATGGGCGAAGGACAATATGCCTGTGAAAGCAAACGGGGCGATGTCGACGGGCACAGAGAGGCAAATACGGCGACAGACCCGATTATGATTTCCGCAAAGACCGGCGAGGGAATCGAAGCGCTTGAGGAACGCATCACCGAAATGTTCTTCGCGGAGCGGCTTCGTGCGGATGAGGAGTGCCTGATTACCTCGGAGCGCCATAAGCAGGAGTTGATTGCGGCGAGGGACAGCCTTGCGCGCGTACAGGAGAGCATCGATGCGGGAATGTCCGAGGACTTCTACACCATCGATCTCACGGCGGCATACGAAGCGCTCGGAAGGATTCTCGGCGAGGAGCCCGACGAGGATGTGATCAATGCGATATTTGCCGAATTCTGTCTCGGCAAATGAGACGACAGCAGGGTTATTTTACGATGAAGATACGACCGGCGGTGGCTGCGGAAGCCTGCTGCCGGAGGAAATGACAGATAACGGAGAGAACGAATGAACATCCCGGAATACCAGTGTGATTCTTACGATGTGGCCGTGATCGGAGCCGGACATGCCGGATGCGAGGCGGCTCTTGCCTGCGCGCGCCTCGGGCTTGAGACAATCGTCTTTATGGTGAGCGCGGACACAATCGCGTTAATGCCCTGTAACCCGAACATCGGAGGAACGAGCAAGGGACATCTCGTACGCGAGCTGGATGCGCTCGGCGGCGAGATGGGCAAAAACATCGATCGCACATACATCCAAAGCAAAATGCTGAACCGCTCAAAGGGACCTGCGGTGCACTCGCTGCGCGCGCAGGCGGACAAGCAGCGGTACACGGCATCGATGCGCAGGGTGATGGAAAACCAGGAACATTTGACGCTGAAGCAGGCCGAGGTGACCGACCTTCTTTGGAGGGAGCTTGCCGACGGCACAAAGGAAGTGACGGGAGTGAAGATTGCGTCGGGAGGCATTTTCCCCTGCCGTGCCGCAATCCTGTGCTCCGGCGTGTATTTGAATGCGCGATGCATTTACGGCGAGGTCAGCCAATACACCGGGCCGAACGGCCTTCCGCGCGCCACGAAGCTTACGGACTCGCTGGTCGCGGCAGGACTTTCCGTGCTTCGGTTCAAAACCGGAACGCCCGCGCGAATTGACGGAAGAACCATCGATTACGATGCGATGACCGTGCAGAAGGGCGATGAGCCGGTAGTGCCGTTCTCTTTTACAAACCGTGCGGAGGACATTGCGCGCGAACAGGTGGATTGCTACCTGACATATACCAACGAAACCACACATGAAATCATACGCGAAAACCTCGATCGCTCGCCGCTTTTCTCCGGCGATATCAAGGGCACGGGGCCGCGCTACTGCCCGTCCATTGAGGACAAGGTCGTGCGCTTTCCGGACAAGGAACGGCATCAGGTATTTATCGAGCCGGAGGGAGAGTACACAAACGAGATGTATCTCTCGGGGCTTTCCTCGAGCCTTCCGGAGGAGGTTCAGATTCGCATGTATCGCTCCATCCGCGGGCTGGAGCATGCGAAGATTGTGCGGAACGCCTATGCAATCGAGTACGACTGCCTGGATGCGACGCAGCTGAAGCCGACGCTTGAGTGCAAGACGATTCACGGATTTTTCAGCGCAGGACAGGCAAACGGCAGCTCCGGCTATGAGGAGGCCGCGGCACAGGGCCTGGTTGCGGGAATGAACGCAGCGCTTTTGCTGCTTAAGCGCGACCCGGTTGTCATCGACCGGTCGCAGGGATATATCGGGGTGCTGATTGACGACCTCGTGACCAAGGAGTCGCGCGAGCCTTACCGCATGATGACAAGCCGCGCGGAATACCGACTGTTGCTTCGCCAGGACAACGCAGACCTTAGATTGACGGAAATCGGACATCGTGTCGGCCTGATCTCCGATGAGCGGTACGATTTGTTCGTAAAAAAGCGCGATGCAATTGCAGAGGAATTGACACGCCTAAACGGGGTGATTTTGGGCGCCTCCGAAAGCGTGTGTGAATATTTACGCAAAATAGGCAGCGCCGAGCTTCGCACAGGAACGAGCCTTGCGGAGCTTCTTCGCAGGCCGGAAATGACCTACGAGATGCTTGCTCCGCTCGATCCTGAGCGGCCGACACTTGACGCAGCTGTTATAGAACAAGTAGAAATCGAGATAAAGTACGAGGGATATATCGAGAGACAGCGACAGCAGGTGGAGCATTTTAAAAAGCTTGAGTCAAGACGACTTCCGGCGGATCTCGACTATACTGCGATACCTTCGCTGCGGCTTGAAGCGCGCCAGAAGCTTCAGAAGTTTCGCCCGGAAAATGTCGGGCAGGCGTCCCGCATAAGCGGCGTGTCGCCGGCGGACATTTCGGTGTTGCTTGTCTGGCTCGGAAATGTTTCACGTGAAACATGATGCTGTTGCTTTCCGTGGACTGTGAATTCGACTTGCGGAGGACCTATGTACAACGATGAGATTTTGATTCAGGGACTTGAGGAACTCGGGCTTGCTCCGGACGAAGAAAAGCTGACTCTGCTGCACCGCTATTATGAGCGCATGATTGCGACGAACGAGGTCATGAATCTGACAGCAATCACAGAGTATGAGGATGTCTGCGTCAAGCATTTTCTCGACAGTCTGTGCCTTGTGAAGGCGATTCCTTCAGATCGACTTGAAGCGGGAATGACAATCATTGATATCGGAACCGGCGCAGGTTTTCCCGGAATTCCGCTTAAAATCTTTTTCCCGAATCTAAAGATAACACTTATGGACGCACTTGCGAAGAGAGTCCGTTTCCTCACGGAGGTTACCGGCGAGCTCGGTCTTGCAAATGTGGGCTGTGTTCACGGACGCGCGGAAGAGCTAAGCCGGACGGACGGCTATCGCGAAAAATATGATTTGTGTGTTTCAAGGGCAGTCACCAGAATGGCGTCACTTGCAGAGCTGTGCATTCCTTTTGTGAAAAAGGGCGGGGCGCTTGTCGCATACAAATCCGCAGAAAGCGGCGAAGAGATTGCCGAAGCAGGAAAGGCAATTTCAACGCTTGGCGGCGGCGCGCCGGAGATTGTCTCCTTCCGCGTTCCGCAGAGCGATCTCGGAAGAAGCCTTGTTGTCGTCCGCAAGGAGAAGCTTACGGACCGAAAGTATCCCCGGGGCGGCGGCAAACCGATGAAGGCTCCGATTATATGATGCCGATGAAGGTGCGATTGTATGATGCTTTGTGCGGAGAAATATATGTCTCACGGTTGAGATGTTTCACGTGAAACATCTTGCCCGGGACGGACTTTGATATAATTTTGGTATATGTGTACAAAAAAGCAGCCACATCTTGTAGTGGCGCTTTTTGTTCTTCTGTGGTATACTTGGACTTGCATCGGACGGCGATGAGACAGCTTTATCTAAGAGCTGAAAAGTTACTTTGCTCCGGTCGGTGCTTTGTGAATGATGTGTCGGAGGCGTGATATGGGGAAGATTATTTCCATTACGAACCAAAAGGGCGGCGTCGGTAAGACAGCCACTACAGTAAGTCTGGCGGCGTGCCTTGCTGAATACAGCATGAATGTCCTGATTGTCGACATCGACCCGCAGGGAAATTCCACTACGAGTCTCGGAATTAATAAGGACGAGCAGGAATTTTCCACATATGAGCTTTTCACCGGGAAGGCAGAGGCATCCAAATGTGTCATCCCGACCAGGTATGCGGGAATCGATTTGATTCCTTCTACGCTCGATCTTGCCGGCGCCGAGGTGGAAGTCGTTGAATTTGACGACCGAAACTATATTCTGGCCAATGCGTTGTCGTCGCTTCGATCGCAATATGACTTCATTCTCGTCGACTGCCCGCCTTCGCTGAACACTCTCACCTGTAATGCTCTTACCGCATCGGATTCTCTGATTATTCCGCTGCAGTGCGAGTTTCTTGCACTGGAGGGCTTAAAGCAGCTGCTCGATACTATCGAGATTATCCGCGACCGCACAAACGAGAAGCTCACGGTAGACGGCGTATTGTTTACGATGTATGACAATCGAACTAACCTTTCCGCCCAGGTGGTGGAAAATGTCTACAACAATCTGAACCAGAAGATTTATCGAACGGTTATCCCGAGAGCGGTTCGCCTTGCAGAGGCGCCGAGCTACGGAATGCCGATTATATTTTACGATAAGAGATCGCAGGCCGCGCAGGCGTACCGCGATTTCACGGTTGAAGTATTGAAGCAAAACGGCAAGAAGCTTGTGAAGCGTAAGAAGCTGCTTCGCAAGTAAGCGTATACGGAGGGAGCTATGGCCAAGAGAGGCGGCCTCGGAATGGGGCTTGATTCGTTGATTTCCAAGAAAATGGACCGGGAACTTGCCAAACAGGTGGAGCCCGAGAAGGAAGATGTTTCACGTGAAACAATGGTTGCAATCTCCAAGATTGAGCCGAACCGCGACCAGCCGCGTCGCCAGTTTGACGAGGCTGCACTTGAGGAGCTCGCGGAATCCATTAAGCTTCACGGCGTGATACAGCCGCTGATTGTCTGCAAGCGGGAGAAGACTTACGAGATTATCGCCGGAGAGCGCCGCTGGCGCGCGGCTATGAAGGCCGGACTTAAGACGGTTCCGGTGTTGATTCGTGACTATTCCGAGCAGGAGCTCTATGAAGTTGCGTTGATTGAGAACCTGCAGCGCGAGAATCTGAACGCGATTGAGGAGGCGGTTGCATACCGCAAGCTGATTGAGGAGTATTCGCTCACCCAGGAGACGGTCGCGGAGAGAGTGTCGAAAAACCGCACGACCATAACCAACTCGCTTCGGCTTCTGAAGCTGGATGACCGTGTGCAGGCGATGATTATCGACAAATCTCTCTCCGCAGGACACGCAAGAGCCCTTCTTGCTCTCGCGTCGAAGGATCAGCAATACGAGGTCGCAGAGAAGATTCTTGCGGACGGCATGAGCGTCCGTGATACGGAGAGCTATGTCAAAAAACTTCTGAATCCGGCAAAGAAGCCGGCTAAAAAGAAGGATGACCACGCAGCTACAATCGAGCGTGAATATGCCCGTTATGAAGAGAAACTGAAGCAGGCTCTCGGAACCAAGGTGACGATTGCCGGCAAGGAAGGAAACAAAGGCAAGATTGAGATTGCTTATTATTCGCTCGATGAGTTCGAGCGCCTTCTCGAATTGCTCGGGGTTTCGCTGTAGGGCAGGAACAATACGCCGGGACCGATTTCCCGGGAGCGACAATCATCCGGAGCTGCTCCGGAAACTATAGGAAAATGAGGGAGAACAATGCTCGATCGACTTGGAATTGATTTGGAATATCTTGTCGTCGGAATGCTGGTGGTTATGCTGCTTCTGTTGATTGCATTTTTCGTGATGATCATGAAGTACAATCAGCTCGCGACGAAGTACCGCAAGTTCATGCGCGGTGCAAACGGCAAGAGTTTGGAGGAGCGCGTATTGTCGCGCTTTCGTGAGATTGACTCGAACAAGAGCCAGATTACTGACGCGATTTCGCGAATCAAATTGTTGGAGGACGCGAGGGATACTTCGTTCAAAAAGATTTCCGTGAAGCGATATGATGCTTTCGCCGAGATGGGCGGAAAGCTCAGCTACAGCCTCTGCCTCCTGAACGACGACAATGACGGCTTCATCATGACAAGCATGCACAACCGCGATGGCTGCTACACCTACGTCAAGGAAGTCATCAAGGGCAACACTTATGTCATTCTCTCTGATGAGGAGAAGGAAGTGCTCGACGAAGCGACCTCGATGCACGAGGCTTTGAACACCCGATAGGTCGGCGAGACGTTCTGCAAAGAGTGCGAAAAGCCCGATTTTGTCAAAGCTTAAATATACAACGATACTGCATAATACTACGCAGTTTGTCGCAACAAATCACCGATTAACGCCCCAAATCCGGCAAAACAAATTGCAATCGTAGCGTGATATATTGCGATATACGCAATCCGGCAAGCGCGCAAACGGCGCGGCAAGCCCCAAAAACCACTGCAATATATAGTGTTTATACTGCTTTACAATACAACAGGTTGAAAACAACCGTAAAAACAGTCCTGCAAAGCGAATGTAAAAGTAACACATTATTGACAGGAAAACGCCGAATTTCGCAAGATTATTGCGCGGTTTTCGAGAAAATGTCTGAATTATTCATGCACAGGCTTTCGAGAGCCGTTTCGTCTGTACAAGGCAGGCGGCAGGTTCATTTTCCGAATGAGGCAGTGCTCCCGGGTTTGAAGGAAAAGACAGATTCGCTGTCGGACGGAACCGGCCTTCGATTTTTGAGACAGAGGTTCTTTTTCGGACAGGGGCGACAAGGCCCGCGAGAAAGTTTTTCGATTTGCAAATCAGGCATAGACCTTTTTCCGAAGTTGCGGTATAATTGGTGAGTCGTGTGAAGCGAATATTTTGTTCCAGTAGTTTAATGGATAAAACAAGCGCCTCCTAAGCGCTAGCTCCGGGTTCGATTCCCGGCTGGAACGTTTCACGGGATTCCGAACAGGCAGAGAAGATGCGTTTGTTCGGAATTTTGTTTTTACGAGAAAAATGTGCAGCGGTCATACGGATTCTGCACGGAAAAGAGGGTGTGATGGATTGGGATGCGGAAAACATGACGCAGGATACCGAAAGCACGACGCCTGATACATCGGACGGAAGCGATACGGCAGAGGCGGTTGTGTCGGACGGAAGCGATACGGCAGAGGCGGCTGCGTCGACGACGGCGCAGACAGCGGAAACGACAGCGGAGATGTCCGTCGGACAGGGGGAGCCGGAAGGCGGGAACAATCCCGCCGGACAGGGGAAGCCGGAGGGCGGGAACAATTCCGCCGGTGGCAGGAAGTCTTCGAAAATCGGGCCGATCATTTGCATTGCTTTAGTTTTGGCAGCGCTTCTGTTTTGCTGTTTTGTCGGGGTTCGGACGCTTGTCCGAAGGGCGAATGTGAAGGAGCAGAAAATCGAGCGTGATATCAAGCTCGAGAAGGGGACCTGGACGAAATTTCAGGCGTATTATGCGACCGATATTTTTACCTACACGCATCGGGTGAATTTTGTGCCGATGGGCAATGAGTACTATTTCATGGTGTTTTCCAGAGATTTTTCGACATTTGCCGTGGTGCGTGCCGACAAGAACTGGTGTGAGGAAAATTTTGAAAACGGTACCGCTGCGAGCCAGGAAGGCGTGACTGTCGAGGGTTATGTGCGGACGCCCGAAGAGAAGGTACAGAGCGCGATAGCAGGGGCAAGGAGGCAGATGGTGGAAGCTGCTGCCCGGAGTTTTTCCGGTGAGACGGACCGGTATATCGATTTGCTTGCAACGCGGATTAGCCTTTACGAGATTATCATCGGAATCTTTCCGATTGTTTATGTCCTCGGGCTATTGTTCCTCGGGCCGAAAGTGTACCGTTTGCTGGCAGGCAAGCCCGCAGGAAAAATCGTCGGAGGCGGCGTGCTGATTCTGGCCTTCGTCTACATCGGCTTTGCAATTCATGTGTATATGATGATTATGTGAGCGCCGGAGGGTGCGGTCAATATACCTTTCCGACAAGCCAGACGGCGAGGCGGGCAGGCAAAATGTTGTACAATGTAAGCAATAAACGATATTTGAATCCGGCGACATACAAAGGCGCCGGATTTTTCTTGCCTGCGGCGCGGACGATGACGGAGGCAACCTTTGCGGGTGCGATTCCGTTTCGCTCGTCCTTCTCCATGGAGGATACGGCGCGCTCGCAGCGGGGATACGCGTCGGAGCCGGCGGTTTTGCGGCGCGCGTCGGTGAAGCCGGTACCGGAGTCGCCCGGCATGACGGCGCATACGCGAATACCGTATCCGCTGACTTCATTGCGAAGTGCAAGCGCAAGAGAGTTGACGGCGGCTTTGCTTGCGGAGTAAAATGCCTGATAGGGGATGGCAATCGGCGCAGCTACGGAGCTTGTGAACACGATGGTTCCGGGTTTGACAGCGCTGCCTGCCGCGCCTGCCTGCGCGCGCATATAGGGAAGGACGGCTTTTGCGGCATACCACTGGCCGTAGAAATTGACATCAATGAGGTTGCGCGCGTCGGCGTCGGAGGTCAGCTCGATGGGGCCGGAGATTCCCATGCCGGCGTTGGCAATCAGGAGGTCGATGCGCCCGTTGGCAGCGGCAATCCCGTCGATACAGGCTTTCACAGCCGTCTCATCTGTGACATCGCAGACGCAGCCGTTTACGCCCTCGGGGGCCGTGCCGCGGCGGCTTAAGCCATAGACGATGTAGCCGAGGTCGCGCAGCTGCGCGCATACTTCATACCCGATTCCCGAACTTGCACCGGTGACGATTGCAATCATGAGAGCACCTCCGTTTTGCCGCAGCGCGGCGTCATTTTCTACAGTATATCCGAGGAGTGTGCAAGATGCAAGCCTTACGCGGGGCACGGGCGAAGAGCAGGTCCGTGCATTTTCCGAAAATTTTCGAAAAACAAAAAAACTTTTCCAAACAAGCAAATAATTCCCTTTCGCTATGTGTCTATAGAATAGATGCGGATAAGGAGGCAGACAAATGACGCCGAAAGAATGTGAAAAAATCTACAACGAAGCCTATCGCGCGGTGTATTGGACGGCCGTTGCGCTTCTGAAGAACGAGGCTGACGCCGAGGATGTCGTGCAGGATACTTTCGTGACGCTGTTGGAATCCTACGACTCGCTGCAGGACAAGACGAAGGTCGTGCCGTGGTTGAAGAAAATCTGTGCCCGAAAATGTCTGAATCTTCTCTCGAGGACGAAGACGGAAGCCGTGGAGCAGGAATTTTTCGACGACCTCGAGTATGTTCCCGAGGATTTTCTGCCGGAGGCCGCTGCGGAGTCCGAGGAGAGACGGAAAATTATCATGGACCTCATCACGAAGGCATTGTCGGAGGATGTCCGGAGGACCATCATTTTGTTCTACTTCGACGACATGAGCACGAAGGAGATAGCAGAGGCAATGGGGATTCCTCAGGGAACCGTTCTGTGGCGTCTTGGTTTTGCAAGAATGAAAATCAAGAAGGAGGTAGAGAACTATGAGAAAGAAACGAATACGAAGCTGTACACCGTGGCGTTGCCGTTCTTGACGCTGTTGTTTATGAAAGAGGCAGAAGCGGCGCCCTTCCGGCCCATGTCTGCTTCGCTTGTCGAACTGTCCGCATCGAAAAAAGCTGCCTCCGCAGCAGGAAGCAGTATTGCTTCGGGAGTGATAAAGAAAGGGACAGGTATCGCAATGAAAAAGTTTATAATCAGTTTGGTGGGAATTATCGTGCTCGGCGCGGCTGTCGCCGGTGCAATTGTTTTGATGAACCGGGACAAGGATTCCGGAAACGGAAAGAAGGGGAGCGACGGCGGGAACACCGTGCTTTCGAACGGCGATTCGGATGTGGATCCGGATGCGGATCCCGATGCAAATGACGGGGGCGATCCCTCAGGGCAGGGCGGCGAATACAATCCCGCATCGCTACCCACGCCTACAGCTGTGCCGACAATCGACGTGGACAGCTACAACTGGGAATCGATATTTGAGTGGGAAGAAAATCAGATTGTCGGCTTCAATTACCCGCTGGATGACGCCATGAAAAATACGGGAATTCTTGTGATTCCCGCAAGGTGTGAAGGGATTGAGAGTAATGCATTCGGCGAACAGAGCTGGGTTAAGGAAGTGCGCTTTGAGGCACCGGAGAAGGTTACGCTGATTAACAACTACTCCATGAGCGAACTGCCGCACCTGCATTCCTTTGTGATGCCGCAGAATGCAGACGTCCTCACAAGAGATGTTACCATTATACGGGCAACGGTACCGTTCACGGGAACTGCCCCCACAATCATGACGAAGCTCCATAACCTGGTGTTGCCCAACGGCGAGGTGCCGTATCAACTGATGGAGTGCCTGGCCAACTGTGATATCGATTCGCCGAAGAACAACCAGGTTTATATGGAGGCGCTCTTCGCTCCGGAGAATTTCAGCATTCGTCTGAATGAGAAGGTCGGTTGGCAGATTTTCGCCAAATACACCAGAGAGTTCTACGAAGCCAACTGGTCCATGTACAAGAGGGTCAATGAGCCTACCAGATTCGCCTATAAACCCTGTAAAATCTATGTAGTCAAGGGCTCCTGGGCGGATGTGCATTTTGATGAGTGGACGGCCGGCGACCTGATCCAGAAGGAATACTGGGACGGGGTAAACTACACCTTTGTCGAATACGATCCGCTCTGGGATGTCCGGGATATTACTGTTAAAATCGGCAAAGCTTCCGCCGGCTTCTACGGGGTGGAAGACAAGTGGCTGATGGTTGCTTACGATGAGAATGGTGAAAAAACCTTCAAAGGAGTTATCGCTCCGGAAGCGTTCGAAGCGCTCTACCGTGAGGTGAGTGCTCTGCTGGAGGGAGGAAATTTCCGGGAGACACTCTTCGCTCAGAACGAAATATCCATCGGTGGCTTCGGTGATGACCCGAATCGCACGTACACCTGTGACGATCCCGCCATCCTTCAGGCACTGATCGACAAATACGTGAAATAAGCAATCACTTGCAAGGGATACTCCATTGCGCAAATCTGTATCCGATGGAGTCTGCAGAGAGGCTATCTGCCGCTGCCGAAGTCGGTGACGCCGGCGCGCATCGAAGAGAATCTCAAGGTGTTCGATTTTGAACTTGAGGAGGCAGATGTACAGCGGATCGCTTCGCTTACGGGATGCGTTGGGCTGTCCAGTGACCCGGACACGAGACCGTTCTGAGAAGGGGAACGGGACACAATCCGGCCCGGAGTTCGGTTCGAAACCCGGCCGTGAAGGAAGGAAACAAAACACAGAGCAATTGCCGCAAAGCGGTTGCTCTGTGTTTTTTTATCCGCTATAATAGGATAATGGCAATCGGTATCGGGACGCCGGATCATCCGGAGAAAATGCCGTGCGCGCTGCGACGCGAAGGGCGACGGAATCGGAAGTTAGTCGTGCAAAAACGGAGAGTCGATATCAAACCAGAAATTAGTTTGACATTCAACTTAGCGAACATTTTTCGAAAAATGTTGTAAGACTTTGCGAAAAACCGTGTCGTATAGAGTGAGAGAAGAACTGCGGGCCCGGCCGGCAACCGCAGCGGGAGGATTGTGATGGAGGATGACAAAATCATCGGGATGCTTTTTGATCGCGAGCAGAAGGCACTTGAATACACAAGTGAAAAATACGGGAGGTATCTCCATACGGTTGCGTTTCGCATCCTCGGAAACGAGGAGGATTCCGAGGAGTGTGTCAACGATACGCTGCTCTCGGCGTGGAATGCGATTCCGCCGACGAGACCGACGGTATTTTCCATGTTTTTAGCAAAAATCACACGCAATTTTGCAATCAACCGACGGCGGGCCGAGACCGCGGCAAAGCGCGGCGGAGGCGAGGTTTCGCTTGTTCTGGCGGAGCTTGAGGAGACCGTCGCGGGAAGCGAAAACACGGAGTCGGGAGTGCTCGCCGAGGAGCTTTCCGAGGCGATTCGCGGGTTTGTGAACGGGCTTCCGGAGCGGGAGGGCGACATTTTCACAAGGCGCTATTTCTTCGCGCAGAGCGTGAAGGAGATTGCGGCGGGATACCGCCTCTCGCAGACCAATGTGAGTGTGATTTTAAACCGGACAAGAAGTAAACTCCGGGAGTATCTTACGAAGGAGCAGCTTTTGTAGCGGGGGATTTTCGGACGAGAAAAAAGAAAGGAGTCTGACGATGAAGGCAGAGGAGTTGTTTGATGCGATGAGCGGAATCGACGAGAAGGTTCTGGATCGGAGCGAGAAGAACCTTCGGAAGGGCGGAAAGAGTCCCCGGGGGAAAAAGAGTAAATTTCGACTGTTTGCGGGAATTGCGGCCGGCGTTGCGGCGGCCGTGGTTGTTGCGGCGGTCATTTTGCGGCCGATTCTTTTAAACAAGCCGGTGTATGCGAAATTTGCGCTGGCGGAGGCCGAATACCCGAAGATGGTGGAGAGCCCGCTCGGGGACTCCGGAGTTTACACCGGAGGCGATGCCGACGATATGGACGAGTGGCTTGATTCGCTTCGGAAAAGACATCAGAAGTTGACGGAATACGGCAGCGAGAAAGCCCTTGCCGGCGTCAATGCGTGGGTGGAGAAGAGTCTTCCCGTACTGCTTAAGGGAGGACCCGGAGAAAACAAGGTATACTCGCCGATCAACATTTATCTTGCGCTCGGCATGCTCGGGGAGACCGCAGGCGGCAACACGAGAGCCCAGATTCTCGAGCTTCTCGGGGCAGGCGATGCGGCGGATTTGCGAGCCCGCGCGGACGCGCTCTGGACGGCTTCGTATATCGATGACGGTGTTACGAAAAGCCTTCCCGCGGCGTCGCTGTGGCTTCGCAACGATACGAGCTACAACGCAGCGCTTCTGCAGAATCTCGCGAAGTATTATCACGCCTCGTCGTTTCACGGAAAAATGGGCGACGCCGCTTACAGTAAGGCATCTTTGAGGAGGAGAACACGAAGGACGCCGTGTTCCATGCGGCTTCCGGCGACGTTACGAAGAAGTTCATGCACGAGACCGTCTATAACGGGACCTATTTCTACGGGGAACGGTTCGGCGCCGTAATCAAGGGCGTTTCGAATCCGGAAACCAGCGCGGATATGCTGTTCATTCTTCCCGACGAGGGTGCTTCGCCGCAGGAGCTTCTCTCCGACCCCGAGGTAATCGATTTCATTACGGGGCGCAAGGCCGTTAACTATGCGGAGCGCCGGGTTGAGTTTGCGGTTCCGAAGTTCGATGTGACTTCCGACTGCAATCTGAGGGAAGCGCTTGAGAAGCTCGGAGTGACCGACGCCTTCGCACCGGACAAAGCCGATTTTTCGAGCCTGACGAAGGACGGCGCCGGCCTCTATATCTCGGACGCAACCCACAGCGCCCGCGTGCAGATTGATGAGGAAGGCGTGAAGGCGGCCTCCCTTACGACCATTGTCTATGCCGGGGCCATGCCGCCTCCGGATGAGACGGTGGAGTTTGTGCTCGACCGCCCGTTTCTCTTTGTGCTTCAAAATGATGCGGGAATCCCGCTTTTCATCGGCATTGTCGAGATGCCGTAATGCGGAGAAGGCGTTAGCGCGCGGGTCCGGCCCGTCGCAGCGAATACGCAACCATTTGAAACAAAGTCGTGCCCGTAAAGTGCGTGACAACCGCAGTGTGCTGTGCTATACTGAGGGGAGACGCGCGGGCACGGCTTTTTTGCGTGCGGGAGGCTTTGCGAGCTCCCTGCCGCCGTGCGGGGATAAGGAGGAGACAAACCATGAAACTGACATCTGCCGAGGCTGCAAAGCTGCTTCGCAAACTCAATGACGAACTGAACGATTTGCTGAGCCGCGAGGCGATGAGCGAAACTTATGTCGCGGCGATTTCCGAGGATCCCGCATCGGTGCGGCCGGACTATGACTATGCACAGACGCGGGCAAAGGAGGAGGAACTCTGTGCTAAGATTCGCAGGCTGAAGCATGCAATCAATGTGTTCAACTCGACGACCGTGATTCCGAAGTGGGACATCACCATCGACGAGATGCTTATTCTGATTCCGCAGTTGACCCGGAAGAAGGACCGCCTTGCGGCGATGAAGAACCGTCTTCCGAAGGAGCGTGTGGAGGCCGGACTCCGCACGGCGAGCAACATCATTGACTACCGCTATGCGAACTATGACATCGCGGCGGTTCAGGCGGAGTACGACGCGACTGCAGACCGCCTTGCGGACGCGCAGACGGCGCTTGACCTTGTAAACAGCACGGTTGCCATGAAAGTGGAGCTGTGAGCATTTTCCGTCGATTGAGCTCCGCTTTTTTGAAGAGTGATGAGTCGGCGTTCAATGAAAAAGTTGTTCGTTATTCCTTTTTTGTTATCCGTTGTCGGTTTCTGTTCAATGATGAAACTCCATGATGAATCACGGATGACTCAATCGAAAAAACTTTATCCGGCGGCGGAAGTTCGGTTTCATGCCGCCGGATTTTTTCTTTTCCTGTCATACATTTTCAAAATTGCCGAAATATTGCTGAAATGTTTTTTCGGAAAATGCGGCGAATTTGTCGCGAAATCTGCGTCTAAGGGGCAGAAGAGTAAAAAAGGAGGGGGTCTCAATGGATAACGGTGCAAGTAGCTACCGCCGTTTTCTTGCCGGTCAGGACGAGGGACTCCGGGAGATTATCGATTTGTATTACGACGGGCTGTCGCTCTATCTGAATACATATCTCAATAATCTTACGGATGCCGAGGACTGCGCCGAGGAAGCCATGATTGTACTGGCGACGAAGAAACCGGTTTTTTCGGGCCATTCGTCCTTCAAGACATGGCTGTACGCCATCGGCAGAAATCTGGCAATCGACCGGTTACGGCGTAAACCGCCGGAAACAGAACCTCTTTCGGAGGAGCTTGTCTGTGGGGAGTATGGGCAGAGAAGTGCCGAAGCAGCTCTTTTGGAGCAGGAAGAACGGGAACGGCTGTTGGAGGCTATGAACGACTTAAAGCCGGATTACCGCCGCGTTCTGAAGCTCAGGTTCTATGACGGAATGGATTTGTGTGACATTGCAAAAGTCATGGGAAAGTCTTCGGCCGGAATCTATCATCTTTTTGAGCGCGCCAAGAAGTCGCTTCGTATGAAGTTGGGGAATAGATGAGAGGGTTCGGAAAGACGGGGGCCCGGAAAGGCAGAGGAAAACATGAGAGATCATGACGAAGTGTTCCGTAGAGTTATGCAGGCTAAGGAACAGTATGAACGACAGGAAAAGGAGAAAAGTATGGCTCAAATAAGAAAGAGTCCGCCGGAAAATGAGGCTCCGGTGGCATTTAAGGTACGAAAAAAGTCCTCCAAAACGCTTGTGTGGGCAATGCGTGCGGTAGCGGCAGTAGTATTGTTGGCAGTGATCGGCGGGCTGTGTGCAGCCGCGTTCCTCGGCTCCGGAAATCAGAAGAAGCCGGGAAGCACGCCTGCGAGCGGTGATACGCCCGCGGCAGCGGTCAGTCTTGCGGAGCTTCCCGCAGGAACGGTGCTTACGATGTGGAGTCCCATCGGTGAGGGATCCTTCCTCAGTGCAAGCTTTAATCGGGCGGTTGCAGAGATGCGGACCCGCTACCCGAACATCGATTTCCGGGTAGACACCTCCGTAGCCGTAGCGGATGCGTTTGCCTACAAAGAGAAGCTTGAAACGACGGCGCCGGGAAATCTTCCTGACATTTTCGCCGTGTGGACCGGCGATTTTCTCGGCGGGCTTGTCCAGGCCGGAAAGGTGTACGGTCTTAACAGCGCATTTACCGGATATGCCGGTCAGATTTCCTCCGCAGTCAGCGAAAGCAGCACCTTCGGCGGACAGAAGTACGGCGTACCGTACGCGATTCACACCGACATTCTCTTCGTGAATATGGACGCGCTTCGCGCGGCCGGTTACAACACGATTCCGACCACTTACACAGAGCTGATTGCATGCTGCGATGCGCTTCTTGAGCAGGGTATCACGCCCTTCGGCTGCGCGGCAGGTTCGGAGTGGTGCGTCGAGCAGTATGTGAACGCTATGGTTTTGAAAAACGGCGGCGCAGCAGCGCTTAGAGACATCTATCCCGAAGCAGCGGCAACCTGGACCAATACGGATGCGGCGGAAGCTATCGATTTGCTTGCAGACCTCGTAAGCAGCGGGTATTTCCCGGCCAATGCAGCGACGGTGGCTGACGACGGCTTAACCGCAAGAAATGCTCTGAAGAACGGCACCGTAGCATTCTTCATGGGCGGCGATTGGGACTGCGAGGAGTTCGCCGACTGCACCGCGGATATCCGTGCATGCGAATTCCCGGTAATCGACAGTACTAAGAGCAGCGCCGGTCAGTTTGTCGGCGGCGCAAACGAGGCGCTTGCCGTTTCCGGTACATCCGCAAACAAGGCAGCAGCGGCTCTGTATGCCGTAGAGCTCGGTCAGTTGATTTCCAAGTATGCTTTCCTTGACGGCAAGGCGCTTCCGACCTGGCCGATCAACTACGCAGCAGACGATGTGAACGGCCTGTTCCGCTCCGTCGCCGATATGGTTCTGTCGGCAAATGTATTTGTTCCTTACAGCTACGGCCAGAATATGTTCTGCCACAATTTCGACAGAGCGCATGAGACCGCATATGTGAATCTTCTTCCGGGATTATTTACCGGTGAGATTGACGGAACAACCTTCCTTGCAACCATGGCAGCGGTTGCTGCAGAGTAATCGTGGGGGTGCAGTTCGGTGACGCCTCCTGCAAAAACCCCCGCAGGAGGCGGAACCGCTGATTCTGCCGAACAAGCATAGAATAAAGGGGACTGTCGCTTTGGCGAGTGTTATCGCGGGCGGCAGTCCTTTTTATGTTCGTAGGGATATGGCATCGGGATTTCGCATATTTGCTGCTTTCGATGCCTTCGGAGCGCTTTTTTTGGTCCGGGAGGCATCGGGATTTCGCGTTTTCTCTGTTGTCGATGCCGGCTGCTGTTTTTGGGGGCCAAAAAGGCATCGGAAATGCGAGGTTTTGCTGTTATCGATGCTGCACATCGGTGACACGGATGAAAAGGGCATCGGAAAAGCGAAAACAAGTCGTCTTCGATGCCGTCGGAGCGTCGACAGGTATGAAAAAGGCGGTCCGCCTTCGGAGATATGCTTCGGCAAGGGTACCGCCTGTTTGGTTGCTTATCCGTTCAGCGCGCTTATTTTACCGCGGTGCGATCCACCTGGATGACGGTGAAGTGGGTGGGGCCGAGCTTTGCCTTTACGCGGGAGTCGATGTCCTCGCGGATTGCCTCCTCGGAGGTCGGGTAGTCAAAAGGCAGCACGATGTCGAAGATGAGGTTCGTGTGCGACGGGCCGAAGACAACGCGGAAATCGTGCATGGAGATGCGCTCGTCGATTTCCGCCAAAACGCCGATGACGGCATAGCGCAGCTCGTCCACGCGGGGGTCGCTTGTGACGACGGGGTCCATGTGGATGGTTGCGACACACCCGAGCTCTTCGCACAGGCGGTGCTCAAGGTTGTCGATAATGTCGTGCAGAGCGAGAATGTCGCCCTCCGCAGGAACTTCCGCATGGAGGGAAATCACCTCCCGGCCGGGGCCGTAGTCGTGCACCATCAGGTCGTGAACGCCGAGAATCGCGGGGTCGAAGGAGAGCACAAGCTTCTCGATGCGGTCGACATATTCCTGCTCCGGCGGCTCGCCGAGGAGCGGATTGATGACTTCCTTCGCAGCCCGGATGCCGGCAAAAAGGATGAATCCGCCGACCAGAACACCGGCGTAGCCGTCGATTCTCCAGCCGAAGGCATGGGAGAGAACCGTGCAGAGCAAAACGACCGTCGTAGCGGCGCAGTCGCTCAGGCTGTCGATTGCGGTGGCGCGCAGGGCAGCGGCGTTGTAGCGCCTGCCGAGGCGCGAGTTGTAAAATGCCATGTAAAGTTTTACGAGGATGGACGCGCTGAGAATCACGAGGACCGTAACGGACCACTCCGTGTCCGCCGGATGCAAAATCTTGCCGACGGAGTCCTTGATGAGCTCGTACGCCATAATGAGGATTACGGCGGAGATGATGAGCCCCGCGATATATTCGATGCGGCCGTGGCCGTAAGGATGCTTCGCGTCGGGCTTTTGCTCGGAGATGCGGAAGCTCACAAGCGACACCACGGAAGAGCCGGCGTCGGAGAGGTTGTTGAAGGCGTCCGCGGTGATGGCGATGGAACCGCTCAGAAGGCCCGCGAAAAATTTGCCGGCAAAGAGCAGAAGATTGAGGGCGATACCTACAAAACCGCACAGTTTGCCGTACGCGCTGCGGGTCTGCTCCGCGTCGAGTTCGCGGCGGATGAAGATGCGGGATAACAGTGTAATCATGGCGACAACCTCCTCGAGAGATAAAAGAAAAGCCCCCGCCCAACAGTCATGCTGTCAAATGGAGACCTTTGGATGCGCCTCCAGGGGCTCGAACCCTGGACACCCTGATTAAGAGTCAGGTGCTCTACCAACTGAGCTAGAGGCGCAAACTATTCGATTTCGCTGAACGCAAGGACTAATATACACGATTGGTTTTGCTTTGTCAACATCTTTTTTCGCGAATTTTCGAAAAATCTGCGTTACGCCTCGGGAGGCGTTGCAACCATGCGGCAAATGGGGTTTCCCATCGCGGAGAAGCGCTCCTCGTACTCGGTCATCACATTGCCCTCGGCGTCGGCGGAAGCGTGCAGATCGCGCGTCACATGCGAGAGCGACCAGCTGCAGCGCGCGGCCTCCTCCAGTGAAAAATCAAAGAGATCGACATTGTCCGTCTTGAATTCGACATGGCCGCCGGGCGCTAAGATACGCGCATAGCGGGCGAGAAAGCGGTCCGAGGTCAGGCGGCGCTTCGCATGGCGGTCCTTCGGCCAGGGGTCCGAAAAATTCAGGTAGATCCGGCTGATTTCACCCTCCGCGAAGATCTCGTCGACGGTCTCGGCGTCATAGCGCAGCAGGCGCAGATTCGGAAGCTGCAGCTCCTCCTGACGGCTGAGTGCGCGGAGAAGGACGCTGGAGTATTTTTCGATGCCGATATAGTTGATTTCGGGGTTTTGCTGCGCGAGAGTCAGCAGAAACCGGCCCTTTCCCATTCCGATTTCAATGTGAATCGGCGCATTGCTGCCGAATTCGTCGCGCCATTTGCCGCGAAGGCGGGCGGGCTCCTGTACGATGAAGGGGTTTACGAGCATCTCCTCGCGCGCCCCGGGAATGTTTCGAAGTCGCATGTCGGTTCCTTTCTCCGGGCGAAGGGACGGCCCGGCGCAGCGCCGTTGCAGGCGGCGTTTGCAGGAATGATGGTAACACAAGATTTTGAAAAAGGATAGCATTTTCGCAAATAATATGATAAAATTTTTATAACTGTGCGATTGCACGGGGTCCGGCGCGCACTGCGCCGGCGAGGAGTGGATATGGGTAAGTTGATTTTGCTGCTCGGAAAGAGCGCTTCCGGGAAGGACAGTATTGCGAAAGCCATTCTTAAGGAATATACAGGACGCCTCACGGGAGTGATTCCCTACACGACGCGGCCGATCCGCATCGGGGAGAAAGAGGGCGTGACATACCGCTATGTCTCCGTGGAGACGATGGAGGAGATGGAGCGGCAGGGCCGTGTTTTGGAGCGCCGCGACTACGAGACCGTGAACGGGCAGTGGAGTTATTTTACGGCGGATGACGGACAGTTTGCGGAGGATGCCGGCGACACGCTGCTGATTGGAACGCCCGAGGTATACCGCGGGCTTGTGAAGACGCTCGGCGCCGATCGAATCGTGCCGGTGCTCGTCGAGGTGGATGATGAGGAGCGGCTGTTCCGCTCGATTTGGCGCGAGAAGAAGCAGACGGTTCCGAACTATGCGGAGGTGTGCCGCAGATTTCTTGCGGACGAGAAGGACTATGCGCCGGAGGTTCTCGAGGAGCTGTTCGGAATGCGCTTAAACCGCATATACAACTGGAGTTTTGAGGCATGCCTTATACAGGCCAGAGAGCTTTTGTCGGGCATTTTGGGCAAATAATCGGAAAATCGCGAAGCGGGAGATGAGATGGAAACCTTTCGCAGTGTGGTCGGCCACAAGAAGGTAATCGCATACCTTCAGGAATGTGTGCGCAGCGGACATGTGTCCCACGCATATCTCCTGGACGGACCCGACGGCGTCGGGAAGAGGCTTGTGGCAAGGCTCTTCGCGGCGACATTGTTGTGTCGGGAGGGCGGAACGGAGCCCTGCGGGGCGTGCCTTTCCTGCCGGCAGATGGACAGCGGCAACCAGCCCGACGTGAGCTATGTGACCCACGAAAAGAGCGTAATCAGCGTAGGCGATATCCGCGAGCAGCTGTGCAACATCGTGCCGGTGAAGCCGATGGTCGGACCGTTCCGCATTTTCATTGTGGACGAGGCCGAGCGCATGAATGCGGAAGCGCAGAACGCTCTCCTGAAGACGCTCGAGGAGCCCCCGTCGTATGCGGTAATTTTGCTTCTGACGAACAATGCGGAGGCGCTTCTTCCCACGATTCGCTCGCGCTCCGTGATTTTGCAGATGCTGCCGGCGCCGGAGGACGAGCTGGTCGCATGGCTGATGGAGCGGGAGAAGCTGCCCGATTACCGCGCGAGACTCGCGGCGGCCTACGCCGGAGGAAGCCCCGGCCAGGCGCTTGCGTGTGCGAGATCCGCGGAGTTTGCGAAGCAGCGCGACGCGGTGTCGTCGATGATGAAGGCGGCGCCCACGATGCGGGAGGACCGCATGTCGCAGCTTGCGAAGGAGTTTGCGGCGGCGAAGGAGACGCAGGAGACGATTTTGGGGCTGTTGCTTGTGTGGCTTCGCGATGTGATGGCGTTTAAGGCGATCGGCGCGAAGGCGCGGCTGATGTACCAGGAGGACGCCGACGCGGTGGCAAATCACGCGGACAGCCTGCGCTATGAGGATATTTGGGAGCTTCAGGCGGAGCTCGGGAAGCTTCGCGCAAACCGCGCGGTCAATGTCAATATGGAGACCGCATTCTGGCTCTTCTTGCTTCGCATGCAGGGGTGTTTCAAGGACCGGGAGTGAAGCATTTTGCGGATAAAACCGCGGAAAGTTTAGGAAAGGACAGCGCTTTATGCGCGGAAAATATGGCTATTATTATCGGAGTTCGCTTCCGCGAGGCGGGCAAGGTGTATTATTTCGATCCGTGTGATCTGGAGATTAAGGCGGGCGACCATGTGATTGTGGAGACGGCGCGCGGGAAGGAGTACGGCTATGTCGTGCGCGGCCGCAGCGAGGTCGACGACGACAAGGTGGTTCCGCCGCTTAAGCCCGTGCTTCGCAAGGCGACCGAGGAGGATGACCGATCGGCGGAGAAAAACCGCGCCAAGGAGAAGTCGGCGATGGTTGTCTGCGCGGAGAAGATTGCAAAGCACAACCTTGAGATGAAGCTGATCGACTGCGAATATACCTTCGACGGCAGCAAGATTCTGTTTTATTTTACGGCGGACGGGCGCGTGGACTTCCGCGAGCTTGTGAAGGATCTGGCGGCGGTGTTCCGCACCAGAATCGAGCTTCGGCAGATCGGCGTGCGCGACGAGACGAAGATTCGCGGAGGCATCGGTATCTGCGGGCGCGAGCTGTGCTGCCACACCTATCTGGCGGATTTTGCGCCGGTGTCCGTGAAGATGGCGAAGGAGCAGAATCTCTCGCTCAACCCGACGAAAATCAGCGGCAACTGCGGCCGCCTTATGTGCTGCTTGAAAAATGAGGAGGACGCTTACGAATATCTGAACAGCCGCCTTCCGAACCTCGGCGACACTGTGCATACGGCGGACGGAATGGTGGGCGAGGTCTCCGGCCTCAATGTCTTAAAGCAGCGTGTCAAGGTCGTTGTATCCGTCAACGGGGCGGACGGCGAGGAGAAGGAAGTGCGCGAGTATCCGGTGGAGGACATCCGGATGCATCAGCGCCGTCGCCGCGACCGCGGGGATGAGCGACGCGACGAACGCCGCGACAGAAGCGACGAGGAGGGGCTCCGCGAGCTCGAGATGCTCGAGAAGCGGGAGAGCCACCGGGAAGAGTAACAAGGTGCGGCACAGGCCGCAATACAGCTTGGGAGAGGAAGGCGCCGCAGATGAGGCAGGAAGATTTCATCCGGGACGGAGAGCGCGCAGTGGATCTGCAGCGCAGCAATCTGTGGTTAATCCAGGATCCGGAGAGATTTTGCTTCGGAATGGACGCCGTTCTGCTGAGCGCATATGCCGAAATCAAGGCAGGAGAGCGGTGTCTGGACATGGGGACGGGCACGGGTATCCTGCCTCTTCTTTTGTCTGCGAAGACGGACGCGGCGGAGCTTGTCGGGCTTGAGATCCAGCCGGAGAGCGCCGACATGGCCTCGAGGAGTGTCGCGATGAACATTGCGCTTCGCGGGGAAAATGCCCCGGAAAACGGCGCCGCCGGGGAAAATCGCCCGGTGCGCGGGCGGGTTCGAATCGTGCAGGGGGACCTTCGGGAGGCGACCGCCTTGTTCGGCCGAAGCAGCTTTGATGTCGTCACCTGCAATCCGCCGTACATGACCGGCGGGCACGGGATTGTTAATCCGGCGGACGCGAAGGCGATTGCGCGGCACGAGATTCTGTGCACCTTTGAGGATGTTGCCCGCGAGGCGGCGGCAGCGCTTCGCCCCGGCGGAAGATTTTACCTGGTGCACCGGCCGTTCCGGCTCGCGGAAATCTTCGCAGCCCTCGCAAAATACGGGCTTGAGCCGAAGCGAATGCGCCTCGTATACCCGTATGCGGACAAGGAGCCGAACATGGTGCTGCTCGGTTGCGTCCGGGGCGGCAGGGCAAGGCTTGCGGTGGAAAAGCCGCTGATTTTGTGGGAAAAGCCCGGCGAGTACACCCCGGAAGTGAAGGAATTGTACGGGTTTTGAATTGCGTGAAGATTCTGACGGTTCCTGCAGGGACGAAGGCGGAGGCGGCGGACATTTTCCGTCGGGACGCCCCGGCCGGCAGCGGCGCAGGACAGGGAAAAGGACGGTGACAACATGCTGTATCTGGTGACAACCCCGATCGGCAATCTGGAGGATATGACGGCGCGTGCAATCCGCGTGTTGTCGGAAGTTGACCTGATTGCGGCCGAGGATACGCGCAATTCGCGCAAATTGCTGGCACATTTTGACATTCACACACCGATGACGAGCTATCACAACAACAACCGCTTCGACAAGGGGCGCGAGCTTACGGAGATGCTTGTCGCGGGGAAAAATATCGCCGTCATCACCGACGCGGGCATGCCGGGCATCAGCGATCCCGGCGAGGAGCTTGTGCGCATGGCGCTTGAGGCGGGCGTGGAGGTTACCGCGGTTCCCGGCGCGTGCGCGTGCGTTACGGCGCTTACGATTTCCGGCCTTCCGACGCGGCGTTTCTGCTTCGAAGCGTTTCTGCCGACCGAAAAAAAAGAGCGCGCCCGTGTGTTGGAAGAGCTTCGGGCGGAGACGCGCACCATCGTTTTGTATGAGGCGCCGCACCGCCTTGCGAAGACGCTTGGCGAGCTTGCGGAGGAGCTCGGCGGGACAAGGCGCGTGAGCATTTTGCGCGAGCTGACCAAGAAGCATGAGGACCGCCGGCAGGCCACGCTTGCGGCGGCCGCGGATTATTATGAGGCGGAGCCCCCGAAGGGCGAGTGCGTGATTGTAATCGACGGGGCCGACCCCGCGGAATCCCGGCGCGCGGAGCAGGCCGCATGGAGCGAGCTCTCGGTCGCCGAGCATGTCGCGATGTACGAGGCGCAGGGGCTTGCCCGCAAAGACGCGATGAAAGCGGCCGCGGCGGACCGCGGGATATCCCGCCGCGATGTGTATCGGGAGCTACTGTCGGAGTGAGGACGGATTTGCCGTCGGAACCGGGGAGATACGGCATGAAGGAAGCATCGTCTGCGGGGACGCTCTTTCGGGGGCGGAAAATCATCGAAAACCCGTGAAAAACCGCGAAAAACAACGGAAAACCCCGGCGGTTCTCGCTTGCACTTGCCGGGAAAGAATGATATACTGAAATACAATCCGGTAAAATGCCCGTTCGGGAAGCAATCGGAATACACGAAGCAGGGGACCCCCAAATGAATGATTTCTGGAGATTTTTGATCGGCCTGGTCAAGCTGACGCTGTTTCTCGGCGTGGTTGTCATATTTTACGCGTTCCAGGCGATTTATAATCCGGCGATACGAAGCGACATCAAGAGCGCCGCGGTGACCATCGTCGTATACCTGGTCATTTATATCATGTTCATGGCCATCTACGGCGGTTATGACATCGGTAAGAAGAGTAAGAAAAATGTGCAGAACAGTGCATTTATCAACACCTGGCTGACCGACTTGATTGCCTTTGTGTGGATTTGTGCCACGACGAAAGTCATCACGAGCGGAAGCATGTTTCTGAGCTGCTTCGGTATGTTTCTCTTCGGGGTGGCGGTACAGGGAGTTCTGACGCTTGTTCTTGTACGGCTGGGCTTCGAGATCTATTATCACGCAACCCGCAATACACATACGATATATGTTGTCAACTTTGACACGGATCAGCCGAAGATGCTTGAGAACATCCGCGCGCGCGCCGCGCAGATTCCCGGCGACAAGGTGGTGTCCTACACGCAGCCGTGGCTCGCGGAGGAGATTGAAAAGTTTGAAAATGTCTTCCTGAGCGACATTCCCACGGAGCAGCGCCGCAAGCTCGTCGAGTACTGCTACGGGCGCGGTAAAAACATCCTCTTTACCCCGGAAATCAGCGATATCGTGGAGGTTACAAGCGAATATCGAATGTTCGGTGATGCCCTGATTTTCGCCTCGGCGAAGACCGACCTCACTCTCGCTGAGCGCTTTGTAAAACGCGCGATGGATATTATCGGCGCTTCGATTCTGCTGGTTCTCACATCACCGCTCTTTCTGCTGAGCGCGCTGCTGATCAAGCTCGACGACCACGGCAAGGTGTTTTTCACGCAGGTCCGCGCAACCAAGGGCGGCAAGCCGTTCCGAATCTACAAATTCCGCACCATGATTGAGAGCGAGGCCACGAAGCCCATGCAGGAAATCGATAACCGCGTGACCCGTGCCGGACGATTCCTCCGCGCGACGCGACTCGACGAGCTCCCGCAGTTTCTGAATATTCTGGGCGGCAGCATGAGCCTTGTCGGCCCGCGCCCCGAGCAGATGGTGTACATCCACGGTTTCGAGGGCAACTACCCAGAATACGAATATCGCCTCCGCGTCAAGGCCGGCCTCACGGGCTTCGCCCAAATTGAAGGCAAATACAACACAACCAACAAAGAAAAACTGATGCTCGACCTCATGTACATCCAGAGCTACAGTCTGTGGCTGGATCTGAAGCTGCTGCTGCAGACGGTGTTGGTAATGTTGAAAGAGGACAGTACCGAAGGATTTTAGGGAAAATTCGTCCCTCTTTCAACATGGGGCTTCAGGGTCGCGCAGCGAGCCTGAGCTATTCCTATTTCCCGGAAAGGAGTCCGCATGAACGAGAAAGTCCTGTCGGTCGTTGTGCCGGCATACAATGTCGAACTGTACCTCGCCAAATGTGTGGATTCCATGCTTGCGGCCGGGTGCGATGAAGAAATCGAGATTCTGATTGTCAACGACGGCTCGACCGATTCCACATCGGATATGGCGCATGCCTACGAGCGGAAGCACCCCGGAACCGTACGCGTCATCACGAAGGAGAACGGCGGCCACGGCTCGGCGGTCAACACGGGAATTTTGCATGCGACGGGCAACTATCTGCGCGTGATTGACGGCGACGACTGGGTCAACGAAGAGGCATTTGCCACGCTGGTCGCGCGGCTGAAGACCGCGGACGAGGATGTCGTCGTCACCAAATACAATACGATTCAGGATGTGACCTGGAAGGTCATGCCCGAGGACCGCTTTGACATTTACAATTTCGTGGACTGCGACAAGCCGTATACCTTCGGCGAAATCGCCGATCTGCCCTACATTCGCATCCATCAGCTGAATTACCGCACCGACCTTTTGCAGAAGCACGATATCACGCTCGACGAAAAATGCTTCTATGTCGATGTGGAGTTTGCGCTCTATCCGATGCCCTATGTGCGGACGCTCCGTTTCCTCGACCTGCCGGTTTACCAGTACCGCGTGGGACGCCCGAAACAGAGCATGAACATCAACCGCATGCAGCAGTATGTGAACGATCACCGGCTGGTTATGACGCGAATCTTTGAATTTTACGATCGCGTGAAGGAGGAGGATACAAGCAACGCGCTGCTCAAATACCTTGAGTATGAGCTTTCGCGGCTTGTCGTGACGCAGACCCGCATCTGGCTCTCCTTCCCCGCGATGGCGCGCTACCGCGATTTCATACGCGAGCTCGGCGCCAGTGTGAAGGCACAATACCCCGCGGTATACGAGAAGCTTCCGAACCGCACGGTTCGATTCCTCTTTAAGCACAAGTGCTTCGGCTACCGCCCGATTTCCTGGGCTGTCCGCCGGGCGTACGGCGTCGGAAAATAAGCGCGCGGAGGAGACGGGCTTCTCCCGTGCAGGCGTGATAACAACAGAAGACAGCAGGAAAACAACAAAAAAACCCTCGGGCATTGCGCCCGAGGGTTTTGTGATTTCGTCAATTCTTCCGGTTCGTCAGCTCTTCTTAATCTTGTTGTACTTCGCGGAGTTGCGCCGCGCGTAGCAGAACATGTAGTAGAGGGCTTTGACCGAGCCGAAACGAAGCTTCTTGTAAACATTGTAGTTCTTCTTGGCAGCGGCCCACTTGTTGCCCGACGCGGAGTCGCGGTCGATGCGGTAGGTCATGAGCGGCTCGTCGATGCCGTATGCCGTGAAGCCCTTCTTGAGGATGAGAAGCCAGGCGTAGAAATCTTCGTGCAGGTTGCCGTCTACGGGGAACTTCTCCATGACGTTCTTGTTCACGAGTGCGGACGAGAACGAGATGACATTTTGCTTCAAAAGCTTCTTATAGGTGACCGTCTCGGGAGCGTGGAGCACATAGCCGTAACGGTTGCCCTTGTAATCCATGTAAGCGGTGCCGGAGAAAATGATGGCCGGATACTGCGGGTTCGGATCGCCGTTGTCGAGATACATCGGCGTGTCGCCGCGGAGCAGACGGTCGCGGAGCGAGAGCTGCTTCTCAAGCTTATCCTCTCTCCAGATGTCGTCGCCGTCGAAGAAAGCAATCCACTCGGTTTTTGCATGCTCGATACCGTAGTTGCGAACATACGCAACACCCTGGTTCGTCTGCATGCGGACATAAACGATACGCGGATCTTCCTTCGCAAAATTCTTCAGAATAAAGTCGGAACCATCCGTCGAGCAGTCATCGATAATCAGAAGCGTAAAGTTCCGGTAGGTCTGGTTCAATACGCTGCGGATCGTCTCGGTGATTGTCGCAGCTACATTATAAACGGCCATTACAACGGTGATGGTGTCTTTTGCCATAATGAAAACCCTCCTTGCGTGTGTCCCGTGACATGACTCGCTTCCGCGAAGAGAAGTCACGTGGTCTAATTGTGATAATATCATAAAACTTCACAACAAACAATAGGCGAAAAGCCGAAAAATGTAAGATTTCCACAAAAAAGAGAAGATGTAAGGGAATCCGACATTACCGGTGGCGTTGAACCCCGGATTCTGCCCCCGAAACTCCGCCGAAACCCGTCCGGAAAATAAATTTTCCGACCGGATTCAATCCTCCGGAGGGCCCCTTTGAAAACCGTCACCGAGCCCTGTAAACACGCCGTTTTGACGCTCTCGGGAAGCCCCCGAAAAAGCCCTTTTTGCCAATAATTCCGTCACAAAACGGAAAAAATTGTGCTTGACACGGAAGCCGTTATACAGTACAATCGCGGAGTGATAATTTTGCTTCGAAACCGTGTTTTTTACAAAGCGTTTACAATTTGTTTACAAGTAATGACAAAAAATATTGCACGATTTTCGAAAAATCAACAAAACACCCCAAAAGCCTTAATGGAATATTTACAAACGCGACACTATTAGGAGTGTGTATGCATGCATAAAAACCACAAGATGTTGTGGTTGTTGCAAAAGCACGCCCCAAAAGCCCGATTTATGTGTAAAAGCGCACATATTTTGGGTGCAGAACCTTGCGTTTTTTATTCAAAAGTGGTATGATTTGAGTGAACAAAGCATCGGAAGCGCAGCTTGCGTCGTTCCTTTGCATGACGAATCGGAGGAACGGGGCAGATGGCAGGCGAGGTTTACCGCAGAAAGAGACGACTCGGCGACATGCTCATCCAGGAGCATGTGATTACGCAGGAGCAGTTGGAGCAGGCCCTCGAGGCGAAGCGCACGAGCGACAAGCGCCTGGGCGAGATTTTGGTGGAGCTGAACTTCACCACCGAAGAAAATATTACACGGGCTCTCACCAGACAGCTCGGCGTCGAGATGGTTAATCCGTCTTCGATGAAGATTCCGGATGAAATCCTCGGACTGATTCCGGCGACCATTTTGCGCAAGTATATGGTCATCCCGTTCGCGTATGCGCCGAACAACCAGAACACCCTCCGGGTTGCGATGGTTGACCCGATGGATATGAACGCACTCGACGATCTTCAGATGGTAACCCATATGGAGATCGAACCTTATATAGCAACATCGCATGATGTCATGATGTGCATCGACCGCCACTACGGTAACGCCGACTCGCTGGCAGCAGCGGAAGCGTACACCAAGGAGCGCGAGAGCAAGATGATGATGGGCGAGGAGGAGGAGACCGATGAAGTCGGCGACTCCCCGATTGTCGTTCTCGTGCGAAACATGATTGAGTCCGCTGCCCGCCAGAGAGCATCCGATATTCATGTCGAGGCGCTCGAGACGAAGGTGAGAGTCCGGTACCGAATCGACGGTGCGCTGTTTGAGCAGATTACTTACGACATCGGACTGCTGCCCGCGATTATCGCCCGAATCAAGATTATCGGCGGCATGGACATTTCCGAAAAGAGAAAGCCGCAGGACGGTCGTATCAGCCAGACGGTCGACCGCGTGGAGTACGATATCCGTGTTTCCATCCTGCCGACATACTACGGCGAGAAATGCGTAATGCGACTCGCCATGAAGACCGCTCTTACGAGAAACAAGAAAGACCTCGGTTTCTCGGATGAGGAGATGAAGGTGTTCGACCACATTCTGGCGAACCCGCACGGCATCATCCTCGTAACGGGACCTACCGGTTCCGGTAAGTCGACCACGCTGTATACGGCTCTCGCAGAGCTGAACCGAGAAGAAGTAAACATCATCACCGTTGAGGACCCTGTCGAGGCAAACATCAACGGTATCAATCAGGTACATGTTAACCCGAAAGCCGGACTGACATTCGCATCCGCGCTTCGTTCCATTCTCCGACAGGACCCGGACATCATCATGATCGGTGAGATTCGAGACGGAGAGACCGCGGGAATCGCCGTACAGGCTTCCATCACCGGTCACCTCGTGGTAAGTACCCTCCATACCAACAGCTCGGCAGCGACCATCGCCCGACTGATGGATATGGGAGTTGAGAGTTACCTGATTGCGGACTCCGTCGTAGGCGTTATCGCACAGCGACTGGTGCGCCGCCTCTGTCCGAAGTGCAAGAAGGAAAGACTTGCGACGGAGGAAGAGAAAGAGACGATGGGCATTCCGGCCGGCGCCGGCGACGTCATCCTCTACGATCCGGTCGGCTGCACGAACTGCAACAAGGGTTATAAGGGCCGAATCGGTGTTTACGAGATCATGGAGATCTCGCCGAGACTGAAGAAGATTATTTCGCATAAGGAAGATTCCGAAGTGCTCAAGAAGGCAGCTCTCGAAGAGGGCATGAGCACGCTCCGCATGAGTTCCGTGCGGTGCTGCCTGCAGGGAATCACCTCCTTCTCCGAGATGCTTCGCGTTTCGTTTGAAGAGTAAATATCGCCCGGCTCCGCCGCTTTCCGCAGAAAGCCCGGTCCCGGCCGCCGGATAAAATCGCAGGCGCGGTTTTATCCCCGAAGCGACGAAACCGAACACACCGGCTCCGTCGATATTACAAGCGAAAGGAAATTCAGAATCCATGAGAGAGTTGGATGAGATCCTCCAGGAAGCAGTTGACCGACACGCATCGGATATTCATATCACCGCAGGCCGCCCGGTTATCTTCCGAATTGACGGCGATCTTCGACCGCTGGACGGCGAGAAGCTCTCGCCGGAGCAGATTGAAGAGCTGGTAGTACCGCTCTTCGCAGACAACGACCGACTGGTCGAGACCATGGAGAAGACCGGCGAGATCGACTTCGCGCATTCGCTGTACGGCCGCGGACGGTTCCGTGTAAACGTGTTCAAGCAGCGCGGAACTCTCGCGATGGTCATGCGACTCCTGCCGTTCAAGATTCCGGCGCCGAGAGAACTCGGACTTCCGGCATCCGTACAGGAGCTCTGCCAGAGAAAGAGAGGACTCGTCCTCGTAACCGGCGCAACCGGTTCCGGTAAGTCCACGACGCTGGCGTCGCTCATCAATATGATTAACAAGACTTACAGCAAGCATATCATCACGCTGGAGGACCCGATCGAGTATCTCCACAGACACGAGAAATCCATCGTCAACCAGCGAGAGATCGGCGATGACACCGAGAGCTACGCAGGCGCTCTTCGAGCAGCCCTCCGTGAAGACCCCGATGTTATCCTCGTCGGTGAGATGCGTGACCTGGAGACCATCCAGACCGCCATCACCGCAGCCGAGACCGGACACCTGGTGTTCTCGACACTCCATACCAACAGTGCCGCCGACACCATCAACCGTGTCATCGACGTATTCCCGCCGCATCAGCAGCAGCAGATTCGCGTGCAGCTTGCGAGCGTTATCGAGTGCGTCATCTCGCAGCAGCTGCTTCCGATTCAGACCGGATCCGGACGAGTTGCCGCATTTGAGGTCATGATGGGAACCAGCGCGGTTCGCAACCTCATCCGTGAGGGCAAGGCGTTCCAGATTCCTTCCATGATTCAGACAAGCAAGAAACAGGGCATGCAGTCCATGGACGACGCCCTTTACAATCTCTACATCGGCGGCTTGATCAGCGCGGAGAACTGCCTGAACTACGCACAGGACGCAATCGCGATGAGCCGCAAGGTTACCTTCTGATCCGACCCGGAAACATAACACATCCGGCGGGGATAAGGAACGACATACGGAGAAGAAAGAGCAAGGATAATCCATGGACGGACAAAATCGTCCGTGATATATGTCAGAGTACGAGTAACACATACGGAGGTTACGAATGGCTACATATCAATACACAGCCGTAGACAAATTCGGCAAGGAGAAGAAAGGCAGCATCGATGCAACCACACCCGATCGCGCCGCCTCCATGCTGAAAGGCGAAGGTCTTATTCCGGTTAAGGTGACGGAGCAGAGCATCTTCCAGAAGGATATCAATCTCGGAGGATCGAAGGTTAACAACCGTGAGCTCGCAGTCTTCTGCCGGCAGTTCGTAAGTATCATCAACGCCGGCGTTCCGATTATGGATGCGCTCGGCATGATGGAAGAGCAGACCGAGAACAAACAGTTCCGCAAGGCAATCGGCGAGGTGAGAACCTCGGTTGCAAAAGGTGAGACGCTCGGCAACTCGATGCGGCAGAGAACCGATGTGTTCCCGACGATGTTGATTAACATGGTCGATGCCGGTGAGGCTTCCGGTAGTATCGATGTCTCCTTCACCCGAATGGCAACACAGTTCGAGAAGGACGCACATCTGGCGGGACTTGTCAAGAAGGCCATGATTTACCCGATCGTAGTCTTCGTCGTAGCTATCGCGGTATGCGTCGTGCTCCTCGTCAAGGTAGTGCCTACCTTCATGGAGATGTTCAAGGACATGGATGTTAAGATGCCCGGCATCACGACCTTCGTCGTCAACGCCAGTGACTGGCTGAAAGCGAACTGGTTCATAGCCGTCGGCGTCATCGTCCTGATTGTTATAGGATTTAAGATATTTACTTCCACACAGACAGGAACCGTCTTCTTTGCAACGCTTGCCATCAAGCTTCCGGCATTGAAGAACTTCACCATCAAGTCCGCATCGTCGAGACTTGCAAGAACCCTGAGTACTCTTACGGCAGCCGGTATCTCGATGATCGACTCGCTCGACATCACGGCGAAGACGATGACCAATTATCTCTTCAAGCAGGCCGTATACGAGTGCAAGGAAGAGGTTAAGAAGGGCGTTCCGCTCTCCGAGCCGCTCAAGCGGTGCGGACTGTTCCCGCCGATGGTTATCCACATGACCAAGATCGGCGAGGAAACCGGTGATCTCGAGGCGATGCTTACGAAGATGGCCGATTACTACGATGAGGAAGTTGAGAATGCAACGCAGGCGTTGATGGCAGCATTGGAGCCTGTAATCATCCTCATGATGGCCGGTATCTGCGGCGTCATCATCGGAGCCGTGGTTGCCCCGATGGGTGCTCTGTACACCGGACTTGACAACCTGTAAAGAATAGGATACAGGTTAATCTCTTCACTACGAATTAAGCGCTCGTTGATATAGGGCGGCGGGCGTTTAAGATACAAAGAATATTATATGAAAAAATGAAAAGGAGAACAAAAGTTATGAAGAAGAATCAGGGTTTTTCCCTCGTTGAGTTGATCGTTGTTATTGCCATCATGGCAGTGCTTGTTGGTGTTTTGGCACCGGCTTATCTGAGATATGTTGAGAAGTCCCGCAAGTCGTCGGATATCTCCTCCATCTCCGATATCATCTCCGCAGGCGAGAAGATCGCTGTTGACGTACAGTTCGACCTTGCTGCAGCTAACACGCTTGTTGTTACCATCTCCGGTGGTAATGTAACCTACGCTGTAACGGGTAACACCGCTGCAACGACCGAGTGGACCGACATCTGCGGCGCAAGCTACACCTGCAAGTCCAAGGAGTTCAAGGAGTCCGCTGCTAACGTTACCATCACCGGTACGATTCAGGCAGCTGGTAATGTACAGTGGCAGGCAAGTGCGCAGACCATCATCGTTACCTACTCTCCTGACTTCAAGACGAAGTGGGGTCTGTAATTTCGGCATTAGCAACAGAGACGCATCTTTGTGTAACTATTGTTAAGTTGATTTAGTTATGCTTGGTAATCCCTATAGGGTGGCGCTTCGGCGCCACCCTGCCAAACGCATAATTTACAAAATGAAAGCGGTGAAGAGATGAATTCCACCAGAGGAGAAAAAGGTAACGGGGGATTCTCCCTCGTCGAGTTGGTAGTAGTTATAGCAATCATGGCCGTCTTGGTCGGCGTGTTGGCGCCCGCATATCTTCGATATGTCGAGAAATCAAGAAAGCAGAGTGATGATACCGCAGCCGGTGAGATTTTGCATGCTGCGGAAGTTGTTGTCTTATCGGGAACCTACGAAATATCGTCCGGAACCGTGCTCGTCACCTTCGATGCGACGAACGGAATTCAGGTGCAGAACGATCCCACAGGGAACGCCCTCAGCCAGGAATTGACGGACATGTTCGGAAATCTGTCCGAAGTGAAGCCGGTTTCCAAGACCTATGCGAATAAGACATACACCATAACGATTGTTGCGCCTGCGACATCGATCGGATATCCGCATCTGTCGGGCGCGTGGAATTAGCCTTCGGGCGCGGAAGTGATTAATACAGCAGGAAGTGTGGTTGCAGTTAATGGATTGGATTGTATATATTTTTGCTTTTCTCTTCGGCCTTGTCATCGGAAGTTTCCTCAATGTGGTAATCTTCCGACTTCCCAAGGGGGAGAGCCTTTCGGCAAAGCGATCCCACTGTATGAGCTGCGGCTACCAGCTCCGCTGGTTTGATTTGATTCCGCTGTTCAGCTGGCTTGCCCTTCGGGGTCATTGCAGAAAGTGCCACGAGAAGATTTCGGTGCAGTATCCGCTGATTGAAGCGGCGAACGCAATTCTCTATGTCGCGATTTTCGCGGTGCGCGGAATTGCAATCGAGAGCATCGTATATTGCTTCACGGCATCGGCGCTTCTCGCACTTTCGGTGATTGATTTTCGCACTTACATTATTCCGATCGGTTTTAACATTTTTATTCTGGTGCTGGCCGCGCTCCGGCTCTGCTACCGGATCTTCGTTGAAGGCGATGCGGTGAGTACGGTGGTTCCGTATCTCATCGGAATGCTGGCGGTGAGCGTGCCGCTCGGCATTCTCTGGTTCCTCTCCAAGGGCCGCGCAATCGGCGGAGGCGATGTGAAATTGATGGGTGCGGCCGGGCTGCTGCTCGGTTGGAAAGGAATTATCGCAGCGTTCGTGATCGGATGCATCGTCGGCTCGGTGGTTCACCTGTGCCGCATGAGACTTGCAAACGCACCGCGTCGGCTCGCGATGGGACCGTATCTGGCGGTCGGAATTATCACCGTGATTCTGGTCGGCGAGCAGCTGATCGGATGGTACACGGAACTGTTAGGGTTCTAACAAGGATCGGTTTGCAGTATTCAGAGAAGAGAAGAAACCGATCGCCGGAGTCCGGTCCGGTGTATATTTGGAAACAAATGAAACGAGTCCTACTGAGACATTCTTTCAGTTAAAATATAAACAATGAATGACGGGCGAAGAACGAATTCGTCCGAAAGGGAGGCAAAAATGGCGAAGAGAGTGCTGTCTATGGAGATCGGGCAGGCCACGACAAGAGTCGTCGAAATCGACTACATGTCCAAGGCTCCGAAGATCTATCAGGCGTTCAGTCTGGAGACTCCGCGTGACATGGTCCAGGATGGTGTGGTATCCCGCAATGAGGATTTCCTGATCAACCTGAAGGCCGAACTTCGAAGAAGGGAGATCAAGACGGACAGCGTTGTGTTCACCGTTGCGTCGAGCCGTATCGCAAACCGCGAGGCACGGATTCCGCTCGTAAAGGAGAACAAAATCTTGCCGTTGATCACGGCCAATGCTGCTGAGTATTTCCCGGTGGATATGAACCAGTACCACCTGGTATACAACATCCTCGGCAAGATCGACACGAAGGAGGAGAAGCAGTACCGCCTGTCGCTTTTGGCTGTCCCGAACGATGTTACGACATCGTACCTTGACCTTGCACACTCGCTGCAGATGCACATCAAGGCTATCGATTATGTCGGCAACAGTATTTTCCAGGTAGTCCGCCAGGATTTTGCGAACGGCACGAACGCGGTCATCAAGATTGATGAGCACACCTCGCTTGTGACGATTGTCAAGGACGGCGAGATTGTCCTGCAGAGATCCGTTGCACACGGTGTCAACGGCGTCATCGAGAACATGATGGAGCTCGATGTATACGGTGAGAACCTCGATTACTACGGAGCGACGAAGGCGTTCACGACGAACCACTGCATCCGCCGCTACCTCAATGTCGATGTGGATTACCAGGAGCCGGAGGACACCTCGGACGAGATTATGATGTCCCGCATCATGCTCACCGAAAATCTTCGCTACCTGATCGGCAACATCGGTCGTATTCTCGAGTACTATGTCTCCCGTAACGACAATGAGCCGATTGACAGTATTGAGCTTGTCGGCATCGGCGCCGATTTCATCGGCCTCGACGAGTTGCTCAGCAACGAGCTCGGTTACAATGTACAAAACTACGACGGTCTCAACATGATTAAAATCATGAGCACCGGTTACACGGATGTGACGATGCATGTGCTTGCCGCCTGCGTCGGCGCTTCGATGAAGCCGCTGCAGCTGCTGTCGCCCGAGTTGATGAAGGGTGAGAAGCAGCAGTCCCTCGTAATTCCTTTCGCATTCATGATTGCCTGCCTGGCTATCGCGCTTGCCCTGTTCCTTGTAGGACAGATTCAGGTCAACAACAAGGAGAAGGAGAAGACGGACATCGAGAAAGAGCTCGAAGCCAACCAGTACCTCAAGGAGATCAAGGAGAACCACGAGGCGACGATGGCGACGCGCGACACGGTTATCGTATACGGCGATGTCGAGAAGGATTACAACAAACAATTCGTTGCCTTCCTCGAGGAGCTCGAGGAGAAGATGCCTCACTCCTATCAGGCTATCAACATTGAAGCGGACGGCGCTCAGATTCTGATGCAGATTGACTGCGCGACGAAAGAGGATCTCGCAACAATCGCTCAGGAGCTTTACAAGTTCAGAACCGTAATTATCACCGACATCTCCAAGGTTGCAGAAGAGATTTACACGGTTCCGGAACCGATTATCCCGGAGGGCGCTACGCCGACACCGACGCCGGCGGACCCCAGCCCGACCCCGTCCATCACCCCGACGCCGATCTGGTATGTAACCACGACGATCGAGATGGTATACCGCGAAGCGGTGAACGATGTGGCGGAAGTTCTTCAGGATTTCGCTACAGACTTCGGATTTGATCTGGATATGGGAGGTGAGCAAGAATGAAAGTATCAAAGAGAGATATCAGCATCGTAATGGTGCTGCTCGGCATAATTGCTCTGTTCTGTGTATACCAGTTCTATTACCGCGATACGCAGACCAAGGTTGAGGAGCTTGAGAAGTCCATAAAGGCCAGCAAGGCCCAGAACAGCGAGCTTCTCAAGATTGATGAGACGAAGCTTGACAATGACATGAAGGCCGCGGAGAAAGAGCTCAAGGATATGATTCTCGAGTATCCCGGCAACTATCGTTTCGACGATATGATTATGTATCTGTACGATCTCGAGCAGAACGAGAACTACGGCGCGCATTTCATTGAGTACGAAATGAGGACGACCTCGAATCCCGAGTCGCTGGTGAATTCGTACCTCGGCAAGGTTCGCGGCAAGGATGTAAGCTTTGCAGCGAAAGAGGCAAAGTACATCATGCGCTTCACCAACGATTCCTACGAGGGTTGCAAGAAGATGCTCTCGTCGGTTTACACGGATCCGCACGCAAAGAACTTCAAGACCGTTCGTCTGTGGTATGACAACACCACCGGCGTTGTCAACGGAGAGATCGAGCTTAACGCATATATCGTAACCGACCATGCCAAACTCGGCGACGGTATCTACGGTGAGGATACGAACTACCGCAATCCTTACAAGGATGAGTACATCGAGGTTGCAATCCCGCAGGTTGACATGGGCGTTGATTGCGTCTTCGGACCGACGGTTACCCCGGTTCCCACTTTGGAGCTGGAGAACCCGGAAGAGTAATTTTTGAATGAACATGGGCCGTTCCTGTCGATTTCGGCAGGAGCGGTATACCCATATACAGAGGAGAAGCAGTAAGAGCAGGTGTTCTGATAGGATGCGGCATACGCAGATACCGCAGGAGACCGGAAAGGATAAATATGAGAGAGGACAACAGAAAGAAAAATTCCGGTTTTACGCTGGTGGAAGTCCTGATTGCGGTCGCGATTCTCGCGGTGGTTTCGATTCCGATTCTGCAATCGTTTGTTTCCGTCGCGCAGGTTAACAGCAAATCGAGACGGAGGCTTGCCGCGACGACAATCGCGGAGAGCCTGATGGAGTCCTGCAAGGGGCTTTCCCTCAAGGAAGTCGCGGCACAGTGCAACCCGGGCATTTACGGCCCCGGCCTTCTCCAGATTACGATTGCTTCGGATTCGGGCAGCACGAGTTTTTCCGGAACGGCAAGGGAAGTAAACTGGGGATTGACCGCGGTTGAGAGCAATTACACGGTCACCAAGGCATCTTCCAAGTATCAGTTTAACGCGAAATCCGGCGGTAAGTACGCATTTTGGATTCGTAATATCAAGTCCGGCGGAGCGAGCTATGACGCAATCATCCGCTACCAGCTGGACACGACAAGAAGCAAGGGAACCCTCCCCGGCGGAGCCACGGTGGAATCCACCATGGATGCCGGTAAGGTCGGTATCATGAAGTTTTACAAGATAACAATCGATGTATACCGGTCCGCGAATTCGCTGAGCTCCCTTACTTCGAGTGACCCCATAGCCACAATAGAGGGTTCGGTTGCTGATTACAGCAAGTAGTTGTACCCGGATTGGAAAGAAAGGAGAACCAATCATGTTTATGCGCAGAAGATTGAAAGAAGATGATCGAGGCATTGCGTTGATCAGCGTTATGATTACCGTGATGCTGAGCTTCCTCCTGTCCGCGACCATCATGCGTGTTTCGCTCCTGTCCTATCTTCAGAAGGGCGTTGCGAAACAGTCGACAGAAACATTTTACGAAAACGAGTCTTTCGTAGATGACATCAAGATGGGCGTGCAGCAGAAGGTTGCAACGGCGTTTGCCAACAGCTCGTCGAAAAGCCAGACCAGCTTCCTGAACAACTTCAAGACGGCACTTCTTTCCGCGGGAACACCCAGCGCGTCCGAGAAGACCCGTCTGGAGACGGCCCTTAAGAGCTTCATCACCAACACGGATACTCTTAAGGTTGTTTCCGTTAAGGTTGACGGAGATGGCGGCGTGCTCTTCAAGCAGGAGGGCGACGGCGAGATTGTAATTAAGAATGTTCGCATCGAGTACCAGGATGATTCCAAGGACGGTTACATCTGTAACATCAAGACGGACATCCGTATCAAATCCCCGTTCTACATGACGGTTCCGGACAACGATGGCTCGGATTATTCCTTCGTTGCAGCGAACGGTGCCGTGATTGCAGACGGACAGGGATCGAATCGAAACCAGTGGGGCAGCCTTCGCCAGAACGGCAATGTTTATGTCGGATATACGAAGAACACCACGGTTGTAAAGAAGGGCGCCGACAACAAGTTCTACATTGATTCGGCTACGGCGCTTGATCTTAAGCAGTATATGTCGTACTGGCTCACCGGAGACCGGGTAATCATTAACGGCGACATAAGGATTTCTAATCACTCGAATTTGATCTTCACCGGCAAGTCGCTGACGGTAAGAGGAACGATTTATATCGACAACCAGAATTCCCATCTGATTCTTGCAAGCACCAACACCAAGGTTCTCTGCAAGGATATCAAGATTAACAACTCGTCCATCTCGGATACCTATGCAGCGCCCGGTTCGACCTCTATCACCGGTCTTCCGATTGATTTCTCGGGTCAGGACGCAGCAAGAACTACCTGGGACGGCGCAGCTTCCTCGATTGCTTATTACAACGGAACTACGGGACAGAACGGTACCACGAAGGGAATCTCTTCGTTAGGCTCTACCGCAATCGTCAGAGATTCGAGCCTGAAGCCGGTTCCGAATGTGGATGTGAACGGCAATGCCGTTACCTCGGAGTCCGCGCTTAAGGGCAGCGGCGAGCAGTACGATTATGAGTACTGGAAGATGATTGATGTTGTGGCAGTCAAGAACATGACCAGTCCGCAGAGCCCGAAGGAGCCGAAGCTTTACGCTAAGAATTATACGGAAGACAGCAACGGTAAATATAAGAACATGTCCGGTCCGGACGCATGCAGTCAGCACGAGGATCCGACGGTAGAAGGCAAGAAGTGCCGTGTCAATGTCGGTACAGACACACAGAAGCTGCATGACGGCGAGACGCATATGATGTTCAACACGGCCGGAGACATGATTTTCGACCAGTTGAATAATTCGGGCACGATGGCAGGCGTATTCATTTCGACCGGCGGTATGAAGCTTAACAAGGCCGGCGGACTGACCACAATCAAGTCGGTTGTCGAGATGTACGGTAACGATATCAACAAGGCCAAGAAGGCGCTTGGGTTCATCGGTTCGGGATGCATGAGTGAAAACAACCTCGAGAAGTACTGCATCAACAACCTGTTCCGGGGCGGAATCAAGAACCTCCTGAACGGCGGTTCCACCGGTACCGGCCAGACGACAACGCATGACGAGACGAAGAATAAGTCCCTCGAAGTAGTAACTTTCGAGAACTGGGAGAAATATTGATTCCACAGAGCGGTCGCAGGGCTGCAGTTCTGAAACATCAGGACAGTAAGGCGGGCGATTCGCCCGCAGGGAGAGAGGATATTGTATGAAAAAAAACGAAGGGTTATCGCTGATTGAGCTGGTTGTCGTGATTGCGATCATGTCCGTGATGATTGCGGTTGTCGGCATCAGTGTGACGGTGCTTTCGAGACAGAAGGTAAGCAACGCCGCAAGCGATGTCAAGAGTCTTCTGCAGACAGCACAGACGATTGCGATGAGCAAAGACAACTGCCATGTGGAGATTCAGGAGATCGGGGATTCGGTAGTGTTTACGACATATTCTTCGTCGAACAAGATTATCGATAAGGTTACCTTGGATGAGAAGATTACCGTAAGCCTGTCCTACGCCTCCGGATCGAGCATGAATATGAATGTGCTCGGAGCGGTCGGGATTTATTACAAGCGCGAGTCCGGAGCTTTTGACTCCGCATATGTGTGCGGAACCACAGGCAATCCGAAGTCGGGAACGGCAGTTGATCCGATTCGCTGGATCCGCTTCTCCAACGGAAACAAGTCGGTTACGCTTCATCTTACGGAGCTGACCGGTAAGGTTTCGTACTGATAAGGAGGGACATCGCGATGAGGAATTGGAACACTGAAAAAAACCAAGGTATGTCCCTCGTGGAATTGCTGGTTGCGGTTGCCGTGCTCGGCATCTCCATGATCGGTATTGTAGCCCTCATGAATCTCGCAACCAGGTACTATTCCAACTCCAATAAGGAGGTTGAGGTTCAGCAGGAATTGCAGACCACATTTGCCATGGTCAGCAACATGATTGTCGACGCTAACGGTTCGGTCACTTTTGATACATCCACCAAGACAGCGACGATTGTGAACAAGCAGAAGAAATATGTTGTCACATTGAGCGGAACGAATCTTTACGCAAAAGAGTTTCTTGCCACGGCGACAATCACCGACATCAAGGCGCCGGAGAATCTTCTCGCCGATAAGGTTGAGTCGTTCTCGCTGAACACCTCGCATTACGACGACGGCTATGTTACGCTGGCGATGAAGGTTAAGTACGGTTCCCGCGAAGCAGCTATGACGAAAAATGTTTTCATGCGCAACGCAGGCAAGGAGCGTACGGACTTCCTCGGGTATTGCGATGTTGAGGTTACGGAGGTTACCGGCGGAATCCAGTTTAAGATTAAGCAGAATACCGGTGCAACAATCAACAACGGAACTCCGCTTGACATCAAGATCAAGATGGGCGCGGCAGGAGCTTTCAGCAGCGTGACCGGCACGGGAATCTCGTCGATTTCAACAGCAAACCGGTATTACAATCAGGTGACCGGAGTTCTCACGGTTCACACCAAGCTGAGCGCAGGTTGGGTTGACGGCGCAACCATCACGGTTACCGTCAAGGTCGGCGGAACGATTGATAAGAATGAAAGTCGAGTGCTCACAATCAGCAAGTAATACACTGTTTACGGTGAAGGTTCAGCATTAAAGATCTTAAAAAACAATCAAACGATTGACTGCCGATACGGCAGTCAATCGTTGCTTTGACTTAATCTGATGAAATATCCGAACGAAATCGGAATAATGTTTGACAAATAAGTGTTTGCGGAATAATATAGAGTTGAATTCGTATACAACACGGGCAGCGCATTTCGTGGGTTTTTGCGCCGGTCCGTGATAAAAGCGTTTATAACGCGGATAAATCAGAAAAGGGGATGACCTATATGAAGCGAAAGAATGCAGGTCTGTCGTCCGTTGAGATCATCATCGCCGCAGTGATTCTGGTAGCCGTTATCGTCGGAATTCTTGTTGCCGTAAAGCTCAGCAACAGGCATAACTCGACCACTCCGGATGCCGAGAAGGCGGCAACAATTGCAGAGACCCTGCTGAAGCAGCTCGACGGATATGCAAGAGTATCCGATCTCGATATCAGCAGCGACGAGAAGAATTATATTCGACTCGTCGGTAAGAGCAAGACTTATATTTTCTACTTCGATTCTGCCTCCAAGAAAGTATATCTGGCAGAGAAGGATTCTTCGGCTTACGGCTCGTCGGACGATGCAATCCGTTCCGGCGCGAAGGCCGATACGCCTGAGGTCGGGTCCATGAGCGAGGTTGCTGCGAATGTGCAGACATTCGTAATCGAGCTTGTTGAAGCGGACACCATTAACGGCCGTATGAAGGCTACTGTCCGCACGCAGGTAGGTTCCGAGAACGCCCTTAGAAAGGCCGGTCCGGAGAAGGAAGACTTCATGCCGGAGATTCCGCTTGTGAATGAGCTGAAGGTTTATTTTGCGAAGCGTGCCGGTCACGAGCTGCAGCTTCCTACGAGCACTCCGACTCCGGAAGCTACCGCGACGAACACGCCTGTGCCTACGACGAAGCCTTCCGATACTCCTACGCCTACACAGGCTCCGGAGGAGACACCTACACCAACGCCGGAGGCTACTCCGGAGGCAACACCTACCGAGACACCCGTTCCTACTGAGACGCCTGTGCCTACGGAAACACCGACGCCTGCTCCTACCGATACTCCTACGCCTACGCCTACACCTAAGATTGAGCTCGGCAAGGTTACCTGGTTCGAGCAGAATCCGCAGTCGAACGCAGGTTACATAACAATCAATAGAACCGTCTTCCTGAAACCGGACGGCATGATTCAGATTTTAGTGCGCAGATCCTCGGAGGAGGATCCCGCATACAAGATGGGCGATACCATCGGAGGCATCGGCTTTGACTCCTGGAATCCTACACCGCCGTACATCTTTGTTCTTCAGAGCAATCCGGAGTACGATGAGGAGATTTACTTCGAGTATCCGCTGCAGGAGCTGCTTGACGCGGCTAAGACGGCCGGAAATGCGAGCAAGTGGTGTATCAAAATCGATGATGCCAGCGGTTATTCCTATGCAGGCGCCAGATATGTGGAGAAAGAATAACGCAAATTGAAAGCAGTTTACGATAAGGGTCGCAGCGTTGCGCTGCGGCCCTTGTTTTCCCGTGTTTGTGGTTGACATTTTGCGGAAAAATCAGTATACTTATTGTGCCGTGCAGCCGGGGAGATAGCGGTGCCCTGTACCTGCAATCCGCTACAGCAGGGGTGATGATGTGCCGAGGGGCGTCCGATTCGGAGCCGCCCGTAGTAAGTGACGTTGAAGTTTGGGTCTTGCGCAATGAGAATTTTCGAACCGTGTCAGGGCAGGAATGCAGCAGCACTAAGGAAACCCTCTCATGTGCCGCAAGGACGCCTGGACCGAGTCAACTGCTATGGTAACGTTCGGAGAGGTGTTTCGAAGCACTTCGCACGGCTTTTATTATTCGCAATCTTCCGAAGGAGAGGGGTTCATCATGTTACTGACAACGACATCGAAAGTCAATGCGGTAAAAAAACTGATTCGCGAGAAGAAGTATGACGAAGCGGTCGACATCGCTGAGCGAATCGATCCGGACAAAGTCAATTCTGTCTATGATCTCTCTTCGATTGCGGAAGCTTACATGAAGAAGGGGCGCCTCGAAGAAGCGAAGCACCTCTATCTTGTTATGTATGAGCGCAGCAAATCCCACAAGGTTATGACGGGGTTGATTGAGCTCAGTCTTAAGCTCAAGGAGCCCAAGGATGCGGAGCGATTCCTCCGGGAATTCCGCCGCATGGAGCCGGACAATCCGGAGCGTCTGGTCTATCGCTATCGCGTGGACAGCATGCTCGGGAAGGAGCCGGAATACCTTGTCAAGAGCCTTGCAAAATTAAAGAACGAAGAGTATACCGATGTTTGGGCGCTCGAGCTTGCGAAGGCGTATTACAAGTGCAATGACCGTGAAGCCTGCGCGGCAGAGTGCCACTCGATTATCAAATATTTTCCGGATTCGGAGGCGGCGAAGAAGGCGCGAGTTCTTCTCGGAGCCTGCGAGATGGAGGAGGAAGAGGAAGAAGTCGTGACCGCACCGGAGACGGAGATGGACACGACGGAGATTGCGGAATCGCTTCTCGAAGATGTCTCGGCGATGCTTGAGGAAAATGCCGCTGCTGAGGCGGTTGCCAATGAAGTGATTGACGAGAAGGTGATTGCGGCGCAGACCGCTGCGCATCCCGTTCCTTACCTTCGCACGATTGAATTCCTGACTCAGTGCAAGCCCTCGAGCGAGGACAAATCGCTCTACGGCGATCCCGCAGAGGACGGCAGTAACGACTCCGACGCTGCTTCTGCAAAGGACGCCGATGCGGCTGCCGCGGCCGGTGATATGAAGGCGCTCAGCGAGGCATTTGTGCTTCCGGAGAGCCTCAAGGGGCAGATTGACAATATCATCTTCGAGACGGATGAGGATGAGGACGATATCGTTGTTTCGTGTGCAGTGGCAGAGGATGCTGCCGACAACACGAACGCAGACAATGCCGCGGACGATGATGACGATGACGACGATGAGATTGTGATTCGCGATTACTTCACGGAAGACGGTTCCGTTACGGACGCAACCGCAGAGGACGAGAATTCCTTTGAGGGGGACGAGTCCGATGACGAGACCGAGGATGACGACTTGGAAGATACCGAGGACGGGGAAGAGTCTGACGAAGACAGCGACGCGGAGGACGACGGGGATTCCTTTGAGGATAACGACTCCGACGACGAGTCAGAAGATGACGACGCGGACGAGAGCGATGCTTCCGACGATGCTTCCGACGATGCGTTCGAGGATGATGACGAGGACGATGTCGAAGAGGATGCGGAGTCTGACGAAGACAGCGACGCGGAGGAGGACGGGGATTCCTTTGAAGATAACGACTCCGACGACGAGTCAGAAGATGACGACGCGGACGAGAGTGATGCTTCCGACGATGCGTTCGAGGATGATGACGAGGACGATGTTGAAGAGGATGCAGAGTCTGACGAAGACAGCGACGAAGATGACGCCGAAGACGACTCCGATGATGCGTCCGACGAAGGCGACGAGGATGACGCCGACACTTTTGAGGAGGATGCGCCGACGGTTGAGGATGAGGATCCCCGCGTGAACGAGGAGCTTGACAGCGTGGCGGACAAGATTGCGAGTCAGATTCTGTCGGCAAGGGCGGAGGACCAGAGACGCCGCGAGGAGGATCCGGACGGGGTTGACGCAGAGCCTGATGATAAGCCTGAGGACACGAAGGTGATGGAAGGTCTTTCGGACCGAGCCTTTCGCGAGGCGGTTCGCGATGACGATGAAGCGATTGAGAGAGCGCTGTACAGCCTGCTCGGCGACAGCCGTGACGATCGCGATTGATGAATGCATATTCCTGTGACGGCGCAGCGCGGTTTGCAGCTGCACCGGTATCTGCGCCGGCGGATTGTAAGGATTCCGGCGGCGGCACAGCAGCAGAATAAATATTTTTCGGAGGACAGGCGGGCGAGACGCACGCCTCAGAGTATGAATCGCTATATTATCAACGGCGGAAACGAATTGCACGGCGAGGTGACCATCGGAGGCGCGAAAAATGCGGCTCTCGGTATCATCGCGGCTGCGCTTCTGACGGACGAGACAGTGACAATTGACAATCTGCCCAATGTGAGCGACATCGACATGCTCCTCACCGCCATTCGCAGCATCGGTGCGACGGTGGAGCGTGTGAACGATCACGAGGTGAAGATTTGCGGTGCGACAATCTCCTCGGAGGTTGTGGAGTCGGAGGATATCCAGAAGATCCGCGGCTCTTACTACCTGCTCGGCGCTTTGATCGGCAAGCGGGGCTGCGCAACGGTTGCCTTGCCCGGCGGCTGCGAGATCGGTGCAAGACCGATTGATCAGCACCTGAAGGGTTTCCGCGCGCTCGGCGTACGGTGTGAGGAGCGGGAAGGCAGCGTCAATGCGAAGGTTGTGAACCTGAAGGGCAACCACATTTTCCTTGATGTCGTGAGCGTCGGTGCAACCATCAATATCATGCTTGCGGCAGTGCTTGCGAGCGGCACGACGATTCTCGAGAATGCGGCGAAGGAGCCCCACATCGTAGATGTGGCGAACTTCTTAAACAGCATGGGCGCGAAGATCAAGGGCGCCGGTACCGATGTCATCCGAGTCTACGGCGTGGACAAGCTGTACGGCACCTATTATTCCATCATTCCCGACCAGATTGAGGCGGGCACCTTCATGTGCCTTGTCGCGGCGACGAAGGGCGATGTGACTTTGAAAAATGTTATCCCGAGGCATCTCGAGGCCATCACCTCGAAGCTTCAGGAGATCGGCGTTACCGTGGAAGAGTCGGACGAGGAGGTCCGCGTGATTGCCGAGAAGGGCACGAGAGTGCATTCGACGCAGATTAAGACGCGCGTTTACCCCGGTTTCCCGACGGATATGCAGCCGCAGATTACGGCGGTTTTGATGCTTGCGGACGGCAACAGCGTTGTCCACGAGAACATTTTCGAAAACCGGTTCCGCTATGTGGACGAGCTTCGGAAAATGGGCGCCGACATCCAGGTGAAGGCCGACCAGACTTCCGCGAAGATTCACGGCGTGAAGAGCGTTCGCGGTGCGGAAATCATTGTTCCGGACCTGCGCGCCGGTGCAGCTCTCACGATTGCAGCGCTTGCAGCCCAGGGCAAGACGACGATGCACTGCGTCGATTATATCGAGCGCGGATATGAGGATTTTGACGGAAAGCTTCGCTCACTCGGAGCGGAGATTATCAAGGTGTCGGAGTGATATTTTCCGACGAAATGAGAGTGGTTTAAGCGGGATTCGGTAATTCCGCGCAACGGAGGTGATTGATTTGGAAAAGCGATTGTTTACTTCGGAATCTGTGACAGAGGGACATCCCGATAAAATCTGCGACCAGATTTCGGATGCGGTTCTCGATGCATTGATTGCGCAGGACCCGATGAGCCGTGTCGCATGCGAGACGGCGATTACGACAGGTCTTGTGCTTGTCATGGGCGAGATTTCGACCGACGGCTATGTGGATATTCAGAAGACCGTGCGTGAGACGATTCGCGAGATCGGTTACACGCGCGCCAAATACGGATTTGACGCCGACACCTGCGGCGTCATCGTTGCGCTTGACGAGCAGTCGGCGGACATCGCGATGGGCGTTGACAATGCGTTTGAGGCGAAGGAGGACGGCACGGTTGCGACCGGCCGCAAGGTTGTCGACGAGCTCAATGTCGGCGCCGGCGACCAGGGTATGATGTTCGGCTATGCGACGAACGAGACGCCCGAGCTTATGCCGTATCCGATCAGCCTTGCACACAAGCTTACGAAGAAGCTCTCGGAGGTTCGCAAGAACGGAACGCTTCCGTATCTCCGTCCGGACGGAAAATCGCAGGTTACGGTGGAGTACGATGAGAACGGAAAGCCCGTGCATCTGCACGCGGTGGTGCTCTCGACGCAGCACGACCCGGATGTGACGCAGGAGAAGCTCCACGAGGACATCCGCAAGTTTGTTCTCGATCCGGTGCTTCCCAAGGAGATGGTTGACGACGAGACTCTCTTTTATATCAACCCGACCGGCCGTTTTGTAATCGGCGGGCCGAACGGCGACTCCGGTCTCACGGGCCGCAAGATTATCGTTGACACTTACGGCGGATATGCGCGCCATGGCGGCGGAGCATTTTCCGGCAAGGACTGCACGAAGGTGGACCGCTCGGCGAGCTATGCCGCCCGCTATGTTGCGAAAAATGTCGTTGCAGCAGGGCTTGCCGACCGCTGCGAGGTACAGCTCTCGTACGCAATCGGCGTTGCGGAGCCGACCTCGGTTATGCTCGATACTTTCGGCACCGGCAGGATTTCGGATGTCGAGTTGACGAAGCTCGTTCGCAAGGTATTTGACCTTCGCCCGGGCGGCATCATCAAGATGCTTGACCTTCGCCGTCCGATTTACAAGCAGACCGCTTCGTACGGTCACTTCGGACGAACCGATGTGGATCTCCCTTGGGAGCGCACGGACAAGACGGAGGAGCTCAAGGCGCTTGCAGCGCTGTGATTTTCCGCGAAAGATTTCGCAGGGGCATTTCGGTGCCCCTGCTTTTTTGCGCCCGCTCAGAGCGGGAACGAAAACCCGTCAATTCCCGGGGGAAAAGCCGAAATCCTTTGCAGCGAAGCCTGCAAATACGCGGGCCGAGATTGTAAAATCACCCGAAATGCGCTAAAATAAAGGGAAGAATATCCGCGGAATGCGGACGGGAGGAGACGAAACGATGCGAATGCAATTTCTGGGTGCGGCGCGCGAGGTGACAGGGTCATGTACGCTGCTGCACGCAAACGGCTTTAAGATTTTGGTGGACTGCGGGATGGAGCAGGGCAAGGATATTTACGAGAACAGCGACCTGCCCTGTATGCCCGGCGACATCGACTGTGTGCTGCTCACACATGCGCACATCGACCACTCCGGGAAGCTTCCGCTTCTCACTGCAGGGGGATACAAGGGGCCGATTTACACCTCGATTCCGACCGCAAAATTGTGCGGTATCATGCTGAAGGACTCTGCGCACATTCAGGAGGTGGAGACTTCCTGGAAGACGCGCAAGGCGATGCGCGCGGGCAAGGAGGCGGCGCAGCCGCTGTACACGATGGATGACGCGATGGCTGCAATCGACCTTCTTAAGCCGCTGCCGTACCGCGAGTCTGTGGAGGTGCTTGAGGGCGTTTCGGTAAGGCTTCTCGACGCAGGGCATCTGCTCGGCTCCGCGAGCATTGAGGTGACGGTTCGCGAGGCGGAGAAGACCACGAAGGTTTTATTTTCCGGCGATCTCGGAAACCGCAACCGCCCGCTCATCTGCGACCCGCAGCAGCCCGACCAGGCGGAGGACTATGTCGTTATCGAGTCAACCTACGGAATGCGCGAGCACGGGCCGCGTGCGGATTACGCAGCGCAGCTTGCACAGATTATCCAGACGACATTTGACAAGGGCGGAAATGTGGTGATTCCGGCATTTGCCGTGGGAAGAACGCAGGAGATGCTCTACTTAATCCGTGAAATCAAGACGAAGGAGCTGGTGACCGGACACGGCGAGTGGCCGGTGTGGGTCGACAGCCCGCTTGCCATCGAGGCCACCAACATTTACAGCCAGGACATGCTCTCGTACTGTGATGTCGAGACCGCGAAGCTGATTCGCGAGGGCGTGAACCCGCTCCGGTTCCCGGGGCTCAACATCTCCCTCACAAGCGAATCCTCGAAGGCCATCAACGAGGACCGCACGCCGAAGGTCATCCTCTCCGCGAGCGGCATGTGCGAGGCAGGCCGCATCCGGCATCATCTGAAGCACAACCTCTGGCGTCCGGAGTCGACGGTGCTCTTCGTCGGATATCAGGCGGTCGGGACGCTCGGCCGCGTGCTCATCGAGGGCGCAACCTCCGTCAAAATATTCGGCGAGGAAATTACGGTTCGCGCAAACATCGTGAAGATGGAGGGTATCAGCGGTCACGCGGATCAGCCGATCATGCTCGACTGGCTCGGCGCGCTGCCGGAGAAGCCGCGGAAGGTGTTTATGAACCACGGCGACGACGAAACCTGCGAGCAATGGGCCGAGGTCGTGTGGAAAGAGCTCGGCTACGCCACGGAGGCGCCCTATAACGGCGCTTTGTACGACTTGACGACCAACTCCCGCCTCGCAGACGGAAACCGCGTAAAATTGGCCGATATGGCGCCTGAACAGGCATCGGCGAAGAAGCAGACCTCCGCTTCCGCCGTGTTTGACCGCCTTGTGCTGGCCGGCAAGAAGCTTCTCGCGGTAATCGAGAGGAACCGCGGGGGGTCGAACAAGGACCTTGCGAAGTTCGCCGACCAGGTGAACGCGCTCGCCGGAAAATGGGACAAGTAAAAGACGGAAGAATAAAAACTCCCCGGGATTAACTCCGGGGAGTTTTTGAACGGTTGTGTTTTATTGTGCCCTGTCGACGGTGCGGAAGGAGGTTACTCCTGCCGGTGCATCGTCATCTCGACGCCCTCGTACTTGTAGATTACGGTGTTGTTCTTGCGGTTATAGGTAAATTTATCGTAGGTATCCCGGAGCGCGATGACATCGCCCTCAATGTCGTAGGTGTAGAGCATCTTCGTCACATTGTTCTGATTTACTATCTGCTCCATCATTTTCACAATCGTGGGTGTAATCTTCGTGACATCGGTCCCCTGCTGGCGGAGCGCTGCGTTCAGCTGCTCTTCGCTCACGCCGTAGGCGACACAGAGGAAACGGGTCATGCCGTCCTTCGTTGCCGTCGCCTTGCGGATGGCGTTGAGGTAAGCCTCCATGTCGAAGGAGGCTTCCAGTACAATCTCCTTTTCGGTCATCACATTGATGCGCGCCTCGGCCTTTATATACCCCGGAAAGCCGTAGTTTTGCAGAAACGCGTTTATGTTGCGGTAAAACCGGCGGGACTCTGTGTCGGATTTGTCGAGCTCAAGGTCGACAATATAATCGATATAAAGATTGACCGTTCCGTACCAATTCCCCTTGATTTCCTCGAACAATGCAAGTCTGGCGAGGTAAGCGGGATCCTTCACAACGCCGAGCGCTTCAAGGCGCGTAAACAGAGCTTCGTCGAGATTTTCCGCGGTCCATTGAATGGTCCCGTCGCTTTGCAGGGTGCCCTTGATACAGCCGAATTTGCTGTTCGCCCGATACGGCTCATACGCCACCTTGTATTCCGTTCCGGTGAGCCCGGCGCTGCGAATCCAGCTTTCCCAGATTCGCCGCTGGTAACCGCTGTCGGACATCACAAGGTCCGGCGTGATATGGTCATCCTCGAAGCGGAGAAGAAAACGCGAGCCCTCTCCGGGGGCGGTGTCGGGATTTGCGCAGATCTTTTCGGCGGAATCGAAAAAGCGCCCGATGGCAACAAAATCCTGTTCCTCCGGCGATTCCGGCGCTACGGTCGGCGTGTGGTCCGAAGTGGGAGTGGGCGTGGCCCGCCGCGTCGGCGTCGGACCGTCGCTGTCGCTGTCCGCGGAACTTCCGCAGGCGGTCAGCGCCACAGCGAAAAATGCAAGGGTAAAGAGGATGGCAAGCAAACGGTTGACTTTCATGTCGCGCTCCTTTCGTGTAAAAAGGGGGTGTTACGGTTTACAAGGACATATTTACAATTGCATTGTCGGTCTGTCGATAATCGGAACGGTATTTCTCAGCGAATCTTCTTTCCTCTCAGCTTTTGAACAAGATAAATCAGCAGCACGGTAAATCCGCACAGCAGGATGCATGCGTAAAAGGAGATGGCACGGCTCAACAGCTCAAGGTCGACGGCAGCGGCCTCGTCCATGTAGCCCGAGAGTCCGTCGAGGAGCATGTAGTCCATGACGCCCATGCCGCCGGGAATCGGCACATAGGCGGCGCCGAGAATCGTGTAGCTCTGGATGGAGAAGATATCAAGCGCGTTTTTGCATTTGCCGCCGGTCGCGAGGTACGCGAAGACCGTGACGGAAATCTGCGATGCGCGCTGCAGGATGTTGAACAGGAGCGCCTTGAGGAGCATGTTCTTCTTGCCTGCGGTCATCTCCGCGCAGAGGCGGTAGTTGTTGAGCGAAGCCTGAAGGCGTTCGGCGCGGCGTTCGGGATTGCGAACGAGGTGCAGCTTCGCCGCGAGCGGCAGGAGCTTGCATGCAAGCTTACACAGCAGCTGCCCGCGCAAAATCAAAAGCACGAACATGAATGCGAGTCCGACCTGTACGACAACGCCGATGACAATCATGATTCGAGGAACAAGCGAAAACGAAAAATAAAGCGCCGGCCGGCACAGGAAGCAAACCATGCCCAGCACGATGATGGAGAGCGCATAGAGCGCAAGTCCGAGAAGAATCGTCACGGTGGTGACGCTTCCCGAGATGCCGCCGGAGTGCATCATGATGTATGCGGCGGCGGGCTGTCCGCCGGTCGCTGACGGGGTGATTGCCGAAAAATAGATGTCCGTCGCGGCGTAGGTATAGTTGGCGAACAAACTTCGCCGGTAGCCGAGGCCGCGCAGGATGCACCGGAATGCGAGCGCCTCGAAGAGGATGAAGCCGAGCATTGCCGCTACCGCGCACGCAAGCCAGCCTTTGTCGGCGTTTACGAGGCGGCCCCAGAAGACCCGGAACGAAAAGCGTTTGTTTTGCGAGGTCACCGCCCAGATGCTTAAGAGGGCGATGCCGAAGGAGAGGATAATCCAGAGAGCCGTCTTGCGTGCCGACGATTTCTTCGGCGGCGTTGCGACCGGGCAGGAGACGCCGATTTCGGCAGTCTCGGCCGAGTCGATATTGCCTCCGCGTAAAATGGTTGTCTCGCCCTCGGTGAGGATGCCCTCCGGCTCCTCGATGTCGGTGACGGCGAGATTGTCCGCATCGCCGCCTGCGTTTTTCGCAAAGCGCTTGCGATACAGGCGGGACTCCGCACCGGCCCGTTTGTTTTGTTTCTTTTTCATGCGATACTCGTTTCTGTCAATTTCCGTAACATTTTTCTTGTGCTTCCTCACACATGCCGGCTTCGTGTAAGCCGGCCGCGAACCTGCCGTCCGGATGCCCGGGAGGTCGTCGTCCGCCGTCCTCAATGGAACTTTCCGGGAGAATGCCGCCGCGGCGGCACCGCCGAAAAGGGGGTTAATCCACCTTGAATTCCGTGAGTTCAAGGCCCTTGTTGCGCTCCAGAACCATGCCGACGGACCATGCGTTTACGAACAGAAGCAGCGGGTTGTCGTGAAGGTCCTTGATGCGCTTCATGTCGCTCGTTCCGACAATCGCGTCGACCGGATGCTCCTCCGGATTCGCCACCCAGCGGATGTGCTCATACGGCAGCGGATCGAGCTTGATTTCCACATTGTATTCGCTCTTTAAGCGGAAAATGAGGACATCGAACTGCAGTGTGCCGACCACGCCGACGATGATTTCCTCCATTCCGGTGTTGAATTCCTGGAAAATCTGAATGGCGCCCTCCTGCGCAATCTGCGTGACGCCCTTCATGAACTGCTTGCGCTTCATCGTGTCGACCTGCCGAACCCGCGCAAAATGTTCCGGCGCGAAGGTCGGAATGCCTTCGAAGCGATATTTTTCGGCGGAGGTGCACAGGGTGTCGCCGATGGAGAAAATGCCGGGGTCGAACAGTCCGATGATGTCGCCAGCATACGCCTCCTCGACGATGTGGCGCTCATCGGCCATCATCTGCGTCGACTGCGAGAGCTTGACCTTGCGGCCGCCCTGCACATGGTTCACTTCCATGCCGGGCAGATACTTGCCCGAGCAGATGCGAAGGAACGCGATGCGGTCGCGGTGAGCCTTGTTCATATTGGCCTGAATCTTAAACACAAAGCCCGAAAAATCTTCCGAGAACGGGTCGATCGTCCCCTTGTCCGACTTGCGCGGCAGCGGGGAAGAGGTCATCGCGAGGAAATGCTTTAAGAAGGTTTCCACGCCGAAGTTGGTGAGAGCCGATCCGAAGAAGACGGGCGAGAGCTCGCCTGCGTTCACAAGCTCCTGGTCGAACTCGGCGTTGGCGCCGTCGAGAAGCTCGACATCCTCGAGGAGCTTGTCGTGGAAATCCCAGCCGATGCGCTCGCGAAGCGCGGGGTCGTCCACATGCATATACTCGGTCGCGACTTCCTTCTGGCCGTTCATTGCAGCCGTAAAGAGCGCTACCTCGCGGGTCTCGCGGTCGTACACGCCCTTGAAGCCCTTGCCGGAGCCGATGGGCCAGTTGATCGGGCAGGTCGCGATGCCTAAGACATTTTCGATGTCGCTCATGAGCTCGTAAGGGTCGTTGGCCTCGCGGTCCATCTTGTTGATGAATGTAAAAATCGGGATGTGGCGCATGACGCAAACCTTGAAGAGCTTGATTGTCTGGCGCTCGACACCCTTGCTGGCGTCGATGACCATCACGGCGGAGTCCGCCGCCATCAGCGTGCGGTAGGTATCCTCCGAGAAGTCCTCGTGACCGGGCGTGTCCAATATGTTGATGCAATAGTTGTCGTAGTTAAACTGCAACACCGACGAGGTCACACTGATGCCTCGCTCCTTCTCAATCTCCATCCAGTCCGATACCGCATGTCTTGCGGCTTTGCGGCCCTTTACGGAGCCCGCCAGATTGATTGCGCCTCCGTAGAGAAGGAATTTCTCCGTGAGTGTTGTCTTACCGGCGTCGGGGTGCGAGATAATCGCAAAGGTCCGGCGCTTCCGGATCTGTTCCGTAAGTTCTTTTGTGTCTGCCATGAATCCGTCCTGCTGTGTTATTTATTCATCTTTCCGCAGCCGGCGCAATGCCGCCGCAGTCCCTGTCCTGTATGATGTTTTGCCGTGCCCGCGAAAAATGCGCGCGGCCGTCCCCCAAAAAGACCACATACCAATTCAGTATACAATATATTGCAGGGGATTGCAAGAAAGAGTTCGGGGCGGGAATAAGGCCGTATGACACGGTGTTATTTCCGCCCCGGGAAAACGGGCGTCGCCCGGCGACAGTTTCGTCTACAGCGACCCCTTCAGCGATTTCACGATGTAGAGAGCACAGAGCTTGGCGCTCTTTCCGATGTTGTAAACATGCGCTTCGCGCGTCTTTTTGATAATTTCGCGGTACTCCGGCGCGCGGCGGATCAGCTCGGCGGCAGCTGCGCCCGCGTCCGCGGCGTTTTCCGGCGCAATCACGGTTCCGAGGACATCCCGGAGGACGATGTTGATCGGTTTCGTCGGAATCCGGTCGTACTCGGGATTCATAACCTTCATCGGCGTGTCGATATACAAAATCGGGCGAAGCGTCACGAAGGCGTACTCCCAGGAGATGTCGGACCAGTCGGTGATCAGAAGGTCGGCGTCAAGCACCGGCGAGTTCGCCGAAAAATCGGTCTGAATCTCGATGTTCTCACACGCCGCATACCGCTCCTTTAAGAGTTCGAAGCGCTCCGGCTCGTGCTTTACCTGCTGCGGATGCGGCCGCAAAATGATGTCGCACTGCATTTCGGACAGGCTCGTAAGCAGGGTCTCCGCGCAGCTCTCGATGATGTTGCCGGGCTGCCAGGAGGGCGCAATCAAAATCTTCGGGCGGGCATTTTGCGGATGTTCCGAAGCTTCATACTCGGCAATCATCCGGTCAATCATCGGATAGCCCGACTCCACAAGGCGCTTGCGCTGCGTATGGTAGAGCTCCTCGGCCTCGCGGAGCTCCGAAAAGGTGTCGGGGCCGGGGCAGAACACGGTGTCATATCCGTCGAGCGCACCCTTGCGAAGCGTCAGAGAGACGCTTCCCATGCCGTGGCAGGCGTAGATGTATTCGATGTCCTTCTTAACGCGCGAGCGCTTGATGTGGTATTTCTCGAGATCGGCCAGCGTCATCACACAGATTTTGCACTCGAGCCGCATGAACAGCGGAATCAGGTACCGGTCCGAGGCGACATAGTACGGAAGCAGGCGTTCCGGGCAGTCGGTGAAGAGGCGGTCCTCCGGGTCGCTCGTGACATAGTGGACGACGACATCGGAGTGCGCAAAGAGGTACTCGAGAATGTCGGCGTAGTACTTGTAAAAACCGCTCTTCTCCGAGTAGAAGACCAGCTCCTTGCCGGGGGTGTTTGCGAACTTCCGGTAATCGGCCTTCTCGCGGGCGTGGTACTTCCGGTAATCGGCTTCCCTGCGGATGCGCTGCGCCTCCATTTTCCGAAGATAATCGTAATCCACATGCTTCTTCGGGGGAAGGATGAGGTTCAAAAGCAGCATCGACGGGATGGAGAAGAGGTTTCCGAAAATCCAGTACAGGCCGACGCCGGCCGGCACAAGAAACGCAAAATATGTCGAGAACGCAATCATGAACGCGGTCGTAAGGTTTTTGGTCAGCCGCGACTGCGTGACCTGCAGGACATTGATTTTGTTCTGGACCAGGCACATGACCCAGGCGCTTACGCCGGAGAGGAGCGGAATCAGCAGAAGAATCTGCTCCTGCCGAAACGACGGCGTGTGGCTGAGGTTGATGCCGAGGAAGGTGACGCGGAATCCGCGGATTGCGTCGACCGCTCCGGAAAATGTCCCGGAGGCGGGGAGGATGCCGTCCTTGATGCGCGCAAGAATTTCGTTCTGGTAGGAATTTTCCGTGATTGCGCCGCCGAGAAGACCGGAGATCCAGTCCTTCAGGCCGCCGATGATTCCGGAGTCAATCCGGAGCACATAGCTGAGCGGGTGGTAGACAACATAAACAAGGCCCAGCACGAGAGGAATCTGAACCAGGAGCGGAATGATGCTCAGAAAGGGATTGTAGTGATAGCGCTTATACAGCGCCAGCTGCTCCTCCGCCAGCTTGTCTTTGTCGCCCGCATAGCGAATGCGGAGGGCGTCGTTTTCCGGCATCAGACGAACCATCTGAATGGAGTTCTTCTGAGTCAGAATGCCGAGCGGAAGAAGGATGACCTTCGTTAAGAGCGTGAACAGGATGATGCCGAGGCCGTAGCTACCGGTGAGCCTGTAACAGAGATACATCACCGGACCTAAGGCGATGCCTAAGTATTTCATTGCTTCTCTCCGTCATCCTCTTCGCCGAGCAGATCTTCGGCGGTCACACAGTCCGGACCTTCGTTGTCCCGCTTTTCAATCTCCGTGACGGGCTCGTCGCCCTTTTTGCCCTTGAGCGCCTTCTTGATCTTGCTTCGGAAAATGCCGATGGCGGTTCCGAGGGCGATGACGATGCCGACGCCGATCTGAATCAGGTAGCTTGTCGTCGCCGGATCGATGTAGGCAAAGATAAGGCGGGGCAGGGCGAGCGGAAGCTCAGGAAAAATCGCGATGTTCATATAATATCCTCCTTTTCGGGTGGCTGATGTGCCGATATCGACGCCGCCGTTTACGGTGCGTCGCCGAGAGTCCAGCTGTTGTCGTCATGGGCCGGACCGTTGATGTAAAATACTCCGTATTCGTCGGGGACGGTGGGGATGAAGAAGCCCGTGAACATCACGAGCCGCATTCGGCGCTCAAGGGACAGCTTGTCCCGAAGCACATCCTGTACGGACACCCCGTATTTTGCGTGGTCGATTCCCGCGGATTCGAGAACGGTTGCGGGGATATATTGGTTGGAGAGCTGTGCCTCCTCGTTGATAATCAGCGGGGCATCGGGAGCATTTTTCGGCTTGATCAACAGTGTGGAAATGTAGCCGGAAACGCCGCCTGCAGTGGAATTCTCACGCCGCATGCGCTCGATATCGAGGCCCTGGCTCCCGTGGTCGGCAAGCACGATGACGGTGGAGTTGTCGTAGATTCCGAGAGCTTTCATCTGCGCAAAGCAGGCGCCTAAAAGCTCGATTGCGCCGCGGGCTGTCGCTGTCGAAAGATCGGTGGCTGCGGCGCCCCGGTCCGGCGCCAAATCCGCCATGACGGGCTTGGGATTGTGTACGCCGTTTAAGTGGACAAACACAAAGGCCTTCTTCGGATTGTCCGCGCGCACCCCGGCCTCCTTCAGATACCGCAGAAATGCGAGGTCGGAGGTGTTGGAGATGGCGGACGGCTGGCGCTCAATCAGAGAGTCCGCGAAGACGACGAAGCGCTCTGCGGGAGTCATCCCCACATTGCGGAGAAACATGTCTTTGAAATAGGTCGGCGCGAGCTTCGCCATCGAGTAATTCAGAAAGACAGGAACGATGCCGCCCTTTCCGAGATAATTCATCCGGTAGAGGCCGGAGTCGCCGTCCTTATCGGGCGTCGGCACGACCACATTGTCGGCATAAGCCGCCACATCCCGCATGCCGACGAAGGTCGTCGAGCCGTCGAGGGAGACATTGACGGAGTAGCCGTTGTCCCGAAGCGTCGAAAGGAGGTTGTCCCCGCTCCATGCGCGCGTCAGATAATCCACCCAGGTTTCCTTGCCGTATTCGACGCCGGTAACCAGCTGCGGAACCGAGGGGAAGGTACAGGGATAACAGCTCACGCAATCGCGGTAATAGGTGAAGCCGGAGAGCACATCGCTCACCTCGGGATAGCACGCGAGGGCGGAGTCCATGTATTTTCCGGCAAATTTGTCGACCACGAAGACTATGATGTTGTCCTCTTTTGAAAGGCTCGTCACGCCTTCATACGAAAAATAAGACAGCGCGTTCGGATACTCCGTATCGCCCTTGAGCCAGCGGTGGGTGAGCGCGCCCGTGACAGCGCCCGTGAGCTGCATCAAAAAGATTGCGCCGCTTAGGAAGAGGATGATGCGCGACGGCGCCGGTGCGACATTTTGCTTTTTCTCGTCGCGCAGGCGGAAGACGGTTATGATTGCGGGCGTGAGGAAGAGAAGAAGGAAAATGACGAAGTTTATGCTGTCAAACAAGGGGTTGTCGGCGGCGTTGGCGCCCTCGACATTGTTGAGGAAGGTCATTTTCCCGTTGAAAAAGAGCATCTGGACATAGCCGCCGAGCAGCAGGCCGAACAGAAGCGAGGCGACAATGCGATACGCCGTTTTGCTGATAATCAGAACGAGGTTCAGCACAAGAATCCCCGCCGCGACCGCGGCGATTGCGGACAACAGCAGGGCAATCACGATGTGTTTCGGATCGACGATAAATTCCGCCTGGTTGTTGATCAGCAACTCAAACGGCGAAAAAAAGAATACCGTGGTGCCGAGGGATAGGCTCAGCGCCAGAAGCTGCAGTTCGGTTTTCCTGTCAATGTTACGCATTCCGGTTCCTCTTCTCTGTCTGTCGGACCTTCGGACAGTCCTGTAGTATTGTATCACAGGAAGCCGCATTTTTCCATGCAAATGTGACGGTGTATACCGGGAACACAAAAAACCGGGATAAAGCCGTTGCAGGAAGCTTTATCCCGGGGTAATCCGAAAAGTTATTGTCACGGCTTTCCGCCCGTCCGGCAGCGCATTGACGGTGCGTCCGGGGCTGTCCGGAAGAGCGCTGTTACTGCGCGCCGGCGCCGTCGGCAACGGCTTCCGCGGGCTGCTTATGCGCGATGGAAAGATTTAGGAAGTACAGCGCAAAGCAGGCAAAGCCCGAAACCAAAAGCACGATTTCCGAGATGTGATAGAAGTTGCGGCTGAAAAATCCCCGGAAGATAAAATCCAGACTCAGCACGATTGTCAGAAGGCCGTTTGCCGCAGATACCCACAGCAGACACCGGTGCGCAAAGCCCGCGCTCCGGAATACCGACAGGCCGCGAATGCCGCTCCACAGAAGAGCTTCACCGGCGACACAGAAAAGAATGAACCATTCGGCGACAAAATCCCACGAGCCGAAGATGTCGTCGGGTTCGCTCTCCGACTGCGTATAGATTGTCAATCCGATATAGGTAAGTATAAAAATCGCCAATGCGATTAAAGATGCCGCCTTTGATTTCATAACAGGAATCCCCCCTTGTTCCGTGTTTGTGCCTTCATGCAGTTAATTGTGCGTCGTCGCCGTCCTTCGCGGTTCGCGCGGTCAACGCCAACAGCAGGATACCGCCGATTACCCGAAGCGCCAGAAATCCCGCAAGAAAATACAAGTCCCGATCCATCGGGAACAGGTCTCTGAAGAAGCGGTGCAGCGCCCCGCCGGTAAATTCCCGTGCAATGTAGCAGACCAGGAAGAAGAGTGCACCGAGCACAAAAAACGAGTGCAGAACAATCTCCGCGCGGGTCTTTATTCTCTCGGAAAACAGGACCAGAATGCTTCGCCAGAAAATCATCTCGCACAGGAGTATGATGGTGTAAACGACCATCGCGATGCCCGGTCCGATGAAAGGCTCCTCCTCCGCAAGAAGCTTGTGATAATCCAGCTCGAAAAGAGCGACGGTAAGCGTGATGCTTAACGCAGCGAGCCACCTCAGTATCGTTTGTTTTTTCATATGTATCCCCCAATCGTGTGTCTGTGCCGTCCTTCACCGGCGGCGGCTGCTCACGGTTCCATTATAGGCGGGGAACAATGCTGCGGCAAGAGGTAAAATAGTTAATTCTTTGTTACACGGGGCAGGCTATTGCCCCAAAACCCACACCGACACCTCGTGATGGGCGGTGCCGTCCGCGGTCGGAAGCTCGACCGTGCTTCGGTAAATCAGGGCGTCGCTCCGCGTCATGAAGCCGCGAATCAGCACCGAATCCGCGATTGCGGCGTCGCATACAAGGCAGCTGCAGCTGCCGTCCGGCTCCTCCCGAAGGTAGATGACGGAAGCTCCGCCGACCGGCTCGGGATAGGTCGGAAGGCACAGGCCGGGTTCGGCCGGAAGCCCGTCCTTCGGGGCAACCCGGAGGGTTGAGGGCATTTCCGCACCGGTTTCGCCCAGCAGGCGCGCGGAAAATGTGCCGTCGCTGTCGGCGGTAACCTCCACGATTCGCCGGGAACCGGAAAGCGGGAAGACCGCGGTCCCGTTCGTCGGCACCGCCTTGGCTGTGAGGCTTGTGCGGACATTCGGGAACGGCGGATCGCCGGCAAATTCCCACTGTCCGTAGGTGGAAATCGCCCAGAGTTTCGGAATCATATCGTCCGTGAGCACAAGGCAGATCGGCGGCGCATTTTCGGGGTGCGTGAGCGCGAGAACCCGGTCGGCGACATCGCCCGGAATGCCGTATTTTCCGAGGAGCTGCGCTCTCGCGTCATCACGGTCGCGCGGCAGAATATCCTTGAGAGCGCCCGTCGCAAAGGCCGCGGGCGAGGCGGCGTTTTCAGCTCCGGAACCGCTGTCCGGAAGCTGTTTCGCGCGCTCCTGCATCAGAAGGTGCGTCGCGTCGAGTCCCCCTGCGGCAAGCATCTGAAAGATGCGCTTGGCGAGGACTTCGCTGTCGGTTATGAGCGCCTGGCCGAGCCAGTAGTTCCACTCGCTGTTGAAGTTGCCGCCGTCGCCGAGAGTCAGGCGTTTCGCGTCGTATTCATAGTAATAGCCGAAGTCCCACCATGAGGCAATCGCGGTGTCTTCGGAGGTTCGTTCGCGGATGCAGGCTGCAGCGTTTGCCAACAGATCGCTGCCGTCCGGGACCGCGCTGTACGCAAAGCCGAAGGTCGCCATGCACGGCGATATGACAAGTCCGAGGGCGAATATGTTGACCGCCGCAACACGGCGGAGGCGCACGATTAACAGCCCGAGCACCAGAACCGCGGCGCCTGCGGCGATTGCCGCGGGATTGCCCAATTCCGGCCGTATCGCCATGGCAAAGGTCACTGCCGCAGCAAGCGTGAGAACGACGGCAAGACCTGTCGCACGCGAGAGCGGAAGCCGCCCGGAGCGGTTCTTCGAAGCTCTCCGAAGCACATCGGGAAGAAGCCCTGCGCCGATGCCGCAGAGGATTCCGAGCGGGAGCGTCGGGATGGTGTGGAACCGGGAGCCCTTGAGCATTATCACAAGGCCGCACGCAAGCCATACGAAGAGAAATGCCGTTGTCACAAGGAGCTCCTGCGGCCGCATAAGCAGGGAACCGCGGGAGGCCCGGGCGCTGCCGGCGCCGCAGGAGGATTCGTGTCCGGCGGGGTCGGCGTCTGCCGAAACACCGGTCGGCTCGGCCGATTCGGACGGCACGCGGAACGCCGTAAGGAGCGTAACGGCGATGAGCACACCGATGACGCCGAGGGCGAAGAGGAGAACCGTCCATCCGCCGAGGGAGTTGACGGTTCCGTCCGCATAGGCGGCGAAGCCGTTCAGAATCCGGTCGAGCGTTCCCCGGCCGTAGTCCTCCGCAAGGAGCGGCGTCGGCTGAAGCTCACTCACAAAGCGCGACGCGTCGGGAAATGCCGGGTCGCCGTTTGCGAGGGAGCCGCTCACATTGCCGAGTATCTGTCCGAGATCGGTGAAGAAAGCCCTGCCGCGGATGAGCAGGCAGAACAGGCACTGCGCCACGATGCCGAGGCCGGCGCCGCGCAGAACGGGAACGACCGAATCGTCGGGGAAGCGGTTCAGCGGAGCGGAAGCTTCGGAGGGAAGCATTTTCCGACGAATCCGAAGATACCGCACAAGCCGCACAATCAGACATGCAACCGCGGTCGCGAAGGCCGCCGCAGCGCCGATACAGAAATATGCATAGTAGGCGCGCCAGAATGTGGCGAGGGCGCAGAGTGCAAAGCCGCTTCCGGCAGCCCAGGCGAGCTGTTTTCGGAGATCGCGGGTGAGCAGACATTCGGCGAAGCACAGAAGAAAGAGGCACGGAAGAAGGGAGAGTCCGAGGTCCGTGTCGTAGAAGCCCGCGTGGGTGTGCGCCGCGAAAGGCGCCGCGACCGCGACAAGAAGCCCGGCGACCGTTCCGCCGAGGCGGTTGGTGCGGCGTCGGACGAACACATAAGCGGGGACGGCGGTCAGCGAAGCGATAATCGGCGCGAGCCAGAAGATGACAGTATACGGCGTGAGGCCGGGAATCCACGAGAAGAGCTTATACACGGTCGCTCCGAGAATCGGGAGACCCATGACGACATCGCCCTCCTCGCCGGTAGCATTTGCCGAGATGTACGGGTCTTCGCCGCGGCTGTGCCGCAGGGTGTATGCGGAAAAGCCCTGCGTCGCGAGGTCTTCGGTGAGGCGCGCGTACAGATACGAATCCATCTCGCTCAAATACGGAAGGCCCCCCTCCGTACAATATTCGCCGCGGGCTTCGGGCTGTACCGTGAAAATCGGCAGCGACATCGAATGAAGCAACACCGAAAGAAGCACGATTAACACACACGGCGTCGCGCTGCTCTGCAAAATCTTTTGAAATGACTGTCGGATGGTATTTTTCATGGATAGGACCCCCTGCCTTCCTCGGAAGCGGTCGAACCGGAGCGGTTGCGGTGTGCGGGGCAAACCGGCACGCGGCAGCCGGATTACGACCCGCGGGTGCAATCGGCGAAGAATATGCGATACGACCTGCGAATTATGTAAAGTATACGGGAACGGAAATGTAAAGTCAACACGGGCGGCGCGAAAGAGTTGTCGTCCTTGAAGGTCTTGGCCGCCCTTCCGCCGATGTCCTTCCGCGGATTCGCTTTCGAATTTGTGTATAAGATATGACATCTTTTTTCGGCGGCTCAGACAAAGAAGTTGCATTTGCTTTTGGGGAGGGATGGGGCATAATTTCCGTTGTGAGCGGCTTTGCGTGGGCCGTTCCCTGAATCATGACGACTACCTCTGCGTGTATACGAGTGACCGGAACCCGTTTTTAGCGGGTTCCCGTTGCATTTTATGGGGTTTTTCGCGAAGCGGGACGCCCGGTTTGACGCGGAAATCACACATGCTTTGGCGTGAGGGTTCAGGGGATAATCCATCGACGCGCAACCATTTTTCGTGTAAGATTAAAGACGGATTTCGGTCGGTCGGGGGTTTCCATGAAACTGTTTCAGAAGGACAAATCATTTTACAAGAAAGTGTTGATTCTGGCTCTGCCCATTGCGCTGCAGAGCCTGATTGCCGTCGGTGTAAACATGCTCGACACCATCATGGTCGGCGGCATCGGAAGCGCCGGAAACGTGTACGACGCGATTGATGTCGGCGTGCTCGGAAAGACCGAGGCGCAGCTTGTGAGCGAGCAGTCGCTCTCCGCGGTTTCGCTCGCAAACACATTTATCGGAATTTACCATATTTTCTGTATGGGACTCGGCATGGGCGCATCGGTGCTGGTGTCGCGCTACTGGGGCATGAAGCAGAAGGGCGACGACGAGGGAGGCAAGGCGTCGACGGCGCTTAAGCAGACCGTGAGCCTGATGCTTCGTCTGACGCTCGTTCTTGCGGCGATGTTTGCGATTGCGACGCTCGTCATGCCCGACACCATAATGAAAATGTACGCGAAGAAACAGGTCGATGTCTCGACGGTTTCCGTGGAGGAGCTTGAGAAGACGGTCGCGGAAAATGCCAACAACCGCGCTGTCATAAACCGCGGCGCTGACTATCTGAGGTATTCGATCCTCACATATTTCTTCCTCGGAACATCCCTGACGGTAACGATTGTGCTTCGAAGCGTCGGGCAGGCGATGTTCCCGCTGTTTGTGTCAATCGGAGCGCTGGTTGTCAACCTGATTGCCAATTACACATTTATCTTCGGCCACTTCGGCGCGCCGCGAATGGAGGTGAAGGGCGCCGCGCTCGGCACTCTGATTGCGCGTGTTTTCGAGGCGGTGATGATTCTCGGATATCTGTTCTTAAAGGATGAGCGAATCCGGTTTCGTGTGCGGGATCTCTTCATGCGGACGAGGTCGCTTCTTCGGGAATATATACGAATCAGCATTCCGGTGCTCATAAGCGACGGAATTTTGGCGTTCGGCAACAACGCCGTGGCGATGGTCATCGGCCGGCTCGGCTCGGAGTTCACTTCGGCCAACGCCATCACGGCCGTGACGCAGCAAATGAGCACGGTCGGCATCCAGGGCGTGTGCCAGGCGGGTGCGATTGTGACCGGTCAGACGCTCGGGCACGGGGAGCGCGAGAAGACGATGAAGCAGGGCTGGATGTTCTTTGGCCTGGGCCTTGCGCTCGGTCTGGTTGCGGCGTTGATTATCCTCGTGATTTCGTCGCCGGTTGTGAACAGCTACGATGTCGCGCCCTCCACGAAGGACATCGCGTTCCAGCTGATGAGCGCCATCAGCGTAATTTTGATTTTCCAGGCAACAAACAGCATCATGACCAAGGGCGTGCTTCGCGGAGGCGGAGACACGAAAATGCTGATGCTTATGGACAATGTTTTTCTCTGGGCAATCGCGCTGCCGCTGGGCATCGTCGCGGGATTTGTGCTGCACCTTGATGCATTTTGGATTTACATCTGCCTCAAGTCCGACCAGATTGTGAAGGCCGTGTGGTGCTATTTCCGCCTCAAGAGCGAAAAATGGATCAAGCGAATTTCAACCGGGGAACCGCAGGAGCAGAAGGCATAGCGAAGGCGCGGTACCGCCGAAAAGGCAGCGCTTTCGCGGGCGCGACGGCTGCAAAAAAGAGACAGAGCCGGGGAACGCCGCGGAATACGGTTCGCCGGCAGAGATATACAGGAGGGGTTTACTATGGCAAAGAAAGCAAAAATCACGGTGCATCCGTCATTTGCTGTCGGGGAGATTTCCGATGAGCTGTTCTCGGCATTTCTCGAGCCGATCGGCACGATGGTGAACGGCACGATGTACAATCCGAAGCATCCGACCGCGGATTCGCAGGGATTCCGCACGGATGTAATCAACGCGCTGAAGGCGACAGGGCTGCCCGCGGTTCGACTTCCCGGCGGCAACTTTGTTTCCGCATGGCAGTGGAAGGATTCCATCGGGCCGAAGTCGGAGCGCAAGGTACATCTCGATCCCGCCTGGTATCAGATCATTCCGAACGATGTCGGGCATGATGAGTACCTGCAGTGGGCGGAAAAAATCGGCGCAAAATCGCTCTATACGGTCAACATGGGCACCGGCCGCACGCAGGATGCGATGGATTGCGTGGAGTATACGAATTTTCCGGGCGGTACCTACTGGTCGGACCTTCGTATCAAGAACGGCCACGAGAAGCCTTACGGCGTGAAGACCTGGTATCTCGGAAACGAGATGGACGGCCCGTGGCAGCTCGGTTCCTGGGACAAGGATCCGCGGGCTTACGGCGTCATGGTCAATGAGACCTCGAAGGCGATGAAGTGGATTGACGCGTCCATCAAGACGGGCGTGTGCGGGTCCTCCGCGCCGTTTATGGAGCATTTTCCGGATTGGGATGAGGCGGCGCTGGATGTCTGCTATGACACCGTCGATTACCTCTCCGTTCACCATTATCACAGCGCGCCTCCCGGAGATACGAAGGCTTTGCTCGGCGGCGCTCTGTACTACGAAGATTTTATCAACACCCTGACGGCGATGTGCGACTATGTGCAGTCGAAGCACCGCTCGCCGAAGCAGATGATGATTTCCTTCGACGAATACGGCGGCATGCAGCGGCCGAATTCGCCGCTTCATCCGGGCTGGGGCCGCTACAACATGGCGCGTTCCCACTACCGCTTCAACCCGGACCGTCCGTACCTGTTCCACGACCCGGACAAGATGCCCGACCGTCGTTTCCCCGGCGGAGACCTGACGCAAATGCTCTCGATGGCGTCGATTCAGCTTGCGCTTCTCAGGCATGCGGACCGCGTCAAGATCGGCTGCATGACCGGCGGTCTCGGCGCTCTGTGCGCTTCCGACCATGACCATGTATGGCGCTCGGCGTCGCACTATGCGTTTATGCAGATGCTTTCCTATGCGAAGGGCACCTCGATGCGCGTTGCGGTCGAGAGCGAAACCTACGATATGCCCGGCTACGCAATCGACGACACCTCGCAGTATGTCGGTAAAACGAATGTTCCGTATGTGGACTCGGCGTGCGCCTGGGACAAGAAGGCCGGCCGTCTGGCCGTGTTTGTCATCAACCGTAACGAGTCTGAGGATTATGCGCTGTCCCTTGATGTGACGGGCTTCTGCGGCGGTGTTGCCGCAGCTCCCGCAGAGGCGCGCATCGCGGAAGTCATCGAGCCCGTATGGCCGTTCGGCGCGGCTCCCGCAAAGGGCAAGGCCGCGAAGGAGGCTTCCGGCACGAAGGCGGAGTCCTTCGGAAAGCTCGCGGGATTTACTTCCTGCACAATGTACGAAATTGCCGGCGACCCCGAGGCGCAGAGTGAGTTCGGCAACGACGAGCTTTTTGCTCCCTCCGTCAACAGGCGCGCGAAGTTCGCGGACGGCGTAGTCACCGCGCACATCAAGCCGCTGTCGCTGTCGCTGATAGTGCTTGAGTAGAGCGAGTAGCGGGCCGCCCCATGAAATTGCTTGTGCTTATTTAGCCCTCATAACGAATGCCCCCGCGGCCGGGTACGGCCGCCGGGGGCGTTTTGTTGTCTTGAGAGGAGTGGCGTGCGGAGCCACTTGCTTATATTGCCCGGTTGGGGTGTTCCTTGCGAATAGAGGCTTCTTGTGGCTTGCGGAGCCACTTGCTTATACCGCCCGGGCGACCGAAAACGGTCGCCGGGCGGTAATTTTATCTGTCTTGCTTCTTTTGCTCTGGCTTCAAAAGGCTGTTTTTCCAAATTGTACCGCTCACAGCGAAAAAACAAGCTACTGAGCGGTACATGGATTTGTTTCGGGACTTGGATGGAAGCTTCTTTTTTCTTGATTTCACGACACTTTCTGCTGAAGACACGCTTCTTGAAAGGTGCACGCAAGATGTCAGACAAAAGATTCCCGGAAATATCCCGGGAATGGGAAAAGCAAGAAGAGTGTACCGCTCACGACGCATAAATAGCGCCGTGGGCGGTACACTTTTGAAATTCAGTCTTTTGGCTCCCTCGTTTCGGGTTCGCCCGGCTGCAATCACGGGGAAACACAGTGAAAGTTGCGAAAGTGACCGCGCAATACTCGCAAGGCAAGCGCACAGGGTGCGCCGCCTCGCTTTTCCTCCCCGAAGCAGCCTGCGTTAGCAACTTCACTTCCCCTTGCCTGCTCATAGTTGCCTGCCTTGGCAATTTCACCTCCCATTGCCCGTCAAAAGGTGTATAATGAGGGTGCGCAAACAATTGTTGCAAATCGGAAGTAAGGTGGATATGAGTGATGCAGTATATTTTGGGAAATGGTAAGAGAAAGAGATTCCGCAAGGGGTGGCGCGTTGCGCTTCTGCTTTGCATGGCGCTTTTCCTGTGCTCGTGCGGGAAGGATACGGACGGCGCGAAGCCTTCCGAAGAGAAGATAACCGGAGTAGTTACGCCGACGCCCGGGGAGGAAAACGGACCCGGGAATACGACGCCGACGCCCGATGGGGAAAATGTTCCCATGAACGCGACGCCGACGCCGGGCGGGGAAAACAATCCCGCGAATACGACGCCGACGCCCGAAGGGGGAGACAACCCTGCGGACGGCACCCCGACGCCGGTCGTGACGGGAGGAGCACCCGAGGCGGGCTCCTATCCGTTTGCCGGGGCAAGGGCGAACACGGAGCAGATGATTAAAGAGGCCGTGGAACAGTTCGAAAAAGAGGACCACACCCGCTTAAGCGAGCCGGTGCAGTACCATGTTTTGTGGCTCGGATTTACACATGTTGTTTTGGGGGAACTGGATTTTCGGATGACGGAGTTTGACCGCGAATACCTTGAGGCGGTTGCGCTCAATTTTGAGAAGACGGTGGAGAGTGTTTCCAATCACAATGTGGATATCACGACGCACTTGTTTTTTGTCGACGATGCGACGGCGCTCACGCAATATCCCGGCGTAGAGTGGCTGTACCTTGACCGGAGGACGGTACAGGCTTACATCGAACGGTATTCGGAGGGGACCGCCGGCGGAACGACGGCAAGGAAGGCTACGGGATTCACGATGTAATTCTTGGCTTAAAGACCGACGGCATCGAATCCCCGATCGGATATTCCACATTCAACCTGACGCTGCCTGCCGACGGAACCTTTCCGCTTGCCGACCCGGAGATTCCGTCCCTGTATGCGACGGCGGTTGCGGTTCACGAGTGGATGCATCAGCTGGAGCATTTGAAGAAGCTGCTCGGGGTCGAGTATCCGGACACGCACGCATATGCGGGACCGCCGGAGTTTCCGAACTATCAGAAGTATATTGCGGATCTGAACGATTACGATTTCTTTGAGTTTTACAAGCTTGTTTTACAGGTGAAATGCCCTTGCACCGACGGCGGCAAAACGAAGCTCGTCGGAATGTATCCGAAAATGTGGCCGTTAATCAAGCGAGAGGTGCTGAATGTCGGCTCGTTTACCATCATGGCTGCCGACGGAAGCGGCTATCTGCTCGGTACGGACGGCGAAATTCCGCTGACAATCTCCGACGAGGTATGCGTATGGAATGTCCGATATTCGGGCAACGGTCGGTATGTCCTGTCGCCCGCGAAATATCCGGATCTTCGGATTGATCTCGGAAATGCCTGGGATTCCGAGGGGAACACCGTCGGCATATGGGAAAATACAGGATACGACGACGCTCAGAGCTGGATTTTGCGTGACAACGGCGACGGCACCTATTCCATTCAGACGCCCTACGAGAGCGGCCGACTTGTGACGGTCACGGGCAAGGGCGAGCAGGCCCGCCTGTACAGCGCCGGCGCAGACGGCGTTCAGCGGTGGATTATCAGGTCCGCCGACGCGAACCCGTGAACTGCGGGTGCAAGCCGGATCTACAGCCCGAGCGCGCGGCGAAGCACCGCAAGGTTGTCGGTCATGACGCCGATGTAGGTGACGCCGGCGTCGATGTCCGATCTGGTTACGGACTGCAGAGAGTTGAGCGACAGAACCGCGCGGGAGGAGTCTTGTCCGGCCGTGCGCAAAATCGTCTCCGCAAGCCTGCTGTCGGAGCCCTCGATGGTCAGAACCGCGGGAAGAGCGAGCTCATCGAGCTTTCCCGCGAGAAATGTAACCGTCGAGAAGCTTGCTTCGGTCTCCGCGGAGCAGCCCGCGAAAGCGGCGTAATAGGACAGGCCGTAGTCCCCGGTCAGATAGCGGAACGGGAATCGGTCTCCGAACAAAAGTGTTTTTACGGGGGCGGCGTCGACCGCCTCCTTATATTGTGCATCCAGCGCGGAAAGCTTGGCAAGATAAGCTTCCGCGTTCTTTTTGTATGTCTCTGCGTGCTCGGGATCGAGCGTCTGCAGCGATTCGGAGATGCGCGTTACGAACTTCGCTGCGTTTCGAAGCGAGAGCCAAACATGCTCATCGTACTCAATTCCGCCTTCGCCGTGGTTGCCGCGATTTTCTCCGCGGGAAGCGTCGCCCCCGTGGCTGTCGCCGTCCGAATCAGCGTCATGGCTGTCGCTGTCCGGCCTGTCGCCGTCCGCATGGCGGTCATCGTTCGCATGATCGTCGCCGTGCTCCATGCCTTCGACAAGCTCCTCCTCGCGGGCGTCGGAGCCGAGAATCCCGAGGAGGTTGACTGCGATGCGGCGGTCATTTTTCGCGCCGGAGAGAGCCTTCTGTACCCAAGCGTCGGACTCGCCGCCCACATAAAGGAAAAGGTCGCACTTTGCAATCTTCAGAAGGTCGCCGGTCGAGGGCTGGTAGCTGTGCATGTCGACGCCCTTCTCGGTGAGAAGCGTAAGCTCCGCGCCGGCAGGGTTGTCGCCGAGAATCTCGCGCACCCAGTCGTATTCGGAAAATACGGTCGCGACAATCCGAAGCTTTCCGTCGTCCGCCGGATTGCGGCCGCAGGAGGTGCACAGAAGCGACAGAAGCAGCAGAAGCAGCGAGGCAAACAGCGCTTTGGTTGTATGTTTTGAAAAAACGGTTCGGTTATTCATGGCAGAAATCCTTTGGTATATCAGCAACGGTCAAGCATGCCTTCGGAGGCGCGGCAGGTCTCGCACAGGCCGTAGAGAACCGTGCGCAGCGGGTCGAGCGCGAAGCCGTGGGAGGAGCTTAAGTGCTCGCGAATCGCGGCAAATTCCTCGCAGTGGAGGTGGATGAGCGCGCCGCAGCGCTCGCATTTGCAATGGAAGCAGGCGTCGGCGCCCTCGCGCGCAGGCTCCGCGATATATTCGAAGCAGGCGGGGCTGTTCGCGTCGATGAGATATTTGTTGACGATGCCCTCGGCGACGAGGTTTTCCAGCTGCCGGTACACGGTCGACTGCCCGATCGGCATGCCCTGCTGCCTGCAGTAGGCGCACACATCCGCGGCGGTCACATGCCCGCCGGGAAGACTCGCGAGATATGCAATCAGGATATCGCGCTGCCTTGTCTTGTATTTGTTTCTCGAATTCATGAGGTCTCCTCCTGCCGAAATTGCGGTGCCGCGGCGCCGGAACGGGCCGCCGCAAAATGGGAATCGTTCTCAATTATAGCGGCACCGGGGCGCTCTGTCAAGATGAAATCGGGAATCGATTTCGATTTTGCCGGGTGTATGCTTACAAAAATGTCACCCCGCCGCGGCAAATTGTAACCGGAATCGATGTTTTGCGGAGGTTTTCCGCGTTATACTGTGGGTGTAAAGAGCGAGGGGCGCAGCGACGCGAGGTTTGCTGAAATTCCGGGAGGATGCCCGGAAGCGCCCGGATGGGAGGCTTGAATATGAAAAGGAAAAATGTGATTTGGTGTGTTGCGGGTGTTGTGATTGCAGCTACGGCGGCGTTCGGAATGAAGGAGCTGATGCTCGGACATGCGGGCCGTCTTTCGCTTGTTTGTGTTGCGGTGCTTGAGTTGATTGCGGCGAACAGCCTTGCGCGGCTTGCCTGCGGCGAGTGCTTCGGTCGGTTTGATGCGGTTGCGCATGCGGTGCTTCTCGGCGCCTCGGTGTTCGGCGTTTTGCTGTTTGCCTCGGCGCTGCCGGGGGCGGCGATTCTCCGGGAAACCGTCGGCCGTCTGTGCGAGGCGGACGCCGGCACGCCGGTTCGCTTCTTCGTGGGCGTGATTGTCATAAGGCTTCTGTACACCGCGAGCATTCCGTTCCGCCTTGCATGGGAGGAGATGGAGGACGCCGAGGTTGCGGAGGAGACCTGGGCGTAGACGGAAACGGCGGATGCCGGGCCCGCGAAGCCCCGGACGCAGGCGAAAATACCGGAATCCCCGGGAAATCCACGGGAAAAACGGAAAATGTAAACCGCCGTGTTACATTTTGCGCAGATCGTTTTCTTGAGAAGTCGGGTTTTTCAGGGTATAATTCGGGTATCAAGGAAAGGGGGCTTGTGCAAAAATGAACGAGCTTGGGAACAAAATAGCGAAGAAACGGAGGGATCTCGGTCTTACGCAGGCGGAGTTCGCGGAGGAGATGTCGGTCACGAGGCAGACGGTCAGCCGCTGGGAAGCGGGGGCGGTGATGCCTGACATCGATAAAATCGGGGACATCGCGTCGTATCTCGGCGTGAGCTGCGACTATCTCTTAAAGGACGGAATCACCGACGAGGGAGCGACCCGCACGCGCAGCGTCGGAAAGCTTCTCGCGGGCGTCACGGGCAAGAGCGTGCGCCTGTCGTTTTTCGACGAGGAGGTCGACCCCGACCTGTACAATCTTGTTTGTAAAGTAATCGGCTTCGAGGGCTCCTGGATGAAGATTTCCGCGGAGCACCGGAAAAAAGGACACCTGGAGAAACTGATTCCGCTGTCGTCGGTTTCCTCCATCGAGATTTGTGAGGAGGAAGCGTGATGGAATATGTCGCATATGTATTCGGAATCTTTGGGCTGTTCGCCTTTTGCGAGGTGTTCAGCCTGAAAAAGCGGATTGTCGGACTGGAAAACGCGCTGGCGAAAATGGAAGGCTCGCCCCTGTACGAGTCCAGGATGTCGCTGATGCGCGTGGCGTCGGACTATATCGGAAAGGCCGTTGTCCTCAGGATGAAGGAGGATTATACGGATGTCGATGTGGTCACCTACGGAAACACGAAGCACGGGTCCAACACGATTCTCGATGTCGACGGGGACTGGATGCTCGTCCGCATCATAACCCCGAAGGGAACGAAGGACAAGCTGCTCCGCTTAGACGGAATCGAGGGAATCTCGGAGGCGTAGGAAGCGCCGGCGTGTGCTCTGCGGGAGGAGCGCGTCCGCGGTCGCCCCGCATTTTTCAAAAAAAGTGTTGACAGCAGGGAAAAGCGGCGGTATAATCAGCACAATTCAACAAGCGAATACCGAGAAACCGTTGAAGCGGAGATAACGGCGATGATGCCTTCACAGAGAGCCTGCGATGCTGAGAATCAGGCAAGAATACACATTGTCAAATGGACCGCGGAGGGCGCAGTCAAATGGGAAACCCCCAAAGTATTCTGCGACGTGAGGCAGGCGTAACTTGCCGGGGATATGATGGTATCCTGCAGAGCGCACAGCGAACAGGCTGTGAATCAAGGTGGCACCGCGAATCGAGTAAATCATTCGTCCTTGACAGAATTAACATTCTGTCAAGGACTTTTTTGCGCGCTAAGCGAGAGTTCTTCCGCCGGTTGAGACCGGCGGAATTGACCGAACGCTCTCGCGGAAACAAAGTTTCCGGCGAGATGTAAGGCCAATTCCGAAAGCGAACGAAGTTCGCTGCGGAAGAACCGAGCGCACGTACACCGAGCGAACAAGCAAAGCGAAGTTCGCGAGGGCGCGTGCAACGGAACAAAACTCAATGGAGGTAAACATGAACATCACACCGAGTCTTGAGAAACTGAAGGAGATTGCGGCCGGCGGCGAATACAAGACCGCGCCGGTGAGCTGCGAGATGCTGGCGGATTGCACGACGCCGATCGAGACGCTCCGCGTGCTGAAAAATGCGTCGACACATTGCTATTTGCTGGAGTCGGCGATGGCGGACGAGACCTGGGGCCGGTACACCTTCCTCGGGTATCAGCCGAAGAAGGCAATCTCGTGCGTCGGCGGGAAGCTGACGGTCGGCGGGGAGACCTTTTCCGTGGAAAATCCGTCGGAGTATCTTCGGAAAATTCTCGCCGAGTACAAGTCGCCGAGATTTTCGTATCTGCCGCCGTTTGCGGGCGGACTTGTCGGGTACTGGTCGTACGATTACCTCGGCTACAGCGAGCCGTCGGTGCGGGGCAACGCGCTTGACACGGAGGATTTCAAGGATGTCGATGTGATGCTGTTCGACCGCGTCATCGCCTTCGACAATGTGCGTCAGAAAATCGTGCTGATTGTCAACATCCCGCTTGCCGATGTCGAGACGGCGTACCGCGAGGCGGTCGACGAGCTTCGGAAAATGGCGGACCTGATTCGGCACGGCGCGAAGAAGGAGGAGCCGGCGGGGCACCTGACCGGCGAAGTCACGGAGCTATTCAGCCGGGAGCAGTACTGCGAAATGGTTGAGCGGGCGAAGGGGTACATCCGCGAGGGCGACATTTTCCAGATAGTCCTTTCGAACCGCTTGAGCGCTCCGTTTGAAGGAAGCCTGCTGAACACTTACCGCGTGCTCCGCACAATCAACCCGTCGCCGTATATGTTCTACTTCTCGGGGACGGATGTCGAGGTCGCGGGAGCCTCGCCGGAGACGCTGGTGAAGCTTGAGGACGGCGTGCTGCACACCTTCCCGCTCGCAGGGACGAGACCGCGCGGAAAGACGATGCTCGAGGATGCGGAGCTTCAGTCGGAGCTTCTCGCGGATGAGAAGGAGCTCGCGGAGCACAACATGCTTGTGGATCTGGGGAGAAACGACCTCGGAAAAATCAGCCGCTTCGGCACCGTAGCGGTCGAAAAATATCTGCAGATTGAGAAGTTTTCCCATGTGATGCACATCGGCTCCACAGTGCGCGGACGCATCCGCGAAAACTGCGATGCGCTCGACGCCATCGAGGCCGTATTGCCGGCGGGAACGCTCTCCGGCGCTCCGAAGATTCGCGCGTGCCAGCTTATCGGCGAGCTCGAGAACAACAAGCGAGGCATCTACGGCGGAGCCATCGGCTACATCGATTTTACGGGAAATATGGACACCTGCATCGCGATTCGCATCGCCTACCGGAAGAACGGTAAGGTGTTCGTCCGCAGCGGCGCGGGAATCGTCGCGGATTCCGTGCCGGAGAAGGAATACGAGGAGTGCCGCAACAAGGCGATGGCGTCGCTTCGGGCGCTTTCGCTTGCGCAGGAGGTGGACGAATGATTCTGCTTATCGATAACTACGACAGCTTTTCCTACAATCTCTACCAGCTTGTCGGAGAGATCAATCCCGACATCCGCGTCATCCGGAACGACGAGATGACCGTCGCGGAGATTGCGGCGCTTGCGCCGGAACGCATCATTCTCTCGCCGGGACCCGGACGGCCGGAGGATGCGGGCGTCATCGTCGAGGTCGCGAGGACGCTCGGCAAGACGATTCCGACCCTCGGCGTGTGCCTCGGACACCAGGCCATCTGCGCGGCGTTCGGCGCCACCGTCACCTACGCGAAGAAACTTATGCACGGCAAACAGTCCGTTGCGACGCTCGACCGCAGCTGCCGACTCTTTGCGGGGTGCCCGGAGAAGGCTTTGGTGGCGCGCTACCACTCGCTTGCCGCCGACGCGGAAACGCTCCCGGAGGAGCTGGAGATTACGGCGGTGACTCCGGACGGCGAGGTGATGGGCGTTGCGCACCGCGAGTACCCGATTTACGGCGTGCAGTTCCACCCCGAATCCATCCTCACGCCGAACGGCAAACAGATGCTTCGGAATTTTCTGGCGCGGTAAGCCGCAGCCGGTACAATAACACAGAACAGGACATACAAATTTTCCGGTAAAGGATACCGGTCACCCGAGAAAGGGAGCAAAGGAGAACAAAACCATGATCAAGGAAGCGATTGTCAAGATTGTAAGCAAGGGAGACCTCACCTATGACGAGGCGTACACCGTGATGAACGAAATCATGAGCGGGGAGACGACGCCCACGCAAAATGCCGCATTTCTCGCGGCGCTGTCCACCAAGAGCGCACGCGCGGAGACGACGGACGAGATTGCGGGCTGCGCGGCCGCAATGCGCGCCCATGCGACGGCGGTTGAGCCGGGGATGGATGTCTTCGAAATCGTCGGCACCGGAGGAGACAACGCGCAGAGCTTCAACATCTCGACGACGGCGGCGCTCGTCGCTGCGGCGGGCGGCGTGAAGGTCGCAAAGCACGGAAACCGCGCGGCATCCTCTCTGTGCGGCACGGCGGACTGCCTCGAGGCGCTCGGCGTGAACATTTCGCAGAGCCCGGAGCGCTGCGTGGAGCTTCTTAAAGAGGTCGGCATGTGCTTCTTCTTCGCGCAGAAGTACCACTCCTCGATGAAGTATGTCGGACCGATTCGCAAGGAGCTCGGGTTCCGCACCGTATTTAACATCCTCGGACCGCTCACGAACCCCGGAAAGCCCACGATGCAGCTTTTGGGCGTGTACGACGACTATTTGGTGGAGCCGCTTGCACAGGTTCTCGTAAGCCTCGGCGTTAAGCGCGGCATGGTCGTCTACGGCATGGATAAGCTCGACGAAATCTCCCTGAGCGCGCCGACGAAAATCTGCGAGATCCGAGACGGCTGGTTCCGCTCCTTCACAATCACGCCCGAGGACTTCGGCTTCGCGCGATGCACCAAGGAGGAGCTCAAGGGCGGCACCCCTGCGGAAAATGCGGCGATTACCCGCGACATTCTCGGCGGCGCAAAGGGCGCGAAGAGAAATGCGGTGCTCCTGAATGCGGGCGCATCCCTGTATATTGCCGGCAAGGCAGATACTTTTGCGGACGGCGTGAAGCTTGCGGCGGAAATCATCGATTCCGGCAAGGCGCTCGCGACGCTCGAGCGCCTGATTGAGGTAAGCAACCGTCCGGAGTAAAGCCCGGAGGAAAGAGGAAAGAAATGAGCGTTTCGGAACAAAATACACGAACCCGCGCGGAGGAGACCATCCTCGACAGGCTTGCGGAGCATGCGAGAGAGCGGGTGGCCGCAGCGGAGCGGAGGGTTTCTCCTGCAGATATGCGCCGCATGGCGGAATCCCTTCCGGCGACTCCGGGAAGGTTTGAGCAGGCGCTTCGGAAGCCGGGGCTTTCCTTCATCTGCGAGTGCAAGAAGGCGTCGCCCTCGAAAGGGCTGATTGCGGAGCATTTTCCGTATCTGAAAATCGCGCGCGAGTACGAGCGCGCGGGCGCGGATGCGATTTCGGTGCTCACGGAGCCCAAATGGTTTCTGGGGAGCGACGAATACCTGCGGGAGATTGCGGATGCCGTCGCGGTTCCGTGCCTTCGGAAGGATTTTACGGTGGACCCGTACATGATTTACGAGGCGAAGCTTCTCGGGGCTTCCGCGGTGCTGCTGATTGTTTCTCTGCTTGACGCGGGGGCGCTTCGGGAGTATCTTAAGATTTGCGACAGTCTGGGGCTCTCGGCGCTTACGGAGATTCACGACGAGACGGAGGCGGAGATTGCGCTTTCTGCCGGTGCGCGGATTGTCGGCGTCAACAATCGGAATCTTCGCGATTTTACGGTGGATACCGGCAACAGCGCGAGACTTCGCGCGCGGATTCCCTCCGATGTCGTGTTCGTCGCGGAGAGCGGCGTGCGCACGGCGGAGGATACGGCCGTCCTGCGGCAGATCGGCGCGGACGCGGCGCTTGTGGGCGAGAGCCTGATGCGCGCGGAAAATATCGCCGCAAAGCTTGCGGAGCTCCGCGGGGAGTGACGCCGTGTCCCGGAAGGCGCGGGGCGTCGTACGGCAGGGGAGTGAGGTTCCATGACGAAGATTAAACTGTGCGGGCTGATGCGCCCGCAGGACATCGAGACAGCCAATGCGCTTCGCCCGGATTTTGTCGGATTCGTGTTCGCGCCGGGGAGCAAACGGTGCATAACCGCGGAACAAGCAGGGGCGCTTCGCGCGCTGCTCGACCCGTCGATTCCGGCGGTCGGCGTGTTCATCGACGCGCAGCCGGCGGCGGTCGCAGAGCTTCTTGCACAAGGCATAATCGACATTGCACAGCTGCACGGATCGGAAGATGAGACATATGTCTCGGAGCTTCGGCGGCTGACGGACAAGCCTCTGATTCGGGCGTTTCGGTTTGACGCGCAGGGCGACGCCGCCGCGTCGGGGGAGGTTCTCCGGGCGGCGGAGCATTTTCCGTCGGAAGCGGTGCTTTACGATTCGGGCGCGGGGAGCGGCAGGAGGCTTAACCTGGAGCTGCTTGCGAACGCACAACGGCCGTACTTTCTCGCCGGCGGGCTGACGCCCGGGAATGTCGCGGAGGCTGTGTTACAGCTTCACCCGTATACGGTCGATGTCAGCTCCGGCATCGAGACCGAAGGAAGGAAAGATCCCGCGAAGATGGCGGCGTTCGTCGCGGCCGTGCGGGCGGCAGACGGTAAACAGATTCACGGATTAACAATCACGATACAGCAGGAGGGACAACATGACGAATCCTAACGGACGCTTCGGCATCCACGGCGGACAATACATCCCCGAGACATTGATGAACGCGGTCAATGAGCTCGAGGCTGCGTACAATCATTACAAGGTCGACCCGGAGTTCAACCGGGAGCTCACCGAGCTCTTCAACGAGTATGCCGGACGGCCGTCGCGCCTGTATTTTGCGCGCAAAATGACGGAGAATCTCGGCGGCGCGAAGATTTATCTGAAGCGCGAGGATTTGAATCACACCGGAGCACATAAAATCAACAATGTGCTCGGGCAGGCGCTTCTCGCACGGAAAATGGGCAAGACCCGGCTGATTGCGGAGACCGGCGCGGGCCAGCACGGCGTCGCGACAGCTACGGCAGCGGCGCTGTTCGGCATGGAATGCGTCGTTTTCATGGGCGAGGAGGACACCCGCAGGCAGGCGCTCAATGTGTACCGCATGAAGCTTCTCGGAGCGGATGTCGTTCCGGTGAAGACGGGCACCGCGACATTGAAGGATGCGGTTTCCGAGGCGATGCGCGAGTGGACGAACCGAATCAGCGATACGCATTACTGCCTCGGCTCGGTCATGGGGCCGCACCCGTTCCCGACGATTGTCCGCGATTTTCAGGCGGTGATTTCGAAGGAGATTAAGGAGCAGATGCTGCAGAAGGAGGGGCGCCTCCCCGACGCGGTTCTCGCGTGTGTGGGCGGCGGCTCAAACGCCATCGGCTCGTTCTATCATTTTATCGGAGATTCCGGAGTACGGCTCATCGGCTGTGAGGCAGCCGGCCGCGGAATCGACACCTGGGAGACGGCCGCGACAATCTCCGTCGGAAAGCTCGGCATTTTCCACGGAATGAAGTCCTACTTCTGCCAGGACGAATACGGACAGATTGCGCCGGTGTACTCCATCTCGGCCGGTCTCGACTATCCGGGTGTCGGCCCGGAGCACGCATATCTGCACGACATCGGGCGCGCGGAGTATGTTCCGGTGACGGACGAGGAGGCCGTGGAGGCGTTTGAGTACCTTGCGAAGACGGAGGGAATCATTCCCGCCATCGAGTCTGCGCACGCGATTGCCTATGCCCGCAAGCTTGCGCCGACGATGGGGAAGGATAAGATTATCGTCGTGACGGTTTCGGGCCGCGGCGACAAGGACTGCGCGGCGATTGCGCGGTACAGAGGGGAGGATATCCATGAGTGATTTTGAAAAGACATGCGGCGCGGCGCCCGGCGGAAACCGGATAGCCTCGGCATTTGATCACGGCAAAGCATTTATCGCATTTATCACCTGCGGAGATCCGGATCTCGCGACGACGGCAGCGGCTGTCCGCGCCGCAGTCGCAAACGGTGCGGATCTGATTGAGCTCGGAATTCCGTTCTCCGACCCGACCGCGGAAGGCCCCGTGATTCAGGAGGCAAATGTGCGCGCTCTCGCCGGCGGAGTCACCACGGACAAGGTGTTCGGCCTCGTGCGCGAGCTTCGCAGCGATGTGACCGTCCCTCTCGTGTTTATGACCTACGCCAATGTCGTGTTCTCCTACGGCGCGGACCGTTTCATCCGCACCTGCAGCGAAATCGGCATCGACGGACTGATTTTGCCTGACATTCCTTATGAGGAGCGAGAAGAGTTCCTCCCGATTTGCCGTCAGTACGGCGTCAAACTGATTTCTCTGATTGCGCCGACATCCGCGGAGCGCGTCGCAATGATTGCAAAGGATGCGGAGGGCTTCATTTACCTCGTGTCAAGCCTCGGCGTGACCGGAACGCGGGACAAAATCACGACGGACCTCACCTCCATCGTGCGCGAGATTCGCGCCAACACAACGGTGCCCTGTGCGGTCGGATTCGGAATCTCCACTCCGGCGCAGGCCCATGCGATGGCCGAAGTTGCTGACGGAGCCATCGTGGGTTCCGCCATCGTGCGCATCCTCGCCGCCCGCGGCAAGGACGCCCCGGACGAGATCGGAGCCTTCGTAAAATCGATGAAAGATGCGCTGTAAGGGTGAGTTGTCAATCCGCCGCCGACCGGGAAATCCGGCCGGCGGTTTTTTCGCTTTTTTACGAAAAAATAACTTACGCGCCCTTGACAGATTGCGAGGAATATGCGACGATAGAACAAGCTGAAATATTCAGTTACGGTTGGAGCCTCCGGAAGCTGCTTTGACATCGGGTTGCGCTTTGCTTTCAGCACAGTCCGCGCAATCGAAACGGATTTTTCAAAGCTCGAAGAAGGCGCAATCGGAAAATGAAATCAAGAAGGGCAGACCGCGGCATGTTCCGTTCGGCGGTGCCCGGAAACCGGGATGCAGACAGGGGGGAACGGCGGATGAAAGCGAAAAAATTGTTTCGAAGGCTGCGGATTGCCGGAACGGTGATTGTGATTCTCGCGATGGTGTACCTGGGCGTTCATTTTGTGTGCTGCGAAGCGGTCATGGGTCCTTTCCTGAACGGGGAAAAGACCGGCGGATGGTTCGGATGGTATGTCGAGAAAGACACAGAGTTCGAGGTGTCGGCGCGGCGGTTCGGGCTGATGAAATTTTACGGAGAGGTTCATGTTCAGAGGACAGGCAGTAACAGAATTGCCGTAGGAAAGGAACAACCCCCGACCTGCGGGCTGATTGTGTGGCGGGGCGTCGGATTTGTCGATTACGGCCTGATGATTACGGTTCCTCAGGAAAAGGGTTTTCATGCTTATTTGATAAAGATTACAGAGGAAGGGGAGTATATTTCCGAAAATATTCTGTCACTTGAAGAAGAGGCGTTTGTGAAGACGTTTCTTGATGATAATAAGCAGGAAATTCTGGAATTGATCGGAAAATACCAATCGATTGGGGGATGATTGTCTTGCGGGGAGCCAAATACATCATTTTACTGCTGGGCATTTGTGTGGTCCTGATTTTCTGCGGGGAGGAAAGCCGGGAGTTCGTTTACGGGTTCCTGGAGGGCAACCCCTATTTTCTTGTCGACGGAAAAAACCGGGAAATGTATGCCGATTCGTTCGGGGAGACGCTCACGAAGCTCGCGGAGGAGTACAAGGTCGGGCTGTATGCGCAGTCCGCGCGAATCGGGGAAGACGGACTTGAGGAGGCCTTTGTATACCTTAATTCCCTGCAGAAAGAGCGATTGAAAGATGACGGGCTTTACATTGAAGGCGAGGGCGCCTCACTGCTTTCCGACCCGGTGCGGGTTTTCGTCCGCGATTTTCGCGAGTTTGCGAAATCCGATGCGGATATGCCGGATCGGGTTTATGTGATCGGGTCGGCGGATACCGCCCGAAAAATACGGGAGATTCTTGTCGCGGAATACAATGTCTCCGGGGTCGAGGAAGGAATTGTCCACGAGGAGACCGATGTGATTGCGGCGCTGTGGGCAATCGTCGGGGCGGTCTTCCTTTTTCTGACGGCGGTGGACACAATCGTCTCGCGAAAGCGGGGGCTGATTCGCGCGGTAATCGGCTGCGGCATGTACCGCGAATTGCTCGAGGGAATCCTGGCGGATGCGCTTGGGCTGGCGCTTTCTTTCGGTATCGCATATACGGTTTTGGGACGGTGGTATATTTTTCCCAACCGTCGGATTCATGTGATATGCCTTTCGGTGCTTCTGCTCGGAAGCGTTCTCATACATGTCGTTCTGTCCCGGGTCGATGTCCGCCGGGCGCTCCGGCAGGTTCAAATCGACCGCGAAGTGCTGTGGGTGCTCTGCACTGTCAAAATTGTGATTACGGTTTTGAGTCTGGTGATTGTCGCCGGTCTGATCAACGAGATTCACAAGACGAAAAATGTCCGGGATATGCTGGATACGCTCGGTGACATGCGCGATTACCATTTTGTGAGCGTCTTCTGCCCGGACGAGATCGGGAAGGGCGATGAATTCGATTGTCAGGATTGGCTGGAAAAGCTGTTTTCGGAAAATGCGGCGGAGTACAGGCCGATGTATTTTTCGGAGAGGGGCTACGGGATTTCCGATGACGAGACAACCCGGATGGTTGAAATCAGCTATCATGCGAGGGACTTGTTCGAGTTGACGGGGAAATACCGGGAGAGCGATTATGCTTCGGATTACATCGTGCTGATTCCGCGAGGATTGGCCGGGGACGATGACGAGGTGCCGGATGAGATGATTCTCGACGCCTGCGGAAAGGAGTCGGTCACAAAGGTATGGTACGATGAGACCGCGGAATTTGTATGCACTACAGGCGGCGAGGGACGGCTCAACCTGACGGTGTGCAAAAACCCGCTTGTGCTGCTGCGGAATCATCCGGACACGGCAGCCTCCGTCGCCAGAGTGATGAAGGATTTCAGCGAGGGCGTGATGAAGGTGATGTTCCGCCTTCGCTCGGAGCAGGAGCTCCGGAAAATACGGGAGGTTGACGACAGTCGGTACATCGTAACGACGGGAAATGTGATTGCGCTCGTGGAGGACCAAAAGCACAGGCAGGAAGTGTTCGTGCTGTCGGAGAGCATTTTGTGCGGGCTCATTCTGCTTTATGATTTCCTGCTCTCGCTTCGACTTTCGCAGATTGATTACTATGTAAACCGGCGGAAAAACACCGTCGGATTGATTCTGGGCAGATCCCTGACGGAGAGGTATCGGGGAACCATTTTGCGGTATGTCATAACGACGGCGGTTTCGCTGTTGTTGATTTGTGCGCTGTGCCTGTATTTCCGATTGTCCGGGATAGGAGCGGTGACGGCTTTCGGAGGGCTGCTTTGCGCGGCTGACATCGCGATGTATCTGATCCGGATGCGGAGAATGGAGAAGAGAAACCTTAAGCAGGTTATTGCGGGGGGTATATATGCTTGAAATCAAAGGGTTGTTAAAGAAATACGATGACCGGGTGCTGTTCCGGGATTTCAATCTCGAGATCGGAGACGGCGAGTTCGTTGTCATTCTGGGGGAGAGCGGCGCCGGCAAGACGACCCTGCTGAACATGATCGGCGGGCTGGAGGAAGTGACCGGCGGCGAAATCATCATCAACGGGAAACCGGTTACGGGAAAGCGGAACGACAGGGAGTTTTACGGAAAAACGGTCGGCTTCCTGTTTCAAAGCTTCGGCCTGCTGGAGGAGGAGACGGTTTACCGCAATCTGACGATGGTTCCCACGCGAAACCGAAGCAAAATAAGCATCGAAGAGGCTATGGAGAGAACGGGAATTTCCGGGCTCAGAAACCAGAAGGTGTTTCGTCTGTCCGGTGGGGAACAGCAGCGGGTTGCGCTCTGCCGGCTGATTATCAAGCAGTGCGATCTGATTCTGGCGGACGAGCCGACGGGCAATCTTGACCCCGAAAACGCGCGGAAAGTGATGGAAATCCTGCGGGAAATCCGCGCGGACGGCAAGACGGTGATTGTCGTTACGCACGATGCGAGGCTTGTTCGGGAGGGGGATCGCGTTATTACCGTCGCCCGCCGCGAGGGATCGTCCGGGCCGGAAAATGAGACCTGATTTGCGCTTGGTTTGCGCTGTGGGGAAGTCGAAGTTTTTTCGGCTTCCCTTCTTGCATTGCAGGGGTTGTTATGGTATTATCTTAACGGGTGTGCGCTCGTGTTGTGGGCGATGCACGCCTCTGCCGTTTTTTCGTCTGCGAAGCTCGCGGGCAGCGCGGTCCCGGCCGCTTTACCGCCGGGGTTTTTGCATGCGGAATTTCGGGCGGAGGGATATCAGGAATAACTTCATCGGAGGAATCATTATGAGCAAGGCAATTGATACGATGTCTGTCAACGCAATCCGCGTGCTTGCTGCGGATGCGATTCAGAAGGCAAAATCGGGACATCCCGGACTTCCGCTCGGCTCGGCTGCGGTAGCATACGAGCTTTGGGCAAAGCATATGAAGCACAATCCCGCCAACCCGGATTGGCCGAACCGCGACCGGTTCATCCTCTCCGGCGGACACGGTTCGACTCTTCTTTACTCGCTGCTCCACCTGTTCGGCTACGGCCTGACCAAGGAGGATATGATGCAGTTCCGTCAGGACGGCTCCCTGACACCCGGTCATCCGGAGTACCGTCACACCAAGGGTGTTGAGGCTACCACGGGCCCGCTCGGCGCAGGCATGGGTATGGCTGTCGGTATGGCGATGGCTGAGGCTCATTTGGCAGCGAAGTTCAACAAGCCCGGGTTCCCGGTTGTTGACCACTTCACCTATGTTCTCGGCGGCGACGGCTGCATGATGGAGGGGGTTTCCTACGAGGCTATGTCCCTTGCAGGTACGCTCGGTCTTTCCAAGCTGATTGTCTTCTACGACAGCAACAAGATCAGTATCGAGGGCAACACGGACATCGCGTTCACCGAGGATGTTCAGGCAAGATTCCGCGCGATGGGCTTCCAGACGCTCGTTGTCGAGGACGGCAACAACCTCGATGAGATTGCTGCTGCAATCGAGGCTGCCAAGGCGGAGACGACGAAGCCTTCCATGATCACGGTTAAGACGCAGATCGGTTACGGCTGCCCGGCGAAGCAGGGCAAGGCATCCGCACACGGCGAGCCTCTCGGCGAGGAGAATGTTGCGGCGATGAAGGAATTCCTCGGCTGGCCTTCGCAGGAAGCATTTTTCGTGCCTGAGGAAGTTTATGACAACTACAAGGCGCTCGCTGCAGAGCATGCGAAGGACGAGGACGCATGGAACAAGCTCTTCGCAGACTACTGTGCGAAATTCCCGGAGATGAAGAAGGCTTGGGACGACGAGTTCAACATGGACATCGCAAAGCCTCTCATCGACGATGCCGAGTACTGGGCATATGAGGAGAAGGCAGACGCTACGAGAAATCTCGGCGGCTGGGCTCTCAACAAGCTTAAGAACAAGGTTCCGAACCTGATCGGCGGTTCCGCAGACCTCGCTCCGTCCAACAAGACGGCGATGAAGGATATCGCAGACTTCAGCAAGGACGATTACAGCGGCAGAAACCTTCACTTCGGCGTTCGTGAGTTCGCGATGGCTGCTATCAGCAACGGTCTGACGCTCCACGGACTTCGCGCTTACTGCGCTACCTTCTTCGTATTCAGCGACTATGTAAAGCCGATGGCAAGACTCTCCGCTCTCATGCGGATCCCGACCACGTTCGTTCTTACGCACGACTCCATCGGTGTCGGCGAGGACGGACCTACCCATGAGCCGATTGAGCAGCTTGCAATGCTCCGCTCGCTTCCGAACTTCCATGTATTCCGTCCGGCCGATGCGACCGAGACGCTGGCGGCATGGTACAGCGCAGTGACGAGCAAGGAGACGCCTACGGCGCTCGTTCTCACCAGACAGAATCTTCCGCAGCTTGCAGGCTCCTCCAAGGAAGCGCTCAAGGGCGGTTACATCATCGAGGATTCCAAGAAGGCCGTTCCGGATGCAATCATCATTGCCAGCGGTTCCGAGGTTTCCATCTCGCTTGAGGCGAAGGCAACGCTTGCTGCAGAGGGTATCGACGCCCGCGTAGTCAGCATGCCTTGCATGGACATCTTCGAGGAGCAGAGTGATGCGTACAAGGAGAGCGTTCTTCCGAAGGCTGTCCGCGCGCGCGTTGCGGTTGAGGCTCTCAGCGACTTCGGTTGGGGCAAGTATGTCGGCCTTGACGGCGGCTATGTAACGATGCACGGCTTCGGTGCGAGCGCACCGGCTTCGGTTCTCTTCAAGAAGTTCGGCATCACCGCGGAAAATGTTGTTGCTACCGTGAAGAGCGTACTGTAATTCACGGCCATGCATATTCGGCATGAATTCCCGGCTGCGGGGATTGCATGCTGCACCGGAAGGAAACTACGAGCCGGGGCGGATTGCCTGCCCCGGCTTGCTTGTATATTTGTCGCGCGTGACAAATGTGGGGGCGCGCACATGGATTTTATGGAGGAAACAGGATGAAAAAGACAGTGGTTTTGGCGGCAGCGGCGTTGATTGCGGTGATTTTGATTGTCGTGATCTGCCTCTCGAGCTGCGGCGCGCCTCTCGGGGAGCCCCAAAAGGGCGACGAGGTGGCGCCGTATCTGAATACGACCGAGCTCACGGGCGAGCAGAAGCTCCTCGAGACCGGCGTCTGCGTGCCGGTGGAGTCGACGAAGCCGTCGGTGTTCGGCTTCCGCACCAACCTGAATGTGAACGGCATGGATGTGGACGGTTATGTCCGCCAGGACGAGATTCATCTGGCAAATAAAAACTATTCGCAGTGGAACGGCGTTATCACCTTCCGCGGCGACAACTACCGGAGCAGCGCTTCGTACGGCACGGCCGTGATGACGGAGTACAAGCTCCGCAAGGCGTGGGAGGTCACCACGGGCGAGCTCAAGAAGAGCGTCAAGAAGGGCGAGTGGACCGGCAGCGGCTGGACCGGACAGCCCCTGCTCGTCGAGTGGGACGATGCGACGAAGCAGATGATGAATCTGTACGACTCCGCCAAGAAGAAAAAGGGTCTCGTCGAGGTCATCTACGCGACGATGGACGGCAACATTTACTTCCTCGACCTCGAAAACGGCAACGCGACGCGGGATTCGATCAAACTCGGATTCCCCATCAAGGGAACAGGCTCGCTCTACCCGGACGGCAAGACGCCTCTGTATGTGGTCGGCGCCGGGGACGACATGGGTGACAAAGCGGCCCGCACATTTATCGTGGATCTGATTCGCGGCGAGGTGATTGACGAGTACGGTTTCGACGATGATTTTGCGCTTCGCACCGACAACGGCAAATTCTGCGCATTCGACTCTTCGCCGCTCTTCGACACGGCAACCGGAACGCTGATTCAGCCCGGCGAGAACGGCATTTTGTATACGCGCAAGCTGAATGTGAAGTCCGACGGAACCAAGCTTACGATTGAGCCGAGCGAAATCGTAAAATGGAACTACGAGACGAACCGCACCGGCGAGAAGACATACTGGCTCGGCATTGAGTCGTCGGCCTGCATTTACGACCATTATCTCTACGCCTGCGACAACAGCGGCGATCTGATGTGCATCGATTTAAACACGATGGAGATCATCTGGAGCCAGGACACGGTGGACGACAGCAACGCCTCCCCCGTTTTGGAGATTGACGGAACGGACGGCACCGCGTACCTTTATGTCTCGACATCGCTCCACTGGACGAAGGACAAGAAGGACAGCGGCGAGATTCCCGTGATGAAGGTGAATGCCGCTACCGGCGAAATCATTTGGAAGCGCACCTATGAGTGCAAGACCGTGGACGGCGTCTCGGGCGGCGTGCAGGCGACGGCATGTCTCGGGGAAAATAACCTTTCCGACCTCGTCTTCTTCACGGTGGCCCGCACCGGCGGCAAGAAGCACGGCAAGCTCGTCGCGCTCAACAAGAAGACCGGCGGCGAGGTATGGAGCGTCGAGATGAAGTATTACAGCTGGTCCAGCCCCGTGGCGGTCTATGACGCCAAGGGCGACGGCTACATCATCCAGTGCGATTCCGACGGCAACATGTTCCTGATTGACGGCCTCACGGGCGTCTTGAAGTCGACCATCAACCTCGGCAAAAACATAGAGGCTTCGCCCGCTGTGTTCGGCAACACGATTGTGGTCGGCACGAGAGGTAAGAAGATTTACGGAATCGTGCTCGAGTGACGGGATTATGCCGGCGTATTTTGTGCTTTATATTGTAAATTTTGTGTGATTCGGAAGGATGTTCGGTTTGTTCAGTAAATATATCGGTGACAGAAGTTTTTACAAAAAGGTGCTTACGGTGGCGGTACCGATTGTCATACAAAACGGTATCTCTAACTTCGTAAGTCTTCTTGATAACATCATGATCGGACGCGTCGGCACCGAGCCGATGTCGGGCGTCGGAATCGTGAATCAATTGTTGTTTGTGCTTTATCTCGCGCTCTTCGGAGCGCTTGCGGGCCCCGGAATTTTCGGGGCTCAGTTCTACGGAAAGGGCGATCACGACGGCGTGCGCCACACCTTCCGGTTTAAGCTGTATATCGGTATTTTCATTGTTTGCGCGGGTATCGGCACCCTGCTTTTGTACGGGGAACCGCTTCTTACGCTGTACCTGCATGACAGCGTTGATTCCACGCAGTCGCCGGCGTTTGTGATGCGGTACGGCCGCGAGTATCTCGCTGTGATGCTGATCGGCCTCGTGCCGTTCGCGCTTGAGGAGGTGTATGCGAGCACTCTGCGCGAGTGCGGTGAGACGCGGGTTCCGATGATTGCCGGTCTGGTTGCGGTGTTTGTGAACCTTGCCCTCAACTATCTCCTGATTTTCGGCAAATACGGCTTCCCCAGGCTCGGCGTTACCGGCGCGGCAATCGCCACGGTCATCAGCCGTTTTGTGCAGGCGGCCATCGTGATTGTGTGGACGCATCTTCATACGCAGCTGATGCGCTGGGCGCAGGGACTGTACCGGTCCTTCACGATTCCGCTTTATCTCACGGGCAAGATTGCAATCAAGGGCTGCCCGCTCATGTTCAACGAGATTCTCTGGTCCGTCGGCATGGCTTTCTTAAACCAGTGCTATTCGAGGCGAGGCCTTGATGCGGTCGCGGGAATCAACATCTCGTCGACGATTAACAATCTGTTTAATGTCGTATTTATCGCGATGGGAAGCGCAATCGCGATTATGGTCGGTCAGCTTCTGGGCGCAGGTAAGCTCGAGGAGGCGCGGGATACCGACCGCAAACTCATCTTTGCGTCCGTTGTGTCAAGCGCCGTGCTCGGAGCGATTCTCTACGGCCTTGCACCGGCATTTTTGCTGTTCTATGACACCACCGACGAAGTGCGGCGCCTCGCTGTCGGATTCATCCGCATCTGCGCAGTCTGCATGCCGCTTTATGCCTTCATGCACGCGGCCTACTTTACGCTGCGAACCGGCGGCAAAACCTTCATCACATTTGCATTCGACAGCCTCTTTTTGTGGTGCTTAAGCGTGCCGCTCGGCCATCTCCTCGCGACGCGAACGAACCTGCCGGTGCTCACCTTTTATCTTAGCATGCAGTCCGTCGACCTCATCAAATGCGCCATCGGCTACGCGCTGGTGAAGAAGGGCGTCTGGGTGCAAAACTTGGTAAAGGAAGAGTAACTGCTCAAAAAAACACCCGACACAAACAAAGCGCGCACGAACGGAAAGCAGTCTTTCCGAAATCGTGCGCGCTGTGTTTGTGTAAAGGGCGCGCGGGAACGCAGTTACCGCACGCCCGCATGAGCAAAAACGACCGAAGGGAGTTTTTGCGAATGGTCGGGTGTTTTTGGGGAAAGCGCGCACGAACGGAAAGCAGTCTTTCCGAAATCGTGCGCGCTGTGTTTGTGTAAGGGCGTGCGGTGACGCAGTTACCGCACGCCCGCATGAGCAAAAACGCGACCACAGGGAGAGTTTTTGCGAATGGTCGGGTGTTTTTTTGGGAACCGGTCACCGGCCCGAAAGCTTGCTTTCGAGGACGGAATCGGCGAAAAACACTTGACAAACGGCCCCTGCGGCGGTATTATTTGACGCAGATAGCCGTCCGCGGGAACGGAGCAAGGCGGCAGAAGGGAGCAAAGCGGCATGTTCACAAAGAGCTTTTACTTTTATTATTTTAGCACGGACTGCCGGTTTGCTTTGTGAAGAATGATTCAAGCAAATATGCAGTCCTTATCCGCGTGTACCGATTTCGTCATGGTGTCATGCGGATTTTTGTTTTACAGAAGGGAAAGGCGGTTATTCCATGACAGAATTGGAACGGGCGAGAGCGATTATCAGTGAGGCGGACCGGGAGCTGGCGAAGGTGTTTGAGAAACGCATGGCGGCGGTCAGGACAGTGGCGGCGTACAAGAAAGCGCACGGACTGCCGATTACGGACCGCTCCCGCGAGGAGGAGATTTTGCGTGAGGAAGCGGGGCTTATCGGGGATGAGTCGCTGCGGCCGTTCTATGTGAGCTTTCTCCGGGAGACCATCGGAATTTCGAAGAGCTATCAGCACCGCCTTTTTGACGGGATGCGGGTGGCGTACAGCGGTGTGGAGGGGGCGTTTGCCAACATCGCGGCCGAGAAGATTTTTCCGGATGCGACCTGCATTGCGCACGCGGATTTTGCGGCGGCATACCGGGCGGTTGCGGACGGCAGCTGCGATTGCGCGGTGCTTCCGATTGAGAACAGTCAAAACGGCGATGTCGGGCGCGTTCTGGACCTTGCCTACTTCGGCAAATTATATGTGAGCGGCGTTTACGAGGTTGAGATTGTGCATAACCTTCTGGCCGTCAAGGGCACGACCATGGACGAGGTGAAGACCGTGATGAGCCACGAGCAGGCCCTCGGTCAGTGTGCGAACTACCTGGAGCGCCACGGCTTTGCTACCGCGGAGGCAGTAAATACGGCAGTGGCGGCGAAGACGGTCGCCGAGGCCGGAAGACACGACCTGGTGGCCATCGGCAGCGCGGAAGCCGCCGCCAAATTCGGCCTCAAGGTTTTGGAGAGCCATATCAACGACAACAGCAACAACACGACGCGGTTCGCGGTATTTACCCGGGAGAAGCGCGAGGCGACATCGGAGGACGGCCGCTTTTTAATGCTCTTCTCCGTGAACAACGCCGCCGGTTCCCTCGGTCGGGCCATCAATGTGATCGGCGAGCACGGATTTAACCTCTTGGCGCTCAAGAGCCGGCCGCGGAAGGATTTGGCGTGGGAATACTACTTCTACGCGGAGAGCGAGGGCAATGTGGCAAGCGAAGCCGGACAGTCGATGCTTGCGGCGCTTCGCGAGTGCTGTACGGACCTGAAGGTGCTCGGCAGCTATGAGCGCGAAGTGCGGTTGTAACTATAGGAACTGCGCATCGGCAGGTCTGTGAACGCCTGCGCTCGATGCGGAAAATGAGCCTTGTATCGCGGCAAAAGCCGCAAAAGGAGACACTTGTATGGTAATCCCGGTGAAGACCCGCGACGGCGGGTATGACATTGTTGCGGAGCGCGGAGCGCTGGCGCGGATCGGAGAGCTGATTGCAGGCCTCCGCAAGGATTCCGCAGGCAGACTTTCCCTGGTTGTGACCGACGACGGCGTTCCCGCAGAGTATGCGGCGACGGTGGCGGAGGCGTGCGCACAGTCCGGCCGTTCGGCGGTGCTGACCGTTCCGCAGGGCGAGGAAAATAAGAAATTTGAGACGCTGCAGACGATTTTGGCGGAGCTTGTGCGGCTCGGCGCAACCCGCAAGGACCGCGTGATTGCGGTAGGCGGAGGAGTGGTCGGCGACATGACCGGTCTGGCGGCGGCTTTGTATATGCGCGGCATCGAGTGGATTAATGTTCCGACGACGGTGCTGTCGCAGGTGGATTCGTCGGTCGGCGGTAAGACGGCAATCGATTTTGCGGGTGTCAAGAATGTCGTGGGGGCATTTTACCCGCCCTCGCTTGTGGTGATTGACCGCGATACACTCGGAACGCTTCCCGCAAGGCAGGTTGCAAACGGCCTCGCGGAGGCGCTGAAGATGTCGCTTACCTGCGACGCGGACCTGTTCGAATTGTTCGAAAACGAGGATCCGCTCGCGCATATGGATGAGATTTGCGAGAGGGCGATTTTGATTAAAAAGCGCGTTGTCGAGGAGGACGAGCGCGAGAGCGGCCTTCGCCGCGTGCTCAATTTCGGGCACACTGTCGGCCACGGAATCGAGCTGGCCGGCGCGAAGAGACCGGGAGACGGGGTAAAGCTTCTTCACGGCGAGTGCGTTGCGGTCGGTATGGCTGCAATGTGCTCGGATGCGGTGCGGGAGAGGCTCCTTCCGGTGCTTGCGAAGCTCGGGCTTCCGGACGAAGCGCGGTGTGACGCTTCGGAGGTGCTTCGTCTCTGCATGCATGACAAGAAGGCGGACGGCGCGAGCGTGGTGAGCGTCCTGTGCGGCGAGGTCGGGTCATTTTCCTTCTGTCCGATGGATGAAGCGGCGATTGCCGCGCGGATTGCAAAGGTTGTGAAAGGAGATCGGCGATGAACAACACATTCGGCACGAAGATTTCGGTTACGATTTTCGGTGAGAGCCACGGTCCGGCCATCGGGTGCGTCGTGGACGGTCTGCAGGCGGGACTGCCGGTCGACACGGCGGTGATTGACCGATGCCTGGCGATGCGGCGGCCGCAGGGAGCAATCTCCACTGCGCGGCGGGAGGCGGACCGCTACACCATCGAGAGCGGCGTGTACGAGGGCAGGACGACAGGTACGCCGGTGTGCATCGTGATTCCGAATGAGGATACGCGCTCTGCGGACTACGAGAAGCTGGCGTCGGTGGCGCGCCCGTCCCATGCGGATTACGCGGCGTTTGTGCGCTATAACGGGGCAAATGACACCCGCGGAGGCGGCCATTTCAGCGGTCGCATCACGGCGGCGGTTGTTGCAGCCGGCGCGCTTTTGCTGCCCGCGCTGCAGGCGAAGGGCATTTTGATCGGAACCCATATTGCGGAAATAGCGGGCATCACCGACCGTGAATTCGGATGCGGCACCGAGCTGCGGTGCGATCTGGAGCTTCTGTCGGGGCTTGATTTTGCGGTGCTGGATGCGGAGGCCGGGAAGACGATGCAGGAGGCAATCCTTGCGGCGAAGGCGGATGCGGACAGCGTCGGAGGCATTTTGGAGACGGCGGTGACCGGTCTGCCCGCGGGGCTCGGGGAACCGTTTTTCGACAGCGTCGAGGGACTTCTCTCGCACGCATTGTTTGCGATTCCGGGAATCAAGGGGATTGAGTTCGGCGCGGGCTTCGGGCTGGCGAAAATGCGCGGAAGCGAGGCGAATGACCCGTTCCGCTATGCGGACGGCCGCGTCGTGACAACGACAAATAACGCCGGCGGCATCAACGGCGGACTTACGAACGGAATGCCGATTTTGTTCCGCTGTGCCGTGCGGCCGACGCCGACCATCGGCAAGGAGCAGGAGACGGTCAATTTCCGCGAAAACACGGAAGTAACGCTCGCTGCGTCGGGGCGGCATGACCCCTGTATCGCGCACCGCGTCCGCGCGGTCGTGGATGCGATGACGGCGATTGTGGTTGCGGACCTGCTGGCAGGCGCAGGGAAGCTGCAGTAATTCCGCAGGCGTCGGCGGGCGCAGGGAGACTGCTGTAAATCGGAGGGCACGATGGAATACGGTTTGATCGGCGAAAAATTAGGGCACAGCTTCTCCCGGGAAATCCATGAGAAGCTTCGGGGATACTCCTACGAACTCAGGGAGCTTCGGCCGGACGAGGTGGAAGCGTTCCTTGCGGCGCGCGAATTTCGCGGAATCAATGTGACGATTCCGTACAAGGAGACCGTGATTCCGTACCTCGACGAGATTGATGCGGCGGCCCGTGCCATCGGCGCTGTCAACACCGTTGTGAACCGCGGCGGACGGCTCTGCGGTTACAACACCGATTTCCTGGGAATGCGAAACCTGATGCTCCGGGAGGGAATCAATCCGTCCGGAAAGAAGGTTCTCGTGCTCGGCTCGGGCGGAACCTCGAAGACGGCGCTGACGGTCGTAAAATCACTCGGAGCAAGCGCTGTATATCGCGTATCCAGGCAGAAAAGAGACGATTGTATCACATACGAGGAGGCGCGCGCGGAGCACTCCGATGCGGGGATTATCATCAATGCGACGCCGGTCGGCATGTACCCGAACACGGACGCGAGTCCGGTCGATCTCTCGGATTACCCGGGACTGACGGGCGTCGTCGACGCCATTTACAATCCGCTTCGCACGAAGCTTGTTCTCGCGGCGAAGGAGCGCGGCATCAGCGCGACCGGAGGTCTGTACATGCTGGTCGGACAGGCTGCGGCAGCGGCGGAGCATTTTACGGGGGAAGCGTGCAATCCCGCGGAGGTTACCCGGGTATACCGCGAGCTTCTTCTCGGGAAGGAAAATCTCGTTCTCACGGGGATGCCCGGCGTCGGTAAGACGACAATCGGAAGGATTGCAGCGAAGCGTCTCGGGCGCCGATTCGTCGATAGCGACGAGGTGATTGCGGAGCGGGCCGGCTGCGACATTCCGACATTGTTCGCAACACAGGGCGAGAAGGCGTTTCGCGATATGGAGACTGCGGCGCTTCGCGAGCTCTCCGCGACGGGCGGCAAGGTGATTGCCACCGGCGGCGGCGCAGTGCTTCGCCCGGAAAATGTCAATGCGCTTCGCGCAGGCGGCGTCATCCTCTTCCTTGACCGGCCGCTTTCATCCATCACGGCGACCGAAGGCAGACCGCTTTCGGCGAATCGCGAGGCTCTGGAGGCGAGGTACCGCGAGCGGTATCCGATCTACTGCAGGACAAGCGATGAGCAGGTGCGGACGGACGGAACAATCGAGACGGTTGCGGAGGAAGTGCTGCAGACCTTTCTCGAGCATGAGTAAACCCCCGGGCGGCGGCAGCCGACGGACAGAGGGATTCGAAACAGAAGGAAGCGCCCGGAACGGCATCGGCCGAAGGAAATTTCGGACGCAAAGCATAAAATAACCCGCCTCGGCGGGGACGGAGAAACTATGAGAGTAACGATTCAGCCATCGAGAGCGCGGGGCAGCGTGACGGCGCCGCCGTCGAAGAGCGTGGCACACCGAGCCCTGATTGCGGGGGCATTTTCCGGCGGAGTTTTGATTGAAAATGTGGCGTATTCCGTGGATATCGACGCGACGCTTTCATGCCTTGCGGCGTTCGGGGCGCGAGTTGAGAAGGGCAGCAATGGGCCTGCGGGAAATGTCGCCCTCGGCGGCCTGTCCCTCGCGGATATCCCCGACGATGTGACGCTTGACTGCCATGAGAGCGGAAGCACCCTGCGGTTTTTGATTCCGATTGCGATGCTTTCGGGGAAGACGGTGCATCTGTTCGGAAGCGAGCGCCTGATGCAGCGGCCGCTCGGCATCTATGCGGATATTGCCGCGCAGGGCGGAGGCGTGTTCGAGCTTTCGGGGCGGATGCTCACGGTTCGCGGCGGTCTCTCCGCGGGGCGGTACGAGATTCCGGGAAATGTTTCCAGCCAGTTCATTACGGGCATGATTTTTGCGCTCTCCCTCGCCGGCGCGCCGAGTGAAATCGTTGTCACGGGTGCGTTTGAGAGCAGCTCCTATACGGATATTACGATTCGCGTGCTCCGGGAGTTCGGCGTTCCGGTGCAGCGCGAGGACAGAAAATTTTTGATTCCGGCCAATGCATCGCCGCGCGGGAATTTTGCGCAGCTGTGCCGGATTTGTAGCTATACGGTTGAGGGCGATTGCTCGAATGCGGCGTTTTTAGAGGCTTTGGCGCTGCTTGCGGACCGCGAAGCGGCGGGGGAAGCCGGCGCTTCCTCGCAGGAGTCCGCAGCTAATGCAGCGGGTTCCCGGCTGTCCGTTCTCGGTGTTCCCGCGGACACGGCGCAGGGCGACCGCGTCTATTACGAGATGCTTCACGGCCTGGCGGACGGCTCCTGCCGCGAGTTTGACCTTTCGGACTGTCCGGACCTCGCGCCCTGCCTGTTCGCGATGGCTGCGTATTACGGAGGGGCCCGTTTTACGGGGACGGCGCGGCTCGCAATCAAGGAGAGCGACCGGGCGAAGGCGTGCGCGGAGGAGCTTGCGAAGTTCGGCGCCACCGTCTCGGTCGGCGCAAATGATGTCGCTGTTTCGTGCGATATGCTGCATGCTCCGACGGAGCTTCTCTCCGGGCACAACGACCACCGCATCGTGATGGCGCTCGCGCTTCTTTGCACGGTGACCGGCGGTACGGTCGACGGCGCGGAGGCTGTCGCCAAGAGTTATCCGGATTTCTTCGCAGTGATTGCGGATGCGGGGATTGCGCTTTCGTGGGAGGATTGAGAGAATGAGCGAATATACGGTTCGAAGAGCGGAGGTCGGAGACATTCCGACGATTCTTAAGCTGCTTGTGCAGGTGGATATGGTGCATCACAACGGAAGGCCGGACATTTTCCGGGGGCCGGTGACCAAGTATACCGCGGAGGAGCTTGCGGAAATTTTTGCGGACGATACGCGGCCGGTGTTTGTGTGCGTATCTGAGGACGGCACGGTGCTCGGGCACGCCTTCTGCCAGCTGAAGGAGCTTCACGGGCACAAGCTTTTGCAGGATGTCCGGACGCTGTATGTCGACGACATCTGCGTCGACAAGGAGGCGCGCGGAAAAAGCGTGGGAAGAGCGCTTTATACGCATGTGCGCGCATTTGCGAAGGACGAAAAATGCGACAGCATCACGCTGAATGTGTGGGCCTGCAACCCTACGGCCATCCGCTTCTATGAGGCGATGGGGATGAAGCCGCAGAAAATCGGGATGGAAGAGTTACTGTGAGCGGATGCCCGCAGCGATAAATAAATCAGATATGCCGCGGCAGTCGCGGCAGCGGAGGAAAGCATGTTGTTGGATAAAAACACCAGAATTTGTATCGTCGGTCTCGGACTTCTCGGCGGCAGCTACGCCGCGGCGCTCTCGCGCCAGGGGTATCATGTCACCGGCATCGCGAGACGGCAGGAGAGCGTGGATTACGCCGTGGCGCACGGGATGATTGAGAAGGGAAGCGCGTCGGTCGACGAGGCTCTCCTCGCGGACGCGGATTTGATTGTGTTCTCGCTCTATCCGCATGTGTTCATTGACTGGATTCATGAGCACGGCGACAAGCTTCGCCCGGGTACGGTCATCACGGATGTGACGGGTGTGAAGGGCTGCGTTGTGTATGAGATTCAGAAGAGCCTCCCGAAGGGCGTCGAATTCATCGCGGCTCACCCGATGGCCGGCCGCGAGTCGAGCGGTATCGAGTACAGCGACGACCGCATTTTCCGCGGCGCCAACTACATCGTGGTGCCGACGGAGGTGAACTCGGAGCGCGCGATAAATCTCTGCAAGGCGCTCGGCGAAACGCTCGGCTGCAAGGACATTTCGGTTCTCGATGTCGCAGGTCATGACCGCATGATTGCGTTTCTCTCGCAGCTTACGCACTGCATCGCCGTGTCGCTCATGTGCGCCTGCGACGCGCCGGATCTCGAGCGCTACACGGGCGACTCGTTCCGCGATTTAACGCGCATCGCGAACATCAACGACGAGATGTGGAGCGAACTGTTTCTTGCGAACAGGGACGCGCTTCTTCGGGAAATGGACGCCTACCGCGCGTCATTTGACGAGCTTCGCGAGACCATCGCGAGCGGCGACCGCGAAAGGATGCGCGAAATGATGCGGCTCTCGACGACACGCCGAAAGCGGTTTGACAAGAAGGTTTGAGACGAAGATTTCGGGATAATCCCGCGGCGCTTCGGCGCATTATGAATACGGTTTGGAGGACAGACAATCTATGAACATGCAGTTTTTCAGAAAGCTTCCGATTCCTCAGGAGGTGAAGGAGGAGTATCCCATCACGGACGCCATGGCGGAGGTGAAGCGGGTGCGCGACGAGGAGATCAAGGACATATTTTCCGGCGCGAGCGACAAATTTCTCCTGGTTATCGGTCCCTGCTCGGCGGATCACCGCGACCCGGTGCTCGCATACATTGAGAAGCTTCGCGAGGTGCAGGACAAGGTGGCGGACAAAATCCTGATCATCCCCCGCATCTACACGAACAAGCCGCGCACCACGGGCGACGGCTACAAGGGTATGCTCCACCAGCCCGAGCCGGAGGAGAAGCCGGATTTGTACAAAGGCCTGGTTGCCATCCGCGAACTGCACCGCGCAGCGCTGTCCGAATACGGCTTTACCTGTGCGGACGAGATGCTGTATCCGGAAAATCACCGCTACCTCTCGGACCTGCTCGCCTATGTTGCGGTCGGCGCGCGGTCCGTTGAAAATCAGCAGCACCGCCTTACGGCGAGCGGCCTGAACATTCCCGTCGGCATGAAAAATCCGACCGGCGGCGACATCGGCGTCATGATCAATGCGATTCATGCCGCGCAAAACGGCCACACATTCATTTACCGCGGCTGGGAGGTAAAGAGCCAGGGCAACCCGTATGCTCATGCGATTCTCCGCGGATACATGGATTTTGCGGGCAAGAGTGTTTCGAACTATCACTACGAGGATGTGCTCCGCCTCTGCGATGCCTACGCGGACGCAGGGCTTGTCAATCCCGCAGTCATCATCGACACGAACCACAACAACTCCGGCAAGCGGTACCTTGAGCAGATTCGCATCGCCAACGAGGTTGTGGACAATCGTAACCTGAACGGTGACATCAAGCGCCTTGTGAAAGGCCTGATGATTGAAAGCTACCTCGTCGACGGCCGCCAGGATGTCGGCGGACATGTCTTCGGACAATCCATCACCGACCCGTGCCTCGGCTGGGAGAAGACCGAGCAGCTCATTTTGCAGTTGGCGGAAAAGCTGTAACGGGAAAGCGGTAAAATTCATTGACTTACAGGCCGTAGTTCGGTATACTTTTTCTTGTAATATTGCGGAGAAACAGCCCCGCGGGGATGCATTTTCCGTCACATCCGGAGCCGTTCGGGCGTTCGGAGCGCAAACTATATGAAGAGAAAGGGAAACGATTATGGCTGATGATTTTACGCAGGGGCAGGAGCCCGTACAAGCCGCACCGACAGGCGATTTGCCGGGAGGAATTGCACCGCAGCAGGTGATTCCGGAGGTTTCTGCGCAGAAACCGAAGAAGAAATTCAACTTTATGACGCTCTTGTTCTTTTTGGCGATTGTCGCGGCAGCAGGGTACCTTCTGTATCAGTATGTTCTGGCGCCGACGCCAGAGTATGAGGTGGACGGCAAGAAGTTTACGATGAAGAGCACTCCGAAGGATTTTCTGAACGCAGGGTTGGTAATCTGCGACAAGAACGGAAAGGTTGTGGACCTTACGGGCTCAAGTGTTTTGGGCAAGTCGGTGTTAAATGCGGAGTATCAAATCGGTATCCCCGATACCGACACTCACGCCACGCAGACCGGTATCTATTTCAAGGTGATGAATACGGCGACCAACGCGAAGGGTATCAAGGACTGCATGGTGTACTCAGTCACCTACTGGCCCGGCAGCGACAAGACCGGCGGCAGGGTTCGAATCAACGGACAGGACCTTACGACGCTCGATGCGGGGGATTGGGTGGAAGCCTTCAAGGCCGCGAAGTTCCCGTTCTCCGACAAGGAACTCGACGAGTTTAAGAGCGGGGCTTCGACGATTGTTCTGGGCGAGCGCGGCCGGTACGAGTACGAGGCAAAAACGGAGACAAGCACGAAAGTTCCTTCGTTTATCCGGTTCACGAACACCATCAAAACAGAGGCCAAGAAGTAATAAAACCGCAGTCCGGCCGACGGACAATCAGGGAAAGACAGAAAAAGAAGCCCGGTGCATATCAAAGCGCCGGGCTTTTTGTCGATGTCTGTGTCAGCGTCGATGGCGTTCCCGCTGTTCCGCGTCGGAATCGCCGGAAGCGCTCCTTCGGAAGCGGAGAAGCCTATTCCGCCTTTTTGAATGCAAGCTGCGCAAAATTATACAACCCGAGGTTCCAGATCGAGAAGTCGTGACCGCCGCCGCATTCCATCCACATGAAGTTCTCGCCGTCCGTGATTTTGTCGGAGCGGGTCGGGAGAAGCTTGGCCGCCGTGGAGGCGCTCATGTACGCGATGTTGTCCTGCTTGCCGCAGATGTTGTACATGTAGTTGACAGGGTATTTTGCGAGGGGCTCGCTGCCGATAAGCTCGGCCACCTTGCCGGATTCGTACGAGGTCGGCGCTGCGGAAAATGCCCCGAACCAGCTGATGATATCCAGGCACTCGCACATGCCGATGTTGATTGTCTGCATGCCTCCCATCGAGAGACCCGCCATCGCGCGGTGGTCGCGGACCGCCGTCATATCGCTGTCGCTGTAGACTGCATAATGGCTCTCAATGTAGGGCATCAGATCGTTGCGAAGCTCCTTGCCGAAGACATAGAATGAGGCGCTGTCGCCGTTCGTGTTCGCAAAATCGGGATAGGAGCGGCCGTTCGGCGTAACCACGATGAACGGCTCGATGTCGCCGTAGAGAATCAGGTTGTCCATGATGGCCTTCACCATGGAGGTCAGGCCCGTCATACCCCATTCGCGCTCGTTGCCGCCGATGCCGTGCATGAGATAGAGCACATTGTACTTTTTCGAAGCGTCATAGTTCGGAGGCAGATAGACAAACGCCGGCTTTTCATAGGTCGTTCCGTCGCCGCTTAAGTAATCCTGCGTCGGATAGGAAATCTCCTCGATGGAGCCGCCGTCCTTCACGCGGTAGCGCTGGTACGGGGAGGGGATTTTCGTGCTGATGGAAGCGTGAATCGGTACGGGGGTCGGCGTGGGTGTCGCGGGAACCTCTGTCGGGGTCGGCGTCTCCGTGGCGGGGCCATCGCCGCCCTTCGCGTCCTCCGCGGAATTTTTCTTGTCACAGCCTGCGCAGGCGGCGGCAAGCACAAGTAAAATCAGAAAAAGAGCCAATCGTCTCATACGGTTTTCCAAGTTCCTTCCCAGTTTCCTTCCAAGTTGTCTTCGAGATTGCAACGCGCCCGATTCATCAGCGAAAGGAGCGTTTCGACCTCCTCTGCGGACATGCCCGAGATGGCAATGCGGTCCGCCTCCGCCGCCTTGTCCGCCACCTGGCGCGCCAGCTTGCGGCCGTGGTCGGTAAGGAAAATCGCGTAGGCCCGTTTGCCGCCGGAGACATAGACGGTCTCCTTCTTGATCATGTCCTGCTTCTCCATCTTCGACAGAAGCGAGGTCATGGTTGCAGGCTCCACGCGGCATCTCGCCGCGAGATCCTTCTGCAGATACCCCTCCTCCTCATAGAGAACATTGAGAACCTTCGGCTGTCCGGAGGTCAGTCCGAGCGAGGCGTAATAGCGGATGTTGTAGGAGCGATGCGCATAATACAGGGAGAGCATCTCCCGAAAGAACCGTTCGTTATCAATCATAATTCCTTCTCCCGGTTAGAAGTCTAATTAGAACAACTAAAACTTACCACTACCCACTTCCGGTGTCAAGCGGAAAATGGGGAAAACAACACGTCCGCCCCGAGCGTTTCCCTCGGGACGGACGATTTTTGTCGTATGGTTTTACAGCTTTGCATCTCGCCGGAAACGGTCGCCGCAACCGGCATTTTGCAAACTCCCGGTCCCGATTACTCGCCGAATGCCTGCTTAAGGTCAGCCAGAATATCGTCGATGTTCTCGGTGCCGACGGAGAGACGAATGAGATCCGGTGCAACGCCGGCTTCAATCAGCTGCTCGTCGGTGAGCTGGCGATGCGTGTGGCTCGCCGGGTGCAACAGGCAGGTCTTTGCATCGGCAACATGCGTTACAATCGTGATGAACTTCAGGCGATCCATGAAGTCGATGGAGGCCTGACGGCCGCCTTTGATACCGAAGGCGATAACGCCGCAGGTGCCCTTCGGGCAGTATTTCTTCGCAAGGTCGTAGTATTCGTCGCCCTCAAGGCCCGCAAAGTGAACCCATGCAACCTTGTCGTTGCTCTTCAGGTATTTTGCGACTGCAAGCGCGTTGCTGCAGTGGCGCTCCATGCGAAGCGGAAGGCTCTCGAGACCTAAGTTGAGATAGAAAGCATTTTGCGGGGACTGAATCGAACCGAAGTCGCGCATCAGCTGGCTCGTAGCCTTGGTGATGTATGCGGCTTTGCCGAACTTCGTCGCGTATACGAGACCGTGGTAGGACTCGTCGGGCGTCGTGAGACCGGGGAAGCGGTCCGCGTGTGCCATCCAGTCGAAGTTGCCGCTGTCGACGATGGCGCCGCCGACGCAAACTGCGTGGCCGTCCATGTACTTCGTCGTCGAATGCGTTACGATGTCGCAGCCCCACTCAATCGGGCGGCAGTTCACCGGCGTCGCAAATGTGTTGTCAATGATGAGCGGCATGCCGTGCTTGTGAGCAAGCTTCGCAAAACGCTCGATATCGTAAACGGACACGGTCGGGTTCGTGATTGTCTCGCCGAAGATGCACTTTGTGTTGGGCTTGATCAGCGCCTCAATCTCCTCGTCCGTCATCTTCTGATCATAGAAAATGCACTCGATGCCCATCTTCGCCATCGTAACGCCGAAGAGGTTGTAGGTGCCGCCGTAGATGGCGTTGGAAGCGAGGAAGCTGTCGCCGCATTCGCAGATATTAAATACCGCATAGAAGTTAGCGGCCTGTCCCGACGAAGTCAGCATGCCGGCATAGCCGCCCTCCATCGCCGTAATCTTTGCTGCAACAGCGTCGTTCGTCGGATTCTGAAGTCTCGTATAGAAATATCCCGAAGCCTCCAAATCAAACAGCGCGCCCATCTGCTCGCTCGTGTCATACTTAAATGTCGTGCTCTGGTAGATCGGAAGCTGTCTCGGCTCCCCCTGCGAGGGCTTCCAACCCTCGTGAATACATTTGGTTTCGATTTCAGACATGTAATACCTCCTGAGGCCGCCTTGCGCGGCAATACTGAAAAAGCAACCCGCAAACGGGCATTCTGTGAATAATCGCTTTGACAAATAAGATACCACAGCTACAGGGTTTTTACAACTGTTTTTGAGCGCCGCAGAGATTGCAAATTACCGGGACTTTCCATAGATTGTTTCTATCGCTTTTGCGGGCGGGTTTTCGGGGCGGCGGAGGTGGGTGGTGGGTTCGCCGGGTACTGGCAGGTGGTGGCGGTCGGCTTTTGGAGAGATGGCGAGTGAGCGCTGGTTTTCGCCGGGCGCTGGCAGGTGGTGGTCGGTCGGCTTTTGGTGAGATGGCGAGTGAGCGCTGGCTTTCGCCGGGTACTGGTGGGTGGTGGCGGTCGGCTTTTGGTGTTGGCTGCTGACTGCGGCAGTATTACCGCCCGAGAGTGCGAAAAGTTACCGGTATGCGGTGCAGAATCTGAAAACAGCTTGAACGGCGGCGTGGTTTGGATCGGGAAGGCTTCCGAAAGCAAGTGAAAACGACTGCTTTCAAGATTTGTACCGCCCGGCGGCAGGAAAACTACCGGTGAGCGGTACAGTTTTGGCCGGGAAGCCTTCCGGAAGCAGGTGAAAACGACTGTTTTTGGGATTTGTACCGCCCACGCGGGAAAAAGGACAGCGTGGGCGGTAGATTTTTAGGGGCGACGGCTGCTGGCCGGGGTAGCGTTACCGCTCGCGAGCGCGATTGTTCGCCCTGAGCGGTACTGTTTGGAAAAAGAGTCTGTTTTTGGATGTCAGATCAGGGTTGGGAATTCAATGTGTACCGCCCAACGCCCCCAAAACTACAGATGGGCGGTACAAAATCCGAAAACAACCTGAAAAGTGCCGCGGATAGGCCGGGCAGCGCTCCGGAAGCATATGAAAGCAACCTGAAAAGTGCCGCGGGTAGGCCGGGCGGCGCTCCGGAAGCATATGAAAACAACCTGAAAAGTGCCGCGGGTAGGCCGGGCAGCGCTCCGGAAGCATATGAAAACAGCATGATAAGCACCTTGGGTAAGCGCGCATATCGGGAAAACGAAAACCGGCGGGTGAAACAAAAAACAACAAAAAGATTAACAGGCAATTCAATAAGAAGATTAGAAAGCATCCTGGGCCTCTCTGCGCGGACGAACCCCGTTTCCGCATCGGTTGAAAACCCAAAGAAAGAACACACTCCATATTGCGTTTTTGCAAGTTGACACACTATTTTAAAACTGCTATCATTTACCTAATTACAATAAGGCGTTCGCAAACCAACATGATTTATAAAAGGGGCAGCAAAACAAGCGCAAAGCATAGTAAAATAAGGCTTTCACGCAATGTCGACAGCCGGAGTAACGAGGTATATTCAAGAAGAAAGCAATATTGTAGAGCGATAAAAAAGGAAGATACGGAAAGACATGTGTGCAACGCGGAAACCGCGTAGCGATAGACTTTGTATAGCGATACTCGAAAGGAGAAAGGGAATGGACGGATTTTGTGTTTCAATCAGTGAAGGGGCGGTAACAAGTATCCTGCAAAAGGGATATGAGAGCGGAAAAATCAGAGATGTACTGCACGGCAAGGTGCCGATTCAGTTGGCGGGTGTAGAGGTTAATGTCACCTGGAAGGTAATCGCGGCTCCGTCCGTCAACTTCGCCGACATTGATGAAAAAACAGAGGTGATCGGAAAGGACGGAAATCCGGTACCGATTAAGAACAGCATGTTCACAATCTTTGCACAGATGAATCTTACCGTGGACGACAATCCGGGAAGTGATTTGCCGCTTGCGATTGTCGCCGACACCTATATCAGCGGAATCGACAAAGCCTCATTTGAGGCGGTCGGACTGACGGTTCTGAGTGAATATCAGAGCGCGGATGTACAGATTATCAAGCTTTTGGCGGGGAAAATACTGGAAGCAATCAATACGGCCTTCGGCTTTGAGCCGGGCAAGACGCCCGCGGCGCTCAACCTCGCGTACCTCCGGGAATTCGGAATATGCTCGAGCAAACTCGGAGTTCTGAAGCAGGACAATGTGATGGGCGTCTGGGGAAGCGCCGGCGATACGCCTCCGGTTAAGCCGAGGAGGATTCCGAACGGCAGGGGAATTGCGCTTGAAGTTACCAACGACATGTTCGCCCGCACGGTTACAGCTCTCTTCGTAAGGTACAAAGACAGCTGCACATATGATGAGAAAGACTCCGTCGATTTGGGAATCACGACGGGAAAGTATCATCTGCACGCCGGGGCAAAGGGCGTTCATTGCACCGGAATCAGCGGGGATACATTTAATCTGTCGGTTGATCCCTATGCGTCCCTTGAGGTTGCCTGCACCACAATAGTCGGCGATGTGGGCATCGATTATGATGTCGTGTTTGTTCCGAAATCCGTCGATGCGAAAGCCAAGATAAAAATAGACGGCAATACAATCTCGGGCGGAGTGGACACCTACGGCACATTTATCGTGGATATAAAACCGACCGGAAATGTTGCGGAGATTGTTCTTTCCTCGATTCTCAAAGCCATTGCAGGGGCGCTTCCCATGATTATCGGCACTGCCGTCTGCCACAATATCACGATTCCGTTCGAGCAGAAAATCAAGGACGGCGAGCTTGATGCAGGCACATTCTGCTCGCTGAAACTCAAACTTGCGGACATGCTTCTTACCAACGATTCCGACAGTCAGATTATCGCCGCAAATATCGTTGTGGATTTAGAGGGATAACATGAAAACATATCAGATAAAAGAGCAGAAGAAAAATCGAATTACGCTGTTGCGACATGTTTCTCTGCCCGCGGAAAATACACTGAAAGAGGCGTCCGTCGCGCTGGAATTTTGCGAGGTTGTCGTGCCGGAAGACCTCCGGGTAAGGGCGAAATCCGCGGAAAGCGATGCGCAGGGGCGCAGGAAGCATTTTGAATTCCGCGAGACTCCGTTTCAGGTAAAATACCGGCTGGTTGCGGGATATGATCCGGCAACCGGCGTCGATGTCGCGGGCAATCCCTGCAATGAAAAGCCGGAGAAGAACGGGGAAGCAGGGTCGAACGAAGAGAAGGAGGAATGGCTGAACCATGCGCGAAGCGAGAGGAAATCGCTCGGGGAAACCAAGAACGGACATCTCTTCCTTCAGGCATACGACACCTATACGGATGTGTATAATGCGGCAATCAAAACCGATGCCTTCGGATCGGTGTGGAAGGTCGATTCCGTCCGGGATATGGCGGCCGATACGCATACTGCACTGAACAGTGACGATGCCGAAATCAACGATAAGCAATACGATGTGGAAGGATTGCCGGATCCGCTCTCCTACAACGAATATGCATTTTTCATGCAGGCCCAGCTGAACTATACGCTGGAGGCAATGAAGACGCAGGACGGCAAACCGTCCGGGCTGAATTTGCCGGGGCCGGATTACTTCGATGACGAGACCGTTGACCAATCGATTGACGCCATAGGCCGTTTCATTGACGCAGTGAGCCTCACCGGCAACACGCAGGACGGAGCTTCCGTTGTGATGACGAGAAAGCAGGTGTACGAGGCGGTTGACAAGAACAGCCCCGAGGATTTGCCGGCAGCGAATCATCGCGATCGAATTGCCGAGGAGATGCGCTATTACCGGGAAAGAATGGAATGTGAGCAAAACGGCCTGGAGCTGACGGAGAAAGACAAATACGGCAGGGAGGGCTTCTACCGGAGACTGATGAACGAGAAGGCTCTCCGAAGTGCGGACGGAAAAGTCCTCTGCGAGGGAGCATTTTCCGGAGTCATTCCCGCCGACGGCTTTGAAGCGGATATCCGGTATAAGGAGGAGAACGGCGTTCTGTCGGATATCGTTGTGAGCCACATCAACATTCCCGACCTCGATTTTGAGGTGGACAGCGAAAAATGGGATGAAGCCTACCGGTCGGCACTGGAGGAGCAGTTCCGCAATGTATCCTTTGTGAGCCGGAGCGTGATTACCGTTTTGCGCGAGGGAATCGGACAAATCGTGCGTAAGGAAGCGGCAAAGTATGAAACTATCCGTATCTAAACCTGAAAAAAGCGTTCTCCGGACGATTACGCAGGAGGTTCTGCGGGAGGACCTGGAGCTGTTTGAGCAAAAGCTCAGCGAGCAGCTTTCCGGACAGAAGGAGTATCTGACGGCGAACGAATATGAGATGTATCGGCGCGGAAAGAAGCTGCGGCCGATACTCAACCTGATGTTTGCGAGGATGGTATGCGGAAGCGGAGAAGCCCTTCCCGACCGGTGTTATAAAGCGGCCTCCTCGCTGGAAATGCTTCATGTGGCCAGCCTGATTCACGACGATATTATCGACGGCGCCGACTGTCGGAGAGACCTTCCCGCCGTGCACAGCGACCGCGGAGTCGGGAGCGCCATCGTGCTGGGAGATATGCAGTTCCTCCAGGCGGTCCGCGGCTTCGTCGATGTGATTACCGTGCCGGAAGACATGGAACTGGTGCAGATGGTGTTGGATGTGGCATTTGATGTATCCCGCGGCGAAATGGACGAGCTGCTGGCTCCGAAGGCCGAGGATTACGGGAAAATGAGACAACGGTATCTTCGGACAATCGAGCGAAAGACAGCCACGCTGCTCGGGCTTGCCTGCGAGGCGGGAGTGATTCTCGGCGGCGGCAGGAGAAGCGATGCGAGACGGGCCGGTTTTTGGGGCAGGAAAGTCGGACTGGCATTTCAAATCATGGACGATGTGACGGATTGCATCCGGACCCGCGGGGATTCCGGCAAGGACGGCAAGGCGGATCTGAAAAACCGCACGCTGTCGCTTCCGATTATTTTCGCACTGGAAAGCGCACCGGATTCGTGCCTGACAAGATACATGGACGGCAGGGAGGAGTATTCGGAGGAAGTCGCCGATTTTGTTTTGATCAACGGCGTCGGGAAGGCTTACGAATACGCCCGGGCTTATGTCGACGAAGCGCTGGAGTACCTTTCGTTCTTCCCGGACAACCGGTACACGAAGCTTCTTCGGGAGCTAATAAGGGAAATGGTGGACAAGGCATAGGCGGGAGGAAACTGCGATGGGGAAATTAACAACATTTTTGTATGCTTATCTGACCCGCAAGGCAAATGATTCAAACAGCTCCGTATGGCTGCCGAAGACTTTGGTGCGGTATATGCCGCTGAAGAAGGAGGAACCGCAGAAAATCGATATATCGGCAGCACAGAAATCAATCTCGACCGATTTTCTGGTGATTTACCGGAACACCGTTCTCAATGCGGTGAAATCCGACGACGCCATGAAAACCCGTGTGCTGAACGAAGCGGTGATCTCCGTGAATCGCGAAGAGTCGGCTCCGGAGTTGACACTGTCCGACATCTCAATCACAGGAATGGAAAATCTTCAAATCGGCAGCTTGGACAAAGCGGAACCTACGAAGGACGGGAGAGGATACGAGCTTGTGTTTCCCGTGACCGGGCCGGCGTACGGACCGGCGGAGTACAAGGATTATCAGCGGGTTGAAGTCACAATGGGGTACAGCCTCCGCCAGCACTTTTGCGGCTATTACAAAGACAAGGCGCAGCAGAAGGAGTATATCCTTGCGGAGGACATCCATGTGGAGCAGTATCTTCCCGGAGGCTGGCCGAAATGCGATTTGATTTTGCACGGAACAATGAAAGTTTCGCTGCGCGAGGATGCGAAAAATCCGATTGTAATCAATCCGGACATTACCTACACGGTTCAGTCCTCCGGAGATGTGCGGAAGCTCGGCGCGGTCATCAACGGTGTAAACCTTGTTCCCGATTGTTTTTCGCAGGCGATGCTCGTGGATGTGGAGTCGTTGGATTCCGAGGTTAACATCGACAAAGAAACCGCCCGGCAGTTTGTGCAGAAACAGTTGAACATGATTCCCGTGAAAACGGGCATCCTTCAGAGCATCAACAGCACACTCAATCAGGACGGAAGCCGGGAAAAGATGAGCGGGCAGCTGACAGACTTCACCTTAAAGGCATTTACAAATGTTCTCGTTGCGGCGCCCGACGATTTGCCGACCACGAAAGATCAGGAGGACAACGCGGTCGACCAGTATATCTTCGACCGGATCCGGTATGCGATGTGCTACGAAGACAGCAGGTATTATCTCCCCACGGTAATTGGGGGCTGGACGGACCCGCCCCTCAACAAGCTGCAGCTGGGAACCGTTGATATCTCGCTGGAACAATCGCCGAGTGAAAGCGACGGAGGCTTGACGAGACTCGTTCTGACGGATGTCGAGATGCAGGGATTGGCCGGGCTTCAGGTGGCGCTCGATGATATCGGATTTTCTCTGGGGCACCCCGGGAAGCCGGATACGGTAACCATGCTGGCCTACCTTAATCTGACAATCAGCGGCGGCCTGCACATTCCGACAGAAACGGGAACGGATGACCCGCATTTTGTCATCACGCTGAGCAACTGTCCGTTCCGGCTTGAATGCGTAATTTCCGGCGAGGATGTCGATACGCTCAATATTATTGTCAACGCGGCGGAGATTAAGTACACCGGGAACACGATTCATTTTGAGATAAAAGAGGAGATTGTGTTGAGAGGGTTGCTTGAGGCGATTGTCAACAAAGATGCCGTTTTGGAAAAGCTTGCGGGAAAATTCAACGATAAGCTTTCCGCACAGGACCTGCGGGAGCGGTTGAACGAAAGCGTAACAGAGAAAGTTCGCCGGGCTTTGTCTCAGGCGGACATATAGGAGGGAACAGAGGATGCCGTACGCGAATTTTCGAAAATTTGTCTTTTGCGTTCCGACAGCGTGCACTTTGGTTTCGCGGACCAACCCGAATATTCAGTGCGTGGTTTGCGGATGGGATCCGGGAGATTATCCCGGGCCGGATGTGTTGGGAACGGAAATAACAGGACACCTCGCGACTGCCGTTACGAATGCAGATATGAGAAAACGCCTGACATGGCTGTTGGTTGCCATAGAGCACACGATAGCGGCGGACCGGAGAAACACACCGACCCCTCCGGGGGATACGCTGCGAATCTTTGTTGTTCCGGAATTCTATTTCCGAACAACCTGGCAGGAGCAGGCGAGAGGACGCGACTACACAAAGGAGGAGTTTGCCGAACTGACGGGGGCATTATCCTTTTATTTCGATTCGTACAGCCGGATACACAGGTGTGCGCCGCTGAGAGACTGGTTGTTCCTCTGCGGCTCGTGCGTCCATCGGGAGCCGTTCTTCGGATGGGGCTCTTTGGTTAACGAAATGGTGCGGGTATACATAGACGGAGAAGCGTGCCGGTCGATAAAAACGATACAAAAAATGTGCACCTCACCGATAGACGGTATTTATCCGGTGGAGGATTGGAATGCGATGGCTGCCGCGGTGCAGTTTGTGGATCCGGTAAGGCGCAATCATCATTATATGCACGCGCAGGGGGTTTATGTTGAAATATGTCTTGAGCACAGAACATTTCTGGCGGCCTCTTCAAGATATCTGCCGGGTGTCAGAGTAAATGTGCTGAGCGCCGCCGGAATGCCGTTTGGCGACGGGGAAGCGCTTGCTCCGTCACGGTGGTATCTGCGAGCTGACGGAATGCTTCAGAGCTCCCCCCTGTTCATGGTGGATTCGTTTATGACGGATGCATTCGGCCGCATTCCGCCAAACCGCCGCAGCGTAGCGGTTGTCGGGGCAGTATGTTCTTTCCACACTTGGCGAAATTTCGATCCTGCGACAATGGGCTTTCCGGGATTTCAACTGGTGGGCAGGGCGGATTTTGTGCCCGTCGTGTTTGTTATGCTGTAACAGGAGGGAAATATGGATTGGGAAACCTTAAAAGCAAGTCTGATTGTTGACGGAGGCGAATTTTGCTTAAAGCCCGAAATCCTGACAACCTCGGTTGATGCATGGTTGGGCCGGTTTTTTGAAAACAGTGAGCTGAGCATGAGGAAGGCGACCAAAGAGGTCGGGACGGACAAGGTCACAATTTGCGGTCAGTCGCAGCTGTTCCATATCGACAGTGCGGCTGTCAGAGCGGAATTTTCCGTATGCAAAGACGGGGAGGTCTGCGTCGTTTTAGTGATCGAGCCGGATGCACAGAGCTGGTCTTTGGCGCAATCCTTTCCGGACATTCCCTGCGGGGAAAAGCATCCGTTCTCGGGCATTAAATACTCAAAATGCTCGCTGATTCTGACAAACCGCTATGCCGCCGATTATGAGGGATATGAATTGTATGACGGCATTAATTTCCGGGGAGTCATATCCGCCTCACCGCTGATGACAGCGCTGGGGCACACATGGTCGGTGTACCCTGTCATTTACGGGCACATCAACATCGACCGGATGACATCGCCGGAACCGCTGTCGTGGGGCGATTTTCCGTTTATGCATGACAGCGCCGACAAGCCGTTGCCGGGATTTGTTTTCACCGTTGAGATTCAGGATTACGCCTCCTTCACGATTACGGACAGCGTGAAGGTCAATCAGGTGGGAATGCGCCTGTATTGCCCGCCCAACAAGCAGTTTACGGAAGACAACCCGACATATTTTACATATACCGCGCTGCACGGAACGGTATCGATTCCGGAGCTTGGGATAGAACAGGATTGCTGGATAAATTATGTGCCGAACGATCCGACCTTCCAGCTCATTAACAAATTTAAGGGGCTTTCGGTGGGCAATCTGGCAAAGCTTGCCTGCCTGTGCGGAGGCAAGAATGTGGAAGAGCTTCTTCCGAGCACATTCAAACCGCTCGGGGATCTTCAGCTCACGGAATTGGGAATCGGATTCACGCTCTCCGGAGATGTTCCCGGCATAAGCTATGTATCGATTACAATCGGTATGCCGAACACGGAATGGGAAATTCTCGACGGAAAACTCAGCGTCGGGCAGCTGAGCTGCACGTTTACCTACCGGCCCGGTGCGGATGACGGGGAGAGCAAGTTCGGCGTAAGTATAGCCGGCGTTGTCACAATCGATGAAAAATACCATGTTGCAGTACGGGCGGACAATGAAAACGGGTTCACCCTGTATCTGGATACCCTTGACAGCATCAAGATTCCGCTGTCCGATGTGCTGAGCAAATACTGGTCGATTGAAGCGCCGATGGTTATCGATGTCGACAGCGTGAGCTGCGAAATCAGTCCCGCAAACCACGCCGCGGTTGCTATCCGAATGGCCTCGGACGGGGACGGATGGCATATCCCCATCGGGCCGAAAGAGTTTGTTTTGTCTGACATAGCAATGTTCTTCAGTTATGTCCGGTCCGACAAAGAGCTTGATGCGGAGACGCAATACAGCGGCAGCATCTCGGGAACCATCGCGTTCACGGAAAGGCTTCGCCTGTCGGCCTCGTTCGCGTACCCGTCGAAGTCGGTTGCGATACGGATGAATCTCCCCGATTTTTCGCTTCGCGAGTTCATCAAGGCTGTCGGCGGAGACGAGTCGTTTCTTCCGAATGCGTTCAACATCAAGCTCACCCAGTCGATGGTGCTGTTTGAAAAGGAGCAAACAAACTATCGCCTGAAAATGGCGACGCTGGTAAATGACTTCGGGCTCCTGACATTCGAGTTCCTGAGCGGCAGCGGCGGAAAAGGGTTCATTTTCGGTGTTAATATCGACGGAAACAGGCTCGGAAATTTCTTCAGGCTCGGTGATCTGGATGCCTTCAATGTGTTCACGCTGGAGCAGCTGGTGCTGATTGTGTCCACGACCGCGCTGAACGACTATTCGTTCCCGGGGACGGAGGAGTTCGATGTTCCCGCGCTTGAAGGCCTTACGATGAACAATCCGGCCGGCGGCAAGCTGGTTGAAGGCATCAATTTCATGGCGAAATGGAAGATTGACACCAAGGATGCGACCCAGAAAATGCTGCAGAAGCTGCTGGACATCAATGTCGATATGGCGGTTGTTCTGCAGATCGGCCTGAATGAAGTATATCGGTTGTACGCGGAAATGGACGGGGAGATTAGCAATCATCCGGTCAGCGTGAAAGTGGGCGCGGAGTATTCCGGCGGAAATCTTGCGTTCTTTGTCGCAGGCTCGATTACCGTCAACATACAGGGAACGGAGCAGAAATTTACGCTGGAGATCGGCGTGACGCTCGGAGGCGCGTACGGATCCGGAACGATGGAATCCGGTTTGCCCCTGAAGTTCGGCATCCTCCAAATCGCAAATCTCGCAATCCAGCTCGGTGTCAGCTGGGAGGGAGTTCCGAGCTTCGGAATCGCCGGAAATATCACCCTCGGCGGAGATCTCAACTCCTCCATCGCGGTGCTGTTTGACTCGGAGAATCCGGCGAGAAGCATGATTGCAGGCTCCGTGAGCAATTTCACTCTCGCGGACGTGTTTGACGCGTTTCTGCCGGACGACTGCCGGAGTAAGCAGCTGGCGGAGGAGAGCATTAACGATGTAAGAGAAGTGCTGAGCTGGTTCGGATTGTCGGGAACAAACGCCTTTAATTTGTCGACGAATCTCGCCGATGCGCTTGACAATGTGCAGCTGGAGCCGATTGCAGCGGCATTTTCCGAGCACGGAATCACGATTCCCACGGACATTTCGCGCGTGTATTTTTCGGTCGGTGATCCGGGAAACCACTGGTTTATCGGTTCGCTTGACGCGAACAGGCCGAGATACTATGAGGTTCGCAGGGAAATTGACAAAGAGTCCGGCAAGGAGGTCCTGAGAGCCTACACCGAAGCGCAGTTCTACATGGTGCCGGAGGATACCAGAATCGGGGCGCTTGAGTATGCTCAGGGCTTCTATCTCAACGGGCGAATTACCATCAAGGACTTCTTTATCGAAGCGGAGGTTGACATCCGGAAGGATCGGTTCTCCGTCCGCGCGGAGATGTCCAAAATTGAGCTCGGAGACGGCATCCTGTGCGTATCCGGAGTAAATGACGACAAAAAGACGCCCTCGGACAAGGGGCCGGTGTTGATTATCCAAAGCGACGAAGAGCCGTATGCGTATATCGATGCCTATGTGGCTTTCTACAGCTTCCGCGGCGCGTTGACCGGAATCGCAAACAAGGACGGCTTCGATTTTGATTTCTCCGTCGACGGGACACTCGGATCCGCCGCGGTGTCCGCCGGACTTCGTAAAAACGACGGCTTCCATATTGCGATGGCAGCGACGCTTGAGCCGTTCCTTTTCACGGCGGTTGAATATCTCGGCTATAGATTTGATGTCAACCTCGAAACGAATGCCTCTGCAGCCGTTTCGCTCAGTATCGATAAGGATTCCGGCGTTCAGACGGAGGTTTCGGCCTCGTATGTCTTGCTCGGGGAGAGGCATGATATCGGCAGCTTTAAACTGAGCATAACACCGAAGGAGTTCGACGATATTGCAAAAGCGGTGCTCAACGAGATTAAGAAGGACATCCTCGGTCTGCTTTCGGAGGCGGAGATGTTTGCCAAGATGGTGCTCGGTCATGTGATCAACGGAATCAGGGACCTCGAAAAGGCGATTGAGGAGCTCTTCCATAAGACTTACGAAGAGGCCAAGGAAATCATCGAAAAGGCTGACGAACTCCTCCATAAGGTCTGCGCGATGGAGTCTGCCGTCGCGGAACTGCCGGGCAAATGATGCTGTGGCCGGGACTCCGGGCTCTGCCGGACGAGGAGAAACAGAAAAGAAAAAAGCAAAGCAACAAAAAAGCGGCAGGCCGTGGGCCTGCCGCTTTGCTGCGCCTTGCGGGCGCCTGTGATTGTGTCTTTTGTGCCTGTTCCGCTGCCGGAACAAGCCTTTGGCGATTACTCCGTTGCCGGAACAATCGGCTCGGAACCGTCCGCTGCACCGGTGATGGTCTTGCCGTCCGTGACGATGGTCGTCGCGTTCTCGAGGCCGGTCACATTGATGTTGCGGTTGACCTTTGCGTCGTAGGACTCAGCGTTGATGATGTTTGCGAGGTCGATGCCGGTCGCCTGCTTCATGGACTCAAAAACCTTGGCCATGACTACGGGCACATTGCCGGCCACCTGGTCAACACCGTTCGAGCCGCCTTCGCCGCCGCCGATAATCGTAATCTTGTCAATCTGCTGGAGAGGAGCTGCAACCTGAGCTGCAATCTCGGGAAGAACCCGGATCATCATCTCGGCAACGGCGGCCTTGTTGTACTTCGCGTACGCCTCGGCCTTCTTCTCCATCGCCTGAGCCTCAGCAAGACCCTTGGCCTCGATTGCCTTAGCCTCAGCCTCACCTACGGCACGAATACCTTCAGCCTCCTGCTCCTTGGCGAAACGGTCGGCAGCAGCCTGCGCCTTGCGGGCTTCTGCTTCGCGCTGTGCCTCGAACTGCTTAGCCTCGGCATCCTTCTGGCGCTGATACAAAATGGCGTCGGCCTTCTGCTGTGCAGCATACTTGTCGGCCTCGGCCTGCTTCTTGATCTCTGCTTCGAGGGCGCGTTCCTTAACGGCTACGGCCTTCTCCTGCAATTCAATCTCGCGCTCCTGACGGGCAATGTTTGCATTGGCCGTCGTGACCTCAATCGTCTTACGCTGCTCCTCTTTCTGAATCTCGTATGCCGCGTCGGCCATAGCCTTCTTGGTGTCGGCATCGAGCTGCAGCTCGGACTTCTTGATGGCGAGTTCGTTCTGCTTCTTCGCAATCTCGGTCTGCGCTAACACGGCAGCGTCGTTGGACTCTTTGTCCGCGTTCGCCTGAGCAACCTTGATATCGCGCTCGGACTCGGCGCGTGCGATTGCAGCAGCCTTCTTAATCTTAACGATATTATCAATACCGAGGTTCTCAATGACTTCATTGCCGTCAACGAAGTTCTGAACGTTGAAGGAGATGATATCGAGACCCATGGCCGCAAGGTCGGGCTCGGCATTTTCCTTAACAAGATTTGCGAACTTCTGGCGGTCGGAAACCATTTCCTCGAGCTTCATCTTACCGACGATCTCACGAACATTACCCTCGAGCACCTCGCGCGCTACCGCAGCTACATAATCGGTGGGCTTGTTCAGGAAGTTCTCAGCGGCAAGACGGAGACGCTCCGGCTCGTTACTGATTTTGACATTGACGGTTGCATCGACATTGATGTTGATGTAATCGGCGGTCGGAACCGCGTTACTGGTCTTTACATCGATCGGAATAAGGCGAAGATTCAGCTTATCCAATCTCTGGAAGAACGGGAAACGGAACGATGCGCGACCGATGACAACCTTCGATTTGCGCTGCATACCGGAAATGATGTATGCCATATCCGGCGGAGCCTTTACATAGCCGGAGGCTATGAGAAGGACGATGAGAACAGCGGCAATCACACCGATCAGAACCGGGATTGACGCATCTTCGAACAAGAGAAACGGCAACATGGATGTGTATCCCCCTTTCGTGGTGGTCCGGATCAAACACCCCGTTTGTCCGGCTTTTCCATAATTATACAATGGGCTCGGGAAAAAGAAAAGAACAAAATTGTTAAATATTATTTAACATTTGTAAATGAAATTTCCGGGCGACTCAGTGCGATGGTAAATATCATTTCCCGCAAGTGATGCCCGCCGCCTGACAATCACGCCCTTCGATACAGAAAAGAGCGCCCGCACGCGCCCGCGCGCGTGAGAACGCCGATGCCCGAGAGAACGCGCACGCATGTCTGTGCACAGCTGCGCGGGATGCCGCAGGCCGCGGCGTAGTCGGCGGAGGTGAACTCCGCGGGAAGCGTTTCGGGCAGAAAATAGGCGTAGTCCGCGGGAGTGCGCAGGTCGATTTCGGCGACGAGTGCCTGCGGGAAACCGTCATTTCGCGAGGCGCGGATTTTCCGGTCGGGGCCGTAGCCGTCCAACAGCTTGTACTCCTCGACATCGAGCAGCGCGAGCTTTACGGAGAGCCCTTCGTGCGGGAACAGGCCGCCGAGACCGTAGAGCTCCTCGAGGACGCGGTGGCCGAAGTTGAGTTTGCCCGTGCGCCTGGGAGGCGAGACCGTGCCGTCCTGCGGGTCAATCCAGCGGAGAGTCTTGCGGTGGACGACGGGGTAGACGACAGTCACGGGCGCCACCGCGAGAAATGCGGCGAGCTTTTTCTTAAGAAGATAGAAATGGCGCGTCTGAATCTCGAAGATTCCGTCGGGGCGCGCGACGTCCGCGACAAAGCCCTTTCCGCGCCCGGAAGACAACAAAACGCGGCGCTCCTCATACTCGGGGGCGCCGGCGTAAAAATGCTTCAGAACGGAGTGGATGGTCTTCTCGGAGAGCGTTCCGATGCCGCCTGCGGCGGTGAGCTCGCTCTCGGTGCGGTCGCAGACTTCGACAAATTCCGCGGCGCGGTCCTCCGTGCAGAGGTGCGGTGCGAGAAGATTCAGAAGAGGTTGCTTCGGAGATTCCTTCATTGTGTTATTCCAGCGGCTCGAAACGGCCGACCCAAGCGCTGTCATCGATGTTCAGATTGTGACGGTAGCGGACGGTCTCGACGCGACAGCCGGGACCGATGGTGATATCGTCCCCGATGACGGTCCGCGCATAGACATACTCCAGATCGATGAAGGAGCCCCGGATATCGTCTTTCACGCGGAAATAGGAGTAGTCCGAGTCCCAGCTGCTCAGCAGCGCGCCCGTAATCATGTTGCGCTCCTTGCGTGTGATACTGATGTTGCGGCCGATGACGGAGTCACCGCTGTTTCTGCCCTGAAACCGTATCGACAGGTCGTTGCAGCGAATGTTGGAAAATGTGATGAGGCCGTCGACAAGCAGTGTCGCGCAGGAAATGTCGCCGCCCGGCTTTGCCCCGGCTTCGGAGGGGAAGCGGGCCGAATCGAACATCGTATGCATCGCAAGAAGAGGGTTCGGTCGGGCCTCGTCTGCGGGGTCGCTCTTCATGGCGCCGTTGAAAAAGCAGTTGCCGGAAATCTTGATGTTGCGGGCCTGAAGCAGACCGCGGCCGACAAAGCCGTCGCGAATCTCGACGGAGTCGCTTGCAATCAGCGCGCCGCTGAAGGCGCTGCTGCTGTAGAAGAGGGCCTGGCGGCAGAGTGTCCGGGGGACGGCGTAGCGGCCGTCGACATAGAGATACTGCGTGTTTACGGTGGTGTTGTCGCTCCGGTCGTTGCGGGATGTCGTGAGATTGCCGACGATGCTGAGCATGCGGCAGTGTATGTCGCCTGTCAGATAGACGTTGCCGTTGCACGGAATCGCGTCGTATTCGCCGGCCGGCAACCGCCCGGAAAATGCCTTACTGTACCACATCGTTCGGACCTCCTTCCTTCGGCGTGTAGGGCTCATACCAGTCCACACACGCTTTTTTGTCAATGTATATGGCGTCGCGATAGACGACTTTGCGGATACGGCAGCCGGGGCCGATTCTGACGCGGCTGCCCTGCACCAGGTTGGCGGTCACGCCCGCGAGATTCAAATCATCCCCGAGAATTTTGTCGGCGTACAGCACATTGCCTCCCGATTTATCAGGGTTGAAGAACAACCGCAGAAAATCATTGTACACGGGCTGCTTCACCGTGATTGTCCGCGCGGTCAGTGTCTTGCAGGTACAATATTCCGACAGAAGAAAGTCGGCCTCCTCGGCCCGGATGTCCACCGGGGCGTACAGGCTGCCGCGGACAATCAGGTTGCGGGCGCGGATGTTTCCGAAGATGATGAGGCGGCCGTTCACGAACATTTCGGAGGCGCTCACGCGTCCGTTGATTCTCGTGAGAGTATCCTGCTGAAACAGATTGGTGACAATGTCGCCGGAGAACTCCGTACGGTCGGTGAAGAAGATTTTGCGGCAGGTGAGCCGCCGGCAGATTTTAATCTCAGTGTGGGGGTTGATGCTCACGGTGTCCAGCCGGAACTCGCTGTCCGCCATTTCGCGCGGGTGCGATTTGAAATATCCGTTGCGGGTAAGCCGCTCCAGATGGTCTGTCCGATAGCTGTCCAGGGGCGTCATTGAGGGAAGCATCCTTTCCGGTTGCAATACCGATGTATTTCCGACAATAATACCATGTTCACGCGGAAAATGCAAGGACAGCGCGCTGTGTACATGCCGGGAAACAGCCGCGCAAAGCCCCTGCTCTTGACATGACTTTCGGAAAATAATACAATGAAACAAAGGCGCGCGGTACGCGCCGGGGTTTAAAGAATTTTCTGAGGAGGGGAATACGATGAAGAAGAGTTCGGTTCGGAGACTGCTTCTGCTGTTCTTCCTGGCTGCGGCGGTGCTTGTCGGGTGCGGCGACGGGAAAGATTCGGGGAGCAAAAAAGACGAGGAGTACAGGGAGCCCGAGATTGTCCGCGGAAGCGCGGGCGAGATGCTTGAGGCCATGCTGAAGGTCCCGGAGGGCGAGGCGGAGTTCGCAGTCACCGGCGACCGCAGTGATATTTCGTTCCGGTTTTCCTATGAGCCCGGCCGGAAATTTACCTTTTCGATAAAGGCCGAGGAGCGCGGGGAGTCGGTGGATATGGAGATTCTTCGCAGTACGGGCGACGATGTGTATGTCAATCTCGGGGCGCTCACCGGGTATGTGGGGATTCGAGGTCGCGCGGCGACGGAGGGCGCAGCGGAGGCCTGGCTTCGGCTTCCTTTGCCGGATGATTATCCGAAGAGCAGCGAGTCCGGCCTGATGAATCTTTTTGACGGAATGTCCGGTCGTCTGGACACCGCTCTCACGAAGATTGAAACCCGGACGGTGAGCGACGGCGACTGTGAGTATACGCTTCGCACGAAGGCGGATTATGAGGCGCTCCTGACAGCCCTCGAGGAGTTTGTCAAGCAGGATTTTCCGAAGAACATAGAGAAGTTCGAGAAGCCGGAGAACGAGGCGACGGAGATTGACCTCAACCGCTATGTTGCCAAGCTGCTCGACATCTATGAGGATGAGATTCTCGAGGTTTGCGAGGAGTACGGTTCGCAGCTCGGCGTTTCCCAAAAGAAGGCGAAGGAGTTTCTTACGGAGCTTCGCTCGCAGGATATCAACGCGCTCCTCAAAGAGTATCGGGCGCGGTCCGGTCAGATGACGCAGACGGCAGATCCGGAGGCGGCGCTTCGGGAGCTTGCGCAGTATGTGGAGAAGGCCGGAGAGGCGTTGGATGACATGGTGGAAAAGGGCGGAACCCTGTCGTTCCGCGTGACTGCGGACGAGGATTCCGGATACCGGGTTCAGGTCCGTGCAAAGGACGGAACCGGAAAGGCCGGAGAGGATATTACCTTCCGTCTGACTCCGAAAAATGTGTCCGTCGAGGCGCCGAAGAGCGAGGGCGGGCTGAAGGCATTTGCCGAGATGATGTTCGGACGCGGAAGCAGTTACGACAGGTATACGGAACGCGCCAACGAGGCGCGCGACCAGTCTGAGCTTGCAGATATGATGGTGGCGGCCGAACATGTTGCAGTGGATCCGGAGTTTGATGTTCCGACCGGCGCGGAGTTCCGGATTATTGTCGGAGACGGAAAAATACGCCGGGAGATTCCCGCTGTCGACGGCTGGGGAAAACGCTCGGAGACATTGGACTGCTGGTACGAGATTGCTCCGGGAGATGAGCTCAGAAGCTCCGCGCTGGAGGACGCAGAGGCCTGTTTCGTGGGCGTTTTACAGTCGAACGGGGACCTTAAGTGGAGCTGTATCAGCGCAAATTCGGAGATGAAGGAGCTTCTTGATTCGAGCAACTGGAGCGATTTTGTCAACCGGTATCTTCCGGGTCGGAAATGATTCCGGGTTCGGGGCGGATTTCCCTGTTGGGCGGGGCGCCGCGGCATTTTGCGGATGCCTGCCGAGGTTTTGATTGACATTCGTGAGAATGCGGTGTATATTG
>CADBXF010000008.1:0-103193 GCA_902798585.1 uncultured Lachnospiraceae bacterium
AAATGCATCAGAATCCCGTCTTCATGTGGCAGAATTTGTACTTCTTGCCGGAGCCGCAGGGGCAGGGATCGTTGGGCTGAATCTTCTTCGTCGCCCGGCGAATCGGAGCATTTGCAACCGTGTCGTCCTTGTTCGTTCCGGTCACCTTCGCAACCTCCTCGCGCTCGACATGCTGCTCGACGCGGAGGTTCATCAGCAGGCGGATGGTGTCCTCGCCGATGGAGGCAATCATCTCCTCGAACATCTCAAAGCCCTGGAATTTGTACTCCTGCACAGGATTCTTCTGGCCGTAGGACTGCAGACCGATACCCTGGCGCAGCTGATCCATGTCGTCGATGTGGTTCATCCAGTGGCGGTCGATAACCTTGAGCAAAATGACTCGCTCCGCCTCGCGGAACTGCTCGATGTTGTCGGGGAAGAGCGTCTTTTCCTTCTCCTCGTAAATCGCGACGGCCTGCTTCTCGAGCTGCTCGACAATGTCTCTCTTGCGAACATGATTGAGCTGCTCGGTCGTGAGCTTGACCGGTTCGACCGGAATCACCTGCGTGAGATCGTTGTTGAGCTGTTCCAGATCCCACGACTCCGGATCGGCGTCATCGGAAATGTGGTTGCCGACGATGCGGTCAACCGTCTGCTTCGCCATCCGGAGCACATACTCGCGCATGCTCTCTCCGTCGAGCACGCGGCGGCGCTCCTCGTAAATAATCTCGCGCTGCTCGTTGTTCACGCGGTCATATTCAAGCAAATTCTTACGGATACCGAAGTTGTTGTCCTCAATTCTCTTCTGCGCTTTCTCAATCACGCTCGAGAGCATGCGGTGATGAATCTCCGCACCGTCCGTAAGACCCAGCGTCTTAAACAGACCCATCATTCGCTCCGAGCCGAAGAGCCGCATCAAATCATCCTCGAGAGAGATGTAGAACCGCGACTCACCGGGATCGCCCTGACGACCGGCACGGCCGCGCAGCTGGTTATCGATACGGCGGGACTCATGCCGCTCGGTACCGATGATTTTCAAACCGCCGAGCGCCCGGATCTCCTCCGCGCGTCTCTCTGCCTCCGCAAGGAGCTCGTCGCGCTTCTCCGGCGCCGTCCCCTCCGGAATCTCCACATGTCCGCCGAGCCGGATATCGGTACCGCGGCCGGCCATGTTGGTTGCGATGGTAACCGCGCCCTTCTTGCCTGCCTCGGCGATAATCTCCGCCTCCATCTCGTGGAACTTTGCATTCAGCACCTGATGAGGGATGTTTCTCTTGCGAAGCATCGCGCTCACGGTCTCGGAAGCCTCGATGGTAATTGTGCCGACCAGCACGGGCTGCCCCTTGGCATGCGCCTCGGAAACCGCGTCCACGATGGCGTTTAACTTCTCCTGCTTGGTGCGGTATACGGCATCCTCATGGTCGATACGCGCCACCGGCTTGTTCGTCGGAATCGCGATGACATCCATGCCGTAAATCTCGCGGAACTCATTTTCCTCGGTGAGGGCTGTACCGGTCATACCGCACTTCTTCTCGTACTTGTTGAAGAAATTCTGGAAGGTGATGGTCGCGAGCGTCTTGCTCTCCCGCTTCACCTTCACATGCTCCTTCGCCTCAATCGCCTGGTGCAGACCGTCGCTGTAGCGGCGGCCGGGCAGGATACGACCCGTAAAATCATCGACAATCAGAACCTGGTCATCCTGAACCACATAGTCGTGGTCTCTGTGGAAGAGGTAATGCGCCTTGAGCGCGAGGTTGATGTTGTGCTGAATCTCAAGGTTCTCCGTATCCGCGAGGTTCTCGATGCGGAAGAACTGCTCGACCTTGCGGACGCCTTCCTCGGTGAGGTTGACATTCTTGTCCTTCTCATCCACGACGAAGTCGCCTTCCTCCTTCGCTACCTCGCCCATGAGCATCTCCATCTTGGAGACCTCGGTCTCGGAGCCTTTCTTGAGCTGGCACGCAAGGATATCGCACATCTCGTAGAGCTTCGTGGATTTGCCGCTCTGTCCGGAGATGATGAGCGGGGTGCGGGCCTCGTCAATCAATACCGAGTCGACCTCATCGATGACCGCAAAAGGAAGCCCGCGCATGACGAGGCGCTCCTTGTAAATCACCATGTTGTCGCGAAGGTAATCGAAACCGAACTCATTGTTGGTTCCGTAGGTGATATCGCACGCATACGCCTCGCGGCGCGCGTCGTTGTCCATACTGTTCAGAATACAGCCGACCGTCAGTCCGAGGAATCGGTGAATCTGTCCCATCCACTCGGAGTCTCGCTTCGCCAGGTAATCGTTGACCGTAACGACATGAACGCCCTTGCCGGCCAGCGCATTCAAATACGCGGGAAATGTGGAGACGAGCGTCTTGCCTTCACCGGTTCTCATCTCGGCGATTCGGCCCTGGTGCAGGACGATACCGCCGATCAGCTGTACGCGGAACGCGCGCTGTCCGAGCGTTCTCTTCGCAGCCTCGCGAACCGTCGCATAGGCCTCCACCAAAAGGTCGTCGAGGGTCTCCCCGTCGGCGAGCCGTTTCTTAAACTCCGCGGTCTTGTCGCGGAGCTGTTCATCCGTGAGTTTCTCCCACTCCGGCTCCAACGCCTCAATCTTATCCGCAAGCGGTTTGATACGCTTCAGTTCATGTTCGCTGTGCGTACCGAAAATCTTCTCAATGAGCTTCATTCTGTCCTCCTGAATCATCGGCCTTTTCTCTCCCGCCGATATATGCACACATTCCGAGTCATTATACCATAAAACCCCTGTAAAAGCAAGGAAAAAGCCCTGTCCGCAGACAGGGCCTTTCTTTGAGTGTTTCCGTTGTATTTTCGCTGCGTCCGGCCGCCCTTTTCTCGCGAAAAATGCGCCCGTATTGTCTGACAATTTGCTTGTCAAGGTGACAATTTAAGTTCCGATTAAAAAGCCTGTTTTTTACGTTTCGACCAAAACATTCTTTCGGTTCGATTCATTTTACGAATGTACTACAAATGTTGAAAGGTTTTGTGGATAACGTTGATAACTTGGTGAATAATGGCAATTTGGTCACTTTTCGGACACATTTTCGTGTGGATAACCGTTCTCCCGGTAAATATTATCAACTTTTCTCGAGGTTATTCACCGTTAAATTTTTGATAAGATTTGTGCAAGGTGACAAATCCCGTTCTTGTCAACCCCTTTTTTTCATTCGCACCATGATTATATTTTCTGAAAATTGCACCTGTATTCCGCACAACTTACAGTCAAAATTGCACATTCGCCGGCGAATTCCGCCGTCGCCTGTGTTTTCCGGCTATTGATTGCCGGAAGCCGATGTCGGAAGAATTCCTCTCGCATCCCGAAGCGTCACTTCCGTTTTGCCGTTCTGTTCCGCCAGCTCCACTCTCACATCGAAGACCGGCATCGTCTCCCTGTTCGCCGAGACAATGTGCAGCGCTCCGTCGTCGCCCGTCGCGAACACCCAGTCGCCGGAATAACCGGTATACAGTGTTTCCGCCACCTCGCACGCCCTTCCGTTCACCTCGGAATAAGCGTACAAATATACGGAATGCTGCTCATCGAACGCCCGGCCGATGGTCACAAGCTCCGGCTCCCCGTCCCCCGTCAGATCGCACCAGGCCGCGCCGAGCGTGTTTTCGAACGGGCTCACCTGAATCGCTCTGTTTTTCCATACGATAAACCACACGAGCTGCGTTACCTGCGCTCCCTCCTTATACTCGGGGTACCAATACCCTGTTTCGTCCGCTATCGCCGCAAGATCGATGAACAGCTTTGCCCCGACCGTTTTGTACATCTCCCCCGCCGACACATCGAACGGAAGGAACGATTCGTCCGGTCCGCCCCATTTTACGGAGGAAGCGGCGGTCGTCCAATCCGGCCAGTTGCGCTGGAGCGACCTTCGGTTCGGATCCCGGATAATTCCGAGCGATTCAATCGCAGTCGGCGATTCCAGTCGAAGTTCATCATACTTCTCCGTATAGTAAACGACCCACCCGGGCGTTTTTCCGGCATAAAGTTCAATCAGATAGCGCGGCGAATCCGGCGAATCATTTACCATACCGGTAAGCAGGTATCGGTTCCATCCGCTCTCGTAACAGGTAAAGCTCGCCGGATCGTCCCTGCCGCCTCGCAGAAGCTCAATATAATCCGCCGCCTCCTGTTCCGTGATTCCGCGTGGATAAATAATGCCTACCACTCCCCGATATCCTTCAGTCTGAAGGCCTTCCGCCGCTACGACGGGCGTAGGAATCAGCCGGATATCCGACTTTTCTGCATCGGCCGCGATATACACTCCCTTCTCCCACTTCGCGGGATGCCCTTCGTCCCCCGTCGGAATCGGCGTCGAAACCGGCGTCGGATCCGGCGTCTGCGGCTTCTTCCGAAGCGCCCCCGTCGCTCCAATCGCAATGCATGCAAGCGCGACGACTGCTGCCAGAATCGCCGGCACATACGACCGTACCTTTCGCCGCAGTTCGCTCTTTCGGCACATTGTTTCCGTCTGTTTTGTTTCAGTCTCCTCCGCACGGCTCTCCTGCTGCGATACCGCAGCCTCCGCTCCGGACACAACCGTCTTTGCCGACTCGTGGTCCGCCTTCTCCGCATAGAACTGCCGGGCCGCGGACAGCACCCGTGCATCCGCCTCCGGCGACATTGTTTGCGAAGCCGCAAGAATCTTCTCTTTTATCTCCCTCTCTGTCATTTTACTGCTCATAGTTACTCCTTTCCGCCACTCGGGTTCTCTCCGTTTCTCCCGAAGAACTGCTGCATTTTCCGAATCGCAGCGCGATACCTGCGAAAGACCGTGGGAAGTGATTTCCCCGTAACCTTCGCAATCTCCGCATACCCCAGTTCCGCCTCTACGCGCAGAGACACAATCCGTCTCTCCTCGTCAGACAACGCGCAAAGTGCCGATTCGATGTCGCTCCCCGCGAATTCCGCATCCCGGGCGTCCCCGGCCGCTGAATCCGCACCGAAGATTCTCTCTGCACCGGCGGTAAATTCCGCCGGGTCCCCGCAAACGATCTCCCCCGAGCGTTTGCGAAGTCTCCGAAGAGCTTCGTTATGGACGATTTGGAACAAATACGCCCGACCATTTCGGGCATAGGAGCCCCTCCCGCCTCGCAGAAGATTTAAAAATGCATCCTGCACGGAATCCTCCGCGTCCTCGCGGTTTCCCGTGATGCGGTACGCGACGGCATACATCGGTTTTTTCATCTCGTTGTATAGGTTTGTAAAGGCATCGGGGTCGCTGCTCAATCTCTGCAGCATTTGATTAATCCATGAAACTTCAGCCGGCATGGTCTCACTCCTCCCTTCACCTTCTATGAGTACATTTACAGACAGTATTTTTCACACTTACAAAAAAAGACAGCTTTTTTGCTGTCTTTTCTCAACTACGGCAAAACTCTTCCGCTCTCGCGGTCGGTAATACGCAGCTCTCCGTCCACGACGGACAGCTCATATTCGCGGGAATCGCCCCGCGTTACAATCAGCGTGCCGTCCTTCACGGAAAAGACGGGCCGGCCGGTAAAATCCGCATCCCCCGACGGATAATCGTGCGGAAAGAGCGCCCGGATGTATTCCCTCTTCTCCCCGTCGCTCCCGGGCTTTGTGCTCACGATAAACTTATCCGCGGGAGCAGATGAACCATTGTGCTCAATGATACACATCTCCGGGTCTCCGTCCCCCGTCAGATCCGCGAAGGCAAGCGAGGAGCCCTCCAACCACTCATGGCTATGACCGTATCGGACCACATAGTATCTCCGGTTTGCGAAAACCATGCCGCTGCTTGTAAACGGGATATCAATATTGAAGAACACCTGCGCGCCGGTTTTCTCAAACATACCGTCCGGGGTAACATCCGTAAGTCCGGGCGTCCGGTATGACAGCCACGACAGCGAAGTGCCTGCAAGCACCTTTCCGTACTTGTCCTCATACAAAATTTTCGCAGCTTCCTCCGGGGAACACCCTCCCTCCGGAACAGCTTTGCCTTCATACGCATACAGCACATGCTGCGATTTCATAAAATCATATTGCAGAAAAAGAAGCAGGTTCTCTTTGAAGCCGACCAGACTCTCACCGAGGACCTGCGTCTCGAAGCCCGCTTTTTTCAATTTTTCCTCATAGACAACTTCTGTATCCGGGGCATAGCGCCCCAGCCAGGTGTCCGGAGAATCGTCGTCCGCTTCCTCGTCCGTGTTGTCCGGAACGGGCTCCCCGTCCGGCCAGACCACCCATGGAGCATTTGCATCCACCTGCGCGATCTTGGTGAAAACACACGGCTCAAATGGCGGCTTGTACGGTTTCCCGTCGGGTCTCTCATGAAAAACGGCGGCGAGCAGAAACACGGTCACCGTAACAACAGCCGCAACAACCGCCGCTTTGAGGATTGTACGGCCCCTACCGCCCTGTTTCTCTGCTCTCTCCGCCGTGTTCATAATCGTCTCCCGAAAGCTCCGCCTCCGCGGCGTCCTTTCGGAAATCCCTCCGCCGTAGCTGCTTCTGTATATATTACTCTGCCATCAACTCCGCAAGATACTGTTCAACATGGTAGACCGCATTCGCGCCGTCCGCCGCGGCAGTCACAATCTGGCGAAGATCCTTCGTGCGAACATCGCCCGCGGCATAGATGCCGGGCACCTGCGTTGCGCAATCCTCGCCCGCGACAAAATACCCGGAATCGTCGCAGGGAACCATGTCCGCCCAGCCGAGGTTCACCGGAAGCGTTCCGACCGCGACAAATACGCCGTCCGCCGGAACATCGCGCACCTCACCGGTTTTGACATTGCGAATGACTGCTCCGGCCACGCTGTCCTCGCCCTTGATTTCGTCGATTACGGAGTCCGTCGCGAGCTCGATATTCGGTGTCTTGCGAAGCGCCGTCACCAGAGTCTTCGACGCGCGGAACGCATCGCGGCGATGCACAAGCGTCACCTTCTTACATCCTCTCGCAAGGAAAATGGCATCCTCCACAGCGGTGTTGCCGCCGCCGACCACAATCACCTCGCGGCCGCGGAAAAATGCGCCGTCACAGGTCGCGCAATACGACACGCCCATCCCGGCGAACTCATCCTCCCCGGGGCAACCGAGCCGTCTGGGCGTCGCGCCGGTGGCGATGATAATCGTCCTCGTCTCCACAGGGTCGTCGGCATCCAGAAGAATCCGGAATCCTCCCTCGATCTTCTCAAGCCCCGTTACCTCCGCCATGCGAATCTCCGCACCGCAGTGCTTCGCATGGTTTTCGAACTTCTCCGCAAGGTCAAATCCGCTGATTTCGGGCAGCCCCGGATAATTGTCCACATCGGAGGTGTTCAACACCTGTCCTCCGCTCACGCCCTTCTCCAGCACGACAAACGACAGCTCCGCACGCGCTGCATAGATTGCGGCTGTCATTCCCGCCGGCCCGGAGCCGATAATCACCAGATCGAACATAACAATTTCCTCCTCATTTTCCGTAGCCCGCACAGCCGGGCTTCCGTCTGTTCAAGCCCGCACAAACAGGCTTCCGTCTGTTCCGAATCCCTCACAAACAGGCGTCAATGCTTAAGCTCGGACGCAAGAACCAGCGCCGCGAGCAGCACAAATGCCACCAAAAGCGGAAGCGTGAGTATGTCCCCGAGGGACAGCGCCTTGTCCTTCCGCCGCATATTTTCCGAAAACTCCGCACCGGTTCCGCAGGAAGCTGCAAGAACCCGGAACACCTTGTACGCGAGAAATGCGCCGACTGCCGCGATTGCGGCATACGGACCCAAATCGCCCCAGCCGAGTTTCTCCGTCTTCTCCGCCGCCGTCGACATCATCTCACCGATCTCTCCCGGCCGCTTCTCCAGATAGGCCATCACATACACAAGCGTGACCGAGGTTCCGTTGACCAGAAGATGCATGACCATCGAAGACACGGTCGAGCCGGTCACCTCGTCAACAAATGCAAACACAACGCCCATGACAAATGCGTACATCAGCTGGTTCAGGTTCCCGTGCATCATTCCGAACACAAGGCCCGACACAACGGCCCCCACGAAAACCGAGCGTCTGCGGTAGCCGCCGAACAGCATTCCGCGGTACACAAGCTCCTCCGTGAACGCCGGAAGCACCGCCACAACGGCAAAGGAAACCAGAAAGGGCTCGGAGGAAATCTCTCCGATGATGGTCTCCGCCGCCACATAGTTCGAAAGCAACTGCGACACGAGGTTTACGAAAGTAAGCACAGGCGCGAGAAACAGCATCTCAATCGCCACGAGAAGCAGGGTCCCGAAGCGAATCGGCTTAAGCCGGAGATCCTCGCGGATGTGGATTGCCCGCTCGCCCTTCTTCACTACGCAGAGATAATATACCGCCGTTGGCAGCAGTACAAATATCTGCGTAACCACTATCTGCCACACGAAATCGTCAAACACACGGGATGCCAGAACTCCTCCGGTGAGGTAGGACCCGAGCGTAATCAGCAACAGCCAGTTGGCAATCTCAATCTCCGCCGTCCGTCTCTTCTCCATCGGCAATTCCATCCCCCTTTCGCATGACATCCTGTCTGAAAATGATACCACATCTTCTCTGCTTTGGCAATGCCGCTGGTCGCCGTTTCTCCCGAAAAAGATTCCTCTTTCTCTTTTCCCCCGCTCGTGCTATACTGAAACCGCGGCGTACCCCGGCAATTCGAGGATTGCCCTGCCGCATTACCGATTGAACGGAGGAACCCACATGATTTTGTTAGGAAAGACACAGCAACTCAAAATAGATTCCGTCGAGCCGCACGGCGCTTACCTCACGGCTCTTTCCGCGGACGCGCCCGACGCTCCCGCGGTTTCGGAGGCAGCTGACGGTTCCGGTGCTACCGGAGCTCCCGTCATTGACGCAACACGCATTTTGCTTCCGAAAAATCAGCTCTCGGGCGAGTCGGTCGGCGATACCGTCACGGTTTTTGTCTACAAGGATTCCGAGGACCGTCCCATTGCAACGAAGTTGCTGCCGAAGGCGGAGCTTTCGCAGGTTGCGGCGCTCACCGTGACACAGGTCAACCGCATCGGCGCATTTCTCGACTGGGGGCTTCCCAAGGATCTTCTCCTTCCGTACCGCGAGCAGACTAAGCCGGTCGGCGAGGGCGACACGGTGCTTGTCGCGGTCTATGCCGACAAGAGCGGTCGGCTGTGCGCGACCATGAAGCTCTACCCCTATCTGGAGACGAATTCTCCTTACAGGAAAGACGCCCATGTCACCGGCCGCGTGTATGAGACCAGCAACAATTTCGGCGCATTTGTCGCCGTTGACGACCGCTATTCCGGACTGATTCCGAAGAAGGATCTCTTCTATCCGCTCGCCCCAATGCAGACGGTGGAGGCGCGTGTCGCAGGCGTTCTTCCCGACGGAAAGCTCACGCTCACGCTGCGGGAGAAGGCGCATGTCCAGATGGAGGGCGATGCCGCTCTGGTACTGTCCGCGCTTCGCGCCGCAGGCGGTTTCCTTCCCTATCACGACAAGAGCAGTGCCGAGGACATCAAGGCGCGCTTCAGCCTCGGCAAAAACGCCTTCAAACGCGCAATCGGCCACCTCTATCGCGACCGCCTCATCACCATCGCCGACGACGGCATCCGTCTCGTCCGCGACAGCGAAGAGCGATAACCGCCGACCCTGCGTAAACTCCGACCGTTCCGAGGCAATCCCGCACACGACCCCGGGCTGTTGCCGATCAGGTGTATCCGCTTCCGATGCACACGGTCACAATGAATATCCCGGCGACACCGGCCGCCTTAAGCACGCGGGAGCATGCCTCCAGTGTGCTGCCGGTTGTGTAAATATCGTCCACGAGAATGACCCTTTCGGGGGTCATTTTTCTTTCGGCGAGCATGGCAGCATCGCTCCCCGGCTCCATCGCCCGCATCAGGTTGCGAACGCGTTCCCTGTTGCTCAGCTCCTTCTGCGGAACGGTGTACCGGTTGCGGCGCAGGTAGTCGCGATAGAGCGGAAGCCCCAGTTCCCCGGCGAGCTCGTCCGCCACAAGCTCCGCCTGATTATAGCCTCTCTCGCGAAATTTCTTTCGGTGAATCGGCACGGGAATCACGGCGTCGGCGCGCCATTTTGCAAGCGTTTCACGATGGCTTCGCAAAATCTCCTGCGCATACCATGTACCGTACTCGGCGCGTCCGCGGAACTTAAACCGGACCATGGATTCCCGCAGCTCCCCCTCGTAGACATATGCCGACACGCCGCGCGAAAAAGCGCTCTCCCGGCCGGCGCAATCGTAACATAACTCCGCGGAATCGTCCGCGACCGGCTTTCCGCACCGCATGCATGCGGCATCGCCGACCGGCGTGAGTTTCTTCCGGCACTCCGGATGGCACACCGGCTCCCCGACCGGTCGGATTCCGTCGCACACCGGACATCGCGGCGGATACAGTAAATCGAGCAGTCTCCCCATTTTCCCTTCTCTCCCCCTGTTGTCTGAAGTATACTCCTTCGTCCCGGGAATAAAAAAACCGCGGTGATCTCTCACCGCGGCTGATACTTCCGTCCTATCGGAATGTCGTCTCCGGATACTCTCCCACTGCAATCCTCTCACGGATGCACTGCATGAAGTTCGCCTTGTCCTCTGCGTAGGTGACGCCGAACCACCGGTCGGAGGTCGGGAGCACCGCAACACGGGCGCTTCCGTCGGCAATCATCGAACCGACCACGGACGGGAGCAGGAATTCCGACTTGAGCGGATCCGCCTTGGCGTCCGTATCGAGGAACTTCAGAAAATACCCGTTCAACGCGGTGAGGAAATCCGGGGTAAAGCCCCAGAAATTCATGGATACCTTCGCATCCGGCGAGAAGGTCATCGGCGTGCCGTCCGCTCTGCGTCCGACAACAACATCCCCCTCCGCACGAAGATCGAACATCTCCTCTACCGAGGCGAGCGTGCCGTCCTCGACCTTGCACACGCCGCGGGTCACCTTGCCGTTTGCACTCAGCGTGTTTCCGAGGATAAAGCCCGCCATACAGTACTGTGCGGCGCTTCCTGCGGGAAGCTCCGCGAGATAGTCGTGAAGCGCGCGAAATGCCTCTTTGCCGTAGTAATCATCTGCGTTGATTACGAGGAACGGCTCCTTTACGGTGCCGATGCAGGACAGAATCGCATGTCCCGTTCCCCAGGGCTTTCCGCGTCCGTCTGGCACCTCATAGCCTTCCGGAAGATTGGAGAGTTCCTGATACACATACTCCACATCGATATATTTTTCGATGCGGTCGCCGATTGCACGGCGGAACGCCTCCTCGATGTCCCGGCGGATGATAAATACCACCTTGTCAAACCCGGCTTCCTTCGCGGCATAAATGGAGTAATCCATGATAATCTCTCCGCTCGGGCCGACCTCGGCAAGCTGCTTGATTCCGCCGCCGAACCGGCTTCCCATACCGGCTGCCATAACCACCAATGTTGTCTTCACCTTTCGTTCCCTCCTGTTTCCGCATCGTTTGCGGTCTCTCCCCGCCGTGCGGTTATTCGTATTGCACTTCCCTCCGGATGCTCTCCCGCAATCCGGTATATCGCTTAAACTCTTCATTGTTGCTCACCATCTGACGAACCGTCGAAGCCTCCCCGAGAATCGTCACGCAGCGAATGGCTCTCGTGACCCCGGTATAGAGAAGATTCCGACTCAAAAGCGGCTTCGGACCGGACAAAAGCGGCATGACAACCGCCGGATACTCGCTTCCCTGCGACTTGTGAATCGTCATCGCGAAAGCGTGCTCCAGATCCTCCATCTCCTTGTCCTGATAGAACACGCGGAATCTGCGGTCGAAAATCACTTCCATCTGCGAGCGGTCCGCGGAGATGCTCTTAACCACTCCGATGTCGCCGTTGAACACGCCCGTGTCCGAGCGGATTATCGTAAAACCGTTGTCCGCATATTCATCGCGCTCAAGCATATAGTTGTTGCGCGTCTGCATCACCTTGTCACCTACGCGGAATGTGACATCGCCGATCACCGTCTCGTCCTTGTCGCGGGACGGGGGATTGAGCGCGTCCTGCAGCATTTTGTTTAAACGCTCCACGCCGAGCTCGCCCTTGCGCATCGGCGTCAGCACCTGAATGTCGTAGGGCGTCGCCTCGACATACTTCGGAAGCTCATCTCTCACAAGCCGCACAATTCGCTCGCGAATCTTGCCCGCGTCACTCCGCGCGAGGAAGAAGAAATCCCGGCTTTGATTGTCGAGGGACGGGCATTCCCCGCGGTTGATCCGGTGGGCGTTCAGCACGATGTCGCTCGCCTCCTCCTGCCGGAATATCTTTGTAAGACAGACCGAGGAAAATGCTTCGCTCGCCAGAATATCGCGCAGCACATTGCCCGGGCCGACGCTCGGGAGCTGGTTCGCATCGCCGACAAGAATCAGCGTGGTCGCACCGGGCTTGACGGCCCGAAGGAGCGACCGCATCAGAAACATATCAACCATCGAGGCCTCGTCGACGATGACAACCTCCGCCTCGAGCGGGTTGCTCTCGTCCCGCTGGAACATTCCGCGGTCGTCGCCCTGTGCGGATTCGTCAATCTTTCGGCACTCAAGCAACCTGTGAATCGTCATCGCATCCCGGCCGGTCGCCTCCGACATGCGCTTCGCCGCGCGGCCGGTCGGCGCCGCAAGCAGCACCTTGCGCTGCTGCTTCTCGAAGACGCGCAAAATCGCGTTGATTGTCGTGGTCTTGCCGGTTCCCGGTCCTCCCGTGAGAATGAAAACGCCGTGGCTCACAGCCTCAAACACGGCCCTTCGCTGGGTCTCGTCGAGTTCCGTACCGAGCTCCGCCGTCGCGCTGTAATAGAAGCTCTCGGAAATCTCGCGAATCGGCCGACCCGCGTCGATGTCCGCAAGCATCCGCGCAATCATCTGCTCCGTCGCGTAACAGCGCGTCGTATATATATAGCGGACGGGGTTACCGTCGCTGTCCGATTCCGTAACCGTGCGAATCTTTCGGTCGATTGTCGCATTGCGGATAATGAGGTCGAGTCTCTCCTCATCGATGCCCGCAACATATTCCTGCATATGCGACAGAAGCGAACTCTCCGGCAGACATGCATGGCCGAAGGAAAGCGCCTGCTGAAGCACATATAACAGACAGGCACAGTCGCGGTATTCCGTGTCGTCAAAACCTCCGATTCGCTGTGCAATCTCATCCGCCGTCCGAAACCCGATTCGGGAGATATCCTCCGCGAGCCGGTACGGGTTGGTCTTGACGACGGCAATCGTATTCTCGCCGTAGCGGTCGATGATTCGAAGCGCCATGCTTAAGGGAATTCCGAGCTGCTGCAAATACATCACCGTGTTGCGCATGCTCAGCTTTTCCACATAGCGGTCGTGAATCTCCTGCGCGCGCTTCTCGCCGATTCCGCGAAGCCTCGTCAGTCGCTCCGGCTCGCGCTCAATCACGAGAAATGTGTCCGTCCCGAAGGCGTCCACAATCTGCTGCGCCAGCGCCGTGCCCACGCCCTTGATGGCTCCGGAGCCGAGATAGCGTACCATCTCATCCTCAGTCGCCGGTTCCGTTATCTCATAGGAGTTCACCGTAAACTGCTGACCGTAGATGCGGTGGTTCGTCTCCTCCCCGTACACGCAAATATCTTCGCCCTCATCAAGAACGGGGAAGTTGCCCACGCAAATCAGCTCTTCCCCGGTGCCTTTCAAAGAGAGAGTCAGTACCGTGAACCCGGTCTCCGGGCTGTGAAACGAAATGTGTTTCACATAGCCGTCCCTCTGTTCCATATACCGCTCCGTGTGATTTCAAAACCTGTCGCCGCCGCTGCCCGGCGAGTGTCAAACTACCGCCGGTTGCGTCCGGCCGTCATTTCGATGTATTTGCCGGTGCCCATCGCAACGCAGCGCATCGGATTCTCCGCTGTCATCGTATGAATTCCGGTCTTCTCCTCAATCAAATCCTCAAGGCCGTACAAAAGAGCCCCTCCGCCCGTGAGCACGATGCCCCGGTTTGCGATGTCCGCCGCAAGCTCCGGCGGTGTCATCTCAAGTGCATCGTGGATGGCGTTGATAATCTGCGCGGTAGGCTCGCGCAAAGCCTCCTCGGTCTCCTCCGATGTGAGTGAAATCGTCTTCGGAAGACCGGTCACGAGATTGCGTCCGCGGACTTCCATCGAGAGTGTCTCCGGTCTCGCGTAGCAGGCGCCGATTTTGATCTTAATCTCCTCCGCCGTGCGCTCGCCGATCATGAGGTTGTGCTTCTTGCGCATGTAGCGGACAATGGCCTCGTCGAAATCGTCGCCGGCAATCTTCACGGAGTTGCTTACAACGGCACCGCCGAGGGAAGTCACCGCGATATCGGTCGTTCCGCCGCCGATGTCTACAACCATATTTCCGCAGGGCTTGTTGATATCGATGCCCGCACCGAGTGCAGCTGCAATCGGCTCCTCAATAACGCGGACAGAGCGGGCGCCCGCCTCATAGGTGGCGTCCTCCACGGCACGCTTCTCCACCTCGGTCGCGCTGCACGGAACGCAGACGCACACGAGCGGTTTGCGGAAGCGCCGCCGACCGATGGACTTCTGGATGAAATACTTGATCATGCGCTCCGTAACGGAGTAATCCGAAATCACGCCCTGGCGCAGCGGACGGACCGCCACGATGTTGCCCGGAGTTCTTCCGAGCATCTGACGGGCCTCCTCGCCGATTGCCTTGATTCGCGAAGTATCGCGGCTGTAGGCAACAACCGACGGCTCCTCAAGCACAACACCCTTGCCCTTGATGTAGATGAGCACATTGGCGGTTCCCAAATCAATTCCGAGTTCTGTATGTAATCCGAACATGGTTTTCGTCCTTTTTCGTAAAATGCAAAAGTCTCTCCCGCAGCATCCGTACGCAGCGCGAAAAACCGTCCGCGCCGCAATTGCGGGTACACAGAGTCAGTATACCATACCGCGCGCCGCATTTCAACCTCGCAAGCCCTCCGTTTCTGCCGAAATCACAAGGTGCTTTTTGTAAATTTTCACAAGTCCGGGACACAAGAAAAAGAGCCCCGACGCCGCGGAGCTCTCCTCACCTTTGTCTGTGTTCAATTACAGAGCCGTTACGTTGATAGCTCTGAGCTTTCTGGAATCCTTAGGATCCTGCTCGGTCTCGAAGGAAACCTTCTGGCCTTCCTCAAGCGTCTTGTAGCCGTCAGCCTGAATAGCGGAGAAATGTACGAAAACGTCCTCGCCGCCTTCCTCATTGCTGATGAAACCATAGCCCTTCTGAGCATTGAACCACTTTACTGTACCAGTCATGAACCAGTACCTCCTTAAAAATTATACGCATCATCCGGTTGTTTTGTTCTTCCGGAAACAAAGTCCTTTGAAACAAAAGCAAACTGCTCAAAACAAAGAAGTCCTAAAGGTGAACTGTTTGCTTGGCATATCCTGACTGCTTTTATTAAATTACCACAAACCGCAGCATTCGTCAATAATTCTGCATTTATTTTTTCAATATTTTTTCACTGAATTTTCACGATTTGTTCTTTCACGGATCACTCGCACTCCCGTATCTTCCGCTTCAGGGGAAGCATCGCATTCGGCGCCGCGGAAAATGCATCCACCCCGAGCCGCAGAAGTTCCTCCGTCGCCGTGGTATCCGCCGCAAGTTCGCCGCACACGCACACGGAAACCCCGTGCTCATGGGCCGTTCGCACCACTGAGGCAATCGTGCGCATCACCGCCTCGTGATGCGGGTCGTAATAAGGCGTCACGAAGGAATTACTGCGGTCCGCCGCGAGCAGGTACTGCGTCAGATCGTTCGTCCCGATGCTCACAAAATCGACATACGGCATCAGCCGGTCGCAGATGATTGCCGCTGCGGGCGTCTCAATCATAATGCCTTTTTGAATATCGCCGGTCGGAATTCCGGCCGCAGCCAGCCGCTCACTCTCCTCCCGGAAGAGCGCATCGATTCTCCGAAGCTCCCACTCCGCCGTAATCATGGGAAACATCACGCTGACCTTCCCGAATGCGCCGGCGCGTAAAATCGCCCGAAGCTGCGCGCGGAACGGCTCCTCCTCCGCAAGGCTGATGCGGATTGCGCGGAACCCGAGATCGGGGTTATTTTCCTTCGGAAGGTTCATGTACGCCGCGCGCTTGTCCGCGCCGAGGTCAAAGGTACGGATGGTCACCGGCTTCCCCTGCATCGCCGCGAGGACGCTCTTATAAGTCTCAAGCTGCTGCTCCTCCGTCGGATAATCCTCGCCCGCAAGACACAAAAACTCCGTCCGCAGCAGGCCGATGCCCTCAGCCCCCTTCTCTGCCGCTGCAGCCGCATCGGCCACGCTTCCGACATTTGCGAGAAGAGGCACCTTCACGCCGGACTTCGTCTCGCACGGAAGCGGCAGAAGCGCCCGAAGCTCTTCCTCCTCCCGCATTTTCCGCTGAATCTTCGCCTCATAGGAAGCCTTGGTCTCCGCATCCGGATCCACAATCAGAAGGCCGTTCTCGCCGTCCAAAACCGCCTCGTGACCGTCCCATGCATCGCTGATTGCAATGCCGGTAATTGCCGGCAGATTCATGGTGCGCGCAAGAATGGCCGCATGCGAGCTCTCCGACCCGAGGTGCGTCACAATCCCGAGGATGCGCGAGTGATCGAGCTGCATCGTCTCTCCCGGCGCAAGATCCTCCGCCATCAAAATAACCGGCTCCGTCAGCGTCACCTCATGCCGGTTTCCGAGAAGCACATCCGTGAGCCGCTCCGTAATCTCCGTGATATCCTCGCTTCGCGACCGAAAATACGGGTCCTCCATCTGCGCGAGCATCTGCGCATAATGCCGTCCTGTCGCCGCAACTGCATACGCTGCCGTCACCTTTTCCGCGCCGATCATGCTCTCGACCATGCCGCTGTACGCCTCGTCCTCCACCATCATCGCATGGATTTCAAATGTGTGCGCAAGCAGTTCGCCGACCTTCGAAACCGACTCGCGATATAGCTCGTGAAGTCGCCCTACAACCTCGGCCTTAGCCTTCCGAAACGCCGCAAGCTCCGCCTGCGGATCTCCCGCCGGCACGCGCAGCAGCTCCGGATGCGTCTTCGATAAATACTGCAGCCGACCGATTGCCGTCCTCTTATGCACTGTCTGTCCCGAAATCGTAATCATATTCATGCCCTTCTCCCAAAGCGGGTCGCCCTTCCCGCGCAGACCCCGCCGCCTCCGCGGGCAATCCGCATAAACGCACAAACAGGCTTCCCGCGCGCCCTTATTTTACGCACGGAACCACCTGCTTACAGTATACTGTCTGCACGCCTGAAAAGCAATGCTTTCCGCGCCTTTCGCCCCGCCGCGTCTTCCGCATCGCTCCGATGAAAAATAAGTTGACATTTTCGGCGAATTGGCATACAATGAGTCTCGTTCCGGGGTATTAGCTCAGCTGGGAGAGCGCTAGGTTCGCAATCTAGAGGTCAGGGGTTCGATCCCCCTATGCTCCACTTTTCGAGAACGCAAATGGAATAAGGGCTTTCAAGAAATTAGGCAGAGATGAATTGCTTGCAATTTGTCTCTGTTTTTTTGTTATTCCATCACTTATTCCATAGTTTTCAAAAGTTTTATCTTGAAACGCCAAAAATGAACCTTAAAACAACTCAAGGAGGAGATCACATGCAGACACAAAAACACAGCAAAGATTTCAGTCAAATCTATAAAACCGTTCTTCACGATAAAACTCTTAGTGCGTTCGATCGCGGCTTGCTTATCACTCTATACAACCTACCGGACGATTGGAAGTTCAGTGTGTCCGGTCTCTGCAGCATACTGCCCGACGGAAAATCTGCTATTTCCGGATCTCTTCGCCGTTTAGAAGACAAAGGATATTTACGGCTTACAAAAGCCAGGAACGAAAAAGGATTGTTTGAAACATCTCTGGAACTGTGTATACCGTCAGAGACTTCTGACACCAAACCCTGTACGATTATCGGTGACGGGCAAACGGTTACCGATAATCCGTCACCGTCTATCCGCCCCCGTTTATCCGTGACGGACATGCAGCCACAATATAAAATACACAGAAAAACAGACATAAAAAAGCACAACAATCCATCCATCCTTCTTTCACTACCGACAGCCGATGGAAAGAAAGACAGAGAGAGCACCAAGGAAGAAGAAGCTGCGTATCGAAAAATTATCGCCGAAAACATCCGTCTCGATTGGTTACTGGATGCTGCCAAGCGAAGCGAAGATTCGAACGAAATAGCCATGGTGAACGAGATCTATGCCCTGATCTGCGATTACGTCTGCTTCCCCCACGGGAACATAAAGATTCGCGACACCGTATACCCTTGGCAGACCGTGAAAAAGCAATTTCTCGAACTCAGACACTCTCATGTAGCGTCTGTGCTTAACCGCGTCGTTGACCGGAGCTTAGGCATAAAAAACATGCAGCAATATCTGATTGCCATGCTCTACAGCGAAAGTCTATGCGGAACAATCAAAAACCAGGCTGATCTGCATGATGACTACCTGATGAGTCTCCGGGGAAGCCCCTACGCAATATAACCATTCAAATTACGAAAGGAGTCTGTAACCATGATTGAAAAGCGAACTTTCTTTATCGACGGCGAATCATATAAACGGATTCACGCCATTTATAAACTCAAAGGGTTCAAAAGTCCCAGCGCCTTGGTGAATCAGGCGATCAAGGACTGGCTCGCCAGGGATTCCGGCAAGGATGTATCTAAGTATCTCAGTGAAGAACTACGAGATGAATTAGAAGCGATCAAGGCGTATCAATATCGCCTATGTCAGGCATTCTTCCGCGTAGCTGTCAGCGATGCGGAAATAAAGCAAATCCTGGCTATCGAATATGATTATGACGAAAAGACCCTTGCCAACATTTTTGACCAATGTGTACGTGAAGTTCGCAGCACAAACGGTATCGTCAATATGATTGAAACTGTAAATCGGATAAATGAAGAGTACCAGAAAAACAGATATCGTGGCTATTAACTTCCACACCCCCTATAGTTCTGCCGACAATTGCAATCCGAGCATTCAAGGCAAAGAACACATCGGGACAAAAATCAAGAAGGAGTCAAACGGCTCCTTCTCTTTGTTTTATAGTCTCAAATCAACACAAAATACAATGCGAATTGAAAAGCAGGATAAAGGAAAGACTCCTTTACAGTAGACTTTCCTCCTCAACAGCTATCGGCAGAGCCGATAGCACAAGGCTTTGCGCGTGTCGACAAAACTGATGTCTCAGTGATGTGATCTGTCAACAAAAAGCTATCTTTTCTTTTCTTCATAAGAATCTGTGGGCATTGCGATTGTAGACTTGCTTTTTTCTCATCATGTCACATCGCGGAAGCCGCTTATACTATACTAGGAAGAGGCGGTGAACATTTCAGTTCACCGCCTCTTCTTACTCTTTTTTTGTTGCATTCAATTGTCCGTCCTCCATATAATACCGATGTTTGGCCCAGGCTGCAATCGAATCATCATGCGTAACCATAATAATTGTTTTTCCGACTTCATTAATCTCTTTAAGGCACTTCATTATCTCTACTCCGTTCTTTTTATCCAACGCTCCGGTCGGCTCATCACAAAGAACAAGCTGGTTTTCCGACAAAAATGCTCTTGCTATCGCACAACGTTGCTGTTCTCCTCCGGAGATTTGCGAAACCGTTCGATCTTTCAATTCTCTAATACCCAGTCGTTCAAGAACTTCCGTTGTTTTCCTACGTCTTTCCTTCCTTTTCACTCCCTTACAAAGCAATGGAAGTTCTGCATTTTCCATAACACTAAACTGATTCATAAGCGCAAAATTCTGAAACACAAAACTTATATGATTAATACGAAAATCATCTAACCTCGAAGAGTTTAACTCGTGAACTGCTATTTCATCGTAATAGTATTCACCGGATGTCGCGCGATCCATTCCCCCAAGAATGCTTAACAACGTAGACTTGCCACTTCCAGAACTTCCCATAATAGCAACGAAGTCACCTTTTTCGACATCCAAATCCACACCCTTCAGGGCATGATTTGTGGATCTTCCTGATCCAAAATCCTTTTTTATTCCACGTAGTTTTATCATTGTTCTACCTCTATCAGCCGCCTTAAAGTCAATTATTCTCGGATGGAATCGAGCAAACTCAGTATCGATTGTGTGCATGGAAAAGCATACGTCTCAGAATCAATCGTCAAAATGAGTAGTTGTTCCGACAAAGTTCCGCCATTGGAGAAATGGTCTTCCTTCCAGAGAAGAGCTCTGGTGATTTCTTTATCATAACCCAACGAAGATAGTTCCTCACGCAACTTTTTTAGATCGTGTATGACTCTCAACAATTCACCGTGCCCGTTCACTCTTTTCTCATCGAACACAGGCTTGTACAGATTTTCATAATACGCTTTCAGTCCGGTATTATCATCAACTCCAAGATCCCGGCATAGTACTTCTGTCGGAATGTTTGAAAAAGTAGACGCACTTTTCCGAGTAAACTGATTGTACCAATTCAGTGTGGCGTCCAAGACAAACTGCTCGTCCGAAATAAAGTCATCGTTGTTCGGTGTCAGATCAAAAAAACGTTCCCATCCTTCTTTGTCCACATTGTTATGAAGAAAAGATTGCCATACGAACACGCCGACCAGAACTAATGCTATTATTACTCCCAGCCAAACGAAGAAACGCAAAAGTCGACCCGATGATTTCTTTTTTGCACCTTCTTCCATTGTTTCACTGATCGTGGATTCGTCTTCTTGCCGAAGCTCTTTCATCTCCGAAACATCTTCTCTCATTGTTAACCTCCTACCATTCAATAGTCTTTTTTCATTGGATCTCTTTCTACAGCGTCCTGTGCATCATCGATGCAGGCGTCTCACGCAATAAAACATACATCGGCATCGCCGATCCCAGCAAATACACCATCACCGTTACAAAAAGCCACTTTGGATAAACCGCATTCCCGATAGAATACGCAATCGCCATTCTCGATTCTGCATCAATCGTATTGATAAACGCCCGAGATAATGCCATGCTTATCCCTAATGCTAACAGCAACACCGAACAGAAAACCAACGCAAAAACTACAACCACTTGCCGCCGTTTGGCTCCGCAAGCATACCATATGCCAATATGTTTTCTGGAATTCAAAATTAGCACAGTTTCTGTACAAGACATAAGAATGACCGTAACAACAAGAACCAACCCGGATAATCTTGAGAGCAGCTTTTTAACGGTTTTATCGTCATTGTCCGAGACACGGAAAACTTCTTCAAAGACAGAAGCACTTGCGTTTATGCCACGTTCGCGCAGTTTCTGCACCGCTGATTCAATTCTTTTTTCAACCTCGTCCGAATCTACAGAAAACGCAAATGACACTGTTCCATCAATGTCGCGATATTCATAATCCTGCGGAATTGTCACAAACATATCATCCAGTGAAACCGTTGTTCCAGTTTTGTCGATATCACGAAATCGTCCCATCTCTGCTATGAAGCGACTTTCGGATTTTAGTATTCCTTTGACAACCAGATTTCTCTCTTTTCCGTAATAATCCTTCAAAGTTATTCTGGAACCAATCGGAACTCCCGAGTAAGACGCCCCTAGATATGCGGGCCACTCGCCTTCTCCAGTCGTCAAATCAATGGTTCCTTCCGACAAGTCCAGAGGACAAATGTCTAACATGCCCTGAGTCATCCGAAGCAACGTTGCATTCTCCCAAGATATCGGATACTCAAATTTCACATCTCGAATCAGGGAATACTCATATATCCCAAGTTGAATTTCCGTTATCTCTTGTGCCAAACGTTGTGGCTTTATTGGCATTCCTTTTTCATAACGACAATATAACAGACCGGTATGTCCCAAGTCTGTTGACAAAAGACTTTCCAACTCCTGTGCCTGATCTTCAGAAAAATCGTTTAAGAAGATCGCTCCGCCCAAAAACAACAATGCGACAATCATCATCAGCATAACGCAAAACTGTTTTTTTGCTGTTGAGGAAAAGAAATTCACTGTGTAAGAAAAAACAAACCGCATCACTTACTCCTTAAGGATACTGACTATGGATATTCTTGAATATCGTCGCAGAAACGCAATCAATATCACAGTCGATACGAGCAACACACATGCAATCACGCCTCCCCCGGCCAACACCAGGGACCTTATCCCTACATAACCATCCTCCGTGCAAGCCTGTAATACAACTTCACCTAACACTGCCAACACAAAAGAAATCACCGAATCCTTAAGAATATCAGTTCCAACTGTTTTCACCAATCCCCACCAACGACATCCATAAAGCTTTCGAACCACCAATTCCTCGTAACGTTCCGCCAGCAGAAAACCAGCAAGAGCCGATAGATTTACAAATGAAAATACAAATAATAACCCCACAAACACTTTCACCAAGCGAAAATACGATTCCTGCTTACGTTGGTCAATCTCCTCCGGACTGTATTTTCCATATCGAGTTTCAACATCCAGGGAGATTTCTTTTAGTTTTTCAGAATACTCGGCCAAAGTCGGTAAATCGTCTCTTTTGTCTGAATAGACACGAAACTCCAAAACACGCTTGTTACGAACACTGTTAAACGACTCATCAATCATTTCTTTCGCAGTATCGGAGCACGAAGAGTACAACAGATTTATAGTGTCATCTTCACCTCCGGTTGCAGCTCCATCATAAATACCAACCACCTCAAAGCACGCCCCTCCCAACTTCATAACTGCTATTCCGTTTATCTCCTCCACAAACGGCAGCCACGATTCTCCGATTAATATATTACCCGAATATTGGGTAGGGGAAGCAATCGACCTTGTTTCTGCTTTCATCTTTCTTTTCTCTTTTGAAGGAGAAAGCCATACGGACACTAAACAAGTATTTGCAGTGTTTCCTATACGAACAGGAACCACAACGGAATAATCCGCAGGATATGATGCAAGGATTCCTGCCAATGCTTCAAACGAAACATGTGTCAGGTTATGCGGGACTTTTTCATAATAATTCCCTTCAGAAACATCTACCAGCTCAATGTCAGAGTTTCCAATATGATAGGCTTCCGTCAGGGCATACTTCTCGTGTGCATGAACTGCATCAATGATCGCACCAATTAAAAGAAACGAATGTATTGTAACGATCATACAAAGAGCCATGCCAACTATCAATAGCCCGTTCGAAAGCCTATATTTCATCTGTTTTCTCCGATGACAAGTAAAAACATTACTTCAAGTTGCCTGAGTATCAATAACTCTCCGAGCAAGTATAGTCTAGATTTCCATACCAAGTAGCAATTGTTACCTTTAGCCGCGTTCCGTATGACAAATAACACCAGTTATCAGAATGATTATAAGGCCCGCGCTGACTGGTAGAATAATTGTACGTATGAATTGGATCTGAATAATTGCTCATCTTATACATCTTGCACTGTGGAAAAGTACACAGAATTGCATCAACTTCACTGTCGGGTGTTCCCGAGAAATTATTGTACTCTTCAACGAACCAGAACTTGGCACTACACTTGTCATAGAACGTTCCTTCATCAACATCTGCCCACAAGTAAACATCGGTCCATGTAGCATCCGCAAGTTTTACCGCCTGAGTATAAGAATTAGAGGCAAACGCTTTTTTACTAACAACGACTAACAGACATAGCACGCATACAACAAACGCGATGATAATTCCTGAGATTTGTCGCTGTCTGCTTACAGAATACTTTTCGCTCATAAACTTCCTCCTTAACTACTTTACCCGCTACCAAAAACTATTCAATTACTGCATGGGACTCACCCCCTTAAAATCTAAAAGCAAACTCTTATCCGCATGCGGCTAATTCTTTCTGTCTAAATGGAACTTGATTTCATTCAAACTAATCCTTTGCTCGTGCATCCTCAAACATCCTCTGGATATATGGAAATGCCGGAATTGCTTGCGCTGCAGTAAACTGTCTGTCTGTTCCGTCACCCATATTCTCCTTAATTATTTTCTCAGTCATAAACGTAAAAGACAAAACCCTTTCGTCGCTTCTGTAACAATGTACTGCGTATTGATACCCGGAGCCTTCTCCGACATATTCGACAGTTCCGGGAGCGGAGTTAATCTTTGTGAAGAATTCCGAAATACTATCTCCATCAAGTGTAAGAACATCCCCGCGCGTTCCGTCAACAATTCGTATCTTCGAAATTCCCTCTGGTATCGTTACAATGGCTCGCTCATTACCCTGTTCTGTCACTATGCGTTCTCGTGTTTTCTTATTCTCATAATATGCAAATGCAACGGAGGCGGTTACGAATATGACTACAATACATACAAGTAAAACAATATACTTTTTCTTCATAGTAATCCATTATCTCGCCGCCCCCCCCCCACATTTTCGCAAATTTTTAAGATCCTACATAAACTGTTACAAGATTGATATGATCGATGCCCAAGCTGGAGTGAACATAACGAATATCTGCCGTCAGTCCATCCACAATTTTATAGTACTTACTCACCCATCCCGTAGAATGCGTGAAAGATACATATCCAAGACCAACCACACTGTGTTCGCCATAGATTTCGGAACTATGCAAAACCAGATGTACCGCATTCGAATTGATAGCTGTGGTAACCTGACTCCAAGATGCTGAATATTGAATCGCTGCCGTTGCACTGTTATAACCGTATGATCTCAGCACGGACTGATATGCGGGTGCCAAAGCATTGTCGGCTGTGCCACTCGTATTGGATGTTCCCATTGCCGTATGAAGCGCAACGAACACAGATTGCCAGGAACTCATCGGAATACTGGTTTTCCCTTCCACCGAATATAAATACTGCAACAGATTAAGTCCCGCTGTAGGTGCACAATGATTATCAACCGGATTGTTGTTCCCATATGCATAAATCGCCATGGTCATCGTCCGCATCGTAAATGAGGTCGATCTGGAATAGGAGGACACTGAATCATAACCTACTTCTTTCTGGAGAACTGCCATGTATGTCAATGTTTCTCCATAGTTATAGTATACGCCGGAACTCCATTCCTCCAGTTCTTCGATCATATCACTGTCAAGAACTTTCAACGTGCCTTCATAGTGATATAAATCATCTCCGATGGCCAGATAGTACTGTGAACCTCCGCAATAACAAACCCGGGGAGCTTCTTCCGCATCTTCCACCCGGTCAAGTCCGACTACTCCGGCAAAATCTCCTTCTCCGAATTCAATATAATAAGCATCTTCGGCGGTTGTACTCGTATTGATTACCACATAACTCAAAGGACATCCTTCGAAGTAATACTGTATGATATAGGCAGATACATTGTTTTGCAGATCATACAACGGCATGACAAGATAGTCATCCGACACGCCGATTATACTACTAAAAAAGCCTCTATCAACCAGTTGGTTGTCTGCATAACTGCTCCTGTTCACATAATTAACAGTATTATTCCATACATTTTCCGCCTCACCGGCACAACTCCTCCCTCCCGTCATTGAGAGAACAACTGCCAGGATCAGCAAAAACGAGAGAAACCGTTTCATGTACTCCTCCTCATGTCTACGCGAGAGAATCGTTACATCGATTCTCGTCCTTAAGAACCCTATCGGATGCTTAAACCATTGGACTCACCCCTTTCCATATGTTATTTCACACAGCACCCCTGCATTTGAATCAATAGGTGCTGTTGTAATACACGTAGTATTCCTGCTCTTCAGGATAATATACAAGCACCGCAATAGCTGGGTCCATTCCGATTATTTCATACACAACAACATCTTTAAACAATGTCTTTTCGCTTACCCTTTCCTCATTCCGTACCCTTGCGGACCCTATCTCTGCCCCGATACGGTCGCAGTCCTCAACCGAAGCTCTGTATTCCGTCTCCCCCCAAAGCATAAACTGGTAGATGCCGCATACAGGCAATTCTCCTATTGTCGTTGACGGATTTTTTTCAACAGAATTTGTCGGCGTATGTATACCAAGCGAATACTCATCCCCCAGTTTGGACGTCCCATCTGAATTTCCTTTTTCCTTCTGTAAAGCCCAAAATGTAACAATGCCTATAGAAACAAGCGCTACAAAAGTGACCGCAACGGCAATCATTCCGCGGGCTTTTCTCCGTTTCGGCTCCCTTGTATAAACGTCTAATGCTTCCAAAACATCTTGATCGTCCATATCGGTTATGGCAGAAAACAAATCTAACGGCTCCATCATGCTCATCCTTTCTTCAATCTGCGCTTAAGCCTTTCTCGCAACGACAATAGTCTTTTTGTCACAAACCCCTCACTTTTCCCTATCTGTACTGCTATCTCCGCAATAGACCGGGACAGCCAATACCTTCCCATGAAAATGACACGATCCAGTTCGCTTAATTCTTTTACGAAAGCTCGTATCTGCATTGTTAAATCATCTTGAGAAACTACATTGTTTCCGGATTCCGGGTCAGGAATGCATTCTGACAGTTCTTCATAGGAAACAATCGTGACATCTCCACCTCGTTTCTGCCTTCCTCTTTTTCTCAAATACATAATGGCTTGATTTCTGACCATTTTTGCGAGATAGGCCGTCAAACTCTCGATTTCGCTCGGCAGCTCACTGCTCCATAATCGCAACAGGACATCGTTCACGCATTCCTCAGCATCCTGTTCATTGCGCAGAATACCGTTAGCCGCCAACCGAAGATATTTCCCGTAACAGGAATGAATCCTCTGAATCGCCGCCTCACGATTATCTTGAAGCATCTGCAGTAATTGATTGTCCTCTTTTGATAATTCCGTTTTCACTTTTATCTCCTACAAAAGAGACATGTTGCACATGTGTTTTGAAAGAACATCCCGGCCGTCTGGTTTGCCTCCAAAGCATCTATGCCTTTTGTCTAAAAAGATGCCTTTTTTCTCCAAAATATTCTTTCCAAACTGTTAACATTTTGTAAACATTATGTGAATGCGCATCCCTTCCGCTACATTTGTGCATTTATGCATTTTAGTCCCGTGATTTTGGGGAAACACTTCGGCTCAATTCCTCTATATCACTCTAGTTTCCTGTATATTTGCCGAATTCTTCTCGTGCTCAACCAGCCCTGCAAAAAAGCGCCTGACAGTTGCCGATCCTCATCAACAACCGCGAAGCGCCTTTCGTCTTTGTCGTAGAATCTATTTAGTTTTCCGGCTATGTTCTAATTCTTAACCTCCCAATAACCTCCTCGCGCAGCACCATGTCGTACGATAATCCCTCTGTCCCGAAGACTCTTAATATTCTTTTCAATCGCCCGAACTGATAAGCGTAAATTTTGGGCCATTTCGGATGAAGTTATCTGATTATCTGCTTCTATCATTTTTATGATTGTTTCTTGTGTATCACTCACTAGCCGATTGCCGTTCTCATCCGAATCGCCGTAGGCTTTACCTGATTTTCCACCGAACTTCACCGAACTTTCACCGAACTTCTCCGAACTTTCACCGAACTTCTCCCCTTTATCTTTTCGGTACATATTCACCCGAAACATCTCTGCCGTTTCGATAAACTCCGGATCAAGAAGTCCATATTCATGTGCTGCACTGCGGATCCTCTGCAAACCGGTTCCCCATGCTTCCACCAGTCCCATCTGACTAAAAACATTAGCGATCACGCGGTTCCGCAACTTTGAATGACCTTGTATGGCTTCTTCGAATGTCAATCCGTTATATAATCCGCCCGGTGAAGTAACCTCCAGCCGATCATCGTAAACAGCCACCTGTACACAGGATTCGTCCGCGTAATTCCGATGACAATGTGCATTTACAATCATCTCACGGATAGCTTCCGGCGGTAGTTCATACGACTCTTCCCGCTGCAAGCCTTTAATCTTCGCACCCAGGCGAATATTTCGAAGGACAAAATCCACAGCCTCTTCAATCTGCTCATAAATCGGTCCGGTATACTCCCTCTTATCCAAAAAGACCGCTCGATCTTTCCCCTTAAAAACTGCACACTGTGTCTTTGAAAACGGAAAATAATCCGATGTCAGCAGGACAAATGCATTGGAAGCCAACTCTTCGTCCCCCGTCTTTCTGAGCACTTTCCAATTCTCCAGATTGGCTCTTGTTACAGTCGGGAGAGGTTTAGATAAACCTTTTACCTTCTGCATCGCTCTCCGTCTGGCATTCATATCGCTGCACAATTTCTTAATCGCCTTATCTGTGACCTTATACCCGATACATGTAAGCTCGTCCCAGGAGATCTTGGCCCCTTCCATTTCCAGTTCTTTTATCTTCTCGGGAGAGGCCGGTCGGGCAGTCCCGCCGACTCTGACAAACGTTCCCGTCTCCTTCCCTTTGGACTTCAGGTAATACGGTCGCTGCGTTCCCGGTAAAACCGTCACCACGATAACCGTCTTTCCGTCTATGGAACACGGTTCAATCTCAGGAATGATCTGCGGCTCACAGGAATCGGAGATGGCATTGGCAATCGCATCCATTGTTTGGAACAGAACCGCCTCATCGACTCCAACAACCTCTCTCGTACCGTCAACTACACCGAAAACAATCTGTCCGCCTTGGGAATTGGAATAGGCCACAACGGTTTTTGCATAGTTCTCTGAACGGTTTGGTAGGGTCTCCTTGAACTCGACCTTCTTCGACTCCCCGCGAATGATATCCTCAACCGTCATTTTTTCTCCTCTCTTTCAATGCTGACTACTGTTCAGTAAAAACAATTCGGCTTAGCCCCTAACCTGTGCATTCTAATGTCGGAAGTACTAAGCCTCCCGGTTCCGGTCCCTTTAACACCTGCGTTTTTACAATGGTAAAATTCGAGGTGTTAATCAACATTACCGACGAATATCGGGCTACAGCTACCGGAGCATTGGCTACAATCGCCTCAAACAATTCCGACGATTCCGTCACAAATGTGTGAAACACAGCAAGCCGCTTCGGTGAAGCAGCACCGTTCGAATAATAGTAATACAACTCTTCGGTCAGATTCTTATTCGGATTCTTCGGAGGCATTGTGGTCAAAAACTGAAACTGCCACTTAACCATATCTTCACCGGACTGCACATGAACGGCAAAATCAAAGTATTTCTCTGATATTTCCCCATCTGAGTAGTACGGATACTTGCTCTTAGACAGCGCTATCGATATCGTCGCAATCCCCATTTTTACGAACCGTGCCCTCTCCGGAGACATTAGTATCGACTTGTTATATTCTTTTGCAGCAGCAAAGACCAAAGGAACGCTCTTATATCCGGCAGCCATCAGCAGCTGATCATAGGTAACTCCATTCTGCGCTACTGCCGCTATGCTTGCAATCGTGTTCGGACGCGGTGCCTTATCTAGCTTTCCGTTTGCACATCGGCTGATATAATAGATTGACAAGCCGGTATCTTCAGCAAACTGCGTCTTTGATCGGTTCCCGATTGCCTTATTGATCAACGCCGTGTACTCTTCCGAATTAAACTTATTTTCCGGCTTTTTAAACTTTCGCGTCATCATTGACATCCTTTCTATGGGAAAAATGACTGGTCAATATAAAAACAAATTACTACGTCTCTATCATAATAGAAAGCAACCTGTTTGTCAATCAAATTGCTTTTACTTGCCTTCACGGCTTGTTTTTGCTTTATTTGCTTTAAGGCAAATTAATAGTTGACAAAGAAAACCAGTTGCTATATCATAACACTAGAAAGAATTCACGATGAAAGAAAAACTTACACAGAAGAAAGGAGGTCAACAATGCCAGGCGACAACATAAATGCTGTCTCGGAGCTTGCCGAAACTGCTGTTTCAACTTCCTGCCTACACAATTTTGCAGATATGCTCACAACACAGGAAGTATGTGAACTGTTTCATGTCAGCCGGCCAACGATCTATCATCTGGTCGCAAACCATGAACTGACAGCGATCCGGATCGGGAGCAAAAATCTCTATCCGAAAGCATCCGTGAAAGCTCTGATTGAGAAAAGAACCCGTTGAAAGAAAGGATACCGCGATGGGAACGGTTATCGGCAAAAAAGGAATGTTGAACTTCAGTTACCAGTTTCGCTTCACAAACGAACAGAAAGAAGCGAAACTGGTCTCCTTGCCGACCGGTGTTCCTATTCCCTGGGATAAGGGTGTGCGAGCCATGAAAGCTGCCCGCGAAGCCGCCAGTATTAAAGGACGTCGCCTTGAAGAAGACTACAAAGCAAAACGCTCCGGAAGATATGCGGATCACAGTGACGACACGCTTTCCGAATATGCCGAGTACTATCTCGAAGAGCAACGGGCTGCGCAAAATGTTTTGAAAATCAAGACAGACAGTCTCGCCAGCGTGGAAAGTTATCTCCGATTACATGTCCTTCCATATCTGGGAGCGATCAAATTGAGCGATCTGAGTTCCTGCCACATCGAATCCTGGCTTACAGAGTTAGTCTCCGAGTGTCATCGTCGAGCCGAGATTGTAAAGCAACATCCGGATGCGAAGGACAATAAGAAACCGTTTTATCGTTCTCTGAAGAAGATTCTTCGTGCATTGGCCGGCATGCTGTCACACGCGATCGAACGCGAATACATCTACAAGAACGTTGCCACAATGCGCAAGATGTACAAAGTCATTTTGGAGAGCGTCCCGCAGGAAGAACCGAATCTACCACCGACCTTTGACGAGGTCACCGAGATACTTAAAGCCGTTAACGGTCTGGATATTGAAACACCGGTGACGCTGATGGCCTATTATGGACTCCGTCGCTCGGAATCACTGGGACTTCGCTGGGAAAATATCACCCCGGATAAACTACTGATCCGCGATACCATCATCAAAATGAGCGATAGTATCCTTGTCTTTCGTGAAAGCAACACGAAATCAAAATATTCCCGGCGCGATCTTCCTTTGAACCGATTCATGAGCGAGTATCTGGAGAATGTCAAAGCCAAACAAAAACAGGATAAGCAATTGTTTGGGAACTGTTACAAGGACGACGGATTCGTTTGTGCAGCTATGGACGGAAAGCCCTTCGCGCCTGATCTTGTATCGCACAAATTCAAAAAAGCACTGAAATCCCACGGACTTCCTATCGTTCCTCTCGAGAAACTCCGCAATGCAGTAGCCTGCCAACTTTTTGAGGCTACCTACAGTGCCGAACTGGTCGGAATGTGGCTTGGCCATTCCCCGCGCAGCGTAACGGAAGCACACTACATCGACCCGCGAGTTGGAAAGAGTCTTCTCCGGGTCGCCGAGATCATTCAGATGGGCGCTGAAAGAAGGCAAGCAGAAGCATGAACCATTCCATCATTGCTCCATCAATCAAGGTATTTTAGACAAATCGAGTAACTAAGCGGCATTTTCGCAGCACCATACAAAAACGCGGAAAGGCCTTGTAAACATGGGCTTTCCGCATTTTTCGCATTGACAAAAATTCATCCGGCAAACCTAATCTCACACTGCCCGAAAGCGATTCGCAATCTAGAGGTCAGGGGTTCGATCCCCCTATGCTCCACTTCTTTCGAAACACCAGTAGAATAAGGGATTTAAAGCAAATGCAGAGATGAGTTTTTGTCGATTCATCTCTGCTTTTTTGTGTTTTGCCATTATGTTTTGCCATTATTTTCGGAAAAAGAGGTTTAATACCATAAGGAGATCACATCATGACTCAAAAAAACAACCTTCCAATCCATTGATAAAGCGAAAATGATAATCATAACTATACATGCTCCGCCCTTCGACGGGAACAAAAAACAGAGGTGGATCGAATTGATCCACCTCTGTTTTCATTTTAAACGCTCCGCGACAGGCCTGTTTTTCCGAGAAAACATGTCGGGGAACATTTTTGAGGATTTACGCACTTTTCTTCACGAAAAACCGATTCATCTCAGCGGAACGGCGATTCCGCCAATGGTAATGGCAGCGATGTCATCCTTGGGGATGATCGATGTTATGGAATCCGGTGTCTCAAAAGTGTGGTTCGGCAGAAGCAGGTAAACAAATTCACGGTATATTTTTCCGTCATCACCTTCTCCGCCGGAGGAAACCGGTCCGTCCCCGCGAATCTCCTTAAGCGGCAAAAGCGTACCGTCCGCAAGTGTGATGGATTCGAGGTTCGCGTCATTGTAGTAGTCATATTTCGGATATTCTGTGTCCTTTTCAGCGTACAGCACCAGCCGCGACGCGGACAAAACCACCTTGGTGTAAGTGTATTTTCCGATGGTTCTGTCAAGCACTACGGTCTTCTCATCGGCCTCATAGTTGTTCTTCCATCGAAACTCAAGATCACCGATTCCGCACTTAAGGAGAACATCCGCATTGTTGACGGAGTCATCGGCGGTCGCCCAAATCATATACCAGAGATCCCCGTCTCTGCAAAACGGTATAGTGAAAGTTTGGGCAGGCGTAGTGTATTCCCCATTTTCCAGGGAATACTTCACGGAAAATGCACCCCCAAGGTTAGCAGGCAGTGTCTTGTAGTCAAAGTTCTTCGGAAGCCATCCGTCTTCCACCGGAACCTCGAGTTTCTTGTTGGTCTTAACCTCAATCCACTGGCTGCGGGAATCTCCGATGGAATCCACAACCGTGATGGTTAAATCGTCAGTCGCCTGCTTGGAAATTCCGATCTCGAAAAATGCATTCTCCATCTCACCGGCATCCTCTTTGATGCCGAGCATATCGTTGAGACGTCGGTTGTGAATAATCTCCGCTGCCGCAAACACGGTGCCGATGAGGAGTACCGCGACGCAGGCCGCGATCAAAACCATCTGGAATCTGCGACGGCGATTGCTCTTCGGAACTTTGACCGCCATCGCGTCATGAAGCTTGGAAATCGTCCGCTCGGTTATTCGCTGACCGGAATAGTCTCCGGGGGTGTATTCCGCGAGACTGCTTTCCAGCTCGTCAGCTTCCCTGTCGGTCGGCAGATTTTTGAACAGCACAGCTGCTTCTGTCTGACCCGTGTAATTGTCATCCTTCAAATTCTTCATAGGATGTCACTCCTTTCTTTACGAGGATTGAACGCAGTTTTTTCTTGCTACGCAGAAGGGTATTTTTCACTTTCTTCTCCGAGATGTCCAGCTTTTCCGCAACCCCGCGGATGCTGAGTCCTTCGTAATACCGTGCGTAGTAAATGCTTCGTGCCGGTTCGTCGAGTTCCGCGACTGCCGATTGAACGGTGTCACTCAACCAACCTGCAACGGCTTTGCCTTCCGTTTGTTCGGAGGCGGCAGGCTCGAAGCCGTTTTCCAAAGCAACTTCCAAAGAGAGGGCTTCGGGCTGTGCACTGCGCTGTCTGTCTATGCATGTGTTTCGTGCGATTGCGAAGAGGTAGCTTTTCAGCGAGTAATTCTCGTTGATGATGACGCTCTCCCGATGCTTCCATAATTTTACATAGACGTCGGATTCCGCCTCCTCAATGTCCTGTTGTTGGTATCCGGACATACAGAAGGAGCAGATCTTGTGCACGGCAGGACCGTAGATTTGAATTATCGTCTGTAAGCCGCGTTCGGGGTTGTCTTTCAGCAGCTTCAGCAAAGCTGTATCGTCCATTGGTACCCCCCTTTCGTAAAGTTGCTTTCAACATTATATACGAAATCTCTGCAAAAAACGACTCAACAAATTTAAAAAAGGCCTGCATTGCAACGATGCAGGCCTGTCATGTCTGTTTACTGTACTCACTGGCGGGGCCCACTCCGTCGGCCCGGGGCCTCCTGCGAGGATGTCTCCGCCTTATGTGCCGTCCGCTGTTTCCGGCTTGTCCGGCTGGCCTTCCTTCCATGTACGGGCAATGCAGGCCAGCACCGGATGAACCTGTTTCGTCCGGTTCCGAAGAAGCTCCAGCTGTCTTGCAACCTCCTCGCGGAAGGTGTTCATCGTGTAATCCACGCCCTCCATTTTCCACATGTTTTCGGGGTCTCCGTGGTTGGAAGCCTTGAAGAAATTCTTGTATCCCTCGACATGTCCGATTACGACATCATATACCTCTTTCCCGGTTCCGGAATATTTCTTCTTCTCCTTGTCAAAGGACTGTGCTTCCCCCTTTCCCAGAGGATTAAAGCCGAAGAGGTAACACAGTCCGGCCGCAAGCTCCGCCGCCGCAAAATAGGCCTTCTTCACACCTTCGCGGACCTTCTGCACATACTCGGGCGAGCTCCGGAAATACTCCATGATTGTCGTCTTCTTCCCGGTTTTTTTGTTCGTCACGGTGTATGTGCCCCGAATCCATTCGGTGCGCCCCTCCTCGGACAGTTTCGAATATTCCTCGGCGCTGATTTTCTCGGCGATTCCATAGTAGTGACTGCCCATTTTCCGCCAAATCTGCTCCCGGTACTCCTCCGGAAAAGACCCTGCCTGCGCAGTGCCTATGACGCACACTCCGCCGGGCTCCCCGATGTCGATGGCTATCATCTGCCCGTTCAGACTCTTCGAGCCTTCGTACGGTTCCTTTTTTGTCTTCATCGGCTTCCCGCAATGGTTCGCGTGACAGTCAAGCGGGAGGAGCGAATAGACATATCCGGTATCACCGTCAATGATAAAGTGGGTTCCGGTTTCCGATTTCTTGCTTGAGTACTGATTGAACTCGCTTTCCCGTGTCTTCAGGGCGCTCTGGCAGGATGCCGGAGAATGAATCATAATCCCGTGAAATTTCTTCACATAGTAGGCGCCCTTTCCCTTCTCCCTGTCCGTCGTATACTTTTGAAAACAAAGATTGTCCCGCGTGAAAAACGCTTCCGCAAGGAACCTCCCCGTCGCAATGAACAACCGCTTCTCCGCCTCGTCGACGCACGCGTGTGAGGCCTCGCGGTCGCTCATGGCCTGACACTCGGCCAGCTGCTGTGTATAGTTCTTCTGCAGCTCGTCCATTTTCTCCAGAACGCCGCCCATAATCGGGTTTGATTTTTCGTCCGAGATTTCTCCGTTCGGAAATTCGAGATTGATCACATCGCCGTATTCGTCCACATAGTTCAAAATCATTTTCCGACACCTTTCTTTTCGCACCGCGCTCAGGCGTTTTTCAGAGCGTTTCGGAAACTTCTTCCCATTCTCTCGACGCTCTCCATCGAAACCCCTTCGCCCAGCCACTCCTCCGCAACATCGGAGGTCGATTTTCCGCCCTTTGCCAAATCCAACGCCTTCGAAAGCAGGCTCTCATACAGACTGACACCGTCCGCAAGAATCGTGTCCGCCCCCTCGGTCGCGCTTCCGGCGTCGGCAGTGGTGAATTTCGAAATTTCCGCAAAATACTCTTCGAACTGCTCCCGCAGAAATGCAAGACATTCCCTGAGGCCCTTCGGCAGCGGAATCGCCTGAATCGACGGGAAATCCTTTATATTTATCTTGCGGATAATTTCCGCCAACTCCGAGACGAACAGTTCCGCCTCATCCCGAATCGTATTCGGATCAAAACTGCCTGCCTGCTGTTTCAACCACACACAATTAAGACGCAATTGCGTAATATAATCCAGCAGCACCTTTCCGCTGGAGTTCCCCTCCAGCATCTTCTCCAGCTCATCCAGTAGTATGGCTGCATTTTCCCGGAACTCCTCGGGATTGTCCGACCGCAGGATGCGAAGCAACAGTTTTTTAATCACGGGAAGATCGAAACCTTCCGCAAGAACGCGGAGAAACAGTTTCGCTTTCTCCGTTTTTCCTTTTACCCTGGCAAGGAACGCCTCCGCCATGTTTTCAAGAGGATCTCCGGAACCGTTTTCCCAGTGAGAATCGGCATTTCGTTTCACCTGCTTTGCCTTCATGAGCACTTCTCTTGCAAGCTTTTTGGTCTCGGGGTCATCCGTCTGCTCGTGAATTCCCGCGGCATTCAGAATCAGTTCATTTACATGCCGAAGATACCGGTTCCTCGTCTCCTCAATATCCTCCGCGATATAATTTCCGGCGTTGATCCCCTGTGTTTCCGCCATCTCCTCAAAGGAAATCTTAGCCGCTTTGCACAACAGCGGAGACTGCAGGATATCATCAAGGAACAGAAGGTCGTTCTCGCGGAACATCAGTAGCGCTTCTCCGGCCTTTGTCGGCGATTTCAGCTGTCCGGGTTTTGCGAAATCCGTCCGATATTTCTTCTTAACCTCTTCAAGCGTCTCTCCGCTGATCAGTTCCTTCAGTATTTCCGCTCTCTTTTTAAACGAGATGTCGCCCGGTTTCCCGGCAATATTGTCTGCATAATAGGATCGCCCCTTCTGGGAAGGATAGAGATTGGGGGCCAGATGTTTCAGAAGATACTTCCGATATTCTTCGATGCTTCCCTGCAATTCGACAAACCGCTTATCGCGATCTACTGTCAGCGAATTAATCGGAGCCGTTTGTGCCATCGAATCATGCTTTGTCTCCTCACGGATTGCCTCCGTTTCATAGCAACGTCCCGATGCCGGGGTCTCTCTGTCGGAATCTGTAATCCGGTCTTCTTTGCTCAGACCGCTCCTGTTAAATCCGTCCAGAATATCATCTACCAGCGGGTAAATCGCCTCTATTTTCTTTCGGTCGAAGCCTGCTACCAAATTTGCCTTCTCTCTTTGGACATAATTGAAAAACTCCGACGCAAAATGCAGTGCACTCTCCGCCCCGACCGTTGTCTGGAGCGCCCTGAACGGCAGCAGGCGTTTCATCTCCTCTGCCGTCTCCTTTTTCGACATATCAACTTTCGTCTGATTCACTTCCGGCTGTTCTTTGGGTTTGGATGCACAGTTTTGATAATCGATATCCATCATATCCTCGCCATCCGCCAAATCCACATCCATGCAATCCTGCCCATCCGTGTAATTAATGTTCATGCGAAGCAGCTCGTCGATGTCTTCGACCGAGATTGATCCGGGTGCATCGGTAAAATAGTCGGCACAGGCATGACGGGACGCATCCTGTTTGGTGTAATCCGCGAATGTGATAATCGGGGCCGAACCCTCCCAGGGCGCCGTATTCCATGTGCGCGCGGTGTGCGAAGGAGTGAAGCTGTCCTCAATCATATGCATGGTCATACCGAGAATGATATTCGGGGCCGAGAGCCAATCGCGATCTGCGGTAAAGAACTGGCGAAATGTCCAATCGGAAATGGGAGACCGATACTTCCCCGAAGGCAGGGAATCCCAAAAGCCCGGTTCGGACTGCTCTTCGGAATCTATCCCTTCAACCAGACTGAATTTCATGGCAAGGACAAGGCAAATATCATAGTCCCGCGCCTGCTCACGAGAAAGTTTGCTCTCGTCATCGAGCTCAATTCCGCATACCTGGCGGGCTGCCAGATGACAATTGGTCATTTGCGATTTGACGCAGCAAAGAGGAAGAAGCATAGCCGCAAGCAGAAGGTCCTTCTCTTTCTTCTCGTAGTACTGCCGATATGCGGGTAGACTGTCATGAATCTGCTTTGCGTATTTCGCAAACAGAGGCCCCTGCCTGTCGGATTCTCCGCCCTCTTCATTTTCCTGACACGAAAGGTTTTTCTGTTCCGCGTCTTCCGCCGGATTATCCGGATTGTCGGTCCCGGGCTCCGCTCCGTCGAGGGGAGTCACCGGTTTCGGAAGCATCGAGGCCGGTGTTTCTCCGTCTGAACTTTTCGGTTTTTCGAGATCTGCCAAGACGCCGCAATAATCTAACTGCGGAACAAGGCGGTTGAGGTACTCGTATATGTTTTGATTGAGTATCGAATCTCCTGTAGTTTGCTTGTTACAATCATAGCAAAGCTCGCACCAGCGAATCATTTTTTCGCGATTCCACTCGATACTGCCCCTGGAACAATCCATCGAGTGAAGAAACTGTAATTCGCCTGTATGCGAACCGAGGAGAAACACAAGGGATGTGTAATAGGTTAACATCCCCCGGATATCCTCGCAAATAGCTTCGAGCAGGGGAACCAGCCCCTCTTTGACTATTTTCGGCAATATCCCGAGTATCGGTTTGAAAATAAAATCTTTCGCCGTCTGTTTTATATCCGATGTTGTTATCCTTCCCTGCTGGATTGAATAATCGCAATATAGCTTACTCAAATCACAATCCACCTGAAGCCAGGCAATCGGGATATAGTAATCCCCCTCTTTCGGTTCCTCTATCTTCAGATTGTTCAGGAATTCATTGATCAGGTTTTCCAAGAATAATCCGGCGTTTTTAGCCTCGCTGACTATTTTTTCCGCGATAACACAGCCCTTCCGCAGCCCCAGAGAAATCGCTCCTTCAATACCGGGCATAAAGCTCGCATCTTCGACCCACCAGATTCCGAGCAAGGTGACGGCGCATATGAAATCCTCCTCGGTCTTGCTCACAAATTTGATGTTTTTCGTCTTCTCCCTGAGCCGCTTCTGGTACCACTCTCTTTTTTCCTTGTTAACCTTCGCTTCAACCTTCTCCTTCAGTTTCGGGAATAATCCCGTCAGCTGCTTCACAAACAAAATCTTCGAACAGTCATCATAGGCCAGCCATTCCACCACACCACGGAATATCTGCTCAATTGCCCCTCCGGCAAACCAATCGAGGATAGTGAAATCCGACAGAACTCCGAAGAAACTTATCCGCAAAATGTTGGCCAAAGTTCCTTCCTCGGGAAAGAACTTCAGGATAACATCAAGCAAATCCTTCTTAAAGGCGGTCACTCCTTCCTTCAGGGCTTCAAGATGCAGTTCTTCGGAAATCATTTCGTCGATTTTGCTCTTTACTTCCCCTAACAAGGCAACATACCGCGATGCCCGCAGAAAATTGGAAAACAGCGTGTACCATGCAATAAAGCTGATGTCAATATTACCGATACTCGTCAGAACGGAAACATTGTTGTCAAACAGCGAGGTGACCGCTTCCTTAATCGCGCTGTCGTCAAAGCTGATATCTTCCACGGAAGAGACATCGGACTCCTCCGCTGCCTTCCCGATTGCCTTGAGTGTGTCTTCCGAGAATTTCGTCTTAATAATCTCGGGGAGAATATACATGTCGTTCATTTCGGACCCGAGAACAAGGCTGTAATCGTCCGACATGAGCGGACGACTCGTAACATAATTCCGCACCTTCGGCTCGTTCACATGTGCTGCAACTGCCGTCAGCCATTCGTGCGGTCCGTAATAAAAATACGCATACCCTTTATGTTTTGCGTATCCGTCAGTAATCAGCTGCTTCAGCGAAAACAGTCCGCCGAGTCCCCATGCGGCGGCCGGCACGGCGGCGGCATCCGCGAGCGGAAGGAGTTTCGGGGCCGGCGTGCAGCGACGGCCGTTGAGATACTGCCAGGTGAAAACGGTTGCATGGAAGTCGGCGTCCGTTTCGGCATGCCGGCGCGTCATGGAAACATTTTCCGCCTGCTGGCGAAGATGGCAGACTTCGTGGGCGATGAAAAATATGCCTTCCGCGCGAAGCGGGGAAAGCATTCCTTTCGGCAGCACGATGTAATCTCCCTTCGCCCATCCCGGAGGCGTCTGCGAGCCTGTGTCTTCCGTTTCGAAAAATGTCGCTGCGGTCACCTCGCAGCCGAAATACCGTTCCAGTTCCCGCAGAAGAGCAAGCGGCGGAAAACATCTCGTCAGCAGCATTTCACTGTGCCTCCTTTTACCAGAAAAGTCTCAGAGATCGGAATGCATAATCGCCAGTCGCGAGCGGTCAGCCACCGCTGCCGCAGCCTGTCCGCTTTGCTCCAGCAGGAAAATGCGTTCCGAGAGAGCCCGGGTAAGCCCGACATCATCGCGGCAGCTCTCGAACCAGCGCACCGCGCGATCCACGGCGTCTCTGGCTTTCCATTTGTCCCCGGCCATACGGCGGCACTCCGCCAAAACAAGGCAGGCCTCAGCCCGGCCGGCATCGGTTTTGCAATCGCGAAACGCTTTTTCCGCTTCCTTCACGCCCTCCGCAGCGCGGTCGAGTTCACACAGGCACCGGGCCTGCGTCAGACGGGCGTTGATTGCATCCTGCAGGGCTCCGGCGCCAGCCAGCTCCTCCGCTGCCTTCTGCGCATGCTCAAGCGCCTTCTCCTTCCGGTCCATCTGCAGATAGAGGTTTGCAAGATTGATCCGGGTTCTGCCCGCATTTTTCGACAGTCCGAACGATTCCTCCGCGTCCATCATCCGCTCATACGCAAGGATTGCGTCCGGCAGATTTCCGTTTTTCATGGCTTCCCCTGCCGTCATATCCAGCTGCCGCATCATCTCGGCGATTTTCTTCAGCTCCGTCTCATTCATGACAAATCTTCTCCAATCGTTGTATTTCCAGCCGCACGGGCACGGCCCTCTTTTCGTTCAGCCACGGAAGCGCCTCCCGAAGAAGCGACAGCGACTCGTTCGGAGCTGTCGGTTCAAGGCGGATTGCCTGCCGAAGCGCCTCCAGCCCGAGCCTGCGAAGCAGTCCGACGGCAGTCTGCCGGGCTTCCTCCTCCGCAGGGATATTTGCGGCCGCATTTTGCAGCGCCCTCCGGTAGTCCCCGGGCTGCAGCACATTTTGCACCCGCTCGAGCAGAACCTTGTCCTGCGGTTCACCGAGGCCGACCGCAAGCAACCGGTACGCCATGTCATGCAGCGTCCGCGCGTAAGCGGCCTTTCCCTCCTCGCCGGGGCAGGTTTCCACGGCGTCCTCCGTCAACTCCAGCGCACGCACATACTCTCCCCGGTAGTACGCGATTCCCGCAAAGTTCGCGGCCTGCTCCGCCGCCGCCTCGTCGCAGCGGTAAAAACGCAGAAGCGCATAAAGCTCCTCAAAGCGTTCGTCCGCCTCGGCAAACGGTCTCTTTCCGTTCGCAGCCGTCGCGTAAACCATATTCAGATTCTCTATGATTTGCTTGGCAAATCCGTCGATGTTCTGTCTCTTGCTCACAGCTCCCATCGTTTCTTCCTTTCCCGCTCATCCATCGACATCCGGTCCGCGTCTCTTCTCGCATCGCGCTCCGCGAATGCGCTTCCGCTGTCCATGGAAAATCTGCTGTCTGTTTTTTCGCTCTTCTCTTTTCGCTCCATGAAGTCCCGCCGGTCAACCGTATCCCTTCGGTCGAAGCTGTCGGTCCGCCCGAACGCCGTGGCGGAGCCCCCGGAAAATGCATCCCTGCCCTGCCGTCCGGCCTCGAACTCGGCCATCGCGCTTCCGCGGCTTAACCCTGCTCCGAACCTTTTCCCCGGTTCCTCACGGTTAAACCCTGCACCGAATTCCGGTTTCGTTTCCCCGCGGTTGAATCCTGTTTCGAACCCCGGTTTCGGCGTCTCCCGGTTGAACCTTGCTCCGCGTTCCCGTCTCTGCGCTTCGCTGTTGAATCCCGCTCCGAACTCCCGGCGTTCCGGGGCAAACAGACGGGAATCCTCCCTGCGGCGATTCGGCTTCGACCTGTCACAGGCAAGGCTCTGCTCTGTTCCGCTGCCGATTCCGCCCTTTCCGCGCTTCGGTCTCTCCTTAAAGCGCAGGCTCTCCGGGCGCCTTCGGCGCGTCTGTCCGACGGTGTTCTTCGCGGCGGATTTCTCCGTCCCCGTCACATCGGCGGTAAAGCTGTGCTTCGTCTCCGTTCTGTCGCTTCGAAGCTCCGGTTTGGAGCTCTCGTACGGGCGCTGCTCCTGCCGCTTTTGCATCGAATCGCCCGCTCGGAAACCCTCGTCCCGCACGGTCATTTTCGCCGGCGTATCCGCCGAAGCGCCGTCCGCGGCCGGTCTTCTGTCCCGCATGTCATCTCGCTCCCGGGGTTTCAGCTGCAGCGCCTCGTTTCCGAAGCCTCTGCCCTGCTCCGGTTTTCTCTCCCCAAGCCCCGGCGATACGATATTCGACGCAAAATCCCCGTCCCTCGCGGACATTCTCCGCTGCCGCTCCGTTTCGCTTTCCATCCCCGCGGTTCGACCGGACCTCTCCGCTGTCACGACGCCCGATTCCGGTCTCTTTTTCTCCGGGCGGAAGCCGCGTTCGCGCCCCTCCTCCCCCGGCATGAGCTTCGACTCCGGGTTTCTCACGGTGAAGCGGGAATCATTTTCCGGCTTCTTTTTGGAAGCCTTCCGGTCTCGCATATTTGCCGCAAAATCGTTGCCGGTTCCGGCCGTTGTACCTTTGCGGGAGCCGCCCCGGAAAATGCCTTCCGGCTTCGCGGCCAAGGCTTTCGCGGGCGCGATTCCGAAATCTTCCCTCCGGAGGATACCTATGCGCATGGCATTTTCGTTTTGTTTCGGCTCGCGGTACATCGAGCCCTCAAACTCACGGCGCTGCTCGACAATCTCGTCCGGCTCCGGGACATAGTCAAGGCTCATGAGGTCGGCCAGGCCTTCCTCCATCGTCTCCAGGACGGTTCCCTCGGAAATCAACCCCTGAACGGCCGAAGTCTGCGTGTTTCCCCCTTGCGTCGGCGTTTCCGCCGGGTTCCCGGCTGCTTTCCCTGGCTTCACGGCTGCTTTTCCCGGTGTTTTCACGCTCTTTGCGGCAGGCTGTTTGCATACTGAGGGAACCGGCGGCGGAGCGATATACCCCTCCCCGGTCTCGTCGTCATACTCCTCGGAAAAAATATCCAGCCCGGCAAGCAGCGACTCCTCCGGCGCTTTACCCTTTACTTGTTCCGTTTGTTCCTTTGGTTTCTTCTGTTTCATCGGTTCCTTCCGGCTCCGGCGGCAGATATCCGCATCCGGTAACTCTCATGAAAAAATTCTCAGGGAGGCGTCTCCCGCCCCGCGCAGCATATGCGCGGGGTGGGAAGCTCTTTTTCACCCATTGTCAGAGCGTATCCTTACGATGCGCTTTCACCCTCTTTTTCCAGTTCGGTTTCGATCTCTTTCTCCGTGTTCTTCAATGTCTCTTCCGCCTTCTTCTCACGGCTTTCGCGAAGCATCTCCAGATAGAGCTCGTACTCCTTGAGCTGGAGGTCGTACTCCAGCTGCATCGCCTGTGCACGCATCTCAAGCTGCCTCTGGATAATCGTGTTGGGCGGCACCGGAACCAGTCGGGTACGAAGCAGACTGGAACCCTCCTGATTGAAGGTATACTTGTTGGTGTATGTCGCATCAATCGGAGTCGTGGTGACTACCGTGCGGGTTTTTGAAGTGGTGGTGTTTCTTCTGCTGAAGATGCGGTATCTGTACGAGGTTCTTTGCTCGATGGAAGTCGTTTCCTCCTTCTTCTCCTCGCCGCTCACGGTCTTTTCCTCGGTGCTTTCCGTCGTGAGATTGATTGTCATCTTGATCTCGATAATCGTCTCGGCGAACTGATAAAATGTAGGCTGGAAGCCCGCACCGATCATTGTCGTTGTAATCGGATGATCCGACAGTTTACCTTTGCTGATTTGCAGGGCGGGAAGGCTCACTTCCTTCTCACACATCTCGCCCAGTATGCGGATACTCTCGTCGTCCATTGCCGCCTGTGCTTTGGCAATCGCAACGCCGACATTCGTCAGCAATGTGTCAAAATGGACATTGGCAAGCAGAGTTCCGACATCGCTCGCTTGTACTGTATTCATTTGTTTTTCCACCTTTCTGTGTTATTCTTTACCGGAAAATCAAGCAGATACCGTTCCCTGTAATCCTTTCAGGGAACCGTTCCTTAAGAAGAGCTGCCCGTAGTTGTCGCTGTCGCATTTTCCTCTTCCTTAGCTGCATCTTCCTCAATCTTCTTCTGCTCTTTTGCAAGTTGAAGCTCAACCTTCTTCATCTTAAGCTGGAACTCCTGCTGAATCATCTGCGCCTTCATATCCAGCAGCTTCTGCATAAACGAGCTGGGCGGAACGGGAGTAATCTTCGTGCGCAGCAGGCTGGAGCCGTTGGCAGTGTAGGAGTACTTGTTGCTGTACTTCGCGTTCACATGTGCACCGAAGATACCGCACCTCCACGATGCGTCGACACTGTAATCGGTTTCCTGCGAGATTGTGATGTCAATCTTGACCTCGATGATTGTGTCTGTAAACTGGTAGAAGGTCGGCTGAAAGCCTGCACCGATCAGCGATGTGACAATCGTCTCATTGCCGTTGGTCACATCCGGGAGCTGCACGGGGGACTTCTTCGCATCACCCATGATTTTGGCAATCTTACAGCTCACCATGTCCATTTTGTACTGTCCTTCTGCAATGGCGCCGGCCAATTGGACGACCATCTCGGGGAACGGTACATTGAGTAATTCCTGTCCGATACTCATAATAGTTCTCTCTCCTTTCGATTTTGTTTATTCATTCGGTCACTTGGGGACCGCACGAACCGTGATTTTAAGGGTACTCATGGCATTTTCCCCTTCGGAGTTGACTTCTGTCAGGAAGCGCACCTGACCGCTCTCATCCTTCACAATCTGCGCCTTCAAATCCACATCCATGCTGTTGATGATGTAATTGACGCTTTGATCGGAGGCATTCATACGCGAGTTGAAACTGTTGATGGTTTCGTTAAATGAGTTCGCAAGCTCTTCGGAAGTGTAGGAAGTACCGACGCGTCTCTTGAGAATCCGCAGCTCCTGCTCCATCTTCGCATTTTGATCCTGAAGGTTCATGCAGGTGATTTGAACGGCGTCCGCGTCCGCTTTGCTGAGCCTTTGAACCTCCTCAAGCTGTTTCTTAAGCGATACGATTTCGGCCTTCAGCTCCTCATTCTGCTTCTCGCGTCGTTCCGCCACAACCCTGACCAATTCGCCGGTTGTTTCCGCCTGTCGCATCTGCTCCACCGCCTCTTCCAGAGTGCGGATTTTGGCATCGCGCGCACTTACCTCCCGCGTGATTTCCGCATCTTTCCTGGCGATTTCCGACTGCAGCTCACGCATCTGCCGCTCGTTGATCTCAAGCGCTTCCCTGCGTTTTTGTGAATCCGCCTGTGCCTTACTCAACGCCTCTTCCAGTTGCATCACACGCCCCGTGTCCGCCGCCGCAACATATTTGACGCCCTCCCCGGTAGCTGTCCCGGAGGACTTGATGATTCCGTCGGCGAACTTGATGTCAAGCGTTCCGGTAGGCACTTTGGCGATATCTATGCCTTCGAGCGACTCAACAAACCTGCTTAATTTACCATCGTTGTTTTTGTTATCGTTTGCGATAGCATATCACCCCTTTCATTCTTTTTTGGCCTTCCCGGTGCTCTTGGTCTTACCGGTGTTCTTTACGGTCTTTGTGGTCGTTCCGCTCTTTGCGCTCTTTGCAGGCTTTATACCCTCCGGGCTTTCCGCGGCCAGGGTGCCCTTTACTTCCTTTTGGATTTTCTTCCCGCTCTCGGCGCTCTTCGGACTCTTTGCGGATGTGTCTTCGGATGCCTTCGGAGCTTCGGCGGCCGGCTCGTCCGTTACCGGTTTCTCTTCGGGCGGAGAACCTTCCGGCTCTTCCGATGCCTTCGAAGCTTCGGCGATCGGCTCATCCGACGCCGATTTCTTTTTGCGCGAAGAAGCTTCCGGTTCCGCTGACACTTCCGAAGTACCTGTGCTGACTTCGCTTCCGTACTTCAGGCGCAGAAGTTCCAGGAGTTCTTCCGCCGCTTCTCCCGTGGCATTCAGGTCGATTCCTTCGGGATACTTCGCTTCCAGCTCGGCAATCCTGTTTCGTACCCACCTGAGGCGGGCCCGCAACACGCCGACCAGCTTCTGCGCCGCCATTCTCGACTCACTGTCCACATAGGTCATCCGGATAAGCTCCGACCCCATAACCAGCGTTCCCGCTGCAATGGATTGCCGGGTTATCATCGACGGCTGATCTGCGGTACAAACGCCCGTCCCGTAGGCAAATGAAGCCTTCAGGCCGAGATCCGCAGCGGCTGCTTCCGCTTCTTCTACCGACATGCCGACAAAATCGGGAACCGTGATTCGTTCCGTCATGCCTGCCGGCGGCGGTATCGGCACAAACCGAAGCGACAGCGTGCTTTCCTCAGCCCTGTCCGTGCGAAATGCGTTGTTGTATGTCGCATTCATCGGAACAACCGAAAAATGCTTTTCGCTGTTGCCGGTCTCTGAATAGGTGTACTCCATCTTGAGCGTAAACGAAGTCTCCGGAATGGTGTACCATGTGGCGTTAAAGCCCATGGCTGCCAGCTCGGGACTCTTCAGAATCTCACGCTGCATCTCCGCGGATGACTTGTCCAGCGCGTGCTGGGCCCGTGCGATGCCTACGCCGAGTTCGGTGATGATATCGGAGATATCGGTCCCGTACATATTGCTGTGAGACAACCCGTAGTTCTTCGTACACACGAACGCCAGGGCGCTGTTGTACATATCGCCGGGATCGGCTTCAAACGCACTGTCTTTCATGTCCACTGCGCCGGCGACCCATTCAAACGCAACTTCCTCGTCGATATCGGCGTTGATGCCGCGGTCAAACATAAAATCGGCCAGTTTGTCCGGATCGGACTTCTTCAGGTCTTCAATGCATCGGACACCGGCTCTTACCAATGCTTCGGCATCCGCCGGCTTAATCTTGCTGCAGCGCAACAACTCTGTTTGCTTCGCAAGACTGCTGACGACGATTGGTGACTCTCCGAGCTTCTGCGACAACGCCCCGCGCTTTTGGACGCTGTCCGTCGCTTCCGCAAGCTCCTTTGCATCGTGAATGCCTGCTTTTTTCAGCCGCGATGCAAGATCGGAACTTACGCCCGAGATTTCTGTCAATTCCACATTCATAGCTCTGTTTTTTACCTCCTTTCCTGGTTTGGTAAAGTTAATCTTACCATTTTGCAAAAGATTATTCAAGTTTTTATTTGCATATTAATACTGCAAAATTATTTGTCATAAAGACGCTATTTTTTCCTGTTTACAGTTTTACGATACGATAAATACAACATATTATCCGTATCCTCGCAAAATAACCGCCGCATTTCGCTTTTGCTGTCGCGCTTGCCGAAACGCTCTCCCGCTCTGACTTGTTTACAACGCGCCGCTTCCCGTAATTGTCTGCACAATTAGTGCTAATTATGTAGTTTTATGCAACTATTTATTTGTTATACTTGTTTTTGTCAGTCTTATGCGCCGTGCCGGATTTGTTTGCTCAGCGCCGGAATCCTCATTTCAGAACGGCTTCGCTAATGTACAATTTATATCTTCATTTTCCCTGTAATAACAGGCGTTCCAACGATATTTTCCAAGTGTCATTTGCATAGTCTGTCAACGATTACTGCTGTTGTTTTTTATTCATTTATACATTTTCGTCTGCATATGCACGGCTTCCGCACAATTCCGGTCCCGAAACGCAAAAAAAGCGCCTGACAGCTGCCGATTTCCATCTGCAGCCGCAAGGCGCTTTTCGTTGTTATTCAGATTTCGATTTCCACCGATAATACCGTCACAAACTCTCCCGGTTTCACCGGAACCGCAGCTCCGCCCGGAACTCGTCGTCAGTACTGGAGAGCTTCAGTGTAAAGCCGTTCATTGCCGCGGCCTGCTCGGCTATGGACAGGCCCAGCCCGCTGCCGTCAGGGTTGCTTCGGGCTTCCTCGCCGCGCACGAACGGTGTCGTGAGGTTCCCGACATCGACCTTTCCCTTCACCGTGTTGGTGACGGCCAGCCTTCTGCCGTCTATTTCGACCTTGATGACACCGTTCTCCGGGGTGTATTTTACGGCGTTGGAGATAAGGTTCTCGACAATACTCTCAAAGGTTGTCCGGTCTGCCTTGATCGTTGCGCTGCCCTCCACACGGTATGTGATCCCCTTCTGTTCAAGCAGAGGCTCGTACTTTTTCAGGGACTCTGCTGCAACCGCACCTACCTCAATCATCTCAGCCTTTCCACTGCCGCGGTCCTCCAGCGTGTTGAGGAACAATGTGCGGTTAATGATGGAGTCGGTAAAACCGACATTTGCCAAAATAGCGTCGAGATAACGATCCGTTTCCTCCTTGGTCAGATCCACCTCTTTGATATTCTCTGCGTAACCGCCGATGGCCATGAGCGGCGTTTTGATGTCATGCGCCAAATGGTTGGTCAGGTTTCTCTGGTAATCCTCCATGGCGTATCTTGCCTTATCTTTTACAATCCTGCGCCAGCAGATCAGGGCTGTCAGAAGATACACCGCAAGGCATATCGGAATGACGATCTTCCGGTCATACTTCACGACCTCCGGGGCATTGCAATCCACGATATTGTACAGGCAGACGCAATACTGTTCCTGATCGAAATAGAAGTAGAATACGCGGCGTGCACGGATGATTCCGTCCTCAGTCGTGACCCGGCTGCCGCCGGTGAGATGATAATTGCCGTCCTCCGGGATATCTTCCCTGTACACCTTCTCCGTCAGCTCCGGATCCTCGCCGAAGAAGTTAAAAAGGACGTACACGCGGGGATATCCGTTGGAATCAAACTCAACATACTCATAGTTCTCATCGGTTACCGTGATATCAAACGGTACAGTGTCTGCCGTAGCAGCCTCAAATGGGTCGTTTATCACGATATCCACATCTTTCAGATACATCGTACCCCTGCCGGGAACGAACGTGCGCTTCTCACGGTTTATGTACGCGCTCTCCATCGTGAGTTCAGTAAAATAGACCGAATCCTTTCCGGGTGTTCTTCCCATGAGTTCCCTGTAATCATCGAACAGCTGCTTAAGCCCCGGGATGGTATCCGTTTCCTCACAGATAAAGTTTCCTCCCTCCGACACATCCTCGCCGAACTTAAGAACCGCGTGCAAAGTTCTTCGGCTCAACACCACCGGGTTACCATCCATGTCCCACGCGAATGCAAAGGCATGACATCCTTCCGCATCACTTGTTATCGACGGTTCACTGTTCTTCTCATCAAACAGCGGCAACCGTATCCGATAAAACGCATATCTGGTAAGTATGCATTGGAGATCAACCGGTGAGAACCTGTATTGCGGGTTCCGCTCCGGTGCAAGCATGTCCCGAACACGGCTTTCCGTATAATCCAGCGCTTCGAGGCAACGATCCTCCATAACCTTAAGTCTGTATCGCCTGATTCCGAAGGCAAATGCTGCACACAGCGCTGTTGCGATTGCAAAGGCCACAAGCAATGTCCGCAGGGCAGTCCTCCGCCTTCTCCTTTTTATTTTTCGTATCATTGTTTGTTCTCCTTATGACTCCGTCAGCCGGTAACCTCTCCCGATGACGGTGTGGATCTGGCTGCCGGCGTCCCCCAGTTTCTTCCGCAGACGCTTTACGGTGTTGTCAACCACACGGTCCACGCCGAAGAAATCCTGCCCCCATGCACTGTTCAGAAGCATATCCCGGCTCACGACCCACCCCTGGTGTTTCATGAGACAACTGAGAACGGCAAATTCCTTCGGTGTCAGTTCCACCTCCGCGCCGCCAACGCAGCAGATCAGTTTATAGGTGTCCAAAGTGATTGCTCCGCATGATATCACGCTGTCCGAGATTCCCTCGCTGCGCTTAACTATGGCCGAGCATTTGGCGTAAAGAGCCGAAAGGAGAAAAGGCTTTACGATATAGTCGTCACAACCGAGCTCATAGCCGTGAAGAATATCCTCCTCAAGACCTCTCGCAGTCAGGAAAATCACCGGGATATCGCTGCGGCGCCGTATGCTCCGGCACACGGCAAATCCATCCGCTCCGGGCAGCATGATGTCAAGAAGCACCAGGGAATACCCTTCCAACCCGCCCTCGGTCACCGCAAGCGCGTCCGCGCCGTTGGTCACCGCGACAATCTCCGCCCCCTTGCTTTCAAAGTATCGTTTGGTCACTTCGCAGATCTGAAGGTCATCCTCTACCAGTAATATCCTCATTTTCCGAACCGCTCCTTTTTGCTCTTTGTGCATATCATACCACGGCGATGTAACATTCCTATATCATTTTGCGATGATTTCCGTAACATTTTCATAGCAAAAGGGCCCCGCGCATGCCGCGGGACCCATGTTTTGTGTATCACCCGATGCGGAACACTTTCGCGCCGTGCGCGGGGACCTCGATACGGAACTCCTCTCCGATTGTCACGGTCTCACCGCTCCAGAGTTCCGTTGCAAGGCTGCCCGTCGGAATGTCCTCCAGTTCCTCCAACGCAAACGCAAACTCCCCGTCCTGCTCTCCCGCATTGAACATTGCAATGTACCGGCCGCCCACGCAATCCTCCGCTGCCCACAGGATATACTCTGTTCCGCTGGTCTTTCTTCGGAAGATCTGTTTGGCATTTCTCGAATTCGCATGCATCGCGAGGACCGCCTCGTTCGTGATCAGGCGCATCGTAAAATCGTCAAATCCCGTCATCTCCCCGCCAATCATGAGCGGCGAACGCATGATGCACCAAAGCGTCATCATCGTAATCTGCTCATTTTCCGTGAAGGCGGTTTTATTGTTTTTGTCATAATCCTGGCGGATCGGGCCGATGGGCAGCATGTCCGCATCCGGAAAATGCCCCGCGCCTGCGTGGATGCTCCATTTTTCGGCGCGCTCGAACATGGCGTACAGAAGCTTCCAGTCGTCCCAGAAGTCGTCGGTGATGCGCCACATGTTCGCCACCTGCTTATACAGCTCGGCCTTCTCAAGGAGCGCCGGCCCCGGGGAAAGCGAAAGCACCATCTCCCGTCCGCAGCTGTTCAATGCTTCCGAAAGCATGACCATCTCCGCCTCCTCGTGGGGGAGTTCCCTGCAGATGTCGTCGCATTTGATGAAGTCCACGCCCCACTCGGCGTAAAGCTTGAAAATCGAGTCGTAGTACACCCTGCCGGTCTCATCCGTCGTGACGCCGTACATGTCCGGGTTCCACTGACAGATGCTGTTGAACCTCGCCGCGTCGCGCGCGGTCTTGTCCGTTCCGAGGATGGGAAGGTTCCGGTGCACTGCCTGGCGCGGAATGCCGCGCATGATGTGGATCCCGAATTTCAGTCCGAGAGAATGTACATACTCCGCAAGAGGGGCAAATCCCCGCCCCTCCGCCGCCGAAGGAAAACGGTTGGGCGCCGGCAGAAGCCGCCCGTACGCATCCATACACAGATCCGCGAACGGTCTGTACTCATGGCTGACGGCGCCGGGCTCATACCACTGGATATCTACCACCACATACTCCCATCCGTACTGTTTGAGATTCGCAGCCATGAACTCCGCGTTCCGGCGCACTTCCTTCTCGGTCACGGCCGCGCCGTAGCAATCCCAGCTGTTCCACCCTCTCGGGGCGACTGTCGGTCTGTACATTTTCATTCCTCCGTTTAATCTCATATGTTTCACTGCAAAAAAGGTGATTCAATAACCAAGGAACCTGCGCAGATCCTCATTCGAAAGGAGATCCTCCTTGTACAGGCCGAACGAGGATCCGGGAACGATCTCCAGATAGCGGTCCAGAAATTCCGAATAGGTTTTTGCCGCAAAGCAGTACGGCGTGATGAAGAACTCCCTGCTTCCGCCCGTCGTCCGGTCTCCGGCCTGCACGGCCTTTTCCCCATTGTACCACAGGACAGTTTTCTTCACAAGGAATCATGGCGGCATTCACTGCACATTCTTCCGTGAGAGCCCCGAACCATTCTTTTTGACCTCACCCGCTGATATGTGGTACAATACACACATACATCCCGGGAAAGGAGATCCTCCGTGAAGAAGATTGTAATCGGCATGGCTGCAGAAGTGGATGCGGGGAAGACGACGCTGTCGGAAGCCCTGCTGTTTCATGCCGGCGCAATCCGGTCCATGGGGCGCGTCGACAACCGGAATACCTTCTTCGACACGCGCGGGGCCGAGCGGGAGCGCGGCATCACCATCTTCTCAAAACAGGCGATTCTCTCCCTTCCGGGAACAACGATAACGCTGATTGACACCCCGGGGCATGTGGATTTTTCGACGGAGACCGAGCGCGTCATGAACGTGCTCGACTACGCAATTCTTGTAATCTCCGCGGCGGACGGCGTCCGGGAGCACACCGAAACGCTCTGGCAGCTTCTCCGCCATCACAACATTCCGACGTTACTGTTTGTCAACAAAATGGACCAGCCGGGCGCCGATGAAGCGGCGATCTCAGCGCAGCTTAAGTCGCGTCTCTCCGATGCGGTGGTCAACATGACGCACCCCGACCCGGAGGATCTGAGCCTCCTCGACGAGGGGCTTTTGGCGCAATACCTGGAAACCGGCGTTGTTTCGGAGGCGGACTTTCCGAGGCTTATCAAGGAGCGAAAAATGCACCCCTGCTTCTTCGGTTCCGCCCTGCGGGATACGGGAGTCACCGAGTTTCTTCAGGCGCTCTCCGCACTCACCGTGATGCCGGAGTACCCGGAAGCTTTCGGCGCGCGGGTTTTGAAAATCACCTATGATACGGACCGCACGAGGCTTACGCACTTAAAAATCACCGGCGGCACGCTCTCCGCCAAGGAGACCATTCCGGATGTCGGTAAGATCGACCGGATCCGTCTGTATTCAGGCGAGCGTTTTACCGTTGTGCCGTCCGTTTCCGCCGGGGATGTATGCGCTGTCACCGGCCTTACGGACAGTCGCGCAGGAGATGTGTACGGCTGCGAAAAGCGCGCAGCGGAGCCGGTTTTGGAGCCGGTTCTCTCCTACCGGGTTCTGCCGCACAACATGGACAGCGTCAAGCTTCTTCCGCTTGTCCGCAGGCTCGAAGAGGAGGATCCTACGCTTCATGTGCTCTGGGAGGAGACCTCCGCGGAGATTCACATCGAAGTCATGGGCGCGGTGCAGCTCGAGATCCTGCAGCGCGAGCTTCTCGAGCGTTTCGAGGCGGAAGTCACCTTCGACGCCGGCAATATCGTATATCGCGAGACCATCGCAGACACTGTGGAGGGCGTAGGGCATTTTGAGCCGCTCCGGCATTACGCGGAGGTTCACCTTCTTTTGGAGCCTCTCCCGCGCGGAACCGGCCTCCAGTTTGCCACCGACCTTTCCGAGGACCTTCTCTCCGGAAACTGGCAGCGCCTGATCCTCACGCACCTTTCGGAAAAACGCCACCGCGGTGTCCTCACCGGCTCGTACTTAACGGATGTGCGCATCACGCTGGCAGCGGGGCGCGCGCACCCCAAGCATACCGAGGGCGGCGACTTCCGGCAGGCTACCTACCGGGCTGTCCGGCAAGGCTTGATGCAGGCGGAAAATGTTCTCCTCGAGCCCCGGTATGCCTTCCGCATCCGCACGCCGGAGGAGTCTCTCGGGCGCGTGATGCATGCGCTTGACACCTCGTATGCGGATTTTACGAGGGAGGCCGACGACTCGAACGGCTTCGCCGTTCTCACCGGACATGCACCGGTGGCCACATTCCGGGATTTTGCGTCGGAGATTCCTGCGCTGACCAAGGGGCGTGGCCGGATTTCCTACCGCCCGGACGGCTATCAGGAGTGCCACAACCCTGCAGAGGTTATCGCAGCGCGGGGGTACGATCCCGAGGCGGACCTGCGGAATCCTCCGGGCTCCGTGTTCTGCGCTTCCGGGGCAGGCTTTCCCGTGCCCTGGAATGAAGTATTTGCCTACATGCATCTTCCGTCCGTTCTCGCGGAAGCGGTTTCTGCGGACGAGGTTTCCGCGGAGCGCCGCTACAGCGGGTCTCTGACGGAGACCCTGGACCTTGCCCTGGGCACCGAGGAGATCGATTCCATCCTCGCGCAGGCCTCCCATGCCAACGCGAAACAAGACAAAAAAGCCCCGGTCAGACGGCCGGAGCCGAAGCCCTATCGCGGCACCGAAAACACGCAAAATGCAGGCCCCGAGTGCCTCCTGGTGGACGGCTACAACATCATCCACGCCTGGGACGACCTCCGGCAGATTGCGGAGGTCAACATCGACGGCGCGCGTGGGAAGCTTCTGGATGTCCTTTCGAACTACGCCGCGTACCGCGGAATCGAATTGATTGCGGTATTTGACTCCTACCGCGTCCCCGGCCACGCCGAGGAAGCCTCCCGCTGCCACAACATCGAGGTGGTGTTCACGAAGCAGTCCGAGACCGCGGATGCATTTATCGAACGGTACGCGCTGCAGCACGCCCGCAGGCGCCGCGTCTATGTCGCCACCTCCGATGAGCAGGTGCAGATCGGCATCCGCAGCGCCGGAAGCTACGTCATCTCCGCAAGGGAGCTCAAGGCACTAATCCGGACCGCCGAAGCGGAGATACGGGAGCAGGTGTAATTTTATCTTTACCCAACCAATAAAGGCCTACACCGTTGCAGGTGCAGGCCTTTCCTCTGTTTCTCATTCCAATCAATCTTTTTTATGCTCCGCGTCCGGCAGGCGAATCCACTCGAAACGCTCACAGACACCGAGCCTATAATCATCATATTTCACCAGATTTCCGTATTGATCCAGTTCAATGGCCGCCGTCTTTTGCAGCGGGGTTTTGGCATCCCCGGTCAGAACCGCACACAGTTTTCCGTCTGCTCCGATCACTCTGTGGCAGGGGATAATAATTGAAACCGGATTTTTTCCCACTGCGCCGCCGACTGCCCGGGCAGATGTTCTTCTGTTTCGTTTCTTCTCTATTCATGCAAAAAACCCGAAAGGTGCCAGTTTACATTGGGATAAAAACATTCCGTCACCCGGACTGCTCCGTCATTCATTCTTTTTCTCGACGAAGCAAAGCGGTTTCCCTCATATACAAATTCATGTTCAGGACCATTCTCATACTCATCTGTACCCCTTCCCCAGGTAACAGTCCCGATTCGCCGATTCCCCTCATAACGGTACTCGGTAGCGGACCAGACTCCGTTCGGATGCCCGTAGTCGACACACCGGGCAACACATCCCTCGGAATCCAGCTCGATTTGCAGCTCACCCACCGGCTCCAACTCTCCGTCGAAGTGAACCGTGTATTGCATTCGACTTATGTTCTTTCGCTCGTCATCACATTCCCATTTAACCACCTTCACAAGATTTTTCTCCGACTGTTCCCCTGCCGCGTAAATACGGAATTCCTTAATAAATCCGTCATCATAAAAGTCTTCCTGGTAGGTTTCCCCGTAATATCCGCTGACATAGACTACCGTACCGGAAATATCCGTAAATTGCATCGAATAGAGCTCCCCGCTTCTGTCGGGCGTCCAGTGTTCTATCCTCTCACCGTTGCAGTCATAGGAATAATACTTCGTCCAATAGAGGGAACCATCTGAGTTGTAGGTTCTCTCCTCCGCCAGTCTTCCCTGCTCATCATAGAAGTATTCCCCCCTCAAATACTCCTCGCAATACTCCTCGCCCTCTCGCAGCCGGTACTTCTTGGACATAACCCACCCATTGGCCCAGGCGACCGGCTCAACATAGGAAGGCGTCGGTGTATTTTTCGGGGCTTCCATCGGAGTATATGTCGGAGTTTCCTTCGGCAATTCAGTTGGAGTAACCGTTGACATTTCTTTCGGAGTATTCTTTTTCGTGAGTTTGTATCCGAGAAAGATCCCCAGCGCGATGACGAGAACCGCGCAGGGCACAATCGCAATTATGAGATATGTTTTTCGATTATTCCGGTTTTCTTCCATCCTGTACCTCCCCGGCCTTTCAGCCGGCGCACATCGCCCCGCCGGCAGGTTTTGTTCGCACCCAATCCTTTCGGATTTAATGTAAAACCGGAATCCTAAAATACACTTAAAATTTCCGAAATAATTCCACATCTTTTCCACATTTTACAGATTAAAAAATCGGCGCAGGACTGCCCCTGCGCCGAAAGTACCGGTCAAACCCGTTTTATCTTCGATAGTTACACAATCACCGAATCTCGCTGCCTCCCCACTCGACCACGGTAAAGCCCGTTCTCTCCGGCGCTGCCAGACTCTGCTCCGGAATCTCCACCGGTTTTCCGCTTCCGTACCAAGCCATAAACACGCGAATCAGCGTGTCGGGCTGCGGGTCGATTATCAGCTTCGCATTTTCCGTGTAGGCGTCTGTTTGGAAGCTGATGACATTGTACTCGTTGCCTTCCATAAGCGGCAGCCAGTATACGATAAATTCATTTGCCTCGCGCCTTGTAAGCCCCAGTTTCGCAAGCGCCTCCTCCAGGAACGCAGCGGTCTCACTGCCCTTTACGCAGAAGCCTTCCGACATGTCGAAGTCAATGTCGGATTCGCCTTCCCAGTACAGGCAATAGTATTCCCGGCCGTTTTCATCAAAGAGCGTGCCGTCCGGCTCTGCAACCACCCTCCAGCCATTGTCGTAGGCCGGATATGTGGTGGTCAATTCCCCGTTGAAATCTAGAAGCACCGACACTTCCGTCGTCTCCTCCGGATACAGGTAGATGACCGGCTTGCGCACCTTCGCTTTCCAATTCGGGGATGGGTCAGGCAGGAACACATAAATGAGAACTGACAGCAAAATAATCAGAAAGAACAGGCCGCCGAAAACGATAAACGCCACCTTTCTCACCTTATTCATTCTTTTCTCCTTCTCCTCCCGTTCGAGTTCCCTCCGGATTCTCTCTTCCTCTGTCATAAAATTCTCTTCACCCATAATAGCCCCCTCCTATTCTCAGTGTTTATTATACCATATCAAAAAGTGTACGGTCATGACAAAATATTGCACGCCTCGCCGAGGGTGTTTTCGTACCATCGCCGTCCTCCGGCAGTAGGATTGATCCCGGTTAGCGACTGAAGCCGGACAGGAACAGCCACGCCTGCTCGCAGGTGTGTTGACGACACTCATGCCCCTGGCCGCTGATGCTGCCGAAGACCGTGCGGCATATCCCGTCTTCGCTGTCGAAGTAGTGCAGTGTCAGGTTGCTGTCACGGGTCTTATCATAGATGACCTCGGTGCGGTCTCCGTCGATACCCCAGATCTTGTTGGGCCAGTTCTCACGGTCCTCGAAGGTCACATCATACTTTGTCTTCAAACGATTGATACCGAAGACATAGCGATTGCGGTCCCAGCATTTTTCGGCCTGGAACGGAAGTTCCGGCAGAGGCGTGATTTCACCGCCGGTGTAGAAAATCGGTATCTGCGTGTCACGGTTTATCTCGCAGGGCGCGGGCTTTCCGTAGGAGTTGAGGCCGACCTCAAAGGTCGCGTCCATCGGCGCAAGGCCGGCGAAGACGGTCGGGTACTCCTGGCAGAGATCCCAGGATTTACAGCCTCCCATGGAGAAACCGCTGGCATAGATGCGACTGCGGTCGATATTGTAGCGCGCCGCAAGGCGATCGAGAAGAGTCACCATCTCGGTCGCGGTGCTGTTCAGATGATTCTCGATTGCAACCAACAGAAAATTGTAGCGGTTTGCGATTTTGTACCAGCCCGAAACATTCGAGATGTACATTGCCGAGTCGCCGCCCCCGTGGAATGCAAGAAGCATCGGCACAGGACCGTTTGCGAAAAGGTCCCTGTTGTAGTAAGCGACAAATCCTACCCTGTGCTCCGCCGTCCCTCTGTCATCGCCGCAGTTGTCGGGCGAGGTCGGGAGAACCTCGAAACACTCCTCGCGCACCATGCCCATCTCCGAAAGGACGGGCTCATTTTCGAGATTTCCGCACCACCGACGGAAACGGCGCACAAAGGTGTCAAATTCAAATTCGTAATCGGCGGTGTCGCGCACCAGCAGGTGGTCGCAGGATTCCGACAGCGCCTTGTTCACTTCGTTTCCGTTCGCGACGGAGACAATCGGAATGTCCGATCTCTGCGGCGCAGGAATCACCGACAGTCTCTCCAGCGTGCACACGGCAGGCGTGATTTCCCCGGGTCCCCACAGAAACTCGCCGTTTACGGTCTTCAGGAGGTTCGCAGCAATGTAATCCGCCGAAGCGCCGTACCCGTACAGGAATGTTCGGAAAATGGCCCCGCGGATGAAAAATCCCGCTGCCTCCCCCGTGAAGCGGTTGCGCATCGTCACGCATCCGTCCGTAAAATACTGATGAATCTTCGAGTTTGCAATCAGTTCCTGAAAGAGTGTGACTTCCGCACCGTTCCAGCCGTCCGCAGCCTTCGGATAAACGAACACAACGCTTCCGCCGCAGCGCGCGGCGATTGCCGCCAGGCCGTTCTCCCTCGCCCATGCGGCAGCCTCCGCGGCAGTGCGCTTCGTCTCCTCGAACACGAGCAGATACGGCGCCTCAAAGCCGTAGTTGATAATGTCCGTCGGCAAGTCGCACGGCGGCACATATACTTTCACGGTAAAATTTTTAAACTCCTCGGATGTCCAGCTCTTCCCGCCCTGTCCATCCGTTGTAATCTTCGGCAACTGCTGCATGGCCATGTCCCGATCCTCCTTATGATTGCGCTTTATAGGTTTCCGTCTTCCCGGGAACAAATGCACTCAGGAGATGTCCCCTGAGTGCATCAATTCCCGCGTTTTGCGATTTCTTACAGTTCTCTCAACCGGTTTTACTTGAACAACCCTCCGAGAAGGTCGGTCACGCTGCCCAGAGGTGAGCTGTCCTTCTTCTCTTCCTTCTTGCTTTCGGTTTTCTTCTTTCCGTCGGTCTTTTTCTTGCTGTCAGTCTTCTTTTTGCCGTCGGTCTTCTTGTCGTCCTTCTTGCCGGAAGCGGGCTTCTTAGCCGCCGGTTTCTTCGGCTTCTTCGGCTTTTCCTCCTCTTCCTCTTCCTCGTCATCCTTGTTCGCGGAAACCAGACTGAACAGACCGGAAGCGAGACTTCCGATATTTACGCTGCCGAGCAGACCGCCGAGAAGCGCTGCTGTACCGGACGGTTTCTCCTCTTCTTCCTTGCCGCCGCCGAGAAGTCCGCCGAGAAGCGGGCCTGCTGCCGAAAGGATGCCGTTAGTCTTCGCCTTGCTTACACCGGTTTCCTTGGAAATCTCGTCCGCCGAGGTCTTCTTGCCGCCGAGAATCGAAGGGATAGCCGCGGTAAGAACGCTCTTAACCTGCGTCTGGGTAGCACCGGACTCTCCGCTGATGGCTTTGACATTTGCGCTTGTGAGCAATGACTTTGTAATTTCCTTGATATCCATACCTTGTCTTCTCCTTCTCAAACCTGGAATCATCCCGGAACCGGCCGATGGTCGCACACGCGACGAAGGTCTCCGACTCCTGCTTCATAGTACTATTTTCCGCGTAAAAAGTCAATAAATGCATAAATAATTCGCGTATTGCTGTTGCATTGAAATGGTGCTTTTGCTATAATTGTTGTATCCGGTGTGGATACCATATGTTGTAGTGACATATTTTTCTGCACCAAATACAAGTATTATAAGGAGAATAGGACATGGCAGAGAAGAAAGAACATACCATCGTTGAAGTCGAATCCGAAGCTAAGCAGACTGCTAAGAAAGCGACCGCTGCCCGCAAGAAGGTCACCGAAGACGGCAAGACTGTTGTGGAAGTTACCGCTTCCGGCAACGCGACCCCGTATCGCATCGGCGCAATCCTTCTCTGGGTAGTTGCAATTGCCTGCGAATTTCTGGCAATTCTCACCTACTTCGGTAAGATTAACATCACCTTCATTCCGACGATTGCATGGCTTATCGGCTTGATCGTTCTTGATGTTGTTTGCGTCATCATCGCCGCACAGCTTTGGAAGAAGTCGAACAAGATTGATCCCGCTTCGAAGGCCAACAAAGTTAAATTCTGGCTTTGGAACAATCTCGGATTGATTTTGTGTATCGTGGCATTGGTTCCGGTGATTATCATTATGCTTGTTGCCGACAGCAAGAACAAGAATATTGATAAGAAGACCCGTACGATTGCCGTCATCGTAGCCTGCGTTGCATTGTTAATCGGCGGTCTTTGCGCTTACGACTGGAATCCGATCAGCAAGGAAGAGAAGGACGCTGCTCTTGCTGCAGTTCAGGGCGAGGTATACTGGACGCAGTTCGGTAAGGTTTACCACACACATGAGGATTGCGGTTCTCTGAACAACAGTGACTCCCTCTACCACGGTTCGGTCGACGCTGCCATTGAGGCAGGTCGCACCCGTATCTGCTCGTTCTGCGCTAAGAAGGATGATATCGATACTACGAACCTGTTAACCGACGGTAACGAAGACGAAGCAAAATAGCTTCTCTTAAGGAGCCGAACATCCCATAGAGGAACGGCGGGCTGCCGTATTCCGAGGTCAAGGTCCTCCTGAATACGACAGCCCTTTTTATGTGATATAATTGCAGGTGCGGCTCCCTTACAGGGGATTGTTCCGCACCGATGCTCATACAGCATATTGACATTTTACGAGGATTCCCATGAAAAACGAAATGCGTGCTTTGATCGACAAATTGATTTCGGAACATCGCCTGAGCACCGAAGAATACGAAGCGCTCCTGCTCGGTCGTGACGAAGAAACCGCAGCATATCTCGCGGCAGCTGCCGTCAGTGAGCGGGACCGCCTCTACGGCCCCAAAGTATTCGTACGCGGCTTGATTGAAATCAGCAACATCTGCAAAAACGACTGCAATTACTGCGGCATTCGGAGAAGCAACCGCTCGTGCGAGCGATACCGCCTTACTCCGGAGGAGATTGCTGCATGCGCGGACGAGGGCTATACTCTCGGCTTCCGCACCGTCGTGCTGCAGGGCGGCGAGGACGCTTTCTTCACCGACGAGGTCCTTGTGAATCTGGTGCACGCTATCAAGACGGAGCACCCGGATATGGCTGTCACGCTGTCGCTCGGCGAGCGCACCCGCGAAAGCTACCGAAAGCTTCGGGAAGCCGGCGTCGACCGGTACCTGCTGCGCCACGAGACTGCAAACCGGGAGCATTACCGCTCGCTGCATCCGGCAGAGATGGACTACGACAACCGCATGCGGTGCCTTCGTGACCTGAAGGAGCTCGGCTTTCAAACCGGCTGCGGCTTCATGGTCGGTTCGCCGAACCAGACGATGCGCCATCTGGCGGAGGATCTCTCGTTCATTGAGAGCTTTCGACCGGAAATGTGCGGTATCGGTCCGTTTCTCCCGCACCATGCAACGCCGTATGCCGACATGCCCGCGGGCAGCGCGGAACTCACATGCTATCTCCTAAGCATCCTCCGGCTGATTCATCCGGCGCTGCTCCTTCCCGCAACGACGGCGCTCGGAACGCTTCACCCGCAGGGGCGCGAGCTCGGCATTCGCGCCGGCGCCAATGTGTTGATGCCCAACCTGAGTCCGGTTCGCGTGAGAAAACAATATGAGCTCTACGACAACAAAATCTGTACCGGTGAGGAATCCGCGCAGTGTCTTCGCTGTCTGGAAGTCCGTGTACAATCCGTCGGATGTGAGATTGACCGCGGCCGCGGCGACTTCCTCCCCGAGGCACCTACTTAATCGTCAGATTGCCCATGACAAAATCCTTGACGATTCCGACCATCTCCCGGGTCACATTGTGAACCAGGTAGGCTTTCGTCGAAGGAGCAGGCACACCGGAAAGCTTCTTATATCCGGCTTTTTTCGCGATTCCGATGGCCCGACACATATGGAAATTATTGGTCAGAACAGCGACGCTGACATCAGGCGAAGGAAGCATGGCCAGACAGTTTTTGAGATTTTCCGCGGTGTTCCCCGATTGATCCTCAAGAAGGATGCGCTCCCCGGCAATCCCGTGTTCCGTCAGATATTTCCGCATGGCCTCCGCCTCAGAGCAGGGCTCGTTATCGCCCTTTCCGCCCGAAACGATGCACACGGTGTCCGGATTGTCGTTCAAATATGTGACAGCGGTATCCAGACGATATTGTAAAACCGTGCTGGGTCCGTCCTCGCGCACCTGCGCCCCGAGCACAATCAGGTAATCCGCCCGCTTCGGCGTCTGCATGGCCATCCCGGCAATCAGCTCAATCAATCCTATGATAAGTATGATTCCGAAGAAGCACAGAACAAAAACAAGCGTGTGAACAAACTTCGGCAGTTTTGACCACAGGTCAAAATACACCCCTGCCGCAAAAAACAGATTTAATGCGCTGAGCACATACCAGAACCGGTAAAAAGTGTTGCCGGCGCCTCCCGACCGCACGAAAAGCCCGTACCGCAGACTGACTGCGGCTATCAGCACAAAAAAGCCCATCCGAATGTAAACTCCGGTCATTCTTCTCTCCGCCTTTCCGCCGATACATTGCGATTTCGGCGTCATTTTCTCTTCTCCCCGCATATTCAACCTCCGTTTTCTCCGCACTCTTCGTCAGTGACCGTTTGCCTGTATTCGCCGTTGGAAATCCCGCGAAGTGTCGAAAGAATCTCCTCCTTCACTCCGGTTAGGCTTCCCTGCACCGAATTCTTCGGCCCGCCTCCCTTGGCGCCGAATCGTTCGCGCAAAATCTTCTGCCATTCGCTCACATTCCCGCCGTCCTGCTCGATGATATAGCGAAGCGTCACCGGCTGTGCGGAATTCTGCACGGACACTGCGGAAGTCTCGCGGGGAGCGCCCGAAGCTTTCAACGGGACCGCCTCCGCGGCGGAGTTCCCGCTTCCGGCCGGCAGAAGTGCACAGACGATACCTGCGTACTTCTTCTTGAGCAGGTCGACAGCGTAGCGAAGCATGCTCGCATCCGATTCCGGGAGAAGGTACACAACATCCCCGGCAATTCTGCCGCTCTCATCACGCGCATGCGTGTCGCGGAGCGCCGCCGATGCAATCTGCGCACTCACCGCCTCGCGGTCACGCGCCACCAGGCGATAGGCAAGCTCCCTCCGCTCCGTCTGCAATTTTGCCACAGCATCCGCCAAATCCTCCGTCTTTACGGAGAGGATACGCGAAAGCTCCCCGAGAAGCCGCAGCCGTTCCTCATAATCCTCGACGGCGCGAAGACCGCACCGGAACGATACGCGGACACCGCCCTTGTAGTTTTCCCATCCGATAATCTTAAAACCGCCGACCTCACCGGTCCGTCTCACATGAGTGCTCCGGTAGGACAGGTTCGCAAGCTCCGCCGCTTCGGGATACCTTGCGGTTACGCTCCGGTTGTCTGCAATTGCGCGGTTTGCCGCCATCTCGAGCTCGTGAATCTGCGCCTCCGTAAGCTTCCCGTTGTAATCCATCGTGGCCGTGCGGTCGCTTAAGTGAAAGCCCACATTGTCATACCCGCAGGTCCGGTTCACAAGCCCCGAGAAAATATGCTCTCCCGTATGCATCTGCATGTTGCGGAAGCGATGCTCCCAGTCAATTTCACCGTGCACCTTCGCCCCGACCGGAAAATGCTCCGCGGTCGCTCCGCTCACCGTATGGCAAATTCCGTCCCCGGCAATCTGCACATCCGTCACCTCAAAGTCTTCAATCGTGCCGCGATCCGGCGACTGTCCGCCCTCCTCCGGAAAAAAAGCGGTCCGGTCGAGCGCAAGAAGCACCGTCCCGTCCGACGCGGTCTCCGCGCCGGTTACCACCGCGTCAAACGAGGTGAGATAGGCGTCCTCATCATACAGTTTAACCATGTCGACTCCTTTTAAAAGAAGCAGGTATACCGCCTCGTAACGCCGATATACCTGCTGTTGATTCTTCCTGCTGTCTGCGGGAAATGTCAATCCGCTACGAACTTCTTGATCTCTTCCCAGGCATCCTTCGTCTCGTAGCCGAGACGCCATGCGGAAACGCCCGCCAATTGATTCTCACGCGCGATGTTCATCTCTTTCTTGATGAACTCGGCGTCCTGAAGCCAGATTTGAATCAGACCGTCCGCGGAAGTGCGAAGCGCCGCATAGTTCAGACCGGTCTTCTCATCGATGGAGAACTTGGTGCCCGCCTGCTTGACATAAGAGCGCATAGCCTCCATTCCCTCTGCCGTGCTGCTGACTGTCGCATTGCCGTCGTCATCCGTCTTGGTCGTCCACTTGCGGGAGAAGAACGGAACGCCGAGAATCAGCTGGTTCGCGGGAACTTTCTTGAGCATGCCGTCAACGCCGTTCTTGACGAAGGAAAGCGAAGCCACAGGGCCGGCCGAGGTCGACTTCTTGTGATACTCGTCATAGCCCATGAAAATGATATAGTCAACGCACTCCTTCTGAATATCCAGACGGTAGTACTCATTGAGCTTGTTCGGATAATAGTTGTCAGTGGAGATTGTCAGCCCCTTATCCTTGCATGCGATATACAGCTCGCGCAGGAACTGCAGGAAATGGGGAGCCGAATCCTTCGTGATAAACTCGAAGTCGATATTGATGCCGTCCGCGCCGACACGCGTCACCTCGCCGACCAGGTTCTTCACCAGGTTGTCGCGGTGTGCCGTGCTCGAGAGAACCTCGATTCCCGGTACGCCCTCGGCGAAGTCGTCGCACAGAGCCCAAACCTTCAGGCCTGCCTTATGCGCCGCATTGACATATTCCGTGCTCGCGAGCGAGCTGATGGTTCCGTCGACATTAATAATGCTGAACCATGTCGGCGAAATGACATTCATACATGACGCGCCCTTGATTCTGTCCGAAAAATCGGCGACGCCGGCTTTGCCGACCGAATGCCATGCCATGCTGACCTTCTTGCTCAGGCGGTGGTTTTCGTACGGCGCCTCTTCAACCTCTCCGAGAATCGTCGTCTCGGAGTATGTCGTCGTCTCGAGATTGTTGACATAACCGATTCGTCCGTCCTCCGTCACGACCTTCGTCCAGGAGTATCCGGAGAGCTCCTCCGCAAGATAGAAGGTCGTTCCCTTCGCAAGCTCAGCGATAATCGGAAAAGACTCGTCACGGCCGGTTCGCATAATCGTGCCCTCCGACGCCTTGACCGAAGCATGAAGAACTCCCTTGCCCACGCCCATCAGAAGAATGCGGCTGGGGTTCGTTGCCTCCGTCACGCGGATGTGACCGAAACTGCGAATCATATCTGCCGAAATATAAATCTTGCCGTTGTGCGAAAGCAGCATCGGGGCTGCATCGGAAACCGTCTGGTCACCCTCGGTGTGAGAACTCTCGCCGGGAGTGAAGCCGTACCGCTTCTCCGCGTTGGTAAAGAAGAGCCGGTTCTCCGTCTCATTCCAGTAAAAGCGCGCATCCATCTGCGATGCGACAGTGAGCGGAATATAATTCTTACCGCCCTGAACAAGTCCCTTCTCCTCGCTCGGAAGCGCGTCGACAAGGACAAGTGCCTCATTGTCGGCGAGCGCATACTCCTTCTGAAGGTCCGCCTTCTCGGTGGAGGGGCCTGTCTTCTTGGGTGCCTCTGTCACAGTAGTGTTTGTCCTCGGCTCGGGCCCACAACCGGCCGAGATGAGCGACATCACCAGCACAATGGCAAGCAATATCGCCGCTTGATATCTTTTCTTCATAGTAGTAGTAACCTCCCGGGAAACAAATCCCGAGGTTCATTGTATCACAAAACCGAAAACAAAACAACCGGAAAGAAAACCCCGCCTGCAAATCCTGTGTGAAGTGCGTCCCCTTACTGCTGCGGGGCTTGTCTTCCGATTTCTCCTCCGCCGTAAATCCGGTATTAAGCGGTGCGCCGCAGATGCTTTTCTTCCGTTTCGAACAGGATGTTACCCCGTGATATGCACACCCTCTCCCCGGCTCCGGGCACGCCCCGCGCCGTCTGACCAAGCTCCGCAAACCGCTCTCCGGACTCGACTTCCGATGCCGTGAGTATACCCCGTTTCCTTCGAAAAATCCATCGGCAGAGCATATGAAATACCTCCGACTGATTTTACGACATGAGCATAAAAAACAAGTGTTTTCGGAAAATGTATATACATTTTTCACAAATTCGCTAATTGACTTTAGTGCACATTTCTCTTATACTCAACATGCGGGTAAAAACCGACAAAAAACGCGTATCGCGGGAAAGGACAACGACGATGAGAGTCTACCAGACGGACGACGGCGATATCCGGTTTCTCTTCACGGAGCGGGACATCACCAACCACAATCTCAGCATGGCCGATTTTCTCACCGGTTCCGCCAAGACGCGGACGCTTCTGATGAAGCTTCTCCGCTACGCCGACCGGCGATTCGGATTCCGGCCCAGGGACGGGCATCTCACCATCGGTGCCATCCCGATCAGCAATAATCTGTTTATTTTGACGCTCTCCGACAAGGCGCAGCTTCCCGGACATCCGGAGCACTCCGGCGCAGACCGGCTGGCTTCCGGCGACGGTTCCGCCTTCCCCGGAAAGGGTGATTTCGATGACCGCGAGGATGCTGATGCAGGACGGCAGCGCCGCGCTTCGCGCCGCTCGGATTCCTCCGCCGCGGACGACGATTTTGCGCTCTTCTCCGGAACGGACAAGCCTTCCGCAGACAGCTCCGCGCAGGATTCGGATGAGATTACCGAGGAGTACCGGAGAGACATTTTGCGGATTCTCGCCGACAGCATGCTCTCCGAGCCCGTCGACGACAGCCTGATGGACGACGACCGCAACACGGCCGACACATCCCGGCAGGACAGCGACAAGGGCTCCGTTCCCGACTGGGAGAACGCCCCGGCTTCCGCAGACTCCGCGGATCCGCCCGTTGATTTTTCGGGGACAAGTGAGGTTTCCGAAGCCGAACTCAACGAGGGCTTCGACGGCGACGCAGGCAATTCCGACGGAAGCCTGTCCGAGCTCTTCCGTTTCCTCAGCGAGCTTTCCGGCCCCGAGGATGCGGCTCCCGCTGCACCGGGCAACGATTCCGCCGCACCGGCTTCCGGAGATTCCTCCGCGGCTGCGAAGGAAGCGCCTGCAGAGGGAAGCGTATTCAATTTTACGAAGGTCCGCAATCTGTTTACCTACGCCGAGGTTTCCAAAACGCTCAGCGTTGACAGCCTGCTCCTCTACGACGATGTGGAGCATTGCTACCACCTCTGCCTGTTGCCCCGCAAGGGCGCGGAGGACGATTACGAGCGGGCGCGCAGCCTGGCTGCGGAGTACAGCGTTCGCGCGGCCAACCCGAGCATCCGCTACTATCGCGAGCAGTTCCCCTGCATCGCCGAGGACCACGCGCTTGAGATGCTTCGCACACTGTAACACGAACCCGTTCCCTGCCGCTGCATTTTCCGCAGGGATTTCGGATATATCGAACCGCATGACGGTCGCAAACAAAACCGGAGGTACCGAAACAATATGAAAATCAACAAAGACATGACAATCGGCGAGATTATTCGCTACGATATGGACATCGTTCCGATTCTTATGGGTGCCGGAATGCACTGCGTAGGCTGCCCGTCCGCACAGGGCGAGACGCTTGAGCAGGCCTGCATGGTACACGGCATCGATGTCGACATGCTTCTCGAGGAAATCAACACTCTCGAGGAGTCCAAGTAAGATTTCGCAAAATAGTAAAAAAAATTTACTTGCATTCCGCGACGGGATGAAGTACACTGTACGCAGTGAGTGCAGGCAGTTGCTCTCATGAGTTCCAAACAGGAGGATAGTTCAATGGCATTTGTAATCAATGACGGTTGTGTAAAGTGTGGCGCTTGCGCCGGTGAGTGCCCTGTAGGTGCGATCACCGAGGGTGAGGACAAGTACGAGATCGACGCGGATGCGTGCCTCGGCTGCGGTACCTGCGCTGCTACATGCCCTACCGGTTCTATCGTAGAGGAGTAATTCCGGAAGAACCCAAAAGACAAAGGGGAGCTGCACTTGCGGCTCCCCTTTCCAGTATCAGGACGCTTTTTGCCGGCAGGCGCCGGCCTCCGTCCGCCGCTTCTGTCCCAGGAGGTTCCCGTGCAACTCAAAAAAGCCCGTCGAAACACTTGGATTTTCATCGCATTTCTCCTGCTCGCGGGGGTACTGCACCTTCTTGATTCGGGGCCGATTAACCCCTTTGCCTCCACGCTTCTCTTCAGCACCTACTCCGCCATCTACGCGGGGCTGTTGCTCAGCTGGATGCTGTCTCTTCCCATGCGCCTTCTGCCTTCGCAGTCGCGCGTTTATATCTTCACGGCCTCAATCTTCATGCTGCTGTTTCTCGCGATTCGCATCTTCAAATACCGCATGGCGATCCCGGGCGGTCCGACCGACCGGTACAGCTGGTATGCTTACTATGTTCCCTTCATCTACACTCCGACATTTTTCCTGATGAGTGCGGTCCGCTTCTTCCGAAAGACAGCCGGGCGACCCGATGAGCGTCTCCTTGCGATTCCCGCTACCGGTATTGTCATTCTCGTCCTGACCAACGATCTTCACGGACTCGCGTTCACTCCGAAGCCCGGCTTCGAGTCACAATTCAGCGACACCGGCGAGTTCATCCGGGGACCGCTTTATTTTACGGCGTTCTTCTGGTTCGGCGCAACGGTTGTGGCTTCCGTCATTTTCCTTTTGCTCGCGTCGTGGCGCCTCCGCGACCGCAGACGCGCTGCCCGGCCGTTTCTCTATTTTATCCTGTGGATTGTCCTGGTTGCAGCGGACAATGTCCTTACGCACGAGGGGCTTCGCTCGATGTACAACGCACCCGAGGTGCACATCTTCTGTCTGCTCGGAATCTTTGAGGCGTGTATTCGCAACCGTCTGATGCCGTGCAACGAAAACTACCCCGGCTTCTTCGCGCGAATGCGCATTCCCGCGATTATCACGGACAACCGGCTCCGTCTCGCTTATCGGACCGCGGAGCCGCTCGAGGCGACCGCAGAGCAGCTCGAGGCTTCCCTGCACGGCCCTGTCCACCCGAACCCCGACACCCTTCTCTCCGGCCGTCCGATTCCTGCGGGCTTCGTGTTCTGGGAGACCGACGAGAGCACGCTGCGCCGGCTTCACGACGATCTGGAGCGCGCAAACGAAACTCTCGCCATGGAAAATGAGCTCCTGCGCTACGAGAACGAGCAGAAGGAGGAGCGTATCCGCATCGACACGCGCAACCGCCTGTACGCGCGGGCCGCGGCGGAGGTTTATACTGCCCAGAAACGCCTTGAGGCTCTCCTTGAGCGCGCTGTTCCCGGCACGCCTGCCTTCCGTGACACCATGGCGCGGGCCTGCCTCTTAAACTCCTATGTCAAGCGGCGCGCCAACTTCGTCCTTCTCGCGGAAGAGCGGGATGTCATCACCGGCGAGGAGCTTTGCGCCGCTCTGCGCGAATCCGCTCTGTGCCTTTCGTACTGCGGCATTGAGGCAACGGTTTCCTCCGACGACGAGGCCGATATCCCTTACGAGGAAATCACGGCCGTCTTCGAGACCTACGAGCTTCTCGCCGAGTCGCTCATCCATCATGCGTCCTATCTCTGGATCGGTCTCTCCGCGTCGTCCCTCACGCTGATTGCCGACAGGATACCGGAGAAGCTTCCTCCGACCCCGGTCGCCGTGACGGTCCGCCCTGCGACCGACCAATTCACGCTTCTCATCCCGAGGAAAGGAGGTGCATCTGCATGAGACCTTTCTCCGAGATTGCCCACAGCGCCGGAGGATTGATTCTGATGGTGAACGCATTGTTTCTCTTTTTCGGACAGCTTTACACCTGCCTGCGTTCCGTGAGACTCCGTCTCCTCGGCTACGGTATCATTTTCCCTTTGGTTCATCTCTTCAGCGGCTTCGCTCTGTTCACGATTGCTCTGGACTGCATGTACACGGGACCGATCAACGGAGTTCCCCGCACTTCCTACCCTGAAATCGTGCTCTTCGCGGGACGGATTCCGTGGCTTGTGTACCTCGGAATCGAGCTGCTCTCGGGCGCCCTTCTGTTCGTCTCGATGGGGTTGTTCCGCCATCACCTGCGGTTCCATCTGATGCCGATTTCCGTCAAGGCCGCGGTGGACTTCCTTCCGACCGGAATCGCGTTCGGCGACAATTCCGGCATCGTCCTCTCCAACCAGTGCATCAATACGCTGGCCCGCGAGCTTACCGGCGAGTCGCTCTTCGATATTCACCGGTTCCGGGCTGCGCTCGAAGCGATGTGCGAAGATCGGGACGGACGGCTTCTCGCAAGAACTCCCGGCGGCTCCGTATGGCTCTTTGACCGCGCCTCCGTGACGCTCGACGGCGTCGAATACGAGCAGCTGACCGCCTCCGATGTGACCGAACTGGTTCACGGTACGGACGATCTCGCCGCGAAAAATAAGCGCCTCCGCGATGTCGCAGTCCGTATGAACGCATTCCGTTTCCGCGAGACCGATATGTTCATTTCGCGCGAAATCATGACGGCGCGCGCCATCGTACACAACCATATGGGCAACATCCTTCTGCTCGGGAAATACTACCTCGACCACCCCGAAAGCACCGACGAAAGCGAGCTTCTCAACACGATGCGCGCCGCCAACCGCTTCCTCGTTGGCGAGGTTGAGACCCCCGACGACATCACCGACCCTTACGACTATGCGATGAAGATGGCCAAAAGCATCGGCGTCACGGTAAATCTTCAGGGAACCGTCCCGGAAAATCCTTCCGCGCGCGAATTACTGTCACAGGTGATTGAGGAATGTTCGGCCAACGCTTACAAGCACGCCGAGAGCGACGCCATCAATGTGGTGATTGAACCGCTCGCGGGGCGGACACGCATCACGGTCAGCAACAACGGGCAGACGCCGAAGACACCGATTCGCGAAAGCGGCGGTCTGCGAAGCCTGCGCCTCATGGCGGAGGATATCGGCGGAACTATGACCACGGAGTACGAACCGACATTCCGCCTCATCCTCGAGTACCCCGATGCAGTTGTCGGCGCGGACAGCAAGGATGACAGCTATGCGGCGGTCGGCGCGGATGATAATCCGGCGGTCGGCGCGGACGGCGATTCGATGGGCGATGCCGGCACAAAACCCGTGCAATAACGAAAAAAACAGCAAAGAACAGCGAAAAAAACATGAAAAAATACAGAAAAATCGGAAAAGACTCTCCATTTGGAGGGGATACAAACGAAAAACGCTTTGATATAATATGCGTGTACCATCAAAGACACGAGTCGCTCGTGCCTTACCAAAAGGGAAGGGGGAATGGCTGATGCCGGACATCGTCAAGGTTGTTATCGCGGACGACGAACTGATCTCGCGCGGTTACATGGAGATGTTCATCAAGCCATCCAAACGCTACGAAATCAAAGCGTCGCTCCCTTCCGCGCAAAATGTTCTCGATTATTGCAGGAGCAGGGAATCCGAGCTCCCGGACCTGATTATCATGGATATCATGATGAAAACCGGGATCGACGGCCTGACTGCAGCGGAAGCGTTGAAGAGAGAGTTTCCGGGTATCAAGATTATTTTGGCGACCTCATCGCTCGAAACCACATGGTGGGACAAAGCGCGTTTGATTGGAGTGGAGAGCTTTTGGTACAAGGCCTATGCCAGATTATCGCTTCTGGAAATCATGGACCGCACGATGGATGGCGAGTCCGTTTACGCCAATGAGGAAAAAGAAGCCATGCTGGGAAGGCTGCCCGCAGCGGATTTGACAGCGCAACAACGCAATGTGCTGCGGGAGCTCACCAGAGGCAAGAACAACCGGGAGATCGGGGAACGGCTCGGCATTGAGGAAACGACCGTTCGCTACCATCTGGATGAGATTATGCGAAAGGCTGACATCCACTCCCGCGTTGAACTGGCCGTGAAGGCCTCTCGCGCAGGCATCGTCGTAAGCGACGAGGACCGCCTGCAGAGCATCTGATGAACAAGCTGATAAGAGGAAAAAGAACCCCTGTGCGTATTAAGTGTTACGGCAGCCATCGTCTGAAACCTGACATCCCCCCGTCAGTTTTCCGACCGATGGCTGTTCGGCGTTTCAGAGGGGCTTTCACGGAAACACGGCAGAAAAAAACCGGGAGCGTCAGGTGGCGCTTCCGGTTTCGAGATTCTGGAATTTTGTGAGCTCGCCGATCCATGCGAGCCGGATGGTTCCCGTGGAACCGTTTCTCTGCTTGCCGATAATCACCTCGGTGATGCCCGGCTCCTTGCATTTTTCCTTGGTATAATACTCGTCGCGATAGAGGAACATAACCACATCGGCATCCTGCTCGATTGCCCCGGATTCACGGAGATCGGAAAGCATCGGACGCTTGTCATCGCGGGATTCCAACTGACGCGACAGCTGCGACAATGCGATTACCGGACAGTCAAGCTCACGCGCGAGCGCCTTCAGGGAACGGCTGATTTCGGACACCTCGTTCTGACGCGACTCGCTGCTGCGCCCTCCCTTGCTGGCCATCAACTGCAAATAGTCGATGACAACCAGCTGGATGCCGCGCTCAAGCTTGAGCTTCCGGCATTTGGAGCGAAGCTCCTGCACGCTGATTCCCGGCGTGTCATCGATATACAGCGCGGCCTCTCCGACGCGGCGCGAGGAAAGACCGAGGTCCTCCCAGTCCCTGTCCTCGAGGTTGCCGGTTCGAATCTTCTGAAGAGAAACGCCGGAGTCCAGCGCGAGAATACGGTTGCTCAGCTGGACCTTGCTCATCTCAAGGCTGAACACAGCCGTCGGAATGCGCTTCTTCACGGCGATATTTTCCACTAAGTTCAGGGCAAATGCGGTCTTGCCCATCGAGGGACGCGCTCCGACCAGAATCAGGTCGGACGGCTGAAGTCCCGCCGTCTTGTAATCGAGATCGACAAATCCGGTCGCGATACCGGTCACCATACCCTTGCTCTTCGCCGCCTGCTCAATGTTGTTGAGCGACTGCACGACAACCTCGCTGATGCTGGAAATCTGCGTCGACTGGCTCTCCTGAAAGAGCTGGAACAGCTGCGTCTCCGCCTTGGCGAACAGCTCCTCGGTCGGGTCGGCGCCGCGATAGCACTCACCCGTGAGCTCGTCGCTGGTGCGGATGAATTTGCGAAGGCGCGACTTGTCGCGAACGATGTCCGCATAAAAACGGACATTGGCCGAAGTCGGAACGCCGAGCATCAGCTCCGCGATATGGTCCGCCGAGCACAGCTCCTCCGGGACCTGGCGGCCGCGCAGACGGTTCTGCACCGTAACCTCATCGGTCTCCACGCCCTTCTCGTTGAGCTCCTGAAGCGTCTCGAAATATACGCCGAGCGTCTTGTCATAGAAATCTTCGGAGCGCAAAATGCCAGCCACCGTGTTGATTGCCTCCCGGTCGAGAAGCATCGAACCGATGACCGAACGCTCCGCCTCCGCATTGTGCGGCATCACTCTCTTGATTTCTTCGTCTTCCATGATTCACCCCGAGACTATCGTACTTAACCTGCTCCCGCTTCGCAAAATGCGTCCCGAAAGCTTATTTTACGCCCTCCACGCGAACTTCGAGCTCCGCGTTGACCTGCGGATGAAGGCGAACCGTCGCGTGTACCACTCCCTCGCTCTTGATAGCGATGGGAAGGGTGATTTTCTTCTTGTCGATGTCCAAACCGAGCTGTTCCTTCACGGCCTCGCCGACTTCCTTCACAGAAACCGAGCCGAAGACGCGGCCGTTCTCGCCGACCTTGATCGGAACGCGAACGCTGTGCCCGTCAATCTTCGCCGCGAGCTCGCGCGCGGCATCGAGCACCTCCTGCTCGTGCTTCGCCTCCGCCGCCTTCTGCAGCTTCAGATCGTTCAGGTTCTTCGGCGTCGCCTCAACGCCGAGCTTCTTCGGAAGAAGAAAATTCCTCGCGTAGCCGTCGCTTGCCTTCACAATCTGTCCGCGCTTACCGAGCGCCTTGACATCCTGTAACAAAATAACATCCATGGTATCACCTCCGTTGCCCGCTCTATTTCAGTTCCCCGTTTTGGAGCATCATGAGCAGGATATCCTTCACTTTTTGTTTCGCATCAGCGATAGACACACCGCCGAGCTGTGCGCCGGCCACCGACATATGGCCGCCGCCGCCGAGTTTCTCCATCACGAGCTGCACATTGAGCTCGTCGATGGATCTCGCGCTGATATACACAAGATCCTGGAATCTCGTGAATACAAACGACGCTTTCACGCCGTTGATTTCCATCAATTCATTCGCAACCTGCGCCGCAAGGACATTCGGCGAATCCAGTCCCTCGCCGGAGCACTCGGCAAATGCGTAATCATCGAGGAACATCTCCATGCCCGCGATAGCCTTCGCCTTCTGCAGATACTCCTCCTTGTCGGAGCGGAACGCCTTGCGGATGCGGGTAACCTCCGCGCCGTTCCGCCGCAGATATGCTGCAGCCTCGAAGGTTCTCACACCGGTTTTCGTGAGGAAATTGTTCGTATCGATCATGATGCCGGCGTACATTGCCTCGGCCTCAATCGGGCGGAGTTTCAGGCCCTCGCCGATATATTGCAAAATCTCGGCAACCAGCTCGCACGCAGAGGACGCATAGGGCTCCACATACGAGAGCGCCGCATCGTCGACGGAGTCCGTCGTACGGCGGTGATGGTCGAGCACAATCACCTGCTTGATGCGGTCGTACAGCTCCGGACACTCGGTGATGCTCGGGCGGTTGACATCCACAATCACCAGGAGGTCATCCTCCTGTGCCATCTCTCTCGCGCGGAATGCGCTGATAAACATCGTCGACTCGTACTCCGCATTTCCTAAGAAATTGCTCACGGTCGGGCGAATCGCCGTCGTCACCTCATTGAGCACGATATATGCATTCTTATTGCAATGCTTGACAATCCGGTATACGCCGATGGCCGCCCCGATAGCGTCCACATCGGGGTTCGAATGTCCCATGATGAAGACATTTTCCTTGGACTCCACAAGCTCTCGAAGCGCGTGTGCCTTCACGCGGGCCTTAACGCGGGTATTTTTCTCGATGGATTCGCTCTTGCCGCCGAAGAAGGTAATCATCTCGCCGTCCTTAATCACGGCCTGGTCGCCGCCTCGTCCGAGGGCGAGATCCATCGCCGCGCGGGCGCTCTCATACCCGGCTTCGTATGTGCCGCCGTTGACGCCGAGGCCGACGCTTATGGTGACGCCGACTTCACTCGGACCGCCGATATTGACGGAGCGCACATCGTAGAGCAGGGAGAAGCGATCCTCCTGAATCCACGGGAGATAGCGGTTCTGGAAAATGAAGAAGTATTTGTCCTTCTCAAGCTTTCGGATAACCGCATCGATATTTTGCATGTATTTGGTAATCTTTCGGTCGATGAGGGCGGTCAGAAGCGAGCGCTTGACCTCCTCGAAGCTCTCCAGCACCTCCTCGTAGTTGTCGATGTAGAGAAGGCCGAAAATCAACCGGTTGTCATAGTTTTCCTGACGTAATGTCGTCACCTCTGTCTCGTCGAAGAGGCAAACCGAGACCGTCTTCCGAAGGGGCGTCGAAGACCTCTTCGACACAGGCTTCAGCTGACCCTCAAACTCGGGGGTGTCCTGCGAGCGGAGAACAATCCGGAAATTTCTTCCGCCGATGGTCGCGCGGTACATGCGCTCCTCCGACTCATGCTTCGGCAGGGAGTACGCTTTGACATCCGGAATCAGGTCCCGGAAATTCGTGCGGGTGACAGTCTTTCCGCAGGCCGCCTCAAACGCCGTGTTGTGCCACAGAATCGTTCCCTCCGAATCCAGCACGCCGTAGGGGAGATCCATCTCGCGGAGCAGCTGGGAGGAGACATCACTGTAATCCAGGGAGAAGCTCACATAGTCGCGCAAAATGCTTCTCCTGCGGAGCAGATACATCACAAGCGTCGCAGCAAAGAAAACCAGTGTTGCGCCGAGGCTGATCCATGCCGCCTTCTCGTTGATTGCGAAAAGCACGGCGTCGACAACCAGCCACCAACCGGTCAGCAACATCGGCCACATCATATATGAAATCAGCTTTCCCCTCGCCTTGTTCTTCATGTCAACCCTCTCAGAATTCCGGTACGCGGGCCTTCCCCGCAATCATTTATCGCTTCGCCGACGAAACAGCGCATTCATAGTAACATATTAACACAACTCCCCGCCAATAGCAAACAAAAAGGGCGCAATGCACCGCAAAGAAAACAAAAAATCCGGGGAAGGTCTGCAAGCAAACCGTCTCCGGATTCCGTTCGTTTTGTTCTCTCTGCGTAAAGCAAAGCTCCCGGCTGTTCTGCCCCGGAATTACTCTACGGTGTAAGGCATCAAAGCGATGTGGCGAGCTCTCTTGACCGAAGTCGTGAGAAGACGCTGATGCTTTGCGCAGGTACCGGTAATTCTTCTGGGAAGAATCTTGCCGCGCTCGGAGATGAATCTCGAGAGCACTTTCGTATCTCTGTAAAGGGTATAAGGATCGATCGTCTCAGTGCAGAATACGCAAACCTTCTTCTTTCTGCGGATGACTCTCTTTCTCGGAGCCTCGCTCCGCTCACCCTTCTCGGTTTTATTAAAAGCCATGGTTGTAACCTCCTGTTCGATTCGTCAGGCAACGGAAGATGCCTGTCGTGACAATACCATCAAATAAACGGAAGATCCTCCTCGATTCCGTCGGCGATATCCACAAATCCGCTGCCCGCCTCTGCCGCATTGGGCTTCGGCTGCTGGGATGTGCTGCCTGCGGAAGCCGCGTTCTTGCTCTCCGCGAACTCCTGCTCATCCACGATGACCTGCCAGGAGTAAACCTTCTGACCGTCCTTGTTCGTGTAATTGTCGCTCTGAATCCGACCGGTAATCAGAATCTTCGTTCCCTGCCGGAAATACTTCTCCGCAAACTCAGCGCCCTTACCGAACACCGTGCAGTTGAAGAAGTCCGCATCCGGCTCTCCGTCTCTCTTAAATCTGCGATCCACGGCAATCGAATACCTGCAAATGGTCGTGTTGCCGCTGCTGCGCATCTCAGGGTCTCTCGTGAGACGACCCATCAGAATAATCTTGTTCATAGAAAGGATTCCTCCTTACTCCTCTTCGCGTTTTACGCAAAGATACCGAAGAACGTTGTCCATAATACGAACGCGATGCTCGATCTCGGCCGGAGCCGTGGTCTCTGCTTCGAATTGAATGAAGTAGTAGAAACCCTCGTTCATCTTCTGGATTTCGTACGCCAGACGCTTCTTGCCGCCGTCGACAACTTCGGTGATAACGCCGCCGAATCTCTCAATGAGAGCCTTCGCCTTGCCGAGGACTTCTTCTCTGGCTTCGTCTTCGATTCTCGCATTCACAACTAACGCTAATTCATACTTCTTCATAGTTGCGTGCACCTCCTTTTGGTCTCTGGCCCTTGCCTTTCGACAAGAGCAAGGAAAATTGTGTAACATATCACGGATTTGCATTTTACCATAGCTTCCGTCAAAAAGCAAGCGGAATTTTCCACAAATTCCGCCCGTTTCATTCTCTGTTTTCAAGCGTTTTCACGCATTTTCCGGGAAAGCGTTCCGTCATGTTGCCGAAGCCGTCTCTCCGTTTTCGTGCACTTTGCCGGAATTCCCCTCTTTCTCTTCGGAAAATGCCTCTGCGGGACCTCCGGGAGCCGCCTCCTCCGCGCCCGCGACAGGCTTCTTCACAAGCTCCGACGGTTTGATTGCCGCGCCGTCCCGGAACACAAGCTTGATGTTCTTCTCCGCCTGTTTCCGAGGAATCATGATGGTTCTTCCGCACCGTTTGCACAGCAGCCGGAAATCCATCCCGATGCGCTGCACTTCCCATTCGTTGCCGCCGCAGGGATGTCCCTTTTTCATTCGCAGTATATCGCCGAGATGTATGTCCATGCCGTTCCTCCGTTTCTTCTCCCCGGAAGGCCGCCCTTCCGCGTTTCATCTTACCACATTTTCCGCGGATTGCGCAACCGTTTTCCCTCGTTCTTCCCACGGTCCTTTTCGGCGGCAAAACCCTCGCAAACATTGACAAAACCGCACCGTTCGATTACAATGACAGAAGTCAGCCGGGCTGCGGCCCGAAGGAAAGAAAGAAGGTCGAATCATGGTACGCACATTTTTCGTTCTGTTATATATCTGCATCGGCGTGCTGATCACTCTGCCGATGTGCATATTTCTGCTGATTCTCCGGCTGTTTTCGAAGAAAGCCGCATCGAAGATCGGACAGCCGTTCGCCAACATTATGGCGTTCTGGCCGATTTTCCTGATCTCCGGCGGGCGGTTGAAGGTCGAGGGCCGGGAAAACATTCCGAAGAACACGCCCGTGCTCTTCGCAGGCAACCACCGCAGCATGTACGATATTCTCGCGGGCTACATGGCGATTCCGTGGCTTCACAGCACCGCCTTCATCTCCAAATACGAGGTGCGCAATGTCCCTTTCTTAAGCTGGTGGATGCGCATTCTCGACTGCAAATTCCTGAACCGCAAGGACCCCAAGGAGGGGCTTAAGACCATCCAGTCCGCCATCGCGGACGTCAAGGAGGGCTTCTCCATGTTCATCATGCCCGAGGGCACCAGAAACCGCGGCGGCGGTGTGATGCCGTTCAAGGCCGGCAGCCTCAAGATTGCCGAGCGGACGGGCTGTCCTGTCGTGCCGGTCGCGATGATCGGAACCGACGACATTTTGGAGAAGCATTATCCGAAGATTCGCGGCTCCCGCGTCACCGTCATCATCGGCGAACCGATTCCGACCGACAATCTGACGCGCGACGAGAAGGTGGAACTTCCGAATGTTGTTCGCGCGCAAATCGTAGCGATGCTCGAGGCGCACGGGTTCCCGTGTCAGGAGCCGGAAGACACGGCTCATGCTTGATTTCCGACCGCTTCCGTGTTACAATACCGGCGTGGGTTTTCGAATGATGAAGCATACCCTTATTCCATAATAAAAAGAAAGCAGGTATCCCGATGACATTTCCCGTATCCGCACTGCCGATTCTGGCGTTGACATGGCTCTGGATTACGCTCGCCGTAGTCGCCGTTGTCATTATCATACTTTTCATTGTTCTGTCGATTGTCGGCCGCAAGCTTCAGGCGAAAAATGACGCCGCAATGGTCGAGATGAAGGCCGCTGCCCGTCCCGCTTCCATGCTGGTCATCGACAAGAAGCGCATGCCCTTAAAGGACGCCGGCTTCCCGCCGATTGTTCTCGAGCAGACGCCGAAGTACGCGCGCCGCGCGAAGGTTCCGGTAGTCAAGGCCAAGGTCGGTCCGCAGATTCTCTCCCTGATGTGCGACGAGAAGATTTTCGATCTGATTCCCGTCAAGAAAGAGTGCAAGGCAATGATCAGCGGCATCTACATCATGGAAGTCCGCGGTCTCCGCGGCGTTTTGCAGAAGGACGAGCCGAAGAAAAAGGGTCTCTTCGCACGCTTCCGCCGCAAGTAAGAAGCACGAACGGATGTCCCGTTCGCATGAGCGTCTTTCATTTACTGCAGATTTTTTTGCAAAAGCAGATAACGGCACCCGCCATACAGCGGATGCCGTTTTTTAATCTTATCTCGGTTTACATCACCGCGTGAACTATCCGTTCGTCTTTTTCGCCGTCAGCGTTCCGTCCTCCATGATATATATCCTGTCGGCCCATTTTGCGATGCTTTCATCGTGTGTCACCATAACCACGGTTCGACCGCTCTCATTCAGCTTCTTGAGGCACTCCATTATAGTTATGCCTGTTTTTTTATCCAAGGCGCCGGTAGGTTCGTCGCACAGGATGATCTCGTTGCCCGAAATCATCGCTCGGGCAATCGCGCATCGCTGCGCCTCCCCGCCGGAGATTTTATTCACCTGCTTATCCTTCAGATGGTCGATTTTCAGCTGCTTCAGCACCTCCATCGTCGCAGCTTTCCTCTGCCTGCTTTTCACAGTCCGGCCTCTCCCGTGCCCTCCGAAATGTCTTTCTTACGACCGTTTTGCCTTTTTCCGAAGGCGAACAAAAACGGCACTGTGTAACTCACAGTGCCGTCGTATCTTCCTTTATCCCTTCACAATCCGGCGAAGGCAACATCGTTGTATTTTCTTCCGTGGGAAATGCCTCAATCAGAAGTTCATTTTCCGACACGACCGTTCCGTCGATGCGGATTTCGTAGCTCATGCGGATGCGCACGCACGATTCCGTCTGTTCGACATCCACGGAGATTCCGTAGAAGTCCAGCCGCAGAATGCCGAAGGGCGTCGCGTAATCGCATTGGTTCAGCTCGCCCGGCTGAATCACCATCATCGTCTGAATTGCCCCGCGCTTCTGAACTTCCACGCGGTCGCCGTCAATCACGATGCGGTGCCGGGTAATCAACTCCGGCGTCTCGTCGTCGGCGCCGTCGTAGAAGATATACAGCGTCTCGCCGTGCCGGTGAAAGGTGCCGCGTGTCAGCGTCTCCGTGGTGTCCACGGTGTCCGTCTGGGCGGTGCCCGTTATCTTAAGTAAAATATCCATCGTCAAATCCTGTCATTGTAATCCGTGCATCGAAAATGTCCGCGCCGACACTGTGTTCGTAAACGGTACTAAGCGAACACCTTGACATTTACGGCGTCCGTCTCAATCATTTCGCACGGGAGAATCGAGTTGGCAAATGCTCGGAACTGCTCGGCTCCATCACTCACGAAAAATTGGTGTTCCCGCTGCGTTCCGGAGTTCGCCAGCAAATCCTTCTCCGCAAGCAGCTCCCGAAGATCCCTGGCGGTCTCATACGCCGGGTTCACGAGCGTCACCCCGTCTCCGGCCACCTTGCTCACTACGCCGCGAAGCAACGGATAGTGCGTGCAGCCGAGCACGATGGTGTCCACCGATTTCGCAAGAAGAGGTGCGAGATAGCGCTTCGCCATCAATTCCGTCACCTCGTCGTCATGAAGCCCTTCCTCCACGAGAGGAACAAAAAGCGGGCAGGCTTTTCCGTACACCTCCACATCGGGGCGAAGCTCCCGAATGTAAGTGCCGTACAACCCGCTTCGCACGGTTCCCTCGGTGCCGATGACGCCGATTCGGCCGTTCTTCGTCACCTCCGCAGCTGCGCGCGCTCCCGGGCGAACCACGCCGATGATAGGCACATCCAGCTCGGCGGTAAGCGTCTCCAGAGCAAATGCGCTTGCCGTATTGCAGGCAATCACGATTGCCTTCACCTTCTCCGAGAGGAGAAATCTCGCAATCTGCCGCGAGTATTTGATGACGGTCTCCTGCGATTTGTTTCCGTACGGAACTCTCGCCGTATCCCCGAAGTAGATAATTCTCTCGTCCGGCAGCTGGCTCATAATCTCCTTGACCACCGTCAGTCCGCCGACGCCGGAATCAAACACCCCGATCGGTAATTGTGAACTCATACTTTTACTGTCCTTTCGCACTGCGTATCCCTGCCCGCGCTCCGTTACCGGCGAAACGCAAGGTCCAGAAGCTTCGATACCAGCGCCTTCTTGTCCAGGCCCTTTGCGCCCCACAGCATCGGGTACATGCTGATGGCGGTAAAGCCCGGCAGAGTGTTAATCTCGTTAAACACAACCTCGTTCGTATCCTTCTCGAGGAAGAAGTCGACGCGGGACAGTCCGAAACCGTCGAGGGCGCGGAAAATTCTTCTCGCGCAATCGCGGAACTCCTCTTCCTTCCCCTCGGGAAGCTCCGGTCCGAGGACCGTCTTCGACTCGGCGTTGTTGTATTTTGCGTCATAACTGTAAAATTCGTCCGCTGCCAGAATCTCGCCGACGCCGCTCGCATCCACGGTCACTCCGTCGCCGAGCACCGCGCACTCAATCTCGCGGCCGACGATGGTCTCCTCAACCAGAATCTTGCGGTCATGGTAAGACGCTTCCTTCAGGGCATACACGAGCTCCGTGCGGTTGTGCGCCTTGTTGACGCCCTTCGAGGAGCCGGCGTTGGAGGGCTTTACAAACACGGGGTACGGAAGGCTCTCCTCCACGCGCGCCACACAGGCGTCCATATCCACAAGCTCATGCCCGAACACCGCGACATAGCGCGCCTGTCGTATTCCGAGCGTATCAACAACAATCTTGGTGTACAGCTTGTCCATCGAAACTGCGGAGCACAGCACGCCGCAGCCGACATACGGAATGCCCGCGAGTGTAAACAGTCCCTGAACGGTTCCGTCCTCTCCGTACAGACCGTGCAGCACGGGGAACACCGCATCGACGGCGCGGAAAATCACTTTGTCGCCGTCAATCAGGAGGACTCCCCTGCGGCTCCTGTCGGGTGAAATTATCGCCGTCATGGTCCCCTTCTTCCAGTTCCCGTTCTCAATCGATTCAACCGAGTCTACGAAAAGCCAGCGCCCATCCTTCGTAATTCCGATCAAAATCGTGTCGTACTTATCTGTGTCAATATTTCGAATCACGGTCGCGCCGGAAACACAGGATACATCGTGCTCCGACGACTGTCCGCCGAACAAAATCGCAACTGTCTTCTTCATAGCCAATCCTCCGAAAACATCCCACAATGTCGGGCTTTCGCCCGCGTCCCATACATTGTACCACAAACAGCACAAAAAAGAAATAGTGAGTAACTTCCGACAGCCGAAATGTACGATTTCCGGCATGTCGATTCCCTTGCATTTTTCGGGCATTCCCCTTATACTGAATACATACGGAACCGATGTTGTTCGACTCTGCGCTTCGGGGGCGCGATACCGGCAACCCCGGGAAGGGAGTACTATGAAATCCATCACTGAATATGCTTATGCAAAGATAAATCTTGCGCTTGACGTCACCGGCGTGCGTGAGAACGGTTACCACGATGTCCGGATGATTATGCAGTCGGTCGACCTTCACGACACGCTGAAGCTTTCGCAGGCGGAGGAGTCCGGAATCGTGCTCTCCGTGGGTTCTGCGCCGCTTCCGGCGGGGCCCGGCAATCTCGTCTACGACGCGGCCAAGCTTCTTCTCGGCAAATATGCGCCCGACCGGGGTGTGCGCATTGAACTCGCCAAGACCATCCCGATGTCGGCCGGTCTTGCGGGAGGCAGCTCCGATGCGGCGGCCACGCTCCGCGGAATCAACCGGCTGTTTTCGCTCGGGCTGTCCGACGACACGCTGCGCGAACTCGGCGTGACGCTCGGCGCCGACATTCCGTATTGCATCTCGGGAGGCACCGCTCTTGCGGAAGGCATCGGCGAGATTATCTCGCCGCTTCCGTCCATGCCCTCCTGCTGGATTCTTCTTGTCAAACCACCGAAGGGCGTTTCCACGGGATTTGTCTACAAAAATCTCGACATGGACAACCTGCAACATCCCGATGTCGACGGTATGGCGGATTCCATCCGCCGCGGCAGCTACATCGGCGTAGTATCAAAGCTCGGAAATGTTTTGGAGAGCGTGACTCTTACACATTGCCCGGAGATTGCGGCCATCAAGACGCAGATGCAGTCGCTCGGCGCCGACGGCGTGCTCATGAGCGGCTCCGGCCCTACGGTCTACGGCATCTTCCCGACGAAGGCTGCGGCGTCCTTTGCCTACACGCACTTCCGCGTCGGACCTTACGGAAGCGAGACCTACCTCGCGCAGCCGACGCGCCCGTAACAACACAGGAATTATACGCTGCGTTGCGCAGTACACAAACAAAAAACCGCTGATGCGGCATGGGAGGCAACTATGAGACAATGGAAAGGCTATGAAAAGGGAATCAACTTCGGAGGATGGCTCTCGCAGTGCGATCATACAATCAACCATTACGATTCGTTCATCCAGTCGGAGGACTTTGCAAAAGTGAAGGAATGGGGTCTGGATCACATCCGGATTCCCGTGGATTATGACCTGATTATGGACGAGGGCGGCGTGTTCCGCGAACTCGGCTTCCGCTACCTGGATTTTGCGATTGCGGAGTGCCGCAAAAACGGTCTGAACATGATTCTCGACCTGCACCGCACGCCGGGATTTTCCTTTGATCCCGCGGTCGCAGAGCACGGTTTCTTCGAGAACGCGCGCTATCAGGACCTCTTCTACCGCATCTGGGAAGCGTTTGCGGAGCGTTACGGCGAATACGAGGATTCCCTCGCTTTCGAGCTTCTCAACGAGGTGACGGAGAAGGAGTACTGCGACGCATGGAACCGCATCGCCGACACCTGCATCAAGAGAATCCGCCGCATCGCGCCGACCGTTTCCATCCTTGTGGGCGGCTATTGGAACAACAGCGTGGAGGCTGTGCGCGATATCGGTTTTCCGCAGGATGAGCACATCATCTACAACTTCCACTGCTATGAGCCTCTCCTCTTCACCCACCAGGGCGCGCGCTGGATCTCCTCCATGGCGCTCGACTTCCGCTGCCCGTTCAAAATGCCCTACAGCGAATATGCGGCGAAGAGTGTGGAGCATCTCGGAGCGGCATTTTCCGCTTCCTTTGACCGTTTCAACCCGCAGGACACCCCGGACGCATCGTACTTTGAGGCTCTGTTCGCGGACGCGATTGCCGTCGCGGACGAGCGCAATGTTCCGTTGTACTGCGGCGAATACGGCGTCATCGACCTTGTCGACCCCGAGGAGGCGCTTCTGTGGTACGAAGCGTTCCACGCCGCCATGCGCAAACACTCCATCGGCTCTGCCGCCTGGAGCTATCGCAAAATGGATTTCGGCATCGTCGACGAGCGGATGGACGGCGTGAGAGAGCGGCTTCTTGCGGTTCTCCGCCACGACTGATTTCCCGAACAACCGGACAACAAAGCGGCGCCCCCGTCGGGACGCCGCTGTTTTTATACTTTTTCTTCGTTGTCATGCTCTTCTTCCCGCCCGGTAGTGGCGCTCCGTGAAGAAGACGGCCAGACCAAGCACAATCACAAGCTCGCCGATCAATATGACTGCGGACAGGGTGTTCCATCCGACCAGAGACAGCACAACCGTTGCCGACAGCACTCCGACGACAAGGCACAACGCCCAGAAAATGTAATACTGCCTGTGATATTCGGCGCGGAACTCTTCGCGCTCCTGCACGGACGCAAACTGATTTCTCGTGTAAACCTTCTTTTCGGACGCAAACAAAACCGAGTTCAGTATGCCCTCAAGGATGGAGAGCGGAAGCAGCAGCGAGAGGAACAAATACAAAGCGCCGTCCATGTCGCGGCCGGTCTTCAGGGTATCATAGTAGTCCTTCGAATATACGGCGCTTCCGGGATACCGCGCGGCAATCGCTCCGGTCAGTTCCGACACCGAGGACGGACTCACGAAAACCGCGGTGTCGAAAGACATCTCGACGCCGTCCAGGCTCCGGTAATACTCCGTAATACTCCTTCTGGCGCTCGCAAAATTCCGCAAACGAATCCGCATTGTAGCGGTAGGTGCCCCTGTTATCGCCCTCCGTGTAAGAGAGCAGCACCGTGTCCCCGTCGTCATTTTTCATGTATTGGTCAAACGCCCCACGCGCGCCGATTCCGACGACCTCGTAGGCGACGCCGTCAATCTCAACGGTGACTCCGTCAAGGTGGTCCCGGTCAACGCCGAGCTTCTCCGCAAGCTGCATGGTAATCACGGCCTCGTGGGCGCCGTCCCGCGGCACCGTTCCGTAGAGAACATTGCGAAGAAGATTGGTTGTCTTCGTTCCGAAGCCGTTGTTTTCAAGCAGTTTCTCCGGAAAAGAGAACGCCGCATAGGTGCCCTTCTCCTTCGCCTCCTCGCGAATCTCCCCGCAGCGCGCCTGATCGACAACATACAAATCCTTCGCGCCGAATTCCGCCGCGAGCGCCGGCAAATCCTCTATGGGCAGTTTGCGGTTTTTCACCGTCGTCTCCGCCTCGCGGCCGCTTCGCTTGAGGTACTCCGACACGGGGTCGGTAATGCCCTCGCTGTAATACGCGGAAACCGCATCGACGGCAGGCTCATAGCCGACACGGAAAATCATGCTGACGACGAGGCCGAACACGCCGCCCATCACCATCACAAGCGCCGTTACCGCAAGCAGTATATATTTCGACGGGGTCTTCCAAAATGCGCTTCGGGCACGCTCTTTTACACTCATTGCCGTCTTCCCCCGTCCCGGGTCACCGTGTCGGAAACCTCCTCCGACAGAGCGTTCATCACGCCGCTTCGCCGGATGGCCACCCCTACGACACAGGCAAGCACAATCTTAAGCACGTCCGGCACGATGAACGGGAACACGCAGAGCGAGAGAATCGCCCAGACGCTTCTTCCGCCGGCAAACATCACGGCAAACCACGCGGTTCCGAAGGCGTAGCACACGGCAAGCCCCGCAAGGAGACTCACCATCCGGCGCACCGCACCGTTGCCGCCGCGCTTCTCGAGCAACCGGTACAACAATCCCATGAGCAAAAAGCCGACGATGTATCCGCCTGTCGCATTCGTCAATACTCCGACCCCGCCCCGGAATCCGGAAAACACCGGAACTCCGGCAAGTCCGAGCATGAGATACACAGCAATCGCAATCGTTCCGTCGCAGCCACCGAGAATCGTCAGCGCCGCCGCCACACCGAAGATCTGCATCGTGAAGGAGATTGCCGGAAGCGGAATCGTAATCCACGCACACACGGCAATCACCGCGCTCATCAGAGCGATTGCACACATTTTCCGTACTCTCACGCGACCTGCACTTCCTCTCTTTGTCGTAACACTTACCATAAATCATTCCTCTGTCATTCTTTTGATAATCCCGGCGCCCCCGCGCCGCCCGAAGCCGCACGCTCCGGAAATTTACTCGGCGGCTCCCTTTCCGCTGATTGTCCAAACGACCGTGACGATATCCGTCACCTCGATGTCGTCGGGCTCGATGTCGAGGTTATAGCTCCCCGCACAATCATCGCGGCACGCCTTCGCCATCATAAGGTTGGACGCCATCGGGCGAACCTCGAAATCCGGGTTGGCCAGCGAGTAATCGATGCGTAAAATGCCCCCGAGCTTCACGCCGGAAGCCGCCGCCAGAACGCCCGCCTTCGCCCTTGCATCGGCGACAGCCGCGGCTATAAGGGCATTTTTCGACTCCTCGGGATTTTTCACCGTGTAGCTTATGCGAAACTCCGGCTTCACGCTCGCGTGCGCAAGCGCATACAGAACTCTGCCGAGCCGCTCCTGGTCGGAGTCGAAATCCAGCTTCATCACATGCCGGTACTCATATCCGAGAAAGCGCTCCTTCCAGTTGTGGTCCTTATCCTGGTAACTCTCCGTCCGCTCCGACACATGAAAAGAAAGCGTCTTTAAGTCCGTCCGCGCAAAATCAAGGCCTGCCAGAATATCCTTAAGGCTCTCCGTGTCCTCTGCCGACCGCTTGATCGACTCGCCGTACTCCTTGTAACAGCCCGTCAGGCTGATGGTAATTCGCGTGACATCGGGCCTGATGCGAAGCATGCCCGTTCCCGTCACGCGCAATGTTGCTTTGTGTTCCATGGTTTTTCCTCCTCTGGTGCCTTACAGTATATCATGTTTCCTTCGAAGCCGCAATGTCGCGGCGCATCATGTAGCGCCATTTTGCGACGGCCGTGCCGATGATGATGGCATAGCCGAGCCAGCTGTATTTGTCCGGAAGCTCCGAAAGAAAAATCCATCCGAGCACAGCCGCAAAAATGACCTGCGAATAGTCGAACACGGAGATCTCCTTCGCCGCAGCCTTCGTGTACGCCTTCGTGATGCACAGCTGCCCTCCCGTCGCGGAAAGGCCTGTGAGCAGCAGAAACAGAAGCTGTTCTCCGCTCATCGGATGATAGTCAAACAACAGCGACGGTGCGGTTGCAAAGCACGAAAACAGCGAAAACCACAGTACGATGACCGGTCCGCGCTCGCCGCGTCTGCCGAGGTACCGGATGAAGGTGTACCCGAGTCCCGCCGCCAGACCGCCCGCCACGCCGACAAGCCCGTAGAGAGATTTTATGCCGGCCGTCGGTTTTACGACAAACGCCGCGCCGATCAGGGCAAACACCACCGAGAGCCACTCCACCGCATTGGCCTTCTCCTTCAGGATGAAGTAGGACACGGCAATCGCGAAGAACGGCGAGAGCTTGTTCAGGATGCTCGCGTCCGCAATATGCAGGTGATCCGCCGCAAAGAAATTGCACAAAATGCCGCAGGTGCCGAAGAAGCTCCGGGCGAGAAGCCCGGGAATGCTGCCCTTTTGTATGCGAAATCCCTCATTGCTTCGCAGCAGCAGCACAAACGCCACGAACACCGCGACGACATTGCGGAAAAACGCCTTCTGAATCGTCGGCAAATCCCCGGCCATTCGGACAAAGAAGGTCATGAGTGCAAAGCAAAATCCCGCTCCGATGATATAGAGTATCCCCTGTTTCTTGTTTTTGTCCATGTGACAATCACTTTCGTAAAGCCTTTATTTTCCGACAATTGCGTCGTAGAGATCCAGACCGAAGCTCGTGAGCTCCGGCTCGCCCCGAATCATCCGGAAGGTTCTCGTGCCGTCCTGCAGACGCTCCGCCGACAGAAACTCGCAGGGCGAATCCGGCGCTTCCTTCGCCTCCTCATAGACGCGTTTCGCAAATGAGAGCAGGTGCGTAACCGTCAGAATGCGGACGCCTGCCTCCGAGAGCGCGCGGACGATATCATACATGATGACCGAGCCTTCCTTCTCGGTGGTCGCCGTATCATTAAAAAAAAAAAGCACCAGCGACCCGTCGCCGATATGCTCCACGATGCCGTTCATACGGCGGAGCTCCTCGTCGAGACGGCCGCTGTTCATCGCGCTGTCCTCACGCCTCGTAAAATGTACGAAAATCCGCGGGAAAATGCCGCTTCGGTACGACCGCGCCGCCACCGGAAGACCGCACTGCATCAACAGCTGCGCAACACCGATGCTCCGCAGGAAGGTGGATTTGCCGCCCTGGTTCGCGCCGGTCACAATCAAAACATCCTTCCCCCGGAGTTCGCAAGTGTTTCCGACGACATTCACACGCTGCGAAAGCCCCATCACGAGCTCCTTAAGGTCCGCAAAGGAAAGGTCCCTGCGGTCGCACACCTTGGGAAAACAGCACTGTATGCCGACCCGGTCGGCATGCGCCTTCAGCAAAACCGCGCCGAGATAAAACGCCGATTGCTCCCGAAGCCGGTCGAAAAATGTCTGGAATCCCTCCATCCACTTCCGCTGCCGCTTCATCAGATATTTTACGACGCTGTACTGCAGCTGCTGCGCCTGGACCTGAAATCTTGCGTCCTCAACGGTCGAAAAGCCGTCCTTTGTCACAGCGTCCGTAAACTTCTTAAGCTTTGCCCGGGTGCTCCCCGGACGGATGTATTTTACCTGCTCCGAGCTGACGGAAAGCAGCTTCGGGGAGCTGAACTTCAGGCCGTCCTCAAGACCGCACTCAAACACAATCCGCGGTCTGACAACCGTCCCCTGCTCCTCCGCCGCCCGCGGGTCGAACTCCTCCGTGTAAAACGCAATGTCCGCGAGAAGCTTTCGGACTTCGGCCTCAAACTCCGCGGAAAATTCGCGCTCCAGGCCGTCCCGGAACGCGCGAAGCCCCTGCGAGAACAGCTCGCCCTGCAGCTCCGGAAGCGTCCGTATTTTTGCGAGCGCATCGACAAAAAGGCGAAGTACCCGAATCTCCGTGGTGAGCTGCATCACGGGATTTCCCTGCCGGATGCGGCCGCGGACTCCCCTGCCGAGCTCGTTCCATTTTGCGAGGACCACCGTGCTTATGCGGTACAGCTTCTGCATCAAATCCGGCAGGCGGAGACATTCCATGACAATCTCCTGCCGGAACGCAATCTCCTCCGCCGTGGTAAGCGGCGTCATCATCACCGTGCGGAACATTTCCCGCACATACAAATCCGGCTCTTCCACCTGCTTAAGCTCGCCGTTTTCGTAGGTGAGCCGCTGCGCCGCCGCGCGGAACAGGACCTCGAGTCCGAGGTCCCGAATGATGCTGCCGGTATCATAATAGGGCTCCCGGTTCGCCTGCTCCCGGTCCCCGTACAACAAGCAAACTTTCATAAGCGCTCCTTTAACTGTCCGTAGGTCAGCCTGTATTTTCCGACTGTCCCCGCCGCGCACACGGTATCCTCCGGGCTGCCTCTGCGGATTTCAAAATTCGGAGCCCCCTGTGCGTCAAGCATCGCGCGAAGGCTCACAATGCCCGCATTTTCCTCCGCGAGCTCCGCAAGATGCGTCACATAGATACCCCGGCAATCAAGGGCAAGAAAATGCGAAAGCACGCGCTTCCCCATGATCTGCGCATCATAGTTCGCCGCCGTGGTAAACAGTTCGTTGATGATGACGAAGGACCCCCGCTCCTCCTCGCGCATCATCGGGGCGAGGCGCACCAGCTCCTCCATGAGCTTGCCGCGGCCGGACTCCGCGCTCTCCTCCACCGAAAAATGCGACCGGATTTTCGCAAAGAAGGGAACATTTGCCGATTTTGCAGGCACATCGAGGCCCATCGCCGCGAAAAACACCAGCTGCCCGAGGCTCCGCGCAAAGGTCGTCTTTCCGCCCTGGTTCGGACCGGTGAGCACAAAGAACCGCTCCCCTTCCCCGTAATAAAAATCGTTGGAAATCACGGGGCGTCCCTCCGGATACGAGGCAAGCGCAAGCGCAATATCATACAGCCCCTTCGCCTCCATGGGCGCTTCCCCGTCCGCCGCAGGGGTTGCGAAGGCAAAGCCTTCCCTCTCCATCTCCAGCTGAAAACCGCGAAAGGCAAGATAAAACGGAATCTCCCGCTCAAACCGTGAAAGCACCGGACGCGCGTACGAGGTCTCGTATTCCGCCGCCCTCTCCAGGGTGCGGAAGAAGTCCGGCTTCTTCTCCTTCAGCAAATCAAGGCATGCACTTTCAATCTCCGAGAGCACCGAGTCCGTCACAAAGGGATTCGACATCCCCGCGAGTTCCCCGCCGTCGAAGAGCGAGAGCCACTCCTCGCAGGTGGCTTCGTGCGACGCCGCCTCTCCCGCCGGGCGCCGCTCCTCCGCGGCTCCCTCTGCTGTGCGAAGCCGCCCCGGGGCGCTATCCTCCACGGGCTCCACGCGGATGCGGTCCTTCTCATAAGTCACAACAAAGCGGATTCCCCGGATCTCGGAGAGAAGTCTCTGCGTCTCCTCCCGCATCCGGCGATATCCACCGTCCTCGAGAAGCTCCGTAAGAATCCGGAGAAACTCCCGCATTCCGTCCGAAGCGGGCTCCGCCCCGGAAAGCACTTCCGCCAGCTCCTCGAACGCACTTATGTAAGCGCCGGCTTCGCGGAGCTTCCACACCGTTCTCTGCAGCGGATTCGAGGTCCTCTCCTTCTCGCGGATAAGCTCCTGCACGGCGGCTGCTTTCTCCGTAAACGCAAGCAGCGCACGATAAACCGGTTCCTTCTTTACATCCGCATACACAGCCCGCCGATAGGCCGTATCCTCCGCGCTTTTCGGCAAATAAAAAAACAGCTTCCGGACAGACTTCCACCGGGCCAATGTCATCTTGTCAATCACCGGAAGAAGATTCAAATCCTGATAAAACGCCTCGGTCTCCCCGCCGTCGTCGCCGATAAAATCCTCTCCGTGCAGATTCAGAATGCTGAATTCCCCGCAAGCTTCCGAAGCCCCGGCCGTCCCGACCGTGGAATCCGCAAGCCCGACCGCAGCCGGAGTTTTGATTTTCTTCTCAGTCAGTTTCATTTCGTCACACCAATTCATTTTTCATCCGCAGATGCGGAATCCCGCCTCAGCACACCCGCTCTTCTTCGCATTGTACCACATCGGGTGCGCAATTCAAGCGAAAAGCGCTGCGCTCGTGAATTGCATCTATGCCAGTTCGCCGTACTGCTCCAGCAAATCATACACACCGTCCTCGGAGAGCACTCCCCGCTTCATCCCGGCAGGGAATCTGCCGTCCTCGTCGGCCGCAAAATCCGCCTTCCACAGGGGGCTTTCATAGTACGCCTCCAGCGCGTCAATCGCCGTCCGAAGCTCCTGCCGCAGTTTCCCCGCGGCGCGCGTTTTCTTCGCCTTCGCGCCGAATTTTCCGATTTCCTTCAACAGGGCGGTTGCCCTGTCAAAGACGCCCTCCATCTCGCGGACGCGCAGCTCCCGCAGCGTTCCGCAGATTTCCTCCTCCGCATCGCCGAGCGCCTTAATCCGCGCAACGGTATTGCGCACCTCCCGCTCGCCGAGCTGCCGTTCGTCCTCGCCGCTTCCTTCCAGTCCGAGGGCACGGCGGATGTTGTATGTAAGCCACTCGACCCATGTGTACGCAATCCCGTACAGCGCGTCGTACGCAAGAAAACCGTTGTCGTAAGCGCTCCGGTACCCCTCGTAAAAGGCCTCCAGATTCTCCCTCCGGTACGCGCCGTTCACCATGCCTGCCCATTGCAGCGCAAGGTCGACAAATGCCCCCACCGGGTTGCCGTACGCAAGGCACTCCAAATCGATGACGAAGGGCTTACCCCGGAACCACATCACATTTTTCGGGTCCATGTCATCGTCGCAGATGCTCACAATCGCCGGAAGCGCTTCCCGCGCCTCGTTGAGCCGCTGCTGCGCCTCCGTAAGCAGCTTTGTATTCTTCGCAAGAAGCTCCGCCACCGGGCTGTCTGCCTCCTGCGCCATCCGCGCATATCCCGCAAAATCAATCGTGCTCAGCTCCGGCGCATCCGGTTCCGCAGCCCTCGAATCGATTGCGTGAATCCTCCCAAGAAGCTCCCCGGCCTTCCGGCACTGCTCCGCCGTCACCGTGTTCGCGTCGGTGATCCGGCCCTTCTGCCAGCGGAAAATGTAGAAAAACTCCCCGTCGAGCTCCTGCATTTTCCGGCCCTTAAGTGTCAGCGCCGCCACCATCGGAACGCGCGCTTCCTCAAGCCGCGCCTCCAGCGCTTCCGCCGCCGCATAGTTTTCCCTCGCGGTCGGACGCTTCATAATCTCCGGGTTTAAGCGCTTCACGGCATAGATTCCGCTGTCCGTGCGCACCTTGAACATGCGGTGCATCAGCCCGCCGGACACGGGCGTAATCTCCGCCGTGACCTCACCGAGTCCGCATCGCTTCATCAGTTTCGTTATCTTTTCGTTCATAGTTCAATCCTTATTCAGCCGTTACTTCCTTTCGTTGTTTCGCAGGGTATTTCCCCCGCGGCGCAGCATCGCAGCATTCGAACCTCAGTTTACCGCAAAATCCCCCGTTTTCAAGTTGTCGACAGCGCCCTGCCAATAGATGCGCAGGAAAATGTGGGCACTCCAATTCCAGGCCGACTCCTGCGAACCGTAGCACTCGCCCTCTGCAAGATTCCGGATTGCCGGCAGGAATTCCTCAAGCTTTTCCCGCGTGGTTTCCACGACAATCACCCGTCCGTCGGTAAGTCCCTCATCCCAGCCGGCGGGAACCCGGCCTTCTCCGAGCTCGTATTCCTTCACATTGGCAAAACCGTAATACCGGATACTCTCATAGACCGGTTCCGTAATCTCCCGCATGCGAAGTCGAAGCTCCTTCTGTCCTGCCGGGCTTGCAAGCCACGCATCCCATGTGCTCTCCGAAGTACCGTATTCCGCCCGGTACCGTCGGATCAACTGCTCGCATCTCGTACGACCCGGTCCCAGAACAAAAGCGATCCGCATCAAATTGCCTTCCGGAACCTCCCCGTACTCCTCGCCGAGGCCGAACATCATCATGCCGTTCTCAGGGATCTGCTGCTCCTGCGGGTCCGGCGGAAGCGCTTCCGAATCATAAACCTCATCGGAGGCCGTTACCATCGGTTCTCTCACGGGTCTTTGAACGCATCTCTCGCCCTCTGCCACATCCGGCAACCGCTCGCCCTCATAGTATCCGTCCTCAGCGGCCCAGACATTGGCTCCCCAGAAGAATCGCAGACACCACCCCTTCTCCCGCAACACATCCAATCCGGTCTCGGAGGGAATCGCACTTAAGCAAAGCGCTTTCCGGAATCCCGGGCAGAACTCCAGCAGCTGCTTTTTTGTGGTCAGCACAATGTAGTACTCGCCGTCAAAAGCGATTGCATCCGGGCACATCGCACGAATCCGATCCGCGGTGCTGGCGTACATTTCACCATGCCGCAGGACTGTCCACTCCGGCGTCGGAAGAAATCGGTAGAGTTCGTACGGCGTACGCTGCGCCTTGAATACTTCCATGTTTCCGTACCAGGTGCCGCGCAGCCAGTCAAACCACTCCACATCACTCATCCTGCCGTTCTCTCTCCGGCTTTTCTCCATCCTTTCCGCATACGCCGTATCCGTCAGCCCGACAGTATAGGCAATCCGCAGATATTCGTCATCCTCAATGAGAGAAAGCACTCTCCCGAGGTTGTAATCCAGATTTTCGGAACTGCCGTCACCGCAGTAGTCCGTGGAATACTGCCGACGGGTGACATCATAGACATTTTTCCCGTTGCAGATTCCGACGACCTGTACATAGGGACTTCCGTAATACGTGTCCGTCGGAGGGAAAATGCGCACAACCTGCGCATCCTCCGCCAGCCGGAGCATCTCCGGATAGGTCAGTTCGAGAATCAGCTGCACCATATCGCCCTCTCCGCGGCGCGAGAGAAGTTCCGGATACTTAAGGAAGAACTGCTCCGTCTGCTCCTCGAACCATAAGCGGGGGCAAAGCGCCCGTTTCTCAAAGGCCGTGTACTCCTCCTCGGTAAACTCGCCATCCGTATTTTTCCGCCGGTCGACGATCGAAGCCAACTTCGGAAAATGCTCCCTGAAATACGCATTTCCCTCTTCTTCCGGGTTTCCGAAAGAAACTTCCACCGTTATCTTCTCCGAAGCATCTGTCGTCCCGGGAATTCCGAGAACCTTCGTTTCCGGTTCCGTTATATCGACAACCGGCGTCGGTCTCTGTATGCCCTCCGGGAGCGCTGTCGGCGTCGCCGTAGGGGAAATCCCAAGCCAAAACGGTGTCGTCGGCGTCGCTGTCGGAGTTCCCATCGGGTCATAAATGTAACTGTTCACTCCGCTCCCCGGCACCTCCGTTTTCGCCGGAGTTTCGCCGGTCGCTCTCTTCGAATCGCAGGCGGACACGGCGAACATTCCGCAGAACATACACAGTAAAACCAAACCATATAACCTTCTCTTCATAAATTTCTCCCTCCGAAAAACCAAAGTCTCGCATAAGCCTTGGATCTTTATTATCTCACAAAACAGAAAAAAAACCAAGCGGAAGAAACTGTCCTGTTCCTTCCGCCTGAATCGTCCATGGAAATCCAATTGGTTTTTCGAGGTTTACAGATAGTACGCCACGCCGCTCTCGAAGATCAGCTGGTTCTGCTCGCCGGTGATGTTCTTGGCAACGCCCTCGCCGCGGCGCTCGCTGTGCGCCATCTTGCCGAGCACACGGCCGTCCGGGGAGGTGATACCCTCGATTGCCCAGTAGGAACCGTTGGGGTTGAACTGCTCCACCATGGTCGGGTTGCCGTTTTCGTCAACGTACTGCGTCGCAATCTGGCCGTTGTCGTAGAGCTTCTTAAGCCACTCGTCGTTCGCAACGAAGCGTCCCTCGCCGTGGGAAGCCGGGATGCTGTACACACCGCCGAGGGTTGCCTTCGCAAGCCAGGGGCTCTTGTTGGTAACAACCTTGGTGTACACGCTCTTGCTGATATGGCGGCCGATGTTGTTCATCGCAAGCGTCGGGCTGTCCGCGGTCTGCGGGCGAATCTCGCCGTAAGGCACAAGTCCGAGCTTAATCAAAGCCTGGAAACCGTTGCAGATACCTAAAGCCAGGCCGTCGCGCTCCTTGAGGAGACGGTTTACCGCGTCGCTGATGCGCGGGTTGCGGAAGGCGGTGGCGATGAATTTGCCGGAGCCGTCGGGCTCGTCACCTGCGGAAAATCCGCCGGGGAACATCAGAATCTGTGCATCGTCGATGGCCTTTACAAAAGCCTCTACGGACTCCTGAATCGCAGGGCCGGTCATGTTGCGGAACACCACGGTTTCCACCTTGGCGCCGGCGCGCTGCCATGCAAGCATGGAGTCGTACTCGCAGTTGGTGCCCGGGAATACCGGGATGAATACCTTCGGAACCGCAATCTTGTTTTTCGCTACATAGACGGTCTTAGCGTCGAAGAGCTGCGTCGGAACCTTTGCGCTCTCAATGGCGTCGGCCATGTTCGAGCGGGTCGGGAACACCTGCTCAAGCGTTCCGGTGTAAGCTGCCAGAGCGTCCGCAAGCGGAAGCACCATGGCGTCGGCCTGACCGCACTCCGCCTTCTTCTCGTTCTCGCAGCAGCCGCTACCCATTTTCCATACGATGTTGCCGTCGCCGGTCACCTTGCCGACTTTGCGGTAAGCAATGCCTGCTGCGTCGAGCATCGCAAGCTTGTCCTCCTCGATTTCCGCGAGGATGCTGCCGTAAGCCGGAGCCATGGCCTCCTCGTAGGAAACCTTGCCGCAGAGCTTGAAGCCGAGACCGTTACCGAAGGCCATCTTGCTCATGGCCTCTGCGATACCGTTCTTGCCCAGGGCGTACATCGAGAGGAATGCTCCCTTGCCCGCAAGCTCGTGAATCGTATCGTACATCGCCATGGCCTTGTCGTAATCCGGAAGGTCATAGGCGTCCTTAGCCATATCAAATACAACCACGCGGCTGCCCGCCTTCTTGAACTCGTCGGTCACCACATCCGAAAGCTTCGCGATGTCAACGGCGAAGGACACGAGGGTCGGCGGAACATCAATCTCGTTGAAGGAACCGGACATGGAGTCCTTGCCGCCGATGGACGGAAGCCCGAGCTTCGTCTGCGCATCGTAGGCGCCGAGCAGAGCTGCCAGCGGCTCGCCCCAGCGCTTCGGGTCGTTGCCGAGTCTGCGGAAATACTCCTGGAAGGTGAAACGGATCTTGCGGAAGTCGCCGCCGGAAGCAACAATCTTAGCCACCGAGCTGATGACCGCGTACGCAGAGCCGTGGAACGGGCTCCAGGACGAGAGGTACGGATCGAAGCCGTAGCTCATCATCGTCACGGTGTCGCTTGTGCCGTCCAGCACCGGAAGCTTTGCAATCATGGTCTGCGTGGGCGTCGCCTGGTAAACGCCGCCGTAGGGCATCGTCACCGTTGCGGCACCGATGGAGGAGTCGAACATCTCCACAAGGCCCTTCTTGGAGCAGACATTGAGGTCGGCAAGCATGGAAAGCCATGCGTTCCTGCGGCCTTCCGCCGTGTTCGAAGCCTCGCCGTAGCCGCCGATCTTGTCGGTCGCATGGGCCGTGTATTTGCTTTCCTTCGCAAAATACGAATCCTTCTTCGACGGTACCGTAACCTCCGCCGTGGTCTCCTGGTGAGCGCCGTTGGTGTCGAGGAACGCGCGGGAGATATTTACAATCTCCTTGCCTCTCCACACAAGCACAAGTCTCGGCTCTGCGGTCACCTCGGCAACCGTCACCGCCTCGAGGTTCTCCTCGTCGGCAAATGCAAGCATCGCCGGAACATCCTTCTTATCCACGACAATCGCCATACGCTCCTGAGACTCGGAGATGGCAAGCTCCGTGCCGTCGAGACCTGCATACTTCTTCGGAACCTTGTCGAGGTCGACGCGAAGACCCGCTGCAAGCTCGCCGATTGCTACGGAAACTCCGCCCGCACCGAAGTCGTTGCACTTCTTGATGAGGCTGCTGACCTCAGGGCGACGGAACAGTCTCTGGAGTTTGCGCTCCGTCGGAGCGTTACCCTTCTGAACCTCCGCACCGCAGGTGTGGATGGATTCCGTCGTATGCTTCTTGGAAGATCCCGTTGCCCCGCCGCAGCCGTCGCGGCCGGTGCGCCCGCCCATCAAGATAATGATGTCGCCGGGATCGCTGTTTTCTCTCTTTACATTGGCACGCGGAGCGGCGCCCATAACCGCACCGATCTCCATGCGCTTTGCAACATAATTCGGATGATAAATCTCATCCACAAGGCCGGTCGCCAGACCGATCTGGTTTCCGTAGGAGCTGTATCCCTTCGCAGCGCCTGTCGTGAGCTTTCTCTGCGGAAGCTTGCCCGGAAGCGTCGCCTTCAGGGAAGCCGTCGGGTCTGCCGCGCCGGTGACACGCATCGCCTGATATACATAGCCGCGGCCCGAGAGCGGATCGCGGATTGCGCCGCCGAGGCAGGTAGCCGCACCGCCGAAAGGCTCGATCTCGGTCGGATGGTTGTGCGTCTCGTTCTTGAAGAACACAAGCCACTCCTCGGTCTCGGTCTTGCCGTCTCTCGTCACCGGAACCGGCACAACCACGGAGCAGGCGTTGATCTCGTCGGAAACCTCCATGTCCGCAAGCTTGCCTTCCGCGCGAAGCTTCTTCATCGCGAGAAGAGCAACATCCATGAGGCAGATGAATTTGTCGGAGCGGCCCTTGTAAAGCACCTCGCGCTCCGCCTTGTATGCGTCAAATGCCGCCTTAATCGGCGCGCTGTAATCGCCCTCGTCAATCGTCACATCCGTGAGCTCCGTCTGGAATGTCGTGTGGCGGCAGTGGTCGGACCAGTAGGTATCCAGAACGCGAATCTCCGTCACGGACGGGTCGCGCTTCTCCTCGCCGCGGAAGTACTCCTGGATGAACAAAAAGTCGCGGAAGGTCATCGCAAGGTTCAGGGAATCGTAGAGCTCCTTCAGCTCCTTTTCGCCCATGTCGCGAAATCCGTCAAAAATCTTAACATCTTCAGGCACCGCAAACTCCGCAACAAGCGTCTCCGGCTTCGTCTCGTCGGTCTCTCTCGAGTCCACGGGATTCACGCAGTATGCGCGGATTCCGGCAAACTCCTCGTCGGTCATCTCGCCCGAAAGCACATAGGTCGTCGCGCTGCGGATGATCGGCTCCTCCGCGTCGTTAAGGAGTTTCACGCACTGCTCCGCGGAATCGGCTCTCTGGTCGAACTGTCCTGGCAGATACTCCACGGAAAATACGCGGTCGCCCTTATTTTGCGGCAGTTTCTCCTCGTATACATCGTCGATCGGCGGCTCGGAAAATACGGTTCCGAGCGCCTTCCGGTATGTCTCCTCGCTGATATTTTCAACATCGTAGCGCACAAATACGCGCACATTTGTGAGCGTCTTCAGTCCGAGATACTCCCGGATTTCGCCTGCAAGTTCCTTCGCGCGAACCGCAAAAGGCGCCTTCTTCTCCACATAGATCCGTCTGACAAGACTCATGTTCTGCCTCCGTCCCGGGCCCTCACCGGCCCGATTTTTCTTACCCACGATTATACCACCCGCACAACCATAAATAAAATGAATATCAGTCATTGATTTTATAAGCTCTGCTTATTGTTTTCGGGCATTTTCTGTGCTATACTTTTCTTACGATCATCATGGAGCAGTGCCCCTTGCGATCGCAATATGCAGTCTCACGGAGGCGGTTTCATGATTTTCTGGATTTTCGAACAGCTCGATTGGGAGCTTTCGGTGATTGTCCGTTATTTATACTACATCTGCTGCGGATGTCTCACGACTTTTCTGCTCCTTGCGATGCGCGACAGGATGCCCTGCGACCAGGGACGCGCTTTCGCCGTGAACGGAGAACTCTCGCGGGGCAAGACGCGCGGCGTCGGACTGCTTTTCATCCTCGCCTATGTGACGTGCTCCTTCGTATTTCTCCCGCTTTCGTGGGAGCTTACGGTGCTGTTGCTTTTGATTGCCGCGTCGATGATTACGGGATATCTCGATGACGCCGGCACGGTGCCGTGGAGCGGACTGAAGAAGGGTCTCCTCGACCTCGGAATTTCGCTCGGAGCCGGCCTGGCTGCCTGGGGCTTCTATGACGGCAGGCTGATTATCAAGGGGCTCTTCGGGAAGACAGAGGAGCAGTCCTTCCAAGTTCCGGCCGTGCTTTACATCCTCCTTGCAACCGCCCTCGTATGGGGCGCCATCAATGTGGTCAACTGCACGGACGGCGTGGACGGGCTCTGCGCGACGCTGTCTGTCGCGGCGCTTACGGGCTTCGCTTATGTGGGCGGCTTCGCCGTTGCGGGAAGCGCCGTCAGCATCGATAAGCTTTCCGCGGCTGTCACCTCAGGCAACACAACGCTCGCCGCGGGTATGATTATGTGTCTGATTCCGTACCTGTGGTTTAACGCTTCCCCCAGCTCAATGCTCATGGGAGATGCGGGTTCCCGGGCGCTCGGCGTTCTTCTGGCCATGCTTGCGCTGCGCTCCGGCCATGCGCTTTTGTTTATCCCGTTCTGCCTTGTATTCATTCTTGACGGCGGCCTCGGCCTTTTGAAGCTTGCGCTTCTCCGCTCCGTCAGGATTCACATTTTAAAAAACATTCGCACACCGCTTCACGACCACGCCCGCAAAAATCTTCACTGGGCAGACGCGCAGACGGTGTTCCGGTTCGCTGTCGTGCAGGCCGGTATCATTGTTCTGACGCTGGTTCTGATTGCCAGTTATTAACGGAGCCGCATTATGGATATCAGTTACGAACTGTACAAGGTATTTTACTATGTCGCCACTTCGCGCAGTTTTTCCGAGGCAGGGAGCAAGCTCTTCATCTCGCAGTCTGCGGTCAGCCAGTCTGTCCGCACTCTGGAGCGGCGCCTCGGGCAGACGCTCTTTGTCCGCAAGACCAAGCGCGTTACGCTCACGAAGGAAGGCGAGATGCTGTTTAAGCACATCGAACCCGCGGTGCATCTGATTTTGCGCGGCGAGCAGCAGGTGCTCAACTCCGGCCGTCTCTCCTCGCAGCTTCGCATCGGTGCAAGCGACACGATTTGCCGCTATGTTCTGGTTCCGTATTTTAAGCGCCTGCATGAGCTTCTGCCGGAGGTACACATCAACATTGTAAACGGCACTTCTCCGCAGTGTGCGCAGATGCTCTCGGCCGGCGATGTCGACCTGATTGTCACCAACTCGCCGAATCCGCTGCTCGGAGGAAACCGGACGACCGTAACCGTGAAAACCTTTCACGACATCTTCGTCGGCAACCCGAAGGCATTTTCCGACTGCTTCCGCCGCCAGGACGGACGGCCCGTTCCGCTGTCTCTCGCGGAACTGCTGCACTACCCGCTGATGATGCTGAGCAAGCACTCGGCGACAAGCGCTTTTCTGCACGAACATTTTCAGAAGCACTCCCTGGACCTTGCGCCCGAGATTGAACTGAACAGCAACGACCTGCTGCTGGATCTCGCCCGCATCGGCTTAGGCATAGCCTGCGTTCCGGACTACTGCCTGCACGGCTCCGGCAACACCGACGACCTGTGCGAGCTCACCATAAGCGACCCTCTTCCGGAGCGTGCGCTGCTGCTCGCCTACGACGATTCCCGCCCGCTGACCCCGGCGGCCGAGATGCTTCGGGATATGCTCACCGGCAATCCCGTCTCCGACTTCGAACCCGTGCCGGATTCTCCGGCGTTAAACAGAAAATAAGACACGCAACAATATATTCAGGAGGTATGTAATTCTATGAGCAAGCCCTTAACCGCACTCAAGACCAACATTCAGAAGGTCATTATCGGCAAGGATGACGTGATTGACGAGATGTTCGCGGCAATGCTTGTCGGCGGCCATGTCCTCATCGAGGATGTTCCCGGCACCGGCAAGACGACTCTCGCCAAAGCCCTTGCGGCGTCCATCTCCGGCGCATTTGCCCGCATTCAGTTCACGCCCGACCTTCTGCCGTCCGACATCACCGGTATCAACTACTTCAACCGCAAGAAGGACGACTTCGTGCTTCGCTACGGTCCGGTGTTTACCAACATCCTGCTCGCCGACGAGTTGAACCGCGCGACTCCGCGTACGCAGTCGGCCCTCCTGGAATGCATGGAGGAAAAGCAGGTCACCATCGACGGTGTCACCTACTCCCTGGCAGCTCCGTTCTTCGTAATCGCCACGGAAAATCCAATTGAGACCGCCGGTACTTTCCCTCTTCCCGAGGCGCAGCTCGACCGTTTCCTGATGCGTCTGCCCATGGGCTACCCGACGCAGGAGGAGGAGATGAACATCTTAAACCGCTTTAAGACGACCAACCCTCTGGATTCGCTCACTCCGGTATACACGCAGGAAGACATTGTCGCCATGCAGCAGGCATATGTCAAAGTCACAATCCACCCGATTTTGCAGAAGTACATTCTCGACATCGTGGCGGCTACCCGAAGCAATCCGAAGGTTCCGATCGGCGCCAGCCCGCGTGCATCGCTCGCGCTCCAGAATGTCGCCAAGGCGTACGCCTTTATCCAGGGCCGCAGCTATGTAACGCCCGAGGATATCGTACATCTCGCATGCCCGGTGCTTGCGCACCGCCTCTGCATCGGCCGCGGCGCTTCCCACAGCGCTTCGCAGACCCTGCCGATCATGAAGGACATTCTCGCAAAGGTGCCCGTCCCGACGGAAAACTGGAATTGATGACCTCAAAAAAGCGGAGAGCTCCGGCTCTCCGCTTTGTTTTTTTGCTTATTCTGTTTTCGCCCCGGGCGGTATGCTTGTCGGGTCCTGCCGGGCGCATCACTGTTGAGTTACTCCCTGCTGCGGGGCGGCACGCTGTCGGGTTATCATTTTGCTTTGAGAATTGTGCCCATCTCGATTTCGCCCCACGCATCGGTTCTGGTAACCTGATACTTCTCCTCAATCTTTGAGAAGATTTCATTGATTCCCTTGTTCTGCGCTGCCGAAACAGCTTCGTTCACCGCGTCCTCATAGCCCTCGTAATTGCTCTTGTTCAAAAGCTTAATCACATAGATTCCGTAGCTGGAATCAACAAGCTTTACTTCGCCGGGCTCCATGCCGAGAAGCGCTTCGATGAAATCCGGCTCTGCGCTGCTGCCCTCTACGCGTCGATACTCGCGGGACCGCAAATACATAATCTCCGAATATCTCTTCTGAATCTCTGCAAAATCCTCGCCCTTTAACGCTGCCTCGTAGCAATCCTGCATTGTCTTAAGTCTCTGCGCAGAATCGCCTGCCTTCGCTGCGAGCTCCGGATTATCATTGCTCTTCGTCAGATAGAGCGTGATTGCCTCATACTTCCGGTATAATTCACGATCGATATCCTTTTTCACATCCTCGGGCGTCACCTTTACATTGGTAGCCAGAAGCGCGCTGTACTGATCCGCCATAAAGATGCGCTCGTAGTTAGCACGCACAACATCCTTCGTCAATCCGGTACGCGCACGCTCCGCAGGCGTGTATTTTGCGAGGAATTGCTCCGTCGTGGAATCCAACGCCTTCTGGCGGCTCTCCGTCAACTCCATTCCGGCATCCACGGCTTCATAGTACATCAGCATCGTATACACAACACTGTCGTACACGGTACTCATATAGGTATCCTTATATGTCGCATTTCTCGCAACGGGAATCTCCCAGAAATTGACATCGTTTCCGTAAATTTCCTTGAAATAAGCCTCGTTCTTCAGAAACGCCTGATTTCCCTCGGTCTCGTTATACACGAGATAGTACATAATCATGTCGAGCGTAATCTCTCGTGTCTTACCGTCACGCGTAACGGTCAAAACAACCTTCTTGGCATTGCTCGCAGCATTTTCCTTTGCAAGCTCTTCGTACTCCGCATCGGTCATCTGATTCGGCCTTCCGCAGCCTGCCATAATCCCCACAACCATCGCAAGCACGCAGAACATGCAAACCATAATTCTTCTTGATTTCATCTGATAAACCCTCACTGAACAATGAAACTAACAAAAGTCCCGCCCGTTTCACCCGGAAAAATCTTCTTCCGCCGCGGGTCCGCGGCGTTCAATCCGCCGTGCAATGTATCATACCACAAATGCGCCCCGAGGTCAATTCGACATTTGTTGAGGAGACTTCGCCTTGTCTCATGGATTCCGGGGTTGGGTTCGGCTGGTTTCCGCGGATTCCGGGGTTGGGTTCGACTGGTTTCCGCGGATTCCGGGGCCGGGTTCGCTTGCTTTTTGCTGGGTTTACCGCCCGACAACTTGTTTTTGTCGTCCGGGCGGTAATTGTACCTGTCTCTTTTTTCCCGGTCTTTATCAAAACAGGTTGTTTTCGGTTTTTGTACCGCCCGACGACTGATTTTCATCGTCCGGGCGGTAATCGTACCTGTCTCTTTTTTCCCGGTCTTTATCTAAACAGGTTGTTTTTGAATTTTGTACCGCCCGGCGACTGGTTTTCATCGTCTGGGCGGTACAACTTGCTTTTATAAGTTTCAAAACAGGATATATTCGACTCGTTTCCCGTAGCCCTCTACCGCCCGGCGACTGGTTTTCATCGTCTGGGCGGTACAACTTGCTTTTTTCGCTTCAAAACAAGGTATATTCGACTTGTTTCCCAAAGCCTTCTACCGCCCGGCGACTGGTTTTCGTCGCCCGGGCGGTACAACTATCCATATTAACCTCAAAACACGGCATATTTCGGCTTTGCTGCGTCCATAGCATTGCATCCGAGGATGATTT
>CADBXF010000008.1:103267-129586 GCA_902798585.1 uncultured Lachnospiraceae bacterium
CTTCACGGCAAGGCATATTCGGCCTGTGTCGCCCAAAAGCACAACAGTCCGGCGGCTGAAACCGGCCGCCGGACTGTATATATCCCTGCTTTCATCAATTTCAAAGCCAAAAGAACTCACATCCGCTGCCGCACCAAGCACAACAAACTTCTGCCGCCGAAGCTGCCGCATCAAGCACAACAAACCTCTGCCGACTAGGCTGCCGCACCAAACACAACAAACCTCTGCCGACTATGCTGCCGCACCAAACACAGCGAGCCGCTGTCACCGGGCACGGCGGCCGCATCCGCCCGCCGCCGCAAGCTTCCCAATGGCTGTCGGATAACTACCCGCACATCTGTCCGCGCATCTACCCGCACATCTGTCCGCACATCTACCCGCGCATCTACCCGCGCATCTATCCGAACATCTGTCAGCACACCGACAGCACGATGCCGGTGATGACCACGGCGGCGCAGAGCAGTTTCCGGCCGATCTTCTTCTCACGGAAGACAAGCCATCCGCCGAGAATTGTTATGATTGTGCAGGATTGTTTGAGAACCGTCATCACAATCACACGGCTGTCTGCGTAACCGTTTGCAATAAATAGCGCGCGGTCAGCAATGACAAACAGGATGCTGAGTCCCCAAATCCACGGGTTTTTCAGCATGCCGCGCACATTCAGCCGAATGCGGCGCACAAGCACATAAAGCACATAGAAGGCAACCAGAAAGAACATGTACCACAGCTGCAGCTGTCCGCTTTGCATGCGGTCGTTCTTCATGAGAATCTTATCCATATTCCCGCTCACGGCGTTCAAAAAGCAGGAAACCATCGCAAGAAACACATAGAACCCGGGCTTATGCCGGCCGGTGCCTTCGACGGCTGCGCTCACTGCCGTGACATCCTTATCGCAGTCCCCGCCCACCGCGGAAACAGCCAATTCTTTCCCTTCCTTCCCTTCATCTCCCGCTTCGCTCCCGGCCCGGGCGGCATCGCCGGCGCGGTTTGCGGAAGCCGAAGCGTCCGGCGCGTCCTCCTTCACGAAGCGCAGCAGGAAGAGACCGAGGCACACCAGAACGATGCCGGCGGCCTGGAAGAGGGACGGGCGCTCGCCGAGAATCAGAATTCCGAGCAGCGCGGAAAATACGACCCGCGCCATGTCGAGAATTCCGTACACACTCACGGGCATTTTCCGGAGGGCGCGGAAACCGCAGATCCATGCGACGAAAATGACAAAGGATTTGACGGCGATAGCGGCGTATTGCGCCGCGGTCAGGCCGAAAAGATACGCGCGCACGCCGGTGTCGCCGAATGCAATCTCACCGGCGGTTGTCGCGGCTACGATGACGAAGGAGATGGCCGTGTACATCACGAGCACCTCAATCACCGTGCTTTTCACCATCGCTTTTTTCTTAAAAATCTCCCGCGCGCCCTTCAGAGAGCCGTAGAGGAGAACCAACAAAACCCAAGCCATGCTTTTATCTGTCCCTTCACGCCCGAAAAGCAGCCCCGCACGGGCTGCTTCCGGTTATTTTTCCTATTCTCTTCGTTTATCTCTCAGCCGTCAATCACCACGGCTTCCTGGTACGCGGTCTCGAGGGCGTGCAGGAAAATGGTGAAGCGCGTTCCGATTTCCGGACGGCTCTGGACCATGATGGTGCCGTGATGGCGGTTGATAATCCATTTGGCGATGGCGAGGCCGAGGCCGGTGCCGCCGGTCTTGCTGTTGCGGGCGGTGTCCGAGCGATAGAAACGCTCGAAAATATGCTCCACATCATGCGAGCTCATGCCCACACCGTTGTCCTGCACCGAATAGTACGGGCGGAATTCCGGGCTGATGCCGACGCGAAGCGTGATGGTGTCGCCGACGGTCGTGTATTTGGCGGCGTTGTCCACGAGAATCCGGATGGATTGCTTGAGCATCGCCGTATCGCCGTAGCACATTACCTCGCCGTTGTCATCCTGAAGGAATTCGTACGAGTGGTTTTTGTCAATCATCACGGACTCATCGTAAACTTCCTTCATAATCGCGGTGAGCGACATCGTCTTAAGCTCCAGCTTCTGCCGCCCGGCGTCGCCGCGCGCCAAGAAGAGGAGCTGTTCCACGAGAGTATTCATATGGTCGGACTCGGTGCGGATTGCCGTGATGGCCTCCTCGAGGATTGCCCGATCCTCCTTGCCCCAACGGTCCAGCATGTCCGCATAGCCCTTGATTACCGCAATCGGCGTGCGAAGCTCGTGCGAAGCGTCGCTCACGAAGCGGGTCTGCTGACGGGCCGCGTCGCGCATGCGGTCGAGAAGGTCGTTCAGCGCCTTCTCCATGCCGGTCAGCTCGCGGTCATGCGTGTGCACATGGTCGGAGGGCGACTCCGCATCGACATGGCTGATTGCATATGTCAGGTTTTGCAATTTTTCTTCGTTCCACTGCGTGTTGCTGATAGACTGCGCGGTCTCCGCCATTTCCCGAAGAGGCTTTAAGCGCCGCCGGATCGGGAAGCGGTCAAACAAAATCACCATAAGAAGCGAAAAAGCTTCGAAAATCAGCGCCACCGCAAAGACATTGGTGAGAATCGACAGCGTCTCACCGGGCTGCACCATGAGAACCTCGTGCGAAGGCGCGGTCAGTTTTACGGCAAAAGTCTCCGGCCAGCGACCCTCAAACGCGATATCGCGAATCTGGCGCAGCGGAAAATGCTGCTTGCTCGCCGCATGGTAGATAAATGCAATCCAGGTTGTCACAATCAACACGAGATCCAGCACGAGATATCCGAAAAACAAGCGTCGGATTTCCATGCGGTGTAATTTGCCGGCGATGGAACCGGCGCGTTTCTTCGGCTCCTTCAACGCCCGCGCGGGAACTGCGGGAACCTCGGGAACGCTCATGCCGTCATCCCAGGCATCCGGGGGCATGGCGGCCATCATCCGATTTTTCTTCATTCTTTCTCCTCAATCACTCGTCCTTAATCACATAGCCGACACCGCGGATTGTCTGAATCATGTGGACGCCGAAGCGCTCGTCGATTTTGGTCCGCAGATACCGTATATACACATCGATTACATTGGTCTCGCCGACATAGTCGTACCCGCAGACCTTCTGCAGGAGCGTATCGCGGCTGAGCACGATATTTTTGTTCGTAAGAAGCAGCGCCAGCATATCAAACTCGCGCTTCGAGAGTTCCACCGGAACGCCGTCGTAGGTCACGGAGTACGCCGCCGGATCGACCGTGAGGTCGTTCCAGGTAAGCTTTGTACCGTCCTCCTTCGGCGCGCCGCCCTTCTTCTTCAGGGCAACGCGGATGCGCGCCAGCAACTCCTCAATGGCGAAGGGCTTCGTGACATAGTCGTCCGCACCGAGGTCGAGGCCCGACACCTTGTCCATGACCGAATCGCGCGCCGTAAGCAAAATGACCGGGATCTCCGAGGTCTTGCGCAACCGGCGAAGCACCTCGAGCCCGTTGAGCTCGGGAAGCATAATATCGAGAAGCACGATATCGTACTCCCCGCTCTCTGCCATGGAAAGCCCCGTGCGGCCGTCCGCCGCCTTGCCTGTCACATAGCCCTCATGCTTCAGCTCCAGCTCGACAAATCTTGCAATCTGCTCCTCATCCTCGACAATCAACACCCGAATCGCCATGGTACCTCCGTATCAATCACCCGAGGGCGTCGTCTCCTTCGGACGCCCCCGTAACATTTTTCCTTTCGGACGCTTCCTGTGCTCACCACCGTGGGAAGCATCCTCCGCTGCCGCAGCAGAGCCTGCCGCGGCCCGTACGCCCGCCCCGACGGCAGGCATTATCAGCAGCAACCTCCGTTGTCACCGTCGAAACCGTCATTTGCGTCAAAACCGTCGCTGCTCTTCGGGTTCTGCGTGTAAGGTGCGCGCTCATTGCTGTATGCGGCATCATCGTTCGAAGCGAAGCTCTGCTTGATGTCGCGTGCCACATTGACGCAACCGGCCGCCGCCTTGTTGCACACGCCGTTCTCCTTTACATTCGGCCCCGAAAAATGGTATCCGAAATCGAAGAACAGACCGACAACCAGAAGCATCAGCACAACCGGAAGACACGGGGTGCAAAGCAAAATCACGAAAACCGTAAGCGGAATGCGGAACGAAGTCTCGCCGTTCTTGCGAACCTCAAGGTAATTGTGCATGCCCTTCTTCATCATATCGAGCAGCCAGCGGAAGAAGCGGCGCACCGCCTCGCCGAAGGACTCGCTTGCATGTCTCTGCGGTTCCGGCTGCGGAGCTCTCTCCATGTTCGGCGTCTCCCTGTAGTAACCGCCGCTCGGAGTTCTCACTCTTCCGAGAGCCTCGAGGTACAGCGCCGCATCGAGGATATCCTCGCCGCAGGCGCGCAGCGCCGCGTCGGCCTCCTGTTCACTGACATTCATCTTCAGACACAGCTTCTGAATTTTTTCTTCTCTTTCCATACTCTCACCTTTCTGCCTCATCCGGCCGGCCGAATCACCGGCCGTGTGTTATAATGATTCATTCTCCCCGCGCCTCACAAGCGCGTTTCTCGATTACGAGCTCATCATAACACCCGAAGCTTAAAAGAAAAGGTTGGGAAAATTAAAGTTTGATTAAAAGAAACTTCTTTTCCTTAAACAAGCGGCGGATTACCACCGCAAAATCTCTTTCTCGACGGAGCGCAGCTCGCCGCGCCGCTCCGAAAAATCCGGGAGGAAGCTTCCCACAAGCTCCCAAAATGCCTTGCTGTGATTCATCTCACGGCGATGGCACAGCTCATGCACAATCACATAATCGCGGAGCCGTTCCGGCAGAAGAATCAGCTTCCAGTGGAGGTTGATATTGCCGGCTGCACTGCAGCTCCCCCAGCGGGATTTGGTATCCTTTACGGAGATTCCGGCATAGTCGACGCCAATTCGCGACGCCCATTGCGCCACGAGATCCCGATAGACTTCCGCCGCGTATCTGCGCCCCCAGCGCGAGACAAGCAGTTTGCAAGTCTGCGGGTCGAGCGTTCTGCCCCGAAGCGCGAGCTCCGGCGCGCCGTTAACATCGTGGAGCGTCACGGTGTAGCGCTCCGCAGCCGGATCCTCCGAAAGCCGGAGCCGGATGACGCCGCTTCCGAACGGCAGCAGGGCGCCGTCAAAATAGTGACCCTCCGGGCTGTCGGCCTCCGCAGCCGTCCGTTCGATAATCGCCCGGCGTTCACAGATCCATGGAAGCTTGGAGACAACCACGCCGTGAACCTCTTCCCTGGAACAAAAAAAGGGCGCCCGGACCACAATCTCGCCGTTTCCGCGAACCTGAATCCCGATGGTCCGCCGGCTGCTCCGGTAGAGCGTGTAGGTATATTCCCCGAACGGTACCGTCTCTTTTTTCACAAACAATCGTGTCAGTCTCATATCGATGCCCTCGTCTCCGCCTTCCATTGTACACGCGCACCCGTGAGAAATCAAGGGGACTTGCGAACACCGCTGCCGCCGCGTCGCCAATAGACGAGCCCCCGGCAACTGCTTTCGTGCGCCGGAACGCGACCCGAAAGCAACCCCGAGGGCTCTTGCTCGTTATTCAGTGTTCCCGCAGGTTCGCGGGATACGCCCTGCAATCAGTGGTGGAACAACCGGATTCCGGTAAATGCCATCACCATATCATGGTCGTCCGCCGCTTGGATGACAAGGTCGTCGCGGATCGAACCGCCGGGCTCAGCCACATATTTTACGCCGCTTCGGAAAGCGCGCTCGATGTTGTCGCCGAACGGGAAGAACGCATCGGAACCGAGTGCAACATCGGTGTTTTTATCAAGCCATGCACGCTTCTTCTCCGCGGTAAACACCTCGGGCTTGGTCTTGAAGATGTTCTGCCATTTTCCGTCCGCGAGCACATCCATGTAGTCCTCGCCGATGTAAAGGTCGATGGCGTTGTCGCGGTCCGCACGGCCGATGGTGTCAAGGAACGGAAGCGAAAGAACTTCCGGCGACTGACGAAGCCACCAGTTGTCGGCCTTCGAGCCGGCGAGACGCGTGCAGTGAATGCGGGACTGCTGGCCGGCGCCGATGCCGATGGCCTGGCCGCCCTTGCAGTAGCACACGGAGTTGGACTGCGTATACTTCAGGGTAATAAGCGAAATGATGAGGTCGATCTTCGCAAGCTCCGGAAGGTTCTTGTTCTTCGTGGGAATGTTTGCGAAAAGCTCGTCGTTAATGTTGAGCTCGTTGCGGCCCTGCTCGAAGGTGATGCCGTACACCTGCTTGCGCTCAAGCGCCTCGGGAACATACGACTCGTCAATCTGAATCACATTGTAGTTGCCCTTCTTCTTGGTCTTGAGAATCTCCAAAGCCTCGGGCTCGTAGCCGGGAGCGATGACACCGTCGCTCACCTCTCTCTTAATCATGTTCGCGGTACATACATCGCACACATCCGAGAGCGCGATGAAATCACCGAAGGACGACATGCGGTCCGCACCTCTGGCGCGTGCATAAGCGCTTGCCAGGGGCGTAAGCTCGCCGAGATCGTCCACCCAGTAAATCTTGCGAAGGGTATCGGTAAGCGGAAGACCGACTGCTGCGCCCGCGGGCGAAACATGCTTGAAGGATGTCGCTGCCGGAAGGCCCGTCGCCTTCTTAAGCTCCTTCACAAGCTGCCAGCCGTTAAATGCATCCATAAAGTTGATGTAACCGGGCTTGCCGTTCAAAACCGTAATCGGCAGCTCGCCGCCGTTCGCCATAAAAATGCGGGAAGGCTTCTGGTTGGGGTTACATCCGTACTTGAGTTCCAATTCGTTCATTTTTCTTGCCTCTTTCTATGATTCCTTCGGAAAATGCATTTCCGCCATCAAACATTCTTGTTGACGATTCTCGTCTCGTATTTGCCGGTCTCGATGTCGATGAAACGCACGAACAGAGAAACCTTATTGTCCTCGTTCAGGCTGTTCCATACAAGCTCGGTAAATGCATCGATGTCGCCATCGATGTCCACAAGCTCAGGCTCGCCCTCGAAGCTCGGGAGCGGGTTGCCGTCGCCCATATAGGTGTGGATGAAGCGGCCCCGGCCGGCCTTCGGGTTCGTGTAAGCGAAGGTGAAGCGGTTGCAGGAATCGGGATCGCCATTGTCGCTCTTAAGAATCGACATCGCGTAGTTGTAGGTGCCGTTCTCCACATGCATGATACCACTGATGCGGGGCGTGTAGTTCGGCGCATCCGGCTCGAACTCTCTGCCGCGAAGGGACTGCTCAAAGGTCTGCTGTTTGTCCATCAGCTCGTAAATCGTGTCGGTCTGGTCGCCGTTGGTGACGATTGTCTTGTTGCCGAGCACGCGGACCGGCGCATAGATGATCAGGCTCGGATCCGAGAGCTTGGAAGGGTCAAAGGCCTGCGTGCGAATGCCCTCGCCGTCCGTGACGAACACGCGGTTGCGGCTGTTCACGCTTCGACCCATAATAAAATAGGCAGTCACGGCGCTCTTTCCATCCGATGATCTGCCTATAACAATCCCGCGTCCGGGATAAGCGTTATTCTGTAAAACCTGCTTTAACGACTGCATCTTCATGACACATCCTCCGTTACAATGACTTTCCGGTCATCGGGGGCCGAAGCCCCCGAATCCTTTTTCATTATAGCGGAACCGTGAGGGAGAATCAAGCGGTTTTCGGACAATTTTCTATTGCCGGACCCCGCTTATTCATTCCTTCCCGGGATACATCAGGATTCCCTGCTCTTGAGATAAATCACTCTGTGCGCCATTCGGTTCATCACGGCCTCGTCGTGGGTGATGAAGAGATAGGTCAGGTTATAGCGGTCGTGGAAGTCCGCAAGGAGCGCGAGAACCTGCTCCTGAACCGTTGCGTCAAGCGCCGAAACCGGCTCGTCGAGGATGAGGATGTCGGGCTTACCGAGGATGGCCATTCCGATGGCCACGCGCTGGCGCTGCCCACCGGAGAGCTCCGTGATTTTCCGGCTGCCCTGCTCCTCCGAAAGGCCGATCGCCGCAAGCATCTCCTTAACCTGCACGCGGCGCTCCTCCTCGCGTCTTCGGAACTGCTCCTTGAGATTTCGACGCTGCTTCTTCCGCTCCGATGCCGGAAGCTTTCGGTCGCGCCACAGCGCCCGCAGCGCATCGCGCCGCTCTCTGCTCTGACGGTTGCGAAGCGGCTCCTCCAGAAGCCATTCCACCGTCTTCGCGCGGTTTAAGCTGCCGTAGGGATCCTGGAACACCATCCCGATGCGCGCATTCGTCTCAATCCGGCCCGCCTGCCTCGGAATCAGGCCGGTGAGGCATCTCGCAAGCGTCGATTTGCCGCTTCCGCTGCGCCCGATGACGCCCAAGCACTCGCCCTCGCGAAGCTCCATCGAAAAATTCTCCAGCACCTTGTTTTCATATTTCAGCGGATTTCTTCCGCGCTTTTTCCCGTAATACACATGCAGGTGATTCGCGGACAGAATCACCGGGCCGTCGGCCCTGTAATGCATGCGCCCGCGGAAGTCGGTTCCCGCAAGCGACTCCAGCAATTGTTTTGTCTCCGACGCCTTCGGATTTTCGAAAATTTCCCCGACCGTGCCGTCCTCGACAATGCTTCCCTCGTCCATCACCATCACGCGGCGGCAGATTCTGCGGACTACCGCGAGTTCGTGCGAGATGAACATAACCGCCATTCCGTGCTTCTTCTGAAGCTCCGTCAGAAGCGCAAGAATGCCGTCCCGGGTTTCCGCATCCAGAGCGGTTGTCGGCTCATCGAGAATCAGCAATGCAGGCCGCAAAAGCATCGCAATCGCAATCATCACGCGCTGGCGCTGTCCGCCGGAAAGCTCCTTCGGAAGGCTTCGCAAAATCCGCTCCGTCTCCGTCAATTCAACCTCAAGAAGCGCCTCCGAAAGCCGCTTCTGCTGCTCCTCCTTCGAAAGTCGGACGCCGTTGTGCGTAAGCATCTCCAGCATTTGCCGGCCGATGGGCATCGTCGGATTCAGGGATGTCATCGGCTCCTGGAACACCATGGCCATCGACTCCCCGCGGAGCACGGCGAGGGCCTTCTTCGGGCAGCGGAGGATATCGACCGTCCCGGCCTCCGTGCGAAGCAAAATCTCTCCGGTCACGCCTGCGGTGTCGGGCAGAAGCCCCATCACCGAGAGCGCCGTCATGCTCTTGCCGCTGCCGGATTCCCCGACGATTCCGAGCCGTTCGCCGGCTTTCACGGAAAATGACAAATTCTTAACAACCGTCTGCAGCGACCCGTCCGCACGCTCAAATCCGACCGAGAGATTGCGGACGCAAAGCACCGCATCGTCCGGATTTTCCGCATTTTTCGAAGAAGCCGATGAATCCGGTTCCGACGGGGCATCGGATGCATCCGCCGATTCCGCTGCCGGCTGCACCGCTGCTTTCGTACCCGCCCCGAAGCCCGCCGCTGCAAGCTTTCCGGCGATTCGCCTGCGGATGCGGGCAGGACTTCCGGTGTCTCCCTGATTGCCGGAGTAAGCATCGCTTAACAGCGCGACGCCGAGCACGGCAAGCACGAGAAGAAGACCCGGGAAAATGACTGTCCACGCGGCGCTCCGGATGTACGACTGCCCTTCCGAGAGCATGCGTCCGAGACTTGCCTTCGGCGGCTGTACGCCGAGGCCTAAGTAACTCATGCCGGATTCCGCCAAAACGGCGTTGTTGAAGCCGACCGCCATCGTCACCAGAAGCGTGGCGCGGAGGTTCGGCAGAATATGAATAAACAAAATGCGTGCGTTGGACGCTCCGAGGAGCTTCGCATTTACCACATAATCGGACTGCAGCTGCGTCCGCACATCGCTTCGCACCACGCGGGCGATGCTCGGAACGAAGAGAATTCCGAGAGCAATCACGACATTTTTCTCGGACGGGCCGAAAATGCCGACGAATATAAGCGCAAGGAGGATGCTCGGAAACGCCAGAAGGCAGTCGTTGATACGCATCACAACCGCATCGAAGACACCGCCGATATAGCCCGCGAGAGCTCCGATCAATGTTCCGAAGATTCCGCCGATCAAAACCGTCAGCGCGCCGATGAGCATCGTCGTGAGCGACCCGTGCGCAACGCGCGTATACACATCGCGCCCATAGTGGTCGGTTCCGAAGAGATGCCTGAGAGAAGGGCCGAGATTTTTTGCGGCGGAGTCCATCTCGTCCGGATTGTAAGGCGACAGAAACAAGCCCCCCGCGATCAAGAGGACCGTCAGGAGGAGAAGCACGCATCCGCATAGAAAATTGAAGGAATGTTTCCGCTTCATCTCTGTTTCCTTTCCCGTATTTTCCGCGCCGCACAGGCTTGCTCACGCGCGGCAGTCGCGCCGGTTCTCTCCGGCTACTCCGATTCCATGCCGGAGTTCACAAGCAGAACCACCAGCCCGATGTAGAGGACAATCGCCTGCACGACATTGTAGTCGCGGTTTGAAATCGAGCGCACCAGAAGCCGCCCGAGGCCGTTCACGCCGAACACCTGCTCCACCACGATACTGCCCGCGATAATCTCCGAGACAATGACGCCGATGAAGGTGCGAACTCCCGGCAGGGCATTGGGCAGCATGTGAAGCATCAACACCTTTCCTTCCGAAAGGCCCTTGCTGCGCGCAGTCCGCACATAGTCCTTGCTGCGCTCCGTAAGGAGGGCGCTCCGCAGGAACCGGACCGTCATCGCGGCCTTCGGAATCGCGATGGCAAGCGCCGGGAAGAACAGGTACGAGATACATGCGCCGAGGCCCTCGTCGTACGAGACAAACGCCCCCGGAGTAAACACCTTAAGCCACAGCCCGAGGATGACCGAGATCAGCAGTCCGAGGAAAAATGCCGGAACAGCCATCATCGTCTGGTTGACCATCGCCCCCGCGCGGTCCACGGCAGAGCCGGGGAATCTCGCATACAACAGTCCGAGCGGAAACGCAATCAAAAGAATCATCAGGATCGACATAGAGGCCAGAATAAGGGTGTTCGGAAGCACCTGCCCTAAAAGCTCCGAAACCGGCCGCTTGTAGCTCAGCGAATCCCCGAGATTCCCGGTAAAGACGCCGCCGAGCCAACGCCCGTAGCGCACGAGGAACGGGTCGTTTAGCCCGAGCTCCTCCCGAAGCGCTTCCACTGCCTCGGGCGAGGCATTCATTCCGAGGCGAACCTCCGCCGGGTCGCCCGGCAGCACCTGGAACGCGAAAAATGTAACAAAGGAGAGCGCCAGTACCGCGATCAGTACGGCGACGCCTTTTCTGACCCACTTCATACCGGTGCCCTCCTTTCTGAGGTCGTTATTTGTTACTTCTCGTCAATGTAGTAGACCGTAGCCATATCCTGCACATACACGGGATAGAAGGTGTAGCCTGCCAGTTTCCTGTTCACCGCCACCATCAGCGACGGGCTCTGGATAAACACGGAAGCCGCATCATCCGAGAGGCACTTCTGAAGCTCGTGGTAGAGCGCAACCTTCTTCTGCGTGTCCGCGGTCGCCATGGCTTCCTTGTATTTTGCGTCGAAGGTGTCGCTTGTGTAGTTCATGAAGTTCTTCGCCGAACCACCGATATAGTACTTTAAGATATCGCTCGGTGCAAGCTGCGAATCCAGTCCGACGATAGTAGAGACATGCTTGTGTCCCTTGTACACATCCGAAATCCAGGTCGCCCACTCAATCCGCTCAATCTTCATCGTGATGCCGACCTTCTTGAGCTGGTTCGCAAGAACCTCCGCGGTCTGCACATGGTACACATAGTTCGACGGAACCTTCACCGTGAATGTAAAGCCGTCCGGGTAACCCGCCTCTTTAAGCAGTTCCTTCGCCTTCGCCTCGTCGTGCGGGTACGCATTTTCCAGCGTCTTGTCATAGTAGAGACCGAAGGTCGCATACATACCGCTGCCGATGGCCGTGCCGTAGCCGCCGTTGAGCATCGAGAGGACTTCCTGCTTGTCCACCGCGTAATTCACCGCCTTGCGCACGCGAATGTCATCGAAAGGCTTCTCCGCATTGTTTAAGAAGAGGCCCTGAACAAGGCTCATGTCGCCGACTTCAATCTTGAACTGGTCCTTGAGCTGCTCTGCCTGATCGACGGTTAAGTACGGGAAAATATCGATATTTCCGGACTGCAGCTGCAGAAATGCCGCGTCGGTGCTCTCCGAGATGGAAAATGTCACCTTCGCCAAATGCGCCTTCGTCCCGTAGTAATCGTCATTTCTCACCATGACCAGCCCGACCATGGGCTTGTAGGACTCAAATTTAAAGGGCCCCGTGCCGATCGGCTTCGTCGCCTGATCCGCATAGTTTTTCGGAATGATATTGCAGGTAAAATACCCGATCAATTCCGTGTTCGGGCTCGACAGCGTGACCGTAATCACATCCCTGCCGGCCTCGTTTTTCGAAGCAGTAATGTCGGAAATAACAGAAAAAGCAGGCACCACCTGTACCTCCGGATCGGAAGTCTCCAGGCGTCCTGCGCATCGATTCAACGAATACACCACATCGTCCGCCGTAACCGTCTCGCCGTTGTGGAACTTCACACCTTCGCGCAAAACGAATGTGTAGGAGGTTCCGTCCTCTGCGATCTCGTAGTTCTCCGCTACTGCGGCCACCAGCTTGCCGTCTTTGTCGGGCTTGACCAAGCCCTCGAAAATGTTGTACAAGACTTCTCTGGTTCCTGCCGCTACCGCTTTGTGAGGGTCAAGACTGTCCAAATCCTGTGTTATTCCAACTACCACCGCTCCACCTTTCATGTTTTCTTCCGGCTTCTTCGTACCGCCTTTGCATGCGCAAAGTGCAGTCGCTGCGAACGCCAGAAGGAGAATACAAGCAAATGCTTTCTTCATCTTTGCTCCTTCCCCACTTTTCCAGTGGAACTTATGTAATTTTACGTCCCTCATATTACACTGCGCGTCCGGAAAATGCAAGTGTTTTCTTTGTACCGTCACCGCCGCATCGCTTTTCGGAAGATTTCCCCGTCTGTGCCGGAGCGGTTGAAACGATACCCGGATTGTGCTATACTTAGCGCGTGTCGTACTTTCGGAAAAGTGCTTAGTAAAGAGGAAAAAACATGAATCATACCGAACGAAAGCTTATTGCTCTGCTGCTTGCGGCGTGCCTTGCGTGTGCCGCATTATCTGGCTGCGGTCGCGCGCCTGCCGTGCGCAGGGACGGCGAGCCGCCGAAGACAAGGGATGAGCGGGGCAGGCTCATCAACAATCCGACCGGAACGCCGGCGCCGGTCACGGGGACACCGTCCCCCACGGTAACGCCGAAGATCACCGGGAAGGAGCCGTCCCCTACGGAGTCGCCGCTCCCGGGCGGCCGTATCGACCGAAAGGGATATTCCGCGGACACGATTCTCTCCTATTTTGAGGATATCGTTCTGTCGGCGGAGTACGGCGACAACGACCACCATATTCACAAGTGGACCGCGAAAATCGGCGTATATGTCGAGGGCTCTCCGACATCCAAGGACCGCTCGGTAATGAACGAAATTTTCCGAAAGATGAATTCCGTGTCCGGCTTTCCGGGCATTCGCCTGGTGACCCGGCAGGAAGACGCTAACCTCTTCGTATATTTTTATAACGATGAAGGCTACGACCGGATTACTCCGAGCACCATCACGGACAAAACGAACGGCTTCGCGACCACATGGTATTCGAACTATGCGATTTATCAAGCCAAAATCGGTATTCGGACGAGCATGGGGCAGCACGAGCGCAACTCCGTTCTCTGGGAGGAGTTTGTGCAGTCCACAGGAATGCTGAACGACTCCTACACCTATCCGGACAGCCTGTTCTATCAGGGGTACAACGAGGTTCAGGGGCCCAACAGGCTCGACTGGCTCCTCTTCGAGCTGCTCTACCATCCCGACATCCGGCCCGGCATGGATATGTCGGCTGTGACTGCGGCTTCGAAAAACATTTTCCGCTGAGGCGGAGTATGATATTACACCACAAGAAGGGTACGATATGAATATTGAGAACAAAAAAACCGCACTGGACGACGATGCCGCCATCTATCAGCGCATTGAGGAAACGGAGAGCGCCAAATCCGAGCGCCAGAAATTTTCCGAGATGGATCTTAAGGGCAAGTACCGGTATTTTATGGACTACTATGCGTTAAAGGTGCTCATCGGTTTTCTTATCGCTCTCTTAGTGGGCTACATCGTCTATGTCGCGGTTCGCCCGAAGCCCGACACGGTCGCGCAGATTGTCGTCGTCGACAGTCCGTGGGCAAAATACACGCTCGATTCGTACAGAGAAACGCTCGAGAAGGATCTCGGTCTCGCCCCGGAGAAGGAGGAGATTCTCTTAAACAGCAGCTATCAGTCCGCGAACAGCTCGGACATCACCGCAATCTCCACATTTCTCTTCGCGAACACTCTTGACATCATTATCTCGACCCGCCCCGAGGCTCTTCGCTATGCGGAAAATGCGGTATTCCTCCCTCTTGAGGAGCAGCTCCCCGCAGACCTGCTCGCGGTAATCCCCGAGGAGGATTATCTGCAGTGCGAGCGCACGGACGAGGAATCGGACGGTAAAACGCATGTGTACGCCATCCGCGTCAACAACACCGCCTTCGGCAAATATGTCACGCCGGAGGGGTACAAAGCACCGGAGATGTACCTTGGAATTCACCCCTGCTCGGACGAGCGCGTTGAGCTCTCGTTCAACATTCTCCGCGTCATGTACGGTCTCCCGATTCCGGAGTAGCCTGCTGTAATCCCGAAAAAAAGTCGCGAAAAATGAAAAAAAGTGCTTGCATTCTTTCCTCACTTGGGGTATTATGTCGATTAATTACGGACAAATGTCCGCGAGGGAAATACAAACAGACGGTGGGAACGACAGAACATCCCGCCGGGTTCGGAGGTTTTTATGTCAAAATTTGTACTCAATCAAAAATTGCGCGTAGGTGTTATCGGCGCCACCGGCATGGTCGGACAGCGCTTCATCTCGCTTTTGGAGAATCACCCCTGGTTCAATGTGGTAACCGTTGCCGCTTCCCCGAGAAGCGCCGGCAAGCGCTACGAGGATGCAGTCGGCGATCGTTGGAAGATGCCTACCCCGATGCCTGAGGCGGTGAAGAATCTGATCGTTTACGACGCAAGCGAGGTGGAGAAGGTTGCCGCTACCTGCGATTTCGTATTTTCCGCAGTGGATCTCAAGAAGGACGAGATTCGCGCGATTGAGGAGGCGTACGCCAAGACTGAGACGCCCGTTGTCTCCAACAACAGCGCGCATCGCTGGACGCCCGATGTTCCGATGGTTGTGCCGGAATTGAACCCCGAGCACTACGAGATCATCCCCGCACAGCGCAAGCGCCTCGGCACAAAGCGCGGTTTCATCGCGGTTAAGCCGAACTGCTCCATCCAGAGCTACACGCCCATGCTTCACGCCCTCAGGGAGTTCGAGCCCACGGTCGTTGTCGCTACGACGTACCAAGCTATCTCCGGCGCCGGCAAGACCTTCAAGGACTGGCCGGAAATGATTGACAATGTCATTCCGTACATCGGCGGCGAGGAGGAGAAGAGCGAGCAGGAGCCTCTCCGCATCTGGGGTCACATTGAGAACGGCGAGATTGTCAAGGCAAACTCCCCGATCATCACGACGCAGTGCATCCGCGTGCCCGTCTCGGACGGCCACACCGCAGCGGTGTTCGTAAACTTCAAAAAGAAGCCCACGAAGGAGCAGATTCTCGAGGCATGGAAGAACTTCAAGGGTCTTCCGCAGGAGCTCGAGCTTCCCAGCGCTCCGAAGCAGTTCATTACCTACTTCGAGGAGGACAACCGTCCGCAGTGCAAGCTCGACCGCGAGATTGAGAACGGCATGGGCGTATGCGCAGGTCGTCTCCGTGAGGACGCTGTCTACGACTGGAAGTTCGTAGGTCTCTCCCACAACACCAAGCGCGGCGCAGCCGGCGGTGCAATTCTTTCCGCAGAGCTTCTCACAGCGCAGGGCTACATCACCGCGAAGTAATTCGCATCCCTTAAAAAACAACGCTCCCGGCTTGTTCGCCGGGAGCGTTTCTTACTTCACGGAAAAGTTTTACTTTCTGTACTCGTCAAGCACCTTCTTGAGCAGCTTCGGGTCGTCCGTCATAATGGCGTCGACGCCCTTCTCAATCAGCATGCGCATCTCATCCTCATCGTTGATGGTCCAGTACTGAACCGCAATATTTCTGCGATGTGCACGCTTGATGTAAGTGTCGCGCGTCAGGTCAAGATTGATTCCCTTGATGTTGTACTCCACGGGAATCTGAAGACATGTAAAATCGACATTTGCGAAGAGATTGACTCCGAAGAGCTGCGTCACGATGAATTTGCCGGCGCCTGCGGTGGAACCGCCGCGCATCAAAGTCGGATGCTTCTCGCGAAGATTTTCCTCAATCTCTGGATGGAAAGTTCCGATAACGATGCGGTTTTTGTAATCGGGGAAGCGCTCGGTAAGCGTCCGGTCGATGATGTCTGCGGCCTTGTAGCCGACCTCGCCTTCATCCTTAATCTCCACGATGAACAAAAGCTCCTTGTTCGTCTCGTAAAACTCCTCCATCAACTCGTGGAACTCCATAATCTTAAGGCCGAGCTCCTGCTGCTTCTCCTCGGAGAGGTCGCGATAAGGATACTCGCCCGTATCGGGGTCCTTGAAGTTGTAGCCCATGTTGTAGGTGCGAAGCTCCGCAAGCGTGTGCTCCGCGATTACAACATCGGGGTCGCCCTCCTTGCAGGCCGTACGGTTGATTGTCTCGTCATGGTTGTACACAAGGTGCCCGTCGCTCGTCATCCAGACATCGGTCTCGCAAATCTGTATGCCGAACTCCTTCACGGCTGCACGGTATGCCATCAGCGTATTTTCCGGATTGCTCACGCCGCCGCCGCGATGCGCCGCAATCATCGGAAGCGCATCCTTGTCCTTCAGGAAAGGATTCGTCTCCGCCACTTTCTTCGGCGGAATCACATTGATTACAACGAAAAACACAACCAGCAAAAGCAAAATGCAGCCTAAAACCTTCAGTACTCTGTGCTTCTTCTTTTCCTTCATACCAACACTCCTGTTTTCATTTGACATCGTCATCAAACACGACTGTTATCATTGTATCAGGTCGCGCGGTTCTGTCAACATTTTTCGCAGCAGAGAAAAGTTTGCGGCGCAGGAAACTCTAAAGAAAAAATCGTCGGATGACAGTTTCAATCTCATTGGTCCCTAATGGATTGGCCGATGTCTCTTCCGTGATAATCAACTCCTCACCGATAAAGAAACCTTCCCTCGTTAATTCTTTCAATCGCAGCACAGCACCTCTCGCATACTCTTTATCATCCATCATGCCGCGATGTTCCCAATACAGGACTCTCCTTCTTTTGACATCCAGAACCGTAAAATCAGGATAGACAATTACTCCGCTGCTCAATTGCAACGGACACTCGTATTTGTACGGGATTCCCTTGTCAGCAAGCGCATTGGCAATATTCAGTTCCGATTTGGACCGGACTCTTTCCTTTCGTTTGGTTTCCCAAAAAGGAAGGTAATCCGGTATCGCTTTTCCCACATAAGTTTCTTCCATCCATTCCCGAATATAATCCTCATCCGACACATCAACAGGAGTTATCAGTTTTTTCACCTCAGCGGGGTATGCCGAATACGCTTTCCGCACTTGGTTTACTGCATTTTCTGCCTTTTTGAGCAGGATTTGCAGGCCTTGGAGCTCTGTTGTAATGATTTTCAAAACCTTTTCATCATACGCCTTCTGAAGATGTTGTTTGATTAGGGTCGTTTCGTTTTTTCGAACATATCTCCCGGACTTGTCCGAAGTATCCTTGCGCAAATAATATTGGACGCCATGCATCGTCCTGCTTACATGAATCTTCCCCGGCGGTACCTTCTCTAACGCCGCCTCTTTGGATTTCTTAATAAGCAAGAGTTCATTGTATCGCCTCTTCGCCTCAAAATACAGATTTGTATAGCTTGTTGTTAATGGTTTTCTCTGTTTTTTCATAATGCATCCCCTTGAACATAATACCTTTGATGGTTTTTATTAATGATTGTCGCCTTTAAGATTATCTCCTTAAGTAAGTAGCAATCCCTGGGCGCGTACCCCGCATGCCTAATTTGACACAGTGAGATTTGAAAAAGTGAGATTCCCGCTGTGGTGCATGGTCGGCTTGCGCGATTTCATACAGCGAGATTTGAAGAATTGAAATTCCCGCTGTTGCGAATGGCCCGCCAGCCCGATTTCATACAGCGAGATTTGAAGAATTGCGATTTCCGCTGTCGCAAATGGCCCGCCAGCCCGATTTCATACAGCGAGATTTGAAGAATTGCGATTTCCGCTGTTGCAAATGGCCAACTTGCTTAGCTTCATACAGCAGGATTTGGAAAATTGAGTTTTCCGCTGTCGCCAACGACCCTCTTGCCCATTTTCATACAGCGGGATTTGGAAAATTGAGTTTTCCGCTGTCGCCAACGGCCCTCTTGCCCATTTTCATACAGCGGGATTCGAAAAACTGAGTTTTCCGCTGTCTCAAATGGCCCGCCAGCCCGGTTTCATACAGCGAGATTTGAAGAATTGAAATTCCCGCTGTCGCGCACGGCCTACATGTCCTGTTTCATACAGCGGGATTTGATAAAAGAGAGAATTCCGATGCTCCGCAACGGAGCCCTACAACAAAGCCCCGCAACGGAGCCCCCTGCAACGGAGCCCCGCAACGAAGCATCAGAATTCTTCAAAGAAAGAAAAGAACCAGATAATTACAACATAGCAGCATCTCGCCGGCTAAGGCCGTATCGATGCATCACTCCACATACGCCGTAAGCACGCCGTCCATGACATCGATGACAATCGTGTCGCCGGCATGAACCTGATCCTCAAGAATCATGCGGGCGCTCATGGTCTCCGCATTGGTCTGCAGATAACGCTTCAACGGTCTTGCGCCGTACACCGGGTCGTACGCCTGCTCGCAGGCGAGATCAACGGCCGCGTCGGTAAAGCGGACGCTCACCTGACGCTCATGCAGCCGCTCGTTTAAACGGTTTGTAAGAAGCCGGATGATTTTGCGGATATTGTCCTTCGTGAGCGGTTTGAACAGAATTGTCTCATCCAGACGGTTCAAAAACTCCGGCCGGAAGTGCGCGCGAAGGTCCCGCATAACCGCATCCGACGCCTCCTGCGAAATCGTGCCGTCCTCGCGGACGCCGGAGAGAAGGTACTCCGAGCCGATGTTGGAGGTCATGATGAGAATCGTGTTCTTGAAGTCGACCGTGCGGCCCTGCGAATCGGTAATCCGACCGTCGTCGAGAACCTGCAGAAGAACATTGAACACATCGGGATGCGCCTTCTCCACCTCGTCGAACAACACGACGCTGTACGGCTTTCTGCGCACGGCCTCCGTCAGCTGACCGCCCTCGTCGTAGCCCACATATCCGGGCGGCGCTCCGATCAGACGCGAGACGGAGTATTTCTCCATGTACTCGCTCATATCGATACGAACCATGTTCGTCTCATTGTCAAACAAAGCTTCGGCGAGAGCCTTCGCAAGCTCGGTCTTGCCGACGCCGGTCGGTCCTAAAAACAGGAACGAGCCAATCGGACGGTTCGGGTCCTTGATTCCCGCCTTCGAGCGCATGATGGCCTCGGTCACGCGCACCACGGCCTCGTCCTGGCCGATGACGCGTCGGTGCAGCTCATCCGCCAGATGCAGCGTCTTGTTGCGCTCGCTCTCATTGAGTTTTGCCACCGGAATCCCCGTCCACTTGGAGACGATCTTCGCAATCTCCTCCTCGTCGACAGTCTCATGAACCATCGTGTGCCCCTTCGCGCGGATGTCCTCCTCCGCTGCGGCGAGCGCCTGTTTCAGCTGCGGAAGACGCCCGTAGGTAAGCTCCGCCGCCTTGTCGAGGTTGTAGGTTCGCTGCGCGTCGGAAATCTGACGGTTCACATCCTCAATCTCCTCTTTGATTCTGCGGACACTTTCCAGCTCCGCCTTCTCGGCATCCCACTGCGCCTTTGCCCGCTCCCACTCCTCGCGCGCCTGGGCAAGCTCCTTCTGAAGCGCCTCCAGACGCTCGCGGCTCAGCGCATCCTCTTCCTTCTTCAGTGCGGCCTCCTCGATCTCCAGCTGCATCATCGAGCGCTTGGCCTCATCGAGCTCCGTCGGCATCGAGTCGAGCTCGGTCTTAATGAGGGCGCATGCCTCGTCCACAAGGTCAATGGCCTTATCCGGAAGGAACCGGTCACTGATGTACCGGTTCGAAAGCACCGCCGCGCTCACCAAAGCGCCGTCGCTTATTTTCACGCCGTGGTACACCTCGTAGCGCTCCTTCAGTCCACGCAAAATGCTTATGGTATCCTCGACCGTCGGCTCATCCACCATGACCGGCTGGAACCGCCGCTCGAGAGCGGCATCCTTCTCGACATACTGGCGATACTCATTGAGCGTCGTCGCGCCGATGCAGTGCAGCTCGCCGCGGGCCAGCATGGGCTTCAGCATGTTGCCGGCATCCATGGCTCCGTCGGTCTTGCCGGCACCCACAATCGTGTGCAGCTCATCGATGAACAGAATAATCTTGCCTTCGCTGTTCTTCACATCCTCGAGAACCGCCTTTAAGCGCTCCTCGAACTCGCCGCGGTATTTGGCGCCCGCGACCAATGCGCCCATATCAAGCGCAAAAATGCTCTTGTCCTTCAGTCCCTCCGGGACATCGCCGGCAACGATGCGCTGCGCAAGTCCCTCAACGACGGCAGTCTTGCCGACGCCCGGCTCACCGATGAGGACAGGATTGTTCTTCGTCTTGCGCGAAAGAATGCGCACGACATTGCGAATCTCCGCATCGCGCCCGATGACCGGGTCAAGCTTCTGCGCCTTCGCGCGCTCCACCAGGTCGTAGCCGTATTTGGCGAGCGTGTCGTAGGTAGCCTCCGGATTGTCCGTGGTCACGGTCTTGTTGCCGCGCACCTCCGCAAGAACCTGCAAAAACCGGTCGCGGTCGATGCCGAAGCTGCGGAACACGCCCGCAAGGTCGCGCCCGCTGTACTTGAGCATGCTTAAGAAGAGATGCTCGACGCTCACATATGCGTCGCCCATCCCCTTCGCCTCGTCCTCGGCGTACATGAGCGCCTTGTTCAGATCCTGCGAAACAACGAGATTCGCTCCCTGCACCTTCGGCATGCGCTCAATCAGCCCGCGAATCTGCGCCGCGAAGACCTCCGTCGCAATGCCCATCTTCGCCAAAAGCTTCGGAATCAGCCCCTCGCCGTCCGAAAGCATCGCGTAAAGCAGATGCTCCGGCCGCATCTCCGGGTTCCCGTATTCATAGCATACCTTCTCGGCCGCCTGAACGGCCTCCGTCGATTTCTGTGTAAATTTGTTGATGTTCATAACACTCCTCCTTACCGCCCTGCTGCAGAGCGCCTTCGTTCCGTGAGCCCGTTTCCTCCCTCTGTCGTCGCCCGGCTCACTTCTTTTTTGTTTGTCTGTTCTATTACATCTATAACAATATCACTCTTCGCCGAAAAATGCAAGCACATTTTCCGAAAAACATGTAACAAAAGTGTAATAACTTGCAACGGAAATGTAACAGGAATATCACTTGTTTTGTAATATCTATCTGTTATGATACTGTTGACAGTTTACAAAACAAATCGGGACATCAAATCTATCGCAGGGAGGCCTTCGCCAATGAAGTCATCGCAAAATACGGCTCCGACCGCCGTTCATTACATTCTTTTCGTTATCATTCTCATTCTCGCAACGATATTGATTGCCGCCTGCGGCAGAAAGCCCGCAGAGGATAGCGCTTCGGGCAATACGACAGCGACACCGGATGTCACCGTCACCCCCGGGGATGCGACTCCCTCGACGGTCCCGTCCGAAACGCCTGCTGCGGAGCCGACGAAAATTGTAACGCCTACTGCGGAGCCTACGAAAGCGCCGACAGAAGCCGTAACTCCTACCGCTGTTCCGACTACTGTTCCCGCGGCGGATCTGACCTCGTACGGCGACCTCACAAAATACCTCGACAGACCGGCCGCGGAGCTGATTGCAGCGCTTGGCACGGACCCCGGGTATGAGTACTGGGAAAGCGATTACTACACCGGAACCACCGGCGGCCTCAACTTCGGCGATGACAACCTGAAGTTCTGTCTCGCCGACAGCGCGGAAAGGCTTGATTCCTCCTGCAGGGTACATTTGATTACCGCAGTAAACCCCGCAGGCAAACCTGCAGCGAATGTCAGCCTCGGAAACGGTCTCAATCTCAATATGAAATATGCGGAGCTCAAGAGCGTCATGGGCGATGCTCTCCTCGGGCCGTTCCTGAGCGGCGAAGGGGACGGGTTCTATGCCTACGGTATTTTCGGGGGCGTCCGCTACTACTTCTCCTGGCACATCAACCCGGAGAACATCGATTTTCCGGCCGGCTCGGTCATGATTACGAAGAGCGGTCTTGACTGGCTCGTCCGCAATTTGGTGAATCAGCTCATGGAAAACTACGCCGAAGCCGAAGCAGACAAACTGTTGGCCGATGAAGCGCTGTATCGGAACGACCTTCGCACTGCCTTCAGGGATGTTCCGGTCGGCAAGCTGGTGCCCCTGACCACGATTCGGGTGGACGAACATATCACCGCGGAGCTTTATGAAATCGCCGCCTTCGGATACGCTTCCACCTGGAAGGAGACGGAGACCGGGAACCCGGAATACCTCGGCATCGACAGGGCGAAGGAGCTCTATTCCTACGACATCCTCGCGAAGCTCGTAAAGGACGGCCGGTATGTTGAAACCATCCGGAGGAACGAGCCCGGGTACCGCGAGAACGACATCGCTCTCGGATCTGTCACCGGATCTGTCACCGGATATGTCACCTGGCCCTCCGGCGAGAACGCCTTCGAGCGCGAGATCTGCAGGATGGCAGGCCTCTCCTACAAGCCGACGGATGCCGTATTAATCGGCGCCGCCACGGAAACCTGGGTACACAACTCCCTTGCAATCACCACGCAGGCGACATATAATATCGGAGACGCAGCACCGATCATTGTCTCCCGCGAATTCACCATTCACAACAACGACGGCGGCTTCTTCGGCGAGCACTACTATCTCGCCGACGGCAGCGAGCTGGTGATTGACGGCCTTCAGAAGGTGAAAGAAGGCACAGGGTTTCTTGCAAAGGAAATCGCAGAGTGGCCGTTTGACGGCAAAAAGGTTTCCTGGACCCTGCTGAAGACGGAATCCGGCGAGCTGGTGATTCATCTCACCACCGACGATTTCGGTGAAAGCTCTCACTTTGCCAGCGTTTACTATCTCTACACGCCCTACGGTCTGATTCAGTTCCGGTACGAGTTCGAAGTATAAGCAACCGCGATGCGGCTGCGGCTCCTTCCGCGAGGCAGGTCACGCCGACTGCGCAAAAAACACACGGAGGTTTTTCCGATGAAAGCATCACAAAGCAAAACGGTTTCCGCAACCGTCAAACTCTTCCGCCTCGGCATTCTTCTGATTCTGGCGCTTATGCTGATTACGGCATGCGGCAAAGAAGGCAGTTCCGACGAGCCCAAGGCGACGCCCACCGCGGCAACGGAAAGCACAGGAACTCCGACGCCCACGGCGGCAACCCCTTCTCCGACGGCGGAGCCCACCAACGAGCCTACGACCGAACCGACGGCCGCACCGACGGCAGAGCCGACTTCCGAAGTGTCCGCAACTCCGACGGTGTCTCCGATAGTAAAATCTGTCGCCTACGGTGATCTCACCGATTATCTCGGGCAGCCCGCTTCGGCCCTGTCGGACAAGTTCGGCAGCTATCGCTACGAGTACTGGACCAACGATTATTACACCGGCACCACCGGCGGCCTCAACTACGACAATTATGTACAATTCGCATTTTCCGACAGCGAGGCCGCGCTGGACACAAACTGCAGGGTCAATCTGATCTCCGTCGCCGGAAAGACAACCGATCTCGACCTCGGAAACGGCCTTCGAAGCGGAATGACACTTGCGGAGCTTAAGCGTGCCATGGGCAGCGCGCTGTACGGTCCCTTCCGGAGCATCGAAAACGAAGACTATAGCGCCTACGGCTTTTTCCGCGGCCTCCGCTACTGTTTTTTGTGGAATGACGACCCGGCCGCCGGGGACGCCCCCGCCGACATCATCATGATTACCGAAAGCGGACTGTCCTGGTTCCCGAACGCGGTGCTGACAGCCGCCGTCCGCACTTACTCCGCGGAAAATGCAGCCCTGCTCGATACACATAAGGCGCAGTACCGAAACGAACTGCGCGATATCTGCAGGGAAGCGCCGGTACAGAAATTCGGGTCGCTTGCGACGGTTTCCCTCGACGGAGATTTCGCGGTTGAGCTGTACGAAATCGCCGGCTTCGGATACAACTCCGCCTGGAAGGGCAGCGAGGCCAATCCCGAACACGCAGGAGTCGACAGGACGAAAGAAATGTATACTTACGGCATCGCCGGTCGCCTCTTCGAGAGCGGCAAGCTCATCGCAGAGACCGGGTTGCGTTCCTACTCGTCCGGCGAACGGGAGCAGGATGATATCAGTACAACGGTCTCCTGGATTCCGGCGGATGATGCGTTCACGAACGCCGTATGCAAGATGGCCGGTCTGACACCGGCATCCTCAGACTGTTTGCTCCGCACCGTAACGACGGAAACCTGGGTGAACTCCTCGCTTGCGATACACGCAAACGCCTGCTACATCGGCGACAGCACGACGCCTGCCTTTACCGGGCGGAAATTTACCATCAAGGGCAACGACGGCGGCTTCTTCGGTGAGCATATCTATCTCGCCGACGGCAGCGAGCTGCCTGACTTCTCCGAGCTCACGACAATCGCGACGGGGGAGGGTTTCCTCTCCAGGGAAGTTGCAGAATGGCCCTTCGACGGAAGAAAGGTATCCTGGACTCTCGCAAAGACCGCGTCCGGCGTCCAGATTGTCGGACTCAGGACAGACGACTTCGATGGTTCCAACGGCTCCTATGCGGTTGCATTTTACATCTATATCGACGGCTGCCTTTTCGAGTATTCCGGCGAGTTCATTCTCTGAAACGGGCACGGATTTACCGTGATACGAATAAAAGATTGCACGGCCCGGCCTCCACGATGCCGTAGCACCGAATAAACAAATACACGGAGGATTTTTCGATGAAAACTTCGAAAATTACAACCTCGCTCGTCAAACACTTCCGCTTCGGCGTTCTTCTGCTCCTTGCGCTTATGCTGGTCACGGCATGCGGCAAAGAAGGCAATTCCGACAAGCCCGGGGCGACTCCCGCCGCGGCAACGGAAAGCACAGGAACTCCGACGCCCACGGCGGCAACCCCTTCTCCGACGGCGGAGCCCACCAACGAGCCCACGGCTGGGCCTACGGCAACGCCTACCGCGATGCCGACGCCCACGATGATACCGGCTTCCGAGATTCCCTCCGCCGACTTCAATTTGATGAAGGCGGGACTCGACGACGCCATTCTGTCGCTGTGCAGCGGAATCACCTATACGGAGAAGACCGTGTTTGAAAAAGGGCAGACAGGCTACAACCAGATCCTCGATCATTTTTCGACTACCGAGGAGCCGTTCCTCGACGGGAAATATACGCAGGAAGTCCGGTATCTGGACAAAAACTTCGAGCCCGTCAAGCAGGAGTTCATTTTGACGGACGGCAAAAAGGTGACGCTCTACACGGCGAAGTACGATGTAACGCTGGAGCTGCAAAAGGCCGGCGAAACCGGCGCCTCCGGAACCCGCCGGCTTGAGAACTACGGCTATGCGCTGGAGTATCCCGGCATGGAGAGAATGTATACCTTTATCTCCTACAATTACACCGTACCCGGCATGTCCGGCTACCGCCTCTTCCGCGGAAATCTTTCCTGCAGATTTTTCGAGTGCGCGGATCACTACGACGTGGACAAACCGCGGCTTACCGCATCCTACATAAGTTCCGACGGTTCCCTTCTGGAGTACACACTTTACTCCTACGATGAAAGCAACCGCCTTGTCTCGCGGGAAAAATATGCCGAGCGGGAGGACCGCGGCAGCAAGACCGTCTACACCTACGACGAGTCCGGCAACCTCACGGAAATCCTTGATTCCTCCCGGTCCGGATCCGGTGCCGCAGCAAAAGATACCTTCACCTACCGCAAGGATAAGGCCGGTCGTCTGACCGGCTGGACATACACAAGCGTCAACGGAGGCTTCCCCGGTTCTACAGAGTATTGCGTAAAATACCTGGATAACGGCTCTGTATTGATCTACGGGGCAAAAGTCTCCGACGCGGTCAACTCCACACACAGCGGCTATATCATCCGCCCGGACAAAACTCTCCGCACAAAGCTGGAGACCACCTCGGGACTCTACCCGAACTACACGGATTTCGGGTCCCCTGTCGAGCATCCGGACAGCTGGGTTCCCTCCTGGG
>CADBXF010000009.1 GCA_902798585.1 uncultured Lachnospiraceae bacterium
GCCGGGGATACCGCCGAGACCTTCCATGATCAGCTGCTTCAAGGACCATCCCGCGCAGTAACCGGTCAGCATGGAGAGGTCGTGAATGTGGATATCGGCCTTCTTGTGCGCCTCGTGAATCTCCGGATCGTAAATCTCGGAGAGCCAGTAGTTGGCGGTGATGGAGCCGGAGTTGTGGAGAATCAGACCGCCGACGGAATATGTGACGGTGGAGTTCTCCTTAACACGCCAGTCCTCCTCATGGACATAGCTGTTCACGATTTCCTTGTAATCCAAAATCGTGGACTTCATCTCACGCAGCTTTTCGCGCTGCTTGCGGTACAAAATGTATGCCTTCGCGACATCGGTGTAGCCCGTCTGCTCCAGAACATGCTCCACGCTGTCCTGGATGTCCTCGACACCGATTACGCCGTTGTTTACTTTATCCTGAAACTGCGCCGTGACACGCAAAGAAAGCAGGCTGATAATATCGGAGGTATACTCCTTGTTTGTCGCCTTGAATGCTTTCTCGATGGCTGCGTCGATTTTGTGCAGATCGAATTCTTTCAATTCCCCGTTTCGTTTTGCTACCTGAATCATGTTTTCCTCTCCTTTGCTGTGATGTTTGGGTGGTTTTCTCTCTTCCTTTGTGCCCCTCGGGCGATTGACTACATCATAGCACAGCCATTTTGCAGTGTCAACTAAATCTTGAAGATTTTGTGAAATTCAATACTATATCTTGTGGTTATACGACAGTTGTCGAACGAATTCGTCCCCAGCGCCCGCGGCCCGGAAAACCGCTTTGCGTCGGGCTTTTCGCGGCTTTTTGGCGAAAAATAAGACCCCGGTTCACGGCCGGGGTCTCCGCAATCGGTTGTGTTTTCTCACATCAGGTCGCGCCGCTCCGCGGGGATGTATGCCTTCACGGCGACGCCGTCCGCAACATACTCCTCCGAGAGAAGCCGTCCGTATTTTCGAACGCCCTGAAGCTTCGACATCTCATCGTAGCCGTACACGCGCTCGATGTAAATCTTGCCCTCGAGCAGCACTTCCGTGATTGCCGCAAGCAGCTCCGGAATACCCTCTCCGGTCTTCGCGGAGATCTTCACAACGCGCTCCGCCGCAAGGTCCTTGTGAACGGCACCGTCCGTCACCAGATCCTGCTTGTTCATCGCCGTAACCACCTTGCGGTTGCCGATTTCAAGCCGGCGCAGCGTCTCATAGACGACCGACATCTGCACATCGACATCCGGGTTGGACGCATCCGCCACATGCAAAATCAAATCGGAGTATCCCGCCTCCTCAAGCGTCGAGCGGAACGCATCGACAAGATGGTGCGGGAGTTTCCGGATGAAGCCGACCGTATCGGTGAACAGCACCTCCTGCCCGTCGGGCATGCGACAGCTTCTCGTCGTCGGGTCCAGCGTCGCAAAGAGCGCATCCTTCGAGAGCACATCCGCATCGGTAAGATAGTTGAGAAGCGTCGATTTGCCGGCGTTCGTGTAACCGACAATCGCCACCACCGGAATTGCGGAACGCGTTCTCGCCTCTCTGCGGACATCGCGATTTTTCTTCACCTCGGCCAGTTCCCGATTGAGCTGTGCGATGCGATTTCGAATCAGTCTCCTGTCGGTCTCCAGCTTTTTCTCGCCGGGACCTCTCGTGCCGATACCGCCGCCGAGTCTCGACATCGCCCTTCCCATGCCGATCAGGCGCGCCGAGCGATATCGAAGCTGCGCAAGCTCTACCTGAAGCTTACCTTCGGAAGTCATCGCGTGCTGCGCGAAAATATCGAGAATTACCATCGTGCGGTCCATGACATTGCACGAAAGCGCATTTTCCAGATTCTTCATCTGCACCGGCGTAAGCTCGTCATCGGTGACGATTCCGCTTGCCCCGGTCGCCTGCAGAAGTTCCTGCAGTTCTTCAATCTTACCCTTGCCGATGTAGGTTCCGGGGTGCACCGACTCGCGGTTCTGCACCATCGTCCCGACAACCTGCGCGCCGGCCGTCTTCACCAGTTCCGCCAGCTCTGCAAGGGACTCCTCCGCCGACAATGCGAAATCCGCACCGTCCTCCGCTACCGCCACCAAAATGACGGTCTCCGTCTCCTGTTTGGTTTCGTACACCGGCTGCTCCTTTCTCTCACTCGGTAATTCCGAGTCTCTTCTTCAAAAACCTGTATTCGTTGGTTGCTTCCATATCGTCGGGGTAGCTTACGATATACTCCTGCAGCGTCTCATAGGCCTTCTGCAGCTCATTTCGCTCCTCATAAAGCGCCACCTGGTTGCGGAGCAGCTGCTGTCTTGCCACCGATCCGGGCACACCGAGTCCGATATCGAGCATCGTTTGCGCCTTCTCGTACTCAAACATCGCAAGATAGCAGACCGCCTCCTGATTGCAGACTGTCGGCGACTCCGCGGCGCTGCTCGCGCGATACGCCTCAAAGCGGGCAATCGCGTTCTCGTACTCCTTGTCCGCGAGAGCAATCTCCCCGAGGAAATAATTCGCCTCGGCAAATCCCATATCGAGCGCATATTCCATCTCAATCTTCGCGGATTTATAGTTTCCCTGGTAGTAGTGAACCTGCCCCAGGTAGTATTTGTCTTCGTTATTTTTCACGGTGAGGCGCGAGGCCTTCGTGAGGTACTCCGCCCCCTTCTCCGGCTCGCCGGCTGACGCATAGCAGGTATAAATACCGATGTATGTCCGGTAGTTGTCCTCCGAAATCTCAAGCGCTTTCATATAATCGGCAAGCGCCTCGTCCTGTTTTCCCTCGATGCGGTACAAATCGGCGCGGCTCTGGTAGGCCTTCTCACTCTTCCCGTTGCGGGACAGAATCTCGGTGTAAATGTCGATGGCCGATGTCCGATAGCCCATGCACTCCAGCGTATTGGCCTTGTAAAAGAGGATGTCGATATCCCAGCCGCTCTCTGCCTTGATATCAAGCGCGTTGTTAAAGCAGGTCAGAGCGTCCGTATAGCTCTGCTTCTGAATGTACACAAGCCCCTTCCCGCGAATGGCAAATTTGTTGAGCCGATCCGGGTGGGACGCCGACGAACTGTTGACCAGAACAATCTCGAACTCCCGCAGCGCTTCATCGTACTTCTTCTGCTGCAGAAGCGCCATCCCGTAATTGTTGTGAATCTCAAGGTCGGAATTGTCCATCGAGAGAGCGCGCGAAAAATACTCCGCGGCCTTCTCGTAATCCCCTGCCTCGTAGTAGGAAAGCCCCTTTCGATTTTCACTCTGCGGCGTCATCTTCTCGTCCCCGCACCCGCAGGCCAGAACTGCGAAAAGCGCAACCGCGGCAAGCAGAATCGCCGTCTTTTGAATTCGATTTCTCATTGTCTTCCCCTTTGTATCATCGCGGAAAATGGTTCCCGGATGGAAAAGCCCCCCGAAGATCGCTTCGGGGGGCCGATTCACTATAAGTAAGATCAGATCTTGTTGTCCGAACCGAGAACATACTTAATCTTGTGAGCAACCATGTCCTTAACAGCCTGACGAGCGGGCTTAAGGTACTGGCGGGGATCGAAATGATCCGGATGCTCAGCGAAGTACTTGCGAATGTTACCGGTCATCGCAAGACGGATATCGGAGTCGATGTTGATCTTGCAAACAGCAAGCTCAGCAGCATGACGAAGCTGCTCTTCCGGAATACCTACGGCATCCGGCATATTTCCGCCGTACTCATTTACCATCTTAACGAATTCCTGCGGAACGGAGGACGAACCGTGAAGAACGATCGGGAAACCGGGAAGTCTCTTGATGCACTCCTCAAGTACGTCAAAACGAAGCGGCGGCGGAACGAGAACGCCGTCGGCATTTCTCGTGCACTGTGCAGCCGTGAACTTGTAAGCGCCGTGCGAAGTTCCGATAGCGATTGCAAGAGAGTCGCAACCGGTTCTTCCTACGAACTCCTCAACCTCCTCGGGACGGGTGTAGCTCTCCTTACCGGACTCTACAACAACCTCGTCCTCGATACCTGCAAGCGTGCCGAGCTCAGCCTCAACCACTACGCCGTGGTCGTGTGCATACTCAACAACCTGCTTCGTCAGAGCGATGTTGTCCTCGAAGGACTTCGAAGAAGCGTCGATCATTACGGAGGTGAAACCGCCGTCGATGCAGGACTTGCAAAGTTCGAAGGAATCGCCGTGATCAAGGTGAAGAGCGATCGGAATCTGAGGATTCTCGATAACCGCTGCCTCGACAAGCTTTACAAGATAGGTGTGGTTTGCGTATGCGCGCGCACCCTTGGAAACCTGAAGGATAACCGGGCTGTTCAGCTCGCCTGCCGCCTCGGTGATACCCTGTACGATCTCCATGTTGTTTACATTGAAGGCACCGATAGCGTAGCCGCCGTTGTATGCCTTGGCAAACATTTCTTTCGTGGTAACTAATGCCATGGTATATATTCCTTTCCTATTGATACAAAATTTCGGACCGCAGACACGGCTCGTGCCCGACAGCCGTTGTTATTATAGCAGAGTGACCCCCGATTGTAAAGCGCAAATGCCGATTACCGGCTATGTTTTCCCCAGAGGAAAAACATCATTGTGCACATAATCTCATCGCGCTTAATCGGACCGATGATGCGGCTGTCATGAGAACCGAACCGGTTGTCTCCCATCACGAAATATTCGTCCTGGCCGAGGTTCCATTCGCCCGTAGGCGCATAGGTTCCGCCGTGATAATTCGTGTACGGAGCATCCTCCATCACACCGTTGATATACACGCGATACACCTGCTGCCCCGCCGGAATCACCGTTCCGTCCGAGAGTGTTACCGTGTAATCGTATTTTTCCCATACACATTTAATCACATCGCCCGGTATACCGATGACGCGCTTGATGAAGTTCGCATTGTCCGTCCCGTTTTGCTTGTCGCCGGTATTGACAATCACGATATCTTCGCGCTCCGGAGTCGCATAGCGAAAGCCGAAGCCGAACGCCTTGTCATCGAGCGTCTCGTTCATGGAAGTACCGCTCACACGGTACGGCGGGAACACATAGAAGATAGCGTATGTTATGGCAAAGCAGCACAGGAAAAACGTAATCTCGCGGAAAATCGATTTTGCCACGGACTCCTTTCGCTCCTCCGTTTCCCCCTCTGCGGTTTCGCCGTCCTCCTCTTCGTCACCGGACTCCGCGTCGCTTTCCCCGTCCGCTTCGGAATCGTATTCCTCTGCATCCGCTTCGGGTTCTTCGCCGGGCTCTTCCGCATCCGCCTCCTCGTAATCGTCGTACTCCTCGTCGTAGTCATCGGAAGAAGGCTTTTTTCTCTCTTCCTCAGGCAACCGGATTCGTTCGACCGTCGAGCCGGTCAGGGTACCTTCAATGTCCTCGTTCATGATATCGTCAATGTTCATTCTGTCCTCCGCTGCTCAAGAAGCCGCTCAGATCTTACACTCCGCGCCGTCGTAACGCAGAACAAAGCGTTTCGGTGCAACCCCGAGCAATTTACAACTGCGCGCATCCGGCTGCGAAATCCCCACATACACTTCGTACTCGCCGGGAACCAACACGCGCTCACCGTTTTCATTATATACGCCGAACGCCTCAGGCGCAAGAGAAATCGAAACTTCCACCTGCTTCGCGCGCTCCGTATACACCTTTTTAAGTCCCTTAAGCTGCGCATTCGGAGCCCCCGCAAGCGGAGATTTTACATAGACCTGTACCGTCTGCGCGCCGTCGAAGGAACCGATGTTCATAAGCGTCGCGCTGCAGGTCACGCCTTCGCTGACAGAACCGGTCACGGAAGCCTGAAGCGGGAGAATTTCCGAGTACGAAAGCCCGTAGCCGAACGGATAGAGCGCCTCATTTTTCATATAGCGATAAGTTCTTCCCTTCATCGAATAATCCGTAAAATCAGGGAGTTCCTCGTTCGTTCTGTAAAATGTCACCGGAAGCTTCCCCTCCGGGTTGGCCTTGCCGAAAAGAATATCCGCAACCGCGCGACCGCCCTGCGCACCGGGATACCACGCGTCGAGAATCGCGGGGATATGCTCATCTTCCCACGAAACCGCCAATGCGCTTCCGCCGAGCAGCACCAGAACAACCGGCTTTCCGCAGTCGACCAGCTCCTTCAAAATCGTCTCCTGCAACCCCGGAAGGCTGCAATCGGGCTTGTCCCCTGAAGCAAACTCGTTGCCCTGGTCGCCCTCCTCGCCCTCAAGGCCCGGGTCGAGACCCATCACGGCAATCACGATATCGCTCATATCCGCAACCGCGCGAACCTCAGCCGCACGGTCATTCGGCCTGCCGAGCCCCTGAACACGGTCCTTAAAGAGATGGCATCCCTCCGAGTATACGATGCGTGCACGGTCGCCTACCGCCTCACGGATTCCCTGCAATACAGTCACATACTCCGAGGAGGTTCCCTCGTAATTGCCCACAAGCGCCTTGCGATTGTCGGCGTTCGGTCCGATTACGCCGATGGTATGATACCGTTCGGTATTAAGCGGAAGAATTTTTCTCTCATTCTTAAGAAGCACAACGGTCTTACGGCTGACCTCGCGGTTCTTCGCGCGGCTTTCCGCCGTATCCACCGAAGCATAGCTGATGGCATCGAACGGTACTTCACCCTTGCGGTCAAAAAGGCCGAGCTTCATGCGCGTGGTGAAAAGCCGTGTTACGGCGCGGTCGATGGTGCTTTCCTCCACGAGGCCGTCGCGAACCGCCTGCAGCAGATGCACATACATGTCGCCGCAGTTTAAGTCACAGCCGGAATTCATCGCAAGCGCGACCGTCTCCTCCTGATTTTTCGTCACCATATGGAATTCATGGAAGTCCCTGAGCGCCCAGCAGTCCGAAGTCACATGGCCGTCAAAGCCCCACTCTCCGCGCAAAATGTCCCGAAGTAGCGTCTTGCTTCCGCAGCATGCCTCGCCGTTCGTCCGGTTATATGCGCCCATCACTGCCTCCACATGCCCTTCCGTCACACAGGCCTGAAAAGCCGGAAGATAGGTTTCCCGAAGGTCCTGCTTGCTCACAACGGCATTAAAGCGATGACGCTGGTCCTCCGGTCCGCTGTGCACCGCAAAATGCTTCGCGCATGCTGCGACCTTCATGTATTTATCATCGTTTCCCTGCATCCCGCGGATGAAGGAAACGCCGAGTTTTCCGCTTAAGAAAGGATCCTCCCCGAAGGTCTCATGACCGCGCCCCCAACGCGGATCACGGAAAATGTTTACATTCGGAGACCAGAAAGTAAGTCCTTTATAAATGTCGGTGTCACCGAAATCCCGCTGCATATTGAACTTACCGCGGGCTTCCGTGGAAATGATATCCGCAACTTCGGAAATCATCTTCTCGTCAAAAGAAGCTGCGAGACCGATTGCCTGCGGGAATACTGTCGCGACACCGGCACGGGCTACGCCGTGCAAAGCCTCATTCCAATAGTTATACGCCGGAACGCCCAGACGCTCAATCGCCGGCGCATTGAAAAGTGTTTGAAACACCTTCTCCTCCAGTGTCATCTCTCCCACAAGTGCTTCCGCGCGTTCGCGGAAGGATTTGGTCTCATCCAGCCAGGCTGCGTTGTTCATGTTTTCCTCCATACGCTATTTATTACATTCTTATTGCCGAATCGATTCCGGCTTCTGCTTATCATTTTTCGAAAAAAGAAAGGCTGCCCCAAAGGGACAGCCTTTCAGGTATCTCCAGCGTGAGATTACTTAGCTCTGCGAGCGTTGAACTCATCGATGTAGGTCTGGATCTGAGAGTTCAAGGACTCAAGGAGCTGACCAGGAGTCTGCTCAGGGCTATCTACATTGTAGTAGAAGCTCGTCTGGATAACACCGTTGTTGTTATCCCAGAGACCCGGAACGATATAGCTCGGGTTCTGAACAGGCGCGATCTTGTTGATCATGATGTCAAGAGTCTCGTTAACGGCTCTGGAATCACGGAAGAGAGCCTCATAGCCGGCCTTCCAAGCGTTCGGATCGTCAACGATTTCAGGAGACTGATCAGTGAAGTTGTTGTAAGCGAATGCGATATCAGCAAGCTTAGCCTTGGTTACCTCGCAGCTCGGGATTACCATGATGTTCTCACGGGAAACCGGGATGTAATTGGTAGCCTTGGGTCCCTTAGGGAAGCAAACGAAACCGTAAACGAAATCGTATGCCTTAACACCGGTATCGTTTCCGTCAGCGTCCTTCTCATTAGCAGAGAAATCACCGGCCTTGTACTCATCGTAAGGAATCATAACGGCCTTCTGCTCTTTGAATACGCTCTCGAAGAAGTTCCACTGCTCACCTTCAACTGCACGGCGGGTAAGACCTTCGGTGTAGAAGGAATATGCCCAGTCGCAGTCAGCGATGATGTCGCTGTTGGTAGCGTTGTTAACGAACTTGCCGCTAGCATCCTTCGTGATGATAGCATGACCGTTGGAGAGCATGGTCATCTCGAAGAATACGGACTGCTGCGTGATGAGACCGTAGATATCAGCTACACCATCGCTGTTCGTATCAACAGTGCACTTCTTAGCGAAGTCCTTGAAAGTATCCCAAGTCCAATCGCCGGATGCCTGCAAATCGTAAGGCTTGTCAACCTCTCCCTCGCCGAGAAGCTTCTTAACAAGATCCTTGTTGTAGAAGATACCGGTTCTGGGCTCGATGCCAGTAGCAAAGCCATAGATCGCGTCGCCAACCGTCATACTCTCAACAACGGCCTTGTTCCACTTCTTATCAGAGAAGTTGAACTCGGAAAGCTTGGAAACATCAGCAAAGAGCGGGTCTTCCTGATCCATGAACGCACCGATGAATCTGTAGTCAAACGTCATAACGTCTGCCAACGGAGCATTGGAGGTAATGGAAAGAAGGCAGGTCTCAGCCTGATCACTCCAACCACAGATTCCCTTACGAGTAATCGTGTAGTTGTGCTTCGTCATCAACGACTTCTGATACTCGGAGTTCAACTCCTCTGCGCTCGTGGAAGACGGAAGCTTCCATTCGTTACCGGACCACCAGTCACCAACCACAACAGCGAGACCGTTGAGGTTACGAACCGGCTTTTCCGTAGGCGTAGGCGTCTCAGCAGTAGCAGGCGTCGTAGGCGTTGCGTCGGTAGTGTTGTTCTTCTCATCACCACAAGCAACTACAGCCAAGCAGCAAACACATGCTACAAGCACGAGCAGCATTTTCTTGATAGTGCTCATTATAAGCTCCTCCTTAGGAAAAATAAAAGTATCTTAAAATGTCTTCGGACTGTCCGAAAACATCTTAATTTGGATTATATCACAGTCTTTTCATAATTTCCACTGTTTTTTTAACAGTTTTTACCAAAAATCCGAGACCGCGAAGCAGGTTTAACCCTTGATACCACTCTGGGAAATACTCTCAACAAAACTCTTCTGTGCCACTACATAGATAATCAAAAGCGGAACAAGTGCCATCAGTGAGCCGGTCGCCTGGATCTGGTTAGAGTACGCCGTCTGCGTCACATAACCCATACCGAAGCGCGCTTTGTTCTCACCGTCGAAGAGGTTGACGATGTTGAACAGCTTCGTCGACACCAAATCCCAGGTGTTGATCGGGAAGAATATACGCGAGTAAATCTGGTCCGTCCACTGCCATACAAATGCGAACAGGAAGCAGGAAACCATCATCGGACGCGCGCCGGGAAGCAGAATCTGGAAGAAGGTACGGAGTCTTCCGCAACCGTCTACATAAGCTGCCTCCTCAAGTTCCTTCGGCTCATTGCGGAAATGCTGACGCATCATGTAGATGTAAAGACCGGCTTTGTATCCGGCGCAGGCTGCGCACATCATCAGATACGGGATAGCTTTTCCCTGAAGGTTAAGTCCTTTGCCGGTACCGGTAATCTTACCGATGATTCCGAAGATATCGAAATCGCCGAAGTACAGGAACAAAGGAGTGACAATCGTAGTCGGAGGCACAATCAATGTCAGGATAACAAATCCGAACAAAAGCTTCTTGAGCGGGAATTTGTATCTTGCAAAGCCGTAACCTACCAGCGTACAGGAGAGCACCTGCAAAAGTGCTACCGCAACCGACAGACCGAGCGATCTGGCGAAGGTAGGAATTCCCTTATACAAACGCCACGCAATCGAATAGGACTCCGTGGAGAAGTGTCTGGGAACACTTACAATCGTAGTGTCGTACAAGTCCATCTCTGTCATGAAGCTGACACACAGCTTCTGAATCAACGGCTGTACAATAAGGAAGCAGAGACCGAAAATCAGGATGGCGCGTCCGATACTGAACAATACGCTCTTTATTTTCTTTCTCAAGAGGTATCCGCCGGATTTGCGATTTCGCTCCCAAAAGGCTTTTCTTCTTTCGGCTCTAGTCATTGTAGTATACCCCCCTCGAGAAGAATAGTGCGGAAACACCGAGCACGGCCGCGATTACAATAAAGTATGCCCAGGACATAGCTGCAACTTTACCGTACTCGAACCGGATTAACAGTGTATCGTTAATCAATTTCATCAGCGCACTGTCGGTTCTTGTGAAGAAATCAATCAGCGTGTAGACGATATTGACAAGCACCATCGCCTTAATCAGCGGCCAGGTAATCTTCCAGAAACTCTCCCAACCGGTGCAGCCCTCCATCTTCGCCGCCTCATACATGCTCGGCGGGATGGTCTGCAGACCGGACAGGAATACGATAATCTGGATACCGGAAGCCATCGCTATGTCGTATACCTGACCGACAATATCAATGACATATTGGAAGAACTTATTTCCGGTTTCACCTGTCAGCAATATGTCTTCCAGCGTATTGGTAATGTTGGAGAAGCTGTTCTCCGCCCGCATCACTTCTTTAACATTGTTGATCAGCGGGTTGTTCGCATCAAGGCCGAGGAACACGCCGGATGCGAGAATAACCGGGAGGAAGTAGATGGCACGAACCACAGTACGGCCCTTAAACTCCTGGTTCAAAAGCGTTGCCATGAAGAAGCTGAACACCAGAATGCCGGGTACGAACAGAAGCATTCTCTTGAGCTCGTTGACAAACGCCTCGATGAAGTCCTTCTCATCGCGGAAAATCTTGTAGAAGTTCGAGCCGGGCTTCCAAAAGCCGACCGGAACAAACGACAGACCGTTGCTTGTTGCAGAAACCTTGTTAAGCGACATCCGAACCGACATCGACAACGGATATACCAGGAAAATGATAAATCCGATAATGAACGGAAGGACGAACAAAAGTCCTGCGATGGCATTGCCTCTTGCGAGGTTTTTGCTTTTTCTCTTCGGGGATTTCACGGAAGCGCTCTTAGCCTTCTTCGTCGCAACACCTCCGTCGGTAACTGTCTCATTCGCTGCATCAACTGCTTCCGCAGCCATCTCGGCAGCAGCATCCGCATTCTGCCAAAGCGCATCAGCTGTCGCATCCGCTTCTGCTTCCGCCGCATTCAGAACATCCAGTGCATCCTCGCTCACGGCTTCCGCCGCAGCCATTGCCGCATCGCCCGCCTGCCCGGCAGTCTCAGCCACATTGTCAAGTATGGTCTTCTCCGATTCCATGATCAGTTACCTCCTTTCTTGACACACCAGTCGCGTGCGGGAACTTTGACACCGTCAACATTCTGCTCCGCAGTACCGTAATTAACATAAACTTTAGTTCCGTTCTCGTACTCAGTCATATGAACATACTCATTGAGAATCTTGTGATCCGTAATTTGGAGATTGTATGTGCCGGAGAAATCCTCCTTGAATCTGTTGTACAGATCAAGCGCATCCTTCTTCCAGCTGTCGTAATGCGCACCGAAGTACTTCGTGTACTCGGTCTCCGCAAGATCCATACCGGAGTTGTTCATGAAGATGAAGTACAGTCCGGATCCGGACTCCGCACAGTTGAGAAGACTGTTGCGGAAATCGCCGGTGACATTCAGCGCATCGCCGGTGTATTCCACAAAACCGTGAAGCACGATCGGGAAGAACGGGATTGCGGCATCCGTCAAACTGTTGTGCGAACTGTCGACATCCATATTGAGAATCAGATCGGCATTCGGAATCGCGTAGGAGAACGGATCGTACATCACCATCTTCGAACCTGCGCCGCGGAGATCGTCAAGCAGCTTGACCTGACGGTTCTTCGCCTGCTCTCTCGTGACCTTCGCCTTGCGATTGAAGTCCGAGGAAATCCGGCTTCCGATATCGGTAAATGCGATGTTCTTCAGGCCGAAATCCTTGATTTCATCTGCGAAGCCGCGAACGGTTTCCTCGATGTAATCCGGCGTTGCAAGATAGAAGTAATCGGTTTCCTCATCCTCACCGTACCATACATCGCTGATCTTCTGCTTCTTGACAAAGTCGCGGGAGAGATATTTTGCGGTGTCGGAACGATACTGGAAGCTGTCAAACCAGCCGTTTTCATACACGAAACTGAACTCTGCCTTCAGGTACAGGTTGTTCTGTTCCTGAATTCTCTTAATCGCCTTCTTGAATGCGCTCTTACCTCCGAGCGTTCCAATCAGGCTGACATCGTCTGCCGGCTCATGCTGGATACCGTCGTTGAACCAGCCCTCCAGGACGACATTGATATTCGTCATTCCCTGCTTGTTCAGATCCTCAATGATGTCCGCCATCTGCTTGTAGGTGGTCATTGCGAACGGACGCTCCGTGGGAATACCGAGAACATGCTGAATTTTCTCAATCGCTCCAATCAGCTCTACCGTTACGGGCATATCCGAGGAGATGCTCTTTTCCTTGAGAACCGGGTTCTTAGCGATGTAGTAATCGCGGTACGCCTTGGCCATATCAACATAGTTGGAAGTGGCAACCGGGCGGAACCGGACGGTAATCTTTTCTTCCTTGTTCAGCGAAGGCTCGTAAACATACAGAGTCTGCGCGGAACGCTCACCGACATTTACTTTCTCGCTGTGATGAATCGTAAACATCGTAGTTACATAGTTGACATTGGCTCCTACGCCGCCGGGTACGCCGGCCTTGATATTGCCGTAGCTGTCGCCGGCCTCGATGATAGCCAGAAGACCCTGGTTCTTGGCAACCAAACCGCCCTCTTCGGTGCGGCCGGTAACGCCGATACCGTAGATCGGGTAGTTAACCAGCGGATCAGACACTCTGATGTTCTGAATCATCGCATAGTCATGGCCGTAAATCTTGGCCGTATACTGCTGCTGTCCCTTGCCGTTGTTGAAGTTAATCACTGCACCGGAACCGTCCGGAACAAAGAGATATCCCTCCGAAGTCTGCGGCTCGGAAAGCATATACGGAAGAACATAAAGCTCGGTCAGCGGATAGTTCGAACGATACTGGAATTTGTCGTACGGAACATTTACAACCAAGTCGTCACCGTCGAGCATAAGCTCAACCGTAACATTGACCGACGGAGGCTGAACAATCGACGCCTCACCGGCGTACTTCTCCTGGTCGGCAATCCACTGTTCACGATCGTACTCAAGCTCCTCGATGAGCATCTCTTCCAGTTCTTTTTTCTGCCAATCCTGCACCTTGTCGCGAAGGAGATACAGCGTTTCGCCTGCTTCGAGCGCCTCCATCGCCTTCGGATACATCGTCTTGTATTGGGAATTCGCGGAATCCTCAATCTTCTCCTTGGTCATCTTGATGTAACGGTTGCGCATGTCGCTCTTGTGAGCAGGAGCTTCCTCCGTGTGGAACGCAGCGAGAATCTCGTTGTAGCGCTCCTCGGACATCGCGGTAGGCACCATGAAAATCTTGTTGATTTTACCGATGGAGTAATTGAGCGTAATCTTGTTGTTCGCAACATCCCCGACAACATTGTAGTTGCCTCTTTCCACCGAATCGGTTTGGGAGTTCAACTCATAGCGGCTTCCCGATATGTTCTGAAATGTAATCACCACAAGCGCCGATACTTCCTCGTGCGACGGGTCCAAAGCGAGCGAAGTGGAATTCCATACATGGCCGAAGGAATCTTCCAGCGTAAAATGGGTCGTCGTCGGGTCGAGTGTAAGCTTCAACCGCCCGTTGTCCAGGACAATCGGTTTCTTTGCCTCCGGATCCTCGGAATCGAAGGTATAAATCGGAATCTCTTCGACTGCCGAGGTTTTTTTGCCTCCGAAGTGGATGGCGAGGAAGACAAGGCCGCCGATGATTACAATCGCAATCGCGTAACCGATGAATTTCGCTCTGTTACGCTTGAAAAAGTCTTTGATAATACTGCCGAAAGTTTTTCTTTTTCTCATCAATCAGTTCCCTCCTTCCCCTCGCTATAATCGGAATACAATTTCTTTGTAAATCGAAACAACATACATGATTGCGTCGCTGATTAAGCTGAAGAACAGCAGCACGATGAACATGATGACGGCCATTCCCACGATGGAGAAGATTACGGCAGCGACACCGCCGAGCAGCGAGTAATCATGAATCATAAGGACGGCACACAAAATCAGGAAGCCGGCCCAAATCAGCGCAAACACATTGAAGTAGGTGTAGAACACACCCTCTTCCTTCGTTACCAGATTGCTGACGATAATCATCGGCAGACCGATCAGCGGATACGGTGTCAGGGCATATGCGGTACCCATATAAATCTCGCGCATACGACCCTTGCCGTCGAACAGCGTCGTGATACCCCAGTTCGCAACCACCCAGATTGCGAGCGGAACCAGAATTCCCAGGATGTTCATCACGATACTGAATTTGCTCCACTGCGTATTGTTCAGCATGAAGCTCGTAAACCGACGGTCCCAGATGTGCGTCAGAACCGTGAGAATAACAATTGTGTGGGCTGCGGCCATCGAGCCGCGCTTCTCATGGGTCAGATCCCAGAAGCCGTCGAACGGATGAATAATTACATACAACGCATACCGCAGAGTCTTGCGGTAATTGCGCCAACCTTCACCCTTGAAAAACTGTGCGATAGCGGAGAGTATTTTTTTCATGCTTCTCTAATCTCCTTTCGCAGTTTACGGACTTTACGAACAATCTTCGGAACAATAATCAATACAGCCAGAGCGATGATGAAATAAACAATGTATTTCTCAACGACCTTCTCGCGGTAGTAGCGGAATGCTTTGGAGTAGTTCTCGGAGTCATGTGCGCTCTTGAAATACTTCATCGCTTCCTTGTACTCGCCCTTGCGGAGGAGTGCGCGTCCGATACCGACATAAGCCAGCTCGAAGTTGCCGTTGTACTGAAGAATGGTTTTCCAGATTTCGGCGGACTTGTCATAGTAGCCCTGCTTATACTGCAGAAGGGCTTCGTTGATCATCTTGCCGTAGTCGGTCATGCTAAACTCGGTGATGCTTCCGCGCATACCGTCGAGAACCAGAATGGTCTCTTCGTCAAGGTTGTCCATCGCGGTTACATTCGAGAAACGACCCTTCGAGTAACCGATGTTACCGAATGCGTAGAGCATGTTGCCCTGGAAGTCGTAAGCGAAGATCTTACCTCTGGTTTTGTCGAGGCAGCAGTAGGTGTCATTCTCAAACGCGATGACATCGACAAACTTCGAAGAGCCGGACGCCGTAGCCTGGATATTGTTCCATTTTACATCGCCCATCGGGAATTGCGCACCGTTTCGAATCAAAATGTCGGAGCCCATCGAATTGAGCTTTCGAATCGGGGTTGCGATTCCGGCGTAAATATCCTGATCATCCAATGCGCTGATGGTCGCGTAGATGAATCCTCTGGAATCAAGGCTTAAGTTGTTGTACTCGGTGGGCACATACTGCTCACTGCGCTTTCTCTGCTCGCGGGTCTGAAGCTTGCGCCACAGCTTTGTGAAGAAGCCCAAAACGACCTTGGCTGCACCGACATATGCGGTGAAGACGCCGTCCTTGTTGAACTCCATAAAGCCGTTGACAACGCCCTGCGCCTGAACATAGGTACGATGCGCATTGTCGTTAACCAGCTTGATCGGAATGAAAATGTAGTTCGGTCCCAAAGTCTCATCCTTGGGGTCCTTGATTACATTGACAACATTCAGATTGTAATCGCAGTGGATAACACGGTTGTGCTGGCTGTCTGCGATAAAGATATCATACTGACGGTCCAGCTCCTGCTTGATGACATTGTCCTTGCGCTCGCTCGGCTTCGGAGCGGGGGGCGTCGTTTCGCCGTTTTCACCGTTCTCGCCGTTCTCACCGGTCTCACCGGTCTCTCCGGTCTCTCCGGTCTCTCCGGTTTCTCCGGTCTCGCCGTCCTCCTCCGAGGAGGTCGTCGCAGCGCCGTCATCCGGAGTCTGTGCATCCGCGGGCGTATCCGCGCTCTGCGCATCATCCTTCTTCTCCGTATCCGCTGCCGGTGTTGCCGGAGTATCCGGGAACTCGTAAGGAGTTCCGATATACTTCGACTCCGGATACAGCTTCTCACGGATGTCATCATCAATATGCTTTACAAAAATATCGGTCGGGGCGAACAGGGTATTGTCAACCGCGTCGCCGAACTTCATCTGGTCTGCCACAAGCGTAGAAACGGCAACCGTGTAGATAACACGGACAAGCTCGTATTTTCCTTCGCGGCGGACGAGCTCCACGATACGGTTGTTATTCGTATCGCAGACAAATACCAGATCGTCGATTGTGAAAATTCCCTGCGCGTTGGAGAATCCGCCAAGTTCGGAATCAAGATCCTGCAGGTAAATGTTGTTTGTTACTGCATACGCGTTCGGCGATGCCATCTCATCACCCCAGTAACTGTAGGTGTATGTGTACCAGTCATCATCGTCTGCAAAAGCTGTCGATACAGAGGAAAGCAGAAGGCTCAGGAGCAGAAACAGCGCGAGCAGACGTTTGTAAGTCGTTTTCATCGTTTTCCTCCTTTACTCTTTAATACCGGAGCTTGCCATTGTCTCAACAATGTTGCTTTGTGCGAGAATGAAGCAAATCAACGGAAGTATCATCATGAACAGCGTTGCCGCAGATCCCGCACCGGTTCGTGCAACACCGCCGGCCGCAACCGTCTGCAATGCGAACGGGAGCATCTTCAGCTCATCCCTGTAGAGGAATGTCGTTCCGGCGTTGTTCCACAGAGCCTGAATCGAGAAAATCATCAGGGTGAGGATTGCGGGCTTAACAAGCGGCATAACGATGGTCCAGAAAATTCTCGTCTCTTTCGCACCGTCGATCTTCGCCGCCTCGATCAAAACATCCGGGATACTGGACTCCATGAACTGCTTCATAAGGAAGAGTCCCATCGGAGAGGCAAATGCCGGGATGATCAATGCAAGGTAGGTATCGGTCCAGCCGAGCTTCGCCATAATCAGGTAGTTCGGAATCGAAAGTACATAGCCGGTGAACATGAGGGCTACGGTTACTGCCGAGAAGAACAATCTGCTGCCCGGGAAGCGGTATTTTGCGAGCACATACGCCGCCATGGAGGCGATCAGAATGTGGCCCGCAGTTCCGACTGCCGTTACGAAGATGGAGTTGAACATGTAACGGGTGAAGGTTACCACACCGGTCTTGTTCAACAGAAGGAACAGGTCGCTGAAGTTATCGGTCGTAGGGTGACGCACAAACAACTTCGGCGGGTAGATGAACAACTCATCCAGGGGCTTGAAGGCGGCATTGATTGCATACACAAGCGGGAATGCAAAGAAGCAGCCGAAAATAATCAATACGATAGCGACACCGACATCACCCGCGCGGGATCTGTTCGGTTGTCTGCCTGCTTTAATCTTCTTCATGGCTCGTTCCTCCTATCAGGTTCCCAACCGGCTCAGTGCCTTCTGGATGAACTTGTTACACAAGTACATCGCAAGGAAGAGCACCGTCGCGATTGCGGATGCATAACCCATTTCAAATCGGTACGAACCGTAGTCAATCAGGTGAGTAACGATGGTACGCGCTGCGTAGTCGGTACTCGGGAAACCGCAGAGGTTCATGGTAACATCGGCGGTGTTGAAGGACTGCGTAATTGCCATGACGGCGCCGAACATCAACATGGACTTCATATTCGGCAGCGTGATGTACCAGAGCTCCTGCCAACGGTTTCGAATACCGTCGACATAACCGGCCTCGTATTGGTCGGCAGGGATGGTATTCAGACCGGCGATGAAGGACAGGAAGCCGGCGCCCAGTGACAGCCAGAGCTGAACGACGATAACGATACCCATCATGTACTGCGGGTTCGTCAGCCACAGCACGGGGTTGTCCATGATGCCCCACTCCACCAGGTAGGCGTTTGCGTAACCGTAAGCGTCACCGGAGAAGATGAAGCTCCAAATCAGGTAAACCTGACCGGAAATCGTAGGTGCGTAGAACACCAGAACGGCGATGGCACGAATTCCTCTCGGAAGCTCATGGATCAGCCATGCGAAGATAAATGCCATGATGTAGCCGACCGGGCCGGTGATGGCCGCGATGAGGAAGGTGTTCTTAACTGCCGTAAGGAAGACATCGTCTGCCAGAATCAGGTTGATGTAGTTCTGGAAGAAGACGAATCTCGGCGGCTGCAAAACATTGAAGTAAGTGAAGCTGTAGTAAATGGAAACAATAACCGGCGCGATATAGAACAATGTGAAAATGATCGCGTACGGAGCGAGGAAGAAGTAACAGGTCTTGTGGTCTTTGATGTCCTTCCAAAGGAAATGAGCCTGGCGCTTCTTGTTCGCTTTCCAATTTGCATAACTCATGGTTTAGGCTCTCCTTTCCTTATTCTATCTCAAGACCGAACTCGCGTCTCTTCTTGGTCAACTCGTCGTTAATGTCTCTCGTGTAGTCCAGAACGGTCTCACGAGGATCCATGTTCATGTTCATAACCTTGCGGATTGCGTTGACGATGTGGCGGCCGGTGTAATATCCGCCGGGAACCTCAGGTGTTCCGACAACCCATCTCCACTGCTCCTCGAGCAGTGCGCGCTGACTAGCACTCCAGGAGAGCATCTCGAACGCTTTGACATTGGCGGTCGCATATCTTGCGGACTCACCCATGATAGCCTCGAGCATCTTACCGTAGCGAGCCTGAATGTCCGCGCTGCCCCACCACTGAAGGAAGGCCCAGGACTCTTCCTGCAGCTTCGAGGTTCCGAGAATCATCGAGCAGGTACCCCAGCAACCGCAGGAGCGGTTGATGATGCGGTTACCGTTCTCATCGAGCTTCGGATTGCCGTTCTCATCCTTCTCCACGGTACCCGGAAGAAGTGCCATCTCCCACAAACCGCGAATCTCCGGAGCGGAGACTACCAGGGTGTTGTAGGTATTGTAGTCAACAAATCCGATCGGCATCTCGCCGGTACGGAAACGGTCTACGAAGTTGTAGTCCGTAGGAGTCTTGTAGTGCGTGAAGAACATCGTGTAGTACTCGAACGCGTCGATGGAGATGTCCTCGTCGAGCAATACCTTGCCGCCGAGGTCGCTGTAAAGCTTTCCGCCGCGCTGGTACAGCTGAGCGAAGAAACCGTTCATATCCGGGTTGGATACATTGTTAATCTTACGCTCTGTCGAAGGAATACCGACATTCATGTTGGCCTTCTGAATCGCGGGAAGCAAAGCAATCAAATCATCCCATGTCTGCGGAATCTCAAGCTTGAGTTCCTCAAGAATATCCGTGCGGTAGAACATCAGGTTGTAGTACTGCGTCTCCGGCATACCGAACACGCCCTCGTGCATTTTGCCTGTCTTATCCTTATATGTATAGGTATAAGGGACATACGAGGACGGCATGAACTCGGCAAATGTCTCCTCGAAGCCGCGAATCTTACCGCCGTCGCCCTTGAACTGCGTCAGGTCTACGGAAGCGCCGCGGAGAGCATAGTTGACAGGGTCGCCTGAAGCCGCATTCAGCGCGACATCGGGACCGGTCTTTGCAACCGTTGCGGGAAGCAATACGGCTGCCGTCATAAGGTTGACATTGACACCGATGCCGTACTCGGGAACGAACGAATCGTCAATCATTTCCTTCAATACGGTACACTGGTCACGACCTGCGAAAATCCATACGGTGATGGTCTTCATGTCGTCGCCGTCGTATACATTACCGATGGCGTTGTAATCCACGACGAAGGAAGCGAGGAACGAGCGAATCTCGTGCGCTGCTTTGTCGAAGAAGCTGACATTGTCCTTCGGAAGCTTGTAGCCCTTGCCGGATACGATGAGGTAGTCGATATCGAGATTCGACTCTCTCATGTTCAGGATGGAGGTACCGAGGGAGCTTACATTCATTTTAAAGGTCGCGAGACCGGAGGGAATCTTGTAAGGATCATCCACGAAACGCTCAAGCTGAGTTGCGAGCGTGAGGAGGGAGGAAACCTGCGTACCGCTCTCACCGGTGTACTCCACGAGCTCGTCGATGATATGGTAGAGCACCTTGTACTCGGTCTCCATACCGGCGATGATGTCGGGGTATTTTACATCGATGTTGTAGTCACGGTCGGTATCCGGTTCCGTACCGGTGTAGACCATGATACGACGGTACATCTGGTTCATGCGATATACGGAATCGGTCATCTCCGTGAGGATTTCGCCGATCCGGCCCAGCGTAACCTGAAGGCGGATCCGGTTGACACCCTTGTTCAGATGGAACAGATACGGGTTACCGTCCGCGTCGCTGAGCTTGGCAAGCTGCCAGTCGTTGTCGAAGTCAAATTTGATGGTGGCGACTTCCTCGAAAGGAATCTCGCCGTTGATATAGAGGGAACGGCAGGACACAAAGCCGCGGGTGTAGTTCTGGCGTGTCTTCAGAGCAATCTCGTAAAGACCGTCCTCATCCGCCGTCACTTCGTACTCAATCCACTGTCCGGCAACCTTCCAGTTGTTGCCGCCGCCCATGTTGATGACCTGCTTCTTAACATTGTACGGCTCCGTTCCGGCAGAGCTGCGGTCGTAGGTGGAGCTGAGAGCCTGGGACGATCTTGCGGTCGCACGCTCGCCCTGGATCTTCGATTTCCAACCGCTGTCCGCTGCGGAAGCGGTCTGTGCCGCGAGGTAATCCGCATACTTCGGCGGAGTGGTCACGGTCTCGAGGGTAAAAGAACCGAGCATCAGCGTCTCCTGCGTCGAGGAAAGACGGATGACCTGTTCACCCTTCTCGAAATAGAAGCAATACGGTGTCGTGATGTAACCGAGCTCATCACAAACAAAAGCCTCCTCCCAGCGGGGGGACTCTACCTGAATCGGACGAATCTCATTGCCCTGATTGTCCTTGCGCGGTTCGTTGGCGTCATGCCAAACACGCGGAAGCGAAATCGCATCCGCACCGTTGAACGGGGGCTTCATCTCACCGTCCTTGGAATCCTTCAAAGAGACTGCAAATTCAATCTCGGTTCCGCGGGAACGCTCCGGGTTCTGATCGGGATAATACCGAAGCTTGATGTAGTAGAATCCGGCTTCCGGAACATTGGTCTTAATGTCCGTATAGCCGTCCTCAATCGTTACGAGCACAGACTCGCCCTCGACTGTCTCGAAGACGCCGCTGCCCTCGGATGCACCGACAATCGAAGCTGCGGTAAGCGGGATCTCGACGCTGTTCTTCGGGTATCCTGCTCCGTTCTTCTCATGCTGGTTGAAGTACGCATTGTAAGTGTCGGACCGGCTCTCTGCAATGAGTGCATCGAAGTCAAGATCCTTGTACTTATCCGCGTAGTTCTTGGTTCCGCTGATCTTTCCGTAAACCACAATAGCCGCAATCGCTGCTACACAAACGATTGCGACCCAAAAGGTTTTGCTCTTAAAAAACCTGCGCATTGCTTCCTCCATTCCTGCTATACTGAGCATTAGCCCTCTAATTCGTCCGCAAAATGGACAAAAAAGGGGCTAATTCGGGAATTATTTATGCTAATTGTACTAAAAACCTCTTGCTTTTTCCTGCCAATTTTTGCTATATTTAAATCAAATCTTGCGAATATGTGCTTTTCCTTTCGTTCCGCACTTTCGCTTTTTGTGTGTATTTTTGGTTATTTCGGCAAAATCACCGCTTCGCTTTTTGGTGTATTTTACCATAAAACATCTTATAGCTGCCGTTGCAGTGCTCTGCAATTCCGCTGTTTTACGCTGTTTTCCTCTCAAAAATCGCAATATTTGCAAAATGTCAGACAGATTTCAGTGCAAAATTCCTTCACCGCGGCAGTTATTTTCCGGAAGGAGATTCTATGGAACGCAATTTACGCGGCACTTTCGAAACCGTGCCGTTTCGTGCGAACGAATCACTCTTGATGTACCTGAACGGCGAGTACGAGGATTATGCCACGCACTGGCACACCGCCGCCGAGATTATCATGCCGATGGAAAACAATTATCAGGTGACCATCGGCCGGCAGGTCTTTCGCCTCGCGGAGCGCGACATTCTCTTCATCCCGCCGGGAGTACTGCACTCCCTGCAGGCTCCCGACTCCGGGCGGCGCATGATCTTTCTGTTCAACTTCACCCCGATCAGCTCGCTGCAGGATTTTTCGTCGCTTCTTCCCGTGCTGGGTCAGCCGCTTCTTCTCTCGCCGCAGGACGGTGAGACGCACGAGGATGCGGTCCCTCCGTGTCGCCATGATCTACTCGTACCTGATTCAGTTCTTCGTGCTCGTCGGACGAAGGCATATCCGCCGCGAGATTCTGACGCAGGATCCGAAATCCCGCAAACAGGCTGACTGCTACGAGCGTCTCAACGCCGCGATGAACTATATCAACGCCAACTATATGAACGACATCACCGTCGAGGATGCCGCGCGGATTGCGGGCTTCAGCAAGTTCCATTTTTCGCGGCTGTTCAAGCAGTTCACGGAGCAGACCTTCTGCGGATATCTGAACCAGCGCCGAATCAATGCCGCGGAGACCCTGTTGTTGAACCCGCGTCTCTCGGTCACCGATGTCGCGCTGCAGAGCGGCTTCTCTTCCCTCTCGACCTTCAACCGCGTCTTCCGCACGCTGAAGGCCTGCACTCCTTCGGAGTTCAAGGCTTACCATCAGCGGCGCGGGATGCGCGTCCGCCATAAGGGCGGCGAACCGCAGGAAGCGCCTGCCGCTCCCGCGGAGTAAGCGAACAAAACATACCGACGCACAAAGACGCCGGAGGCATATTGCATGCCTCCGGCGTTTTGATCTCTCACTCAATTGTCATTTGCGGATTAAAGCAGATCGTTCTTGATCTCCTCCGCAGCCCCGGAAACCTGTTCCGCCGCCGTCTCTGCCGTCGCCGTCGCGTTGGCAATCATCGGGTCGACATACGAGGCAGCCGTCTGTGCCGCTGCATCCGCAACATTCTCCGCTCCGGCTGCCGCATTTTCCGCAGCCGCCGCATAGGTGTTCACCGTGTCAGCCGCCGCTTCCGCATAAGCGTTCACGGTTTCCGCCGCGGTCTCCGTGTATGCGCTGGCGGTTTCGGTCGCGGTTTCCGCATAGGTGTTCACGGCTTCGGCTGCCGCTTCCGCTGCCGCAACAGTCTCCGTCACGGCGCTGTCCGTGTAAGCGTCGGCTGCCGTACTCGCCGAATCGGCTGTCCCGGTCGCAGCCGCCGTCGCATCCTGTGCAAAATCGCGAACCGCTTCCGCGGAAGCCTGGATATCCGCCGGAGCCTCATAGGTTGCCGCAGCTGCCGTTACCGGCGCTTCGGGCGCGGCGTACGCCGGTGTCTCAGGCGCTGTATAAGCGGGCGCCTCGGGCGCCGTGTAAGCCGGAGCCGCGGGTGCTTCCGGAGCGGCATACGCCTGCTGCGGAGCCGCATAGCCGGTCACTACGGGAGCGCCGTAAGGATTCTGCGCGGGATTCTGGTACATCTGCTGTCCCGGTACGGCGTATCCGGCCGGTGCCGCAAAAGCCGGGGCCATGGGAACTTCCTTCTCGCGAATCCCGACCTCGGAAAGTCTGGTTATGATAAAGCGGGCAATCAGCACGATGCCGATTGTGACGAGAAGCGACATAAACATCAAAATATTGCCCATATCGTCAAACACCGACATGTCACGCTGGATAACGAATCCGGCTCTCGCCATTTTTCCGTTGAGGAAATATTCGATCTTGTTGATGGCGTCCAGATGATCCTGACGGTTCGCCTCAAGAACAAGCTCAGTGAAATAAAGCGCGATATCGGCAACGAAACTCAGCACTGCAAAAATCGCCGAGAGAACGGCGAACACGCGGGCCGAACCGCCTCTTCGCATAAGTCCGATGACCGCCAGAATCAGGAACAGACTCAGCAAAAGCTGAAGCCCCGCTTCGGTATAGAAGCCGAACCCCGTCCAGTGTTCCTTCAAAAGTTCCAGCTCGTCCGGATCCGCGATACCGTACGCAAGGCGAAATACCGGCATGCCGATTCCGAAAATCAATGCAAACAGCAACAGTACGCGGTTTCGCAAAAACAGTGCAAGCAACAGCAAAAACATGGATAGATTCATCGCTATCAAACAAATCGTACCGAATTTCTCCCATCCTGTTTCAAAGGCAAAAACAGCCTTGAGCCACTTGGTGAATGTAATCTTTTCCCCGTACTGACCGAACCTGGCCTGGCTCATGTAACCTGCGCGGGCATACAGCCACTCAAAAATCGACAGGATGACAAAATACAGGTCGATTGCCAGAACGATAATCGCGGCTGCGAACGCATTCCGGCTGCTTTTTGTGATACTTTTTCCCTCTTCCATGACAAACCTCCTTGTGTAGATGCATGATATAGGATTTCCAACCTTACAGCTCTTCTCTTGTTACAACATTTTACGACTTAAAATAAATCACGGACTCCCCGTCATCCTTCGGTTTCCCGATTCCGTACAAATCAAATTCGTCTTCAGCGGCATTTTGCGCCTCGACAATCTCTTCCGTCCGAACATAACGAATCAACGCGATGCACATCACAAGCGCCGCGGCAGTGTTTGCAATCGCATACGCCGTCCGCACTCCGCCGAGCCCGAGAAACGCCGCCAAATCCTTCATAACTCCCGTAAACACCGTGAGAATCACGAAGAGATATATAAACTGCGTGCTCTTATGGTTCTGGTAGCGATCGCACTCCCGAAGGAAGCATAGCACTGCAAATAAAGTCGCTGCCGCCGTGAAGAACGCAAGCCCGAAATTCAAAAACCACTCCGGGCCGAACCGGTAGATGCCGTTGGTAAAGAACGGCAGAACCTTCGCGGCAATATAGACATCTGCGCCGGCTGCCGCAAGCAGAATGTACCGGATCTTTGCCTTCGGAATCGGCCATCCGAAGCGAATCGACACCTTCCTCTTCTCCTCCTTCGCCGCCGGTCTTGCGTAGGAATACACAATCAGCAGCGAGAGGCTTAAGAACAGATACCCGCACAATTCCGAAGCGATATCAACCGTCAGATGCGTTCCGACAACATCCTCCAAAATCATACGCTGCGTATCGGGCCCATAGTGCTCGGCGAACACATAGTCCGGGTAGGCAATGTCTGTCCGACGCGGAAAATCAAGACACAAAAGCAGGACTCCCGCAATCAGAAGCACAAGCGCCGCACGCCTGCGACCGGTTATTTTTCTGTTTTGCTCCATAGTACCCTTTCTGAAATCATCCGAATCAGTTCTCGGTCTCCTCCGTCATCGCAACCGCGCGGTCAAAGAGCTCCTCCACCTCGGCAGACGGCTTCGCGGTCAATCTCGTGTTTTTCTTTGAACATTCCGCGCGCCCTTCATCGCTTTACTACAGAAAAGCGGGCTTCAGAATATAAATATTGTATCGTAATCCTATGAAAAATGCAAGGGAAACCGTGTTAAGCGCATATATTTCAGCCGTATTTCTTCCGCATTACAGCCACGATGCTGCCGCCTCGCGAAGGTTCTCCGCAGTATTGGCCGCCGGGTCGTCGAGGACAATCTGCAAAAGCCGCTCGAGCGCCTCCCCGAGCGCCGGCCCGGGCGTATATCCGAGCGCAATCAGATCGCGCCCCGAAACCGCGAGATCCCGTATGGAGACACATTGATTTTTCGCAAGAATGGTCTTGTATTCCTCCTCCATCCGCGCCACGCGCTCAAGGCCGTGCCGCCGGTAGTCCGGGTGCTGTCCCGCGATGTCCGCGCGCATAACCGGGAAAAGATATCGCATATTGTCCGCCCCGATGCGGCTCACAATGCGGCGCATCGTCTTTTCGAAGGAGCCCTCGCGCGGAAAATCAAAGCGGCAATCGTGGTTGCGGACGAGAAGCGTCACCAGCGCCGTCGTATCGTTATCGAACTTGAGTCTGCGGAGCACTGTCTTCGCAACCTCCGCCGAGGCCGCCGGGTGCCCCTTAAAATGCTCCCGGCCGTCCGCGCCGACAGTCACGCACAGCGGCTTGCCCGCATCGTGCAGAAGCATCGTCATATCGTAAATCATCCGATCGTGCGCATCCGCGGCAAGATATTCCGGCTCGCGATGCAGCGCAAAGATGGTTTCCACGGTGTGTCGACCGACGTCGTAGAGGTGGTGCGGATTGTCCTGAGATGTAGCAATCATCGCATTCCACTCCTGTAGAATGACTTCCGTGACACCTGTCTCGTACGCCGTCAGAAGCATATCCGGGCGCCTTCCTCCGAGAAGCTTGACAAGCTCCACCCGAACACGCTCCGCGCTGACCAAAGAAAGCCTCGGCGCGAGCTCCCGCATCGCCGCAACCGTCTCCCCGTCAATCGCAAAATCCAGTTGCGATGCAAAGCGAAGCGCCCGCAGAATGCGAAGCGCATCCTCGGAAAACCGTTCCCGCGCCACACCGACACAGCGAATCACTCGGCGCTCCAAATCCCCGCAACCGTCATATAAATCCACGAGACCGATCCGCGGATTATAGGCCATCGCATTAATCGTAAAATCCCGCCGCAGCAGGTCGTCCCGGAGATTGCCCGCAAACGAAACGCTGCTCGGATGCCGGCCGTCCTCGTATTTTCCGTCGACGCGGTAAGTCGTGACTTCGTAGCCGACATGGTTTTCCATCACAGTCACCGTGCCGTGCTCAATTCCGGTATCGATGGTGCGCGGAAACAAGGCCTTCACCTCCGCCGGCGTCGCCGAGGTCGTGATGTCCCAGTCCTCCGGCTCTCTTCCGAGGAGCGAATCGCGCACGCAGCCGCCGACGGCGTACGCCTCGTACCCCGCCCGTTCCAAGGTTTCGATGATTCCCGCTGCATCCGCGGGGATTCGAATCACAAGTTCCATGTGCGCTCCCTGTTTGCTTTCCGGGGTCCCGCCCCGTAAACTGCTCCGGCTCCGGCATCCCGCCGCAGCCGCTCATCGTTGTCCGGTCGGGCTTTCCGCCCGCCGGCCTTCGTCTCAATTATATCCGACAGCCCGATATCTTGCAACAACAAACGACACCCTGCAGCGCTGCAGCCCCGGTCCGCTGCGGCAGTCCGGGACGGCGCCGCGCAAAAAGGGCACATCCGAAGATGTGCCCTGAGCGTACAAATGTTGTCTGCGTGAAAAAGCAAAGCGATTTTCCGAAAGAATTACAGTTCAACCGCAACCTTCTCAAGATGCCAAATGTCGCGAACATACTCCTCGATTGTACGGTCGGAAGTGAACTTGCCGGACTTGGCAACATTGAGAATTGCCATCTTAGCCCAGCGGTCTTCGTCGCGGTATGCTTCCTCGACGCGCTTCTGCGCTGCCTCGTAGGAGCGGAAATCCTTGAGAATGAAGTACTGGTCGGCACGCTCGCCGCCGTTGCGGTCGAGAAGCGAGTTGTAAAGCTCGCGGAACAGCTCCGGATCCTCCGGCGAATAGAAGCCGTTCACGAGCTGCGTGAGCACCAGGCGAATGTCCTGATCGGTGTTGTAGATCTCGCGGGGCTCATAGCCGCCGTTGTTCTCGTAGTTGATGACCTCATCGGAGCTTAAACCGAAGATGAAGGCGTTGTCCTCGCCGACCTCCTCGACGATCTCCACATTCGCGCCGTCCATCGTTCCCAGAGTCACCGCGCCGTTTAACATGAACTTCATGTTGCCGGTGCCGGAAGCCTCCTTGCTGGCGGTCGAAATCTGCTCGGAAACATCCGCAGCAGCGAAAATCCACTCGGCATTCGAAACGCGGTAGTTCTCGATAAATACAACCTTCAGCTTGCCCTTGATGCTCTTGTCGTTGTTGACGACATCGGCCACGCTGTTAATCAGCTTGATGATGGCCTTCGCACGGCGGTAGCCGGCGCTCGCCTTCGCGCCGAAGATAAATGTTCTCGGATAGAAGTCCATATCCGGGTTCATGCGAAGCTGATTGTACAGATGCATCACATGCAAAATGTTGAGGAGCTGTCTCTTGTACTCATGCAGACGCTTGACCTGCACATCGAAAATCGAGCGGGGATCCACGTCGATTCCGTTGTGCTCCTTGATGTATTCCACAAGGCGCAACTTGTTTTTGTATTTGATATTCATGAACTCGCGGCGGCAGCGCTCATCATCCGCATACACCGCAAGCTTCTCGATGTGCGGAAGATTCGTAATCCACTCGTCGCCGATCTTGCCCGTAACCCACGAAGCAAGCAGCGGGTTGCCGTGCAGAAGGAATCTTCGCTGCGTGATACCGTTCGTCTTGTTGTTGAACTTCTCCGGCCAGAACTCGTAGAAATCGCGGAGCTGCTCCTTCTTGAGAATCTCGGTATGGAGTCTTGCAACACCGTTCACGGAAAATCCCGCTACAATCGCAAGGTTCGCCATGCGAATCTGGCCGTCCATGACGATTGCCATCCTGCGAATCTTCTCATAGTCGTTCGGATAGCGCTCGGAAACCTGCGCTACGAAACGGCGGTTGATTTCCTCCACAATCTGGTACACACGGGGAAGAAGACGCGAGAACAGCTCGATGGGCCATTTTTCGAGGGCTTCCGCCATGATGGTGTGGTTCGTGTATGCGCAGCAGCGGTTCGTGATGTCCCACGCCTCGTCCCAGGAGAGATAGTACTCGTCCATGAGGATGCGCATAAGCTCCGGAACCGTCACGGTCGGATGCGTATCATTGAGCTGAAAGACAACCTTCTCGGGCAATCCGTGAATGTCGTCGTGGCGGGACATGTACTTCTTCACCGCGCGCTGAACGCTGGCCGAAACGAAGAAATACTGCTGCTTCAGGCGAAGCTCCTTACCCGCATAGTGGTTATCGTTCGGATACAGGACCTCGCAAATCAGACGCGCAAGGTTCTGCTGCTCCACCGCCTTGTGGTAGTCGCCGCGGTCGAAGCTCTCGAGGTTAAAGTTGTCAATCGCCTCGGCATCCCATATGCGAAGCGTATCGACAACATTGTTGCCGTAGCCGACAATCGGAAGGTCGTAGGGAATCGCCATTACCGACTGGTAATTCTCCTGCGTAAAATGCTCTCTTCCGTTCTCATCCTTCGAGTAGCGCACATAGCCGCCGAACTTGACCTCGCATGCATACTCGGGACGCTTGATTTCAAAGGGGTTGCCCTCCTTTAACCAGTCATCCGGCTTCTCCACCTGAAAACCGTCGCGGATGACCTGCTTGAACATACCGTATTTGTAGCGGATACCGCAGCCGTATGCCGGATAGCCGAGGGTTGCCAGCGAATCCAGGAAGCATGCCGCCAGACGGCCGAGACCGCCGTTACCCAGAGCCGCATCCGGCTCCTGATCCTCGATGACATCGAGGTCAAGCCCGAGTTCCTCGAGCGCCTTGCGGATTTCCTTGTTAGCCTTTAAGTTGATAATATTGTTGCCGAGAGCACGACCCATCAGAAACTCCATGGACAGATAGTACACGGTCTTCGCATCCTGCTTCTCGAACTCCGCCTGACTTGCGGCCCAGCGGTCCACGACATAGTCCTTCACGGCGAACGCAACTGCCTGATAAATCTGCTGCTGCGAAGCATCCTCCACCGTACGGCGGTAGAAGGTCTTCAGGTAGTCCTGTACGTTCTTTTTGAACTCTTTCTTGTTAATTACCATATCGTCCTCTTTTCCGTTCCGGCGGCTTTTTCGATTCACGCCGCCTATACATACAATCCGTTACAGTATATCACAACATTTTCCATTCGACCACACAAACTTTCGTAAAATGGTCCCCTGTTTTTGTTCAATTTGCCGCCTGACTTGTCGTTTCTCGCTGCTTTTTACCGATAGAAAGCATGAAAAAAGGGGCTCCGAAAGGGAACCCCGAATTTTCCTTCTAATCAAGCCCGCAGCCCGGATTAACCCTTAACTGCACCGGCGATGAAGCTGTCCTGAATTCTTCTGCTGAACATGATGTATGCGATGACAGTCGGGAAGGTTGCAATCGAGAGCGCCGCTCCGATTGTACCCCAGTCCGTAGTATGGCTGCCGAAGAGCTGCTGCATACCGGCAGGAAGTGTCATCATATCACCGTTCATGAATGTCTGAGAAAACATAAGCTCGTTCCAACACTGCAGGAATGTGTAGATACCGCAGGTTGCAACCGCAGGCTTCATCAGCGGAAGGATAACCTGGAAGAATACTCTTCCGCGACCGCAACCGTCGATGTAAGCAGCCTCATCCAATTCTTTCGGTATTTGCGTCATAAAGCCGTTGCATATCAGCAACGCCATGGCCAGTGAGAATGCCGAATACGGAATAATCAATGCGATGTAGGTGTTGAGCATCTTAGCTTCACTCAATACCAAATACACGGGAATCAAGGATGCCTGAATCGGAATCGTGATTCCGAGCATGAAAATCTTATTCATGGTCTCGCTGAAGCGCCAACGAATTCTTGTGATTGCGTAGGATGCCATCATAGCCGCAAGAACCGTAATAACAATCGTCGCAAGAGTAATCACGATACTGTTCGTGAACATGCGTACGAAGTCACCGGTGTCCGTTGCCTCAGCATAGTTCTTCCAACGCCACTTCGACGGCCAACCGTCCGGAATTCCGAACTTGTTGGTGTGGAGTATCTGCTGATTGTCCTTCAGGGAGAAGGAAAACATCCAATACAGCGGATACAGGTTAAAAATCGCCCAAATAACAAGCACAATCCATGTAAAAACAGCCATTGCCTTGTTGGTCTTGCGAACTTGATAATCCGCAGGATTAAAACCTTTTTGTTTCGCCATATCAATCCCTCTCTTTGAAAATCGCTCCGATTGCTATCGAACAAGCGAAGCAAAGGATAATCAACAATACGGCAATTGCACTACCGAGACCGTACTCCATTCGAAGGGACATATGCCGCTTGAGCAAGGTACTCGGCACGGCTGCCTCGTTGGAGTTGATACCTGCGATAATTGCAATCAGGTCGTACGACTTCAGGGAACCGGTAACAGCAAAGATTACGCTGACCTTGATAATCTGCTTCATGGACGGGATAACGATATGCCAGTCAACCTGAGCATCCGTTGCACCGTCAATCTTCGCTGCCTCGCGCAACTCTGTAGGAACGCTCTTTACACCCGCGTACATCAGCAGCATATGATAACCTACATACTGCCACAGCATCGGGATAAAGCATGAGTACAAGAGAAGTCCCTTACCTTCGCCGAGCCATTGAGGAACATTGAGCGGATCTTTAAGGTAACCGATCTTAAGCAGAAGCGCGTTTACCAATCCTTCCGGATGGAAAATCTTCAACCACAGCTGACCGATAACTACGGTGGAAATCAACACAGGGAGGAAGTTAACCGAAAGGAAGAAACGCTCTCCCTTGATTCCTCTACCGAGCAAAAGTGCAAGAAACAATGCGAGCGGCAGCTGAATGAAAACCGACAGACCTGCCAGAAGCATAGCGTTCCTTACGGAATGCCAGAAAGGAATTTGGCTCTTGTCGAACAGGCTCTTGTAGTTCTTCCATCCAAGGAATTCCTTATTGCCGATTCCATTCCACTTGAAGAAGCTGTTGAAGCCGGAAGAGATCAACGGAGCAACCAAAATTGCAACGAAGAGCAACAATGCCGGCAACAGGAACAGAAAAATAGTAATACCATCTGTCTTTTTTCTCTTCATGATATGCTCTGCCTTCCTAAAAGAAGCGGCCTCTCCTGAGAATGGGAAAGGCCACTTCAATTACTCAAATAATCACAGTGCCTAAATCATTCGGCATCCAAATTATCTGATATCCTTCTTCAGGTTAGCGATGAACGTAGCGCCGTCAACGGTGCAGCCGTAAACGCCCTTAACCTGCTCAAGATACTTACCAGCCTCAGCAGCAGGCATAGCGGTATCACCGAAGAGTACCATGTAGTTGGAGTCAGTAACGATCTTAGCTACCGACTGCGTAAGTGCGTTGATCTTGGATACATCGTAGTCAACCGTCCAAGCCGGGAGACCGCAACCATCAAGATAACCGTACTTGCAGATAAGCTGTCCGAGTTCGAACGTGTACTTCGCGGTTTCCTTCGCGTTCTTTGCAGACTTAGCAACAGCGAGGGTATCCGACGGTCCACCGATCAACTGACCAAGCTCAGCCTTGTCAGCGTTGATAACCGGGAACTCAGCAACCTTAACATTGAGGCCTTCCTTCTTAGCGAAGTCAGCGCAGTTCCAAGTACCGTTCATGTAGAACGCATACTTGCCATCCATGAAGTTCTGCTTAACTTCATCGTTACCAAGGCTGATACCGTTAGGATCGAAGTAACCCTTCTTGATCATATCCTGGAAAAGATCAACAGCCTTTGCAACGTCCTGGTTGTCCCAGGTCTGACCGTTCATGAAGATGTCGTCAAGAGTCTTAGCACCGACGCTCTTCTCGATGATGGACTCAAGGTACTCGGTAACACACCAGGTGTCATCGGGCTTACCAGCGCATCCGAACGGAATCTTGCCTGCAGCCTTAATCTTCTCGCAGCAAGTCATAAGGTCTTCGAACGTCTTCGGTACATCATCGTAACCAACTTCCTTCAGGATGTCCATGTTAGCGAAGAGACCTACAATGTTCATGGTGAGCGGAACACCGTACTTCTTGCCGTTGTACGTGGTGTTCTTGCACATCTTCTCAGGCAGCTTGTCCTTGAATTCAGCGTATACTTCGTCGAGGCAGTAAACCTTATCTTCCTTTACGAAGTCGCCAAGGAATGCGCAGGACCAGGTGAAGAAAATGTCAGGCATGTTGTTGCCGGAAACGGCAGCCTTAATCTTCTCCTTGTAAGCATTGTTCTCATATGCTTCCCAGTTGAGCTTGGTATCGGGATACTTCTTCTGCATATCCGCGATAGCAGCCTCATAAGAATGACGGTTGGAATCGCTCTTCGTAGCGATACACCACATCGTCAGACCGTCGTCCTTGCCACAAGCGCTAAGAGCGAGCACCGACACGATGGCCAGCAGTGTTGCAAGAAATTTTTTCATGACGTCCTCCTTGAAAAAATTAAAATATTTTTCCCGACTAGTGTCGGATGTATCGAAAAGCGTCTCCGCTTTACGAACAAATGGAATCGCGGCCGTGCCGCTTACTTCTTGTCCATCTTCACGAGCGACCAAGGATATTCCACCGTGAGCTTCCCGTTGTCGATGGTGTAATAAATCGAAATGCTGTCGAAGTTTCCGTCGTTGTCATACCGGAGGCGGATGGATCCGTCCTCATCGACGAAGTAGTATCCGGCCCAGAGACCGTCCTCAAGGAATGTTCCGTTCGCGGTGAACTGGTAGCTCCAGCCGTTTTCGTTGGTCCAGATTCCCTGAAGCGTCGACGGGTCGTGGTCGATTGCGCTCTCCATGAACTCGTAGGTCTTCGTATCATAGAGATGGCGGACACCGTTCTCGCTGTCGTAATACTTCATCTCTTTCGTCTTGCCGCCCTTGTCCGTCAGACGGACATGATCGGCAGTGACTTCGTATGATTTGTACTTGTCATCCTTGTACTCTGCCGAGCCGTCTTCGTAAAATATCAGCACCGGCTCATTGAGCTCGTAAGTGTATGCCCACTGCTCCTTTACCTGCTTACCGCACCCTGCCAAAACAGCGCAGGCTGCAATCGTACAGAGCAGTCCAAACAGCTTCTTTCGACCCATCGTGATCTGTACTGCCTTTCTCTCCCCGAGTAATCTCCCCATGGGCGCGAACCCAAGCAAAAAGCCGCCGCTTGCGCCACTTTATCAATCAAAGCTTACAAGCAAATTATAGCATTCTTTTTCGTCAAGTCAAGTAATAATTTTTACTTTTTGTAGCACTATTTTGACATTTTGCACAAAGAATGCCCGCTCAACCGTCATTCATGACGGGTTTTTCGGCACACTTGCCGAATACGCCGATTCACGCTTACAACAGCCCCGCGCGGAACTGTTCCATGAAGCGCTCGCAGCCTTCGACATCGGCCGCATCGGGCTCGACGGTGGTCGCTTTCATCGATGCAAAGATCTCGCTGTCGAGGAACTCCTGCAGGGTCTGTGCAGAACCCGCAAGCTTCATCGCCGTGTACTGCGCCAAAACCGCGATGCCCCAGGCGCCGCCCTCGCCGGCCGTCTCCATCACGGACACCGGTGCGCCGACCATCGCCGCCGCAATCTTCTGCCCCGCAAGCGGCGTCTTGAAATATCCGCCGTGGCCGAGCATCCGGTCAACCTTCACGCCCTCCTCCTTGAGCATCAGATCGAGCCCCACCTTGAGCGCACCGAGCGCCGAGCACAGATGCATACGCATGAAATTGGCAAGCGTAAAACGGCTCTCCGCCGTGCGTCTCACCTCAAGTCTGCTGTTCTCCGCACCGACCACCGGCTCGCCGGAGAGGAAGTTGTACGAGAGCAGCCCGCCGCAGTCCGGTTCGCCCTCAAGCGCAATGCCGTACATTTTCGTGAACAGCTCTCCCATGTCAAATGTCACGCCCATCTTCTCGCCGACTTCCGCAAACAGCTTCACCCATGCGTTGATGTCGGAGGTACAGTTGTTGCAGTGCACCATGCCGACCAGGGCGCCGTCCGGCGTCGTCACAAGGTCGATCTCCGGATATACCTTCGAGAGCTCCTTCTCAAGCACAACCATCGCAAACACGCTCGTGCCGGCTGAGATGTTGCCCGTTCTCTTACCTACGCTGTTGGTGGCAACCATGCCGGTTCCCGCGTCGCCCTCGGGCGGACAGAAGGGAATTCCCGCCTGCAGATTGCCGCTCGGATCCAAAAGCTTCGCTCCGCACGCCGTCAGCCTGCCCGCGCATTCACCGGCCGTGAGCACCTTCGGAAGGATGTCGCGGAGTTTCCACGGCATTTTCTTTGCAAGCGGAAGCTCGTCGAATTTTGCGAGCATGGCCGCGTCGTAGTCGCCCGTCTTCGGGTCAATCGGGAACATTCCCGAAGCGTCGCCGACGCCCAAAACCTTCTCGCCGGTCATCCAGCGGTGTACCCAGCCTGCGAGCGTCGTAAAGAACACGATGTCCTTCACATGATCCTCCCCGTTCAACATCGCCTGATACAGGTGCGCGATGCTCCATCTCTGGGGAATATTGTAATTGAATTCTTTGGTCAATTCCTCTGCCGCCTCACCGGTGATGGTGTTGCGCCAGGTGCGGAACGGCGCCAGAAGTCGTCCCGTCTTGTTAAACGCCAGATATCCGTGCATCATCGCCGAGATACCGATGGCGGCAAATTTTGTAATCTCAATGCCGTATTCAGCCTTCACATTGGCGCGCAGATCCGCATAGCACGCCTGCAGCCCGCCGCGAATATCCTGCTCCGTATATGTCCAGACGCCGTCCTCATAGCGGTTCTCCCAGCCGTGGCCTCCCTGCGCGAGCACATTGCCCTTCGCATCGCTCACCACCGCCTTGATTCTCGTCGAGCCGAACTCGATTCCCAGTACCGCCCTGCCTTCTGCCAAAATCGCCTTGTTATCCATCCCGTATACCTTCCTTTTCCCTTTATTTCAACTGCAGTTTCATCGTTTTTTCCAGCCGCGTCGGACTTCCTCTATCATCGCACATTTCACGGGATTTTTCAAGTCGAAAGGAGCTTCTGTTTCCGCAAAATATTCGCCCCCGCGTCCCGTTCTCCGGCCTTCCGTTTTTGTCCGACCTCATTGTCGGCACTGATTCTCCGCGGTGTTCCGTCACTTCGCGGTGTCCGGCTGTTCCGCCCGGTGCCGGTTCTCCGCGGGGTCCCGTCACTCCGCGGTGTCCGGCTGTTTCGCCGTGTTGCCCGCGCATTCCGCGAGCAGCTTTCGAAACACCGGCCGAATCGGCGGCGATATCATCTCAAGGGTGATTTCCCCGGGTGCAAAAAACCGCAAATCCTCGATTTCCTCGGGCTGGCGTCTGAGCTCACCGTGGTATTTGCGGCAGCGATAAATCACTTCCACATAGTAAACCTCGTTGCCGTCCGGATACACCATATGCGATTCCGGTCCGGAATTAACCATAAAAAGCTCCAGCTCGTCCGCCTCAAGTCCCATCTCCTCCCGGAGTTCGCGCCGCGCGCATTCCTCGGTCGACTCGCCGAGTTCCATTCCGCCGCCCGCATATCCCCACAGATGGTTGTCGGTCCGTTTTCCAAGCAAAATCCGGCCCTGCTCGTTTTCTATAATCACGCTGCCCGCGCCGTGAATAATCGGCCGGCAGCCGATCAAACCGCGCAGTTCCTTAATGTAATCCGCCATGCTGTCTCCTCCCTCTCCGCATGTCGGGCGCCGCCGCGTGCTCGCGTTTCTCGCTTCCGCAGATTCGCCTCACTGCTCCGCTGTTCCGCCGCGCGCTCAGGTTTCAATTTTCCGGCGTCCGCTCCGCTGCCCCGTTCACTCCGCAAAATAAGCATCGATGCCGTCGGCGATTCCCTTTGCGAGCTTGTCCCGGTACTCCTCCGTTGCCATAAGGCGGTCTTCCTTCTCGTTGGTCATGAAGCCCATTTCCACGATGGTCACGGGCACCTTGCACCAGTTGATTCCGCTCATCGTATCGGTCTCCACGACATGGCGCTTTTTGCATCCGCATTCGGCGCAGAGCGCGTCCAGTATGGATTGCGACAATTTGCGGCTCTGCGGATAGAGCGCGCTGTTGTAAGGATTGTTTTTCGTCTGGCAGAGCGTCTCCGCGCCGTTGACATCGCTGTTGTCGTTGGCATTTGCATGAATCCGGACAAACACATCCGCACCGGCCTTGTTGGCAATCTCCGCGCGCTCGCTGTTGCTCAGGTTCACATCGTGCGTTTCCCTTACCATAATCACCCGATATCCGCGCTCAAGCAAAATGCTCTGCAGCTTTTTCGCCACAATCAGATTCAACTCATATTCCGGAATCCCCGTAAAATGGCCCGTAGTTCCGGAGCTGACTTTCGCCTTCAATGTTGCGGAATTCGGTCCGTCCGGCTCTTTGTCGTTATTACCCTTTCGCTGGTGTCCCGCGTCAATCACGACAAGCTTCCCGGTCCGATTGCTTTCTCCCGACTGCCCTCCGTCCGGAGTCGGTGTCGGCGTTGCCGACGGGGTTACCGTTGCCGCAGGGGTTACCGTCGCCGCAGGGGTTACCGTCGCTGCAGGGGTTATCGTCGGGGTGGCCGTCGCCGCAGGTGTCGGCGTGGTTTCCTTCCCTGGCGCTTCGGTCGGGGTTATTGTCGGTGTCCCGGCAGGCGTCAGCATCTCTTCCCCGGTCGGCGTCGCCGACGCTGTCCGGACCTCATGCTCTCCCGAGAGCAACCGGCTGTTTTCCGCCGGATCCGGTTTGTCGCTGCACCCGCTCAGCAGGAGCATTGTTGCCGTCAGGCATATCGCTGCTGCCGCAATTGTCTTTCCGCACTTTTTGATGAATTGAATTCCTTTTTCAATGATTTGCAGTCTCATTTTTCCCACACAATCCGTTCTTTTTTCAGCCTTGGGCTGTTACAAAGGCAATCGTCATTATACCAGAAAAGAAGAAAAAGATAAAGTCCCTCAGCGCCGAATCACATAAGATATACCCGAATCAGTTCATCCAGTTCCTCCTGATCAAAAGGGATATTCTCACCCTCGAAGGTGAACAACATGCACTCTCCCGCAGGATAGCCGTTTTTGTTGTATTCCCGAATCTTCAACATCGTGTTTTGCCGGTATTCGTCATCGTCCATCATACCGAAATGTTCATGATACATTGTCCTTCGAAGTCGCACATTCAACACGGCAAAGTCCGGATATTTCGTCTTCCCGTTCGACAGTATCACCGTCGGCTCATACACATACGGAACTCCCGCGGCATAGTACGCATCCGCTATCATTTTCTCGGATTTGGAGCGAACCGTCTCCCCTTTGACTGTCGTGTAAGCGGTTGTCTTCATAAAACTGTTTTTGTCTCCCGGGTGTTCCGCATACCATTGCTCGATATACTGCTCATCGGTGGAAAGAAGGGGAATTATGAGTTTCCTGCGCTCCGGCGACTCCCGGATGTACACCTCCATCAAATCTGTCTTTACTGCCAGCTTAAGTGCCTGTTCCAGCCCCCGAAGCCGTCTTTCGGCTGCTTTTTTCGCCTTGTTCTCATAGGTCTGCTGCGCCAATTGTTCCGCAAGCTTCATGTTTTCTCTTCCGACATACTCTCTCACCTGCCTGCCGTTTTTCCATGTAACGGCATGGTACTGAACATATCTGTTTCGAACTCTTCCGACTTCCAACTTTCCCTTCGGAAGTCTTTTCAAATCTCTGGTGATTCTCTGCAATACATTTCTGGTTTCGTCGATTTCCTGTTCCAATACGGAACATAGATCTTGCTTCATAAGTAACTCCTTTCTTTTCGGGGATTACAACCGGGAAGGCGTCGTTCGGGAATGGTATCATCCGGGAATGGCTGCGTCCGGAGATTGTTCATCCAGGAACAGTTTCCGCCGGCAGCTGTTCCGCCTCTTGCTTTCAGACGCTTCCGGCTTGCGGATGGGTCCCGTTGGCAGAAATTCATCCTCTTGCATTTAGACGCTTCCGGCTTACGGATGGATTCTGTTGGCAGTAATTCATCCTCTTGCTTTCAGACGCTTCCGGCTTACGGATGGGTCCCGTTGGCAGATATTCATCCTCTTGCTTTGTTTTTTCAGACGGATAAAGCCTCCGGGACGGTTGTTTTACCTGTCTTGCGGTTGTTTTTGCTTGTATGTTGGATTTCCACCGCACTCTTGCGAGACGGGTACGCCGAAAAAACGCCGCTTTTCAGGCATATGCGGTGGTTTGGGGATTATTCATATAGTTTCCACCGCACAAGTTGAGGAACCGGAGACTGCCGAGGGAAATTCCATCTTATGTCGTACGGTGGATATTGAATACATGTGTGATTTCCACCGCAATCAACTGAATTCGGCCGAAACAGCTCTCTACCTCATTTCAGTTTTGCGGTGATTTTTAAGATTCTGGTTGATTTCTACCGCTTTTTCAAAACAGCACCGAAGACAAGGCATAGCTTATGCCGGAAGCTCGCCGGGAATTATGTCGGAAGCCTCACCGGAAAGCATTGAAGCCTCACCGGAAAGCATTGAAACCTCACCGGAAAGCATTGAAGCCTCACCGGAAAGCGTTGAAGCCTCACCGGAAAGCATTGAAAGCTATACCGTGAAGCGTCGGGGATTGTACCGGGGCTCCCGTTGGGACCTTTGCCCGAGAACAGCGCCAACAACGCCGGGACTTTCATCCGGGGAACAGGGCCGATTAAACCAGAACTCCCGCGCGCAATGTCTGTTTCGATATTCAACAGCAGAAAAAAGATGTGAAAAGCGAATGCTTGCTGAAAGAATTCAAGCCGGGGCGGGCGGAAGTCCGCCCCGGTCTGATTTCAGAAAAACTCAGAAGTTTCAGAGATGTCAGTACGCGTTCAATCCTTAAGATTTCAATACGAACTTAATCTTTAAAGTGTCAGTACAGCGCTCAATTCTTAGGATGTCAGTACGCGTTCAATCCTTAAGATTTCAGTACAGCGTTCAAACCTTGGCGACGGTGACGGTTACATCCTCGCCGTTGATGTTCCAGTCCTTGGTGTAGCCGGCAACCGTGCCTTCTGCGGCGGAGCCGCATACAAGCTTATCGGCAAGAACGATGCGGCGGATCTCCGCCTCGTTAGCTGCGCAGATTGCATCGAGCTTGTCGCTGCCGCTGATGGCAAGAACTATGTGGTCCATGACCTCGAAGTCGGCTTCCTTGCGCATCGTCTGGACTTTGCTGATGACCTCGCGGACATAGCCTTCCTCGATGAGTTCGGGAGTGAGCGTCGTGTTCATGACAACCGTAATCTTGCCGTCGGAGTCGGACACATAGCCGTCCACCTTCTTGGCTTCGATCAGGAGGTCGTCCTTCGCAATCTGCTCGTCGACACCGTCGACCGAAACGGTGACGGAACCGGTGGCATTCAGCTCGGCCATGGCCTTCGCGGAATCCAGAGCGAGAAGAGCTTCCTTCACGGCGTTGATCTGCTTTCCGAAGCGCTTTCCGAGGGTGCGAAGCTGCGGCTTAAAGGTGTAGCCGGTGAACTCGCTGACATCCTCGCGGAAGGTAACTTCCTTCACATTCAGCTCGTCCTCGATGATCTCCTTATAGAACTCGTTCAGAGTGACATCGTTCTTGACATACATCTCGGACATCGGCTGACGCTGCTTGATGTTGGAAGCGTTGCGGCATGCACGGCCGAGAACAACGATGTCGAGAACCTCCTCCATGTTCTTCTCGAGGGAAGCGTCAATCCAGGACTTCTCCACGGTCGGGAAATCGCACAGGTGCACGCTCTCCGGCGCCGAAGCGTCGATGCTGCAGACGAGGTTGCGATAAATTGCCTCGCTCATGAAAGGAATCATCGGAGCAGCGGTCTTGGCGATGGTTACAAGAGCCGTATACAGGGTCATGTAGGCGTTGATCTTATCCTGCTCCATGCCCTTTGCCCAGAAGCGCTCGCGGCCGCGGCGGACATACCAGTTGCTCATCTCGTCAACGAACGAATCGAGAGCACGGGCAGCCTCGGGGATGCGGTAGTTCCAGAGATCGTCATCGACCTCCGAAACCGTCGTCATCAGGCGGGACAGAAGCCAGCGGTCCATGACCGGAAGCTTGTCATATTCCAAAGAGTACTTCGTAGCGTCAAAGTTATCGATGTTCGCATACAGCACGAAAAATGCATAGGTGTTCCACAGCGTTCCCATGAACTTGCGCTGGCCCTCGATGACGGCCTTGTCATGGAAACGGTTCGGCAGCCACGGCGCGCTGTTGATGTAGAAATACCAGCGGATTGCGTCCGCGCCGAAGTTGGCGAGTGCATCAAACGGGTCAACGGCATTGCCCTTGCTCTTGCTCATCTTCTGACCGTTCTCATCCTGCACATGGCCGAGGACGATGACATTTTCGTACGGCGCCTTGTTAAACAGAAGGGTTGACTCCGCCATCAGGGAGTGGAACCAGCCGCGCGTCTGGTCGACCGCCTCGGAGATGAACTGTGCGGGGAACTGCTGCTCAAACAGATCCTTGTTTTCAAAAGGATAGTGATGCTGTGCAAAAGGCATCGCGCCGGAGTCAAACCAGCAGTCGATAACCTCGGGAACACGGTGCATCGTCTTGCCGCACTTCGGGCACGGGAAAGTCACGGCGTCGATGTACGGACGGTGGAGCTCCACCTTCGCGTCATCCGGTTTGCCGGACAGTTTTGCGAGGTCGGCGCGGCTGCCGACACACTCGCGGTTGCCGCATTCGCACTCCCAGATGTTGAGAGGCGTGCCCCAGTAACGGTTGCGGCTGATTGCCCAGTCCTGAATGTTCTCAAGCCAGTTGCCGAAGCGGCCCTTGCCGATGGACTCGGGAATCCAGTTGACCGTATTGTTGTTGCGAATCAAATCGTCGCGCACGGCGGTCTCGCGGATGTACCAGGACTCGCGTGCGTAATAAATCAAAGGAGTGTCACAGCGCCAGCAGTGCGGATACTCATGCTCAAACTTCGGCGCGTCGAACAGCAGCTTGCGCGCCGACAAATCTTTGATAACCTCGGGATCGGCGCTTACGGCGCCCTTCTCCATCTCCGCAGCCGTCGGCTTGCAGCGCATGCCCGCAAAAGGAGTCACATCGAGCATCACGCCCTTCTCGTTAACCATCTGCACGAGCGGCAGGTCGTAGTTGCGGCCGACATTCGCGTCATCCTCACCGAAGGCCGGAGCGATATGAACGATACCGGTACCGTCGGACATGGTGACATAGTCGTCGCATGTCACGAAAAATGCCTTCTTCCCCTGCTTCTTCGCCTCGTCGGCAGCGCAGGTGTATAAGGGCTCGTACTCGCGGCGCTCGAGGTCGGTACCCTTAAAGGTCTCAAGAACTTCGTACGCCGGGGCGCCGTCCTTTGCAAGAGGCGCCAAAACAGTGTCTGCCAGAGCCTCCGCCAAATAGTAGGTGTAGCCGTCGGCAGCCTTCACCTTCACATAGGTGTCGGAAGGATTCACGCAGAGAGCGACATTCGAGGGAAGCGTCCACGGCGTGGTCGTCCAAGCCAGGAAATATGCATCCTCGCCGACCGCCTTGAAACGCACGACAGCCGAGCGCTCCTTCACGGTCTTGTAGCCCTGCGAAACCTCGGCCGAGGAGAGCGGCGTACCGCAGCGAGGGCAGTAAGGCACAATCTTAAAGCCCTTGTAGAGCAGGCCCTTGTCCCAGATTTGGCGAAGCGCCCACCACTCGGACTCGATGTAATCATCGTGATAGGTCACATAGGGGTTGTCCATGTCCGCCCAGAAACCGACGGTCCCTGAAAAATCCTCCCACATGCCCTTGTATTTCCAGACGGACTCCTTGCACCGGTCGATGAAAGGCTCGAGACCGTACGCCTCAATCTGGTCCTTTCCATTGATGCCGAGAAGCTTCTCAACCTCAATCTCCACGGGCAGACCGTGCGTATCCCAACCGGCCTTGCGGGGCACCATAAAGCCCTTCATGGTGCGGTAGCGCGGAATCATGTCCTTGATAACACGCGTCAAAACATGGCCGATGTGCGGCTTGCCGTTTGCCGTCGGCGGGCCATCGTAAAATGTGTAGGTCGGGCCTTTCTTCCGCGAATCCATGCTCTTTTTGAAGATGTCATTGGCTTTCCAGAACGCAAGAACCTCTTTCTCGCGGTCCACAAAATTCATACCGGCATCCACTTTCTCGTACATATCTGTGTCCTCCTGAAAAAGTTTAAGGGTCCCCATCCAAAACAGGATGAGGACCCGGATTCTCATTGATAACCACCTATTTGGCGTACACTGCTGCGCAGTCTATACGTTGTCCGGTAACGGCGGACGGCCGGCGCCTGCTATTGGAAACGACGCAACCGTATCGCGGGACCCGTACTGCCGGGTGCAACGCTTCTTCGCGGAAGCGTGCCGTTTCGTTCACCTGCACGACTTCGGAGGGATCTTCCTTCTGCACTTCACAGCGCCGGGCTCACACCGCCCCCGGCTCGCTTCGGCCTTCCCTTGCAGAGTACTGTCTCCGTCAATGTCTTTCGCTGTATGTACCACAATATAGACCACCGCGCCCGACTTGTCAAGAGGATTTCTCACCGAACCTTATACGAAAACAGATCGAACTTCGTAAACGGTCCGATCTTCCCGACGGCTTCGACGCTTCGGCGGCGGTCCTCCTCCGTGTTGAACGAAGGAATCAACGGAACGCGGATTGTGACATCGCCGCAGCGGCCGGCCTCCGCAAGAAGCTTCAGGTTCGCAATCACCTGCGCATTGTCCTGCCCCGTATATGCGCGGTATATCTCAGGATTCATGTCCTTGATGTCCACAATCCAAGTGTCTACGGCGGGCAGCGCGATCTGCATAAGCTCCTGCGGGACATTCAGGCAGGTCTCCGCGAGAATGCGCCAGTCCCCCGGCACGATTGCGGAAAATGCCCGGATGAACCGGGCGTGAAGCAACGACTCTCCGCCCCCGAACACCACTCCCCCGCGGGTGGCCCGGAAGTAGAGGTCGTCGATTCGCACCATCCGGAACAGCTGCTCCGGCGTGATTGCTCTTACGGGAACCTCCCCCGACAGAATTTCTTTGTTCAGGCAATACCTGCACGAAAGCGGACAGCCTTTTGCGGCGACAAGCGTGGTCACGCCCTCGCCGTCCGTCTCCATCCGGAGGCGGTCAAGCCCGAGAAACGGCAATGTAATCGCCGGATTATTTTCCGTATTCTGTCCCATGGTACCTCACAATTTCTCCTGCGGCGTGACACACAATCATTTTTCCCGCTCCGACGGAAGGATAAAATCTTCGGGCGTTTCGAAAATATCGTCCGGATTGATCTGCGCTTCGCCTTCCGTCACATCCCGCTCCGATTCGTCGGGCTTTATGATGAAATCCCCCATGGTCACTTCACCGGAATCGGGCAGGTTTCGCTTTTCCATCATTCCCTGAACCGGCGTGTCCGATTCAATCCCGACAGCCTGCAGCAATGCGTGCGCCGCATCCTCGAGGTCGCACGCCGTGGTCGAGGCAATCAAACCTGCGGAGATTCCCGCGAGGGCAATCGCCTTGCCGAGGCGGTGGCGAACGGAAAGCTCCCGCTCAAGCTCGCGAAGCTCCGCCTCGCATTTCGGGCATGTCCCCTTGCATTCCCCCTTGTGTTTGCACTCCTCCACAACATACGGAATATCATTTTCATCCGCTATCTGCCTGCGAATCTGCTTCAAAATCTTACATTTATCCTTGCCGCGCATACTTATTTTCCGGACTGCTTCCCGCCGGCGGGCACCGATACGCATGCCGCGCGGCAGTCTGCCATCCTCTCCTTTCTCCGATTCTGTCATAGATACGAACCCGGAAAACAAATTTATGGTACTGTTTTTCGCGGCCGGTCTTCCCCGCCTGCGCTTTGCGGATTGTACGAAAGATTGTACGAAAAATGCGCCCCGCGAACTGCCGTCGGAAACCTCGTCCGGGCACAAAAAACGGGGGCTTCGAAAAGCCCCCGCGTCCTTACTCCGCGCTTCCGTTTACCAAAAAGCTGATGTAATCCCGAAATGTCGTCTTGTACTCCCGGTACGGCGTCGTAATCTCCGGAATTCTGGCAAGAGCGTTCATCTCCTCGATCTCGGCCTCGCTCAGTCCGCGGCGGGCCTCAATCTTCCGCTCAAACACCTCAAGCGCCGTCAAGCGCTCCTTCGCTGCATGAATCTTCTGCAGCGCATGCTCCCGCTTCTTCTCAAAGGTCAGAATCCGCGCCTCCTCAACATACTGCGACACCCGCTTCTTTCCTGTCAGGACACGGTAGTTTGTCATGACATTCAGAACCTTCAACCCGAATTTGCCGGTATAGAAAATCCAGAAAAAGCCGAGCAGAACCAGCGGAATCGTATTGTAAAGATTCGACATCGCCAGATATAGGAACGGGTATCCGGCCGTATGAAACAGCCACGCGAAAATGTACCCGAGCATGTCCTGCCGCGCATTCTTGATGTCTGTCGGTATATGGTCGTAATCTTTGCGCGCCGCCTCCAGGTACTGTTCAATCCTGCTGCGGACTTTCTCCGCCCGCGAGCGGTCAAACTCCGTGCGATCCTCGATATATTCCAGTTCCTCCTCCGACAGTCCTTCAAGCTCGAGCTGCTCTTTCTCGAGACGCTTTTTTTCCTCCTCCGCGGTGTATTTTTCTTCCTCCTGCGCCAGCATGGCGTCTAACTCATTATAGTCTATCATCGCACAATCCCCCTGCGGTTTCCCCGCGATACTCTCCTCCGCATGCCTTCCCATGCTTATCGTATAGCATAGCACATTTTTCATCGAAAGCGCAAGCGAAAAATGCATTTTCAGCCTGTGCCGGCCGATTCCCGGACGATGTCCCGCGGCAGGGTGAAGCGGCGGTCTTTTTTGGGGCTTGACATTTTCCGCGAAAGAAAGTATCATCTTGTGCATAAGTATCGGCGATGATGCGCAACAGTACACAGGGAAACCGTCCCAGAGAGAGCCGGCACGCTGCGAGCGGCTTACGGGGAACCTGAGGAAACCCGGCGCGGAGCTCTGCGGCGAACCGCAGCGTAACAGGCGTTAACGGACCAAAGTGAGCAGGCGTATGTCTGCTAATCAGGGTGGTACCACCGATTATGATTTTCGGTCCCTCGGCAAGCGATTGCCGGGGGACTTGTTTTTTGAAGGCCGCAGTGACGCGATTTCCGAGTTCGCTGCAGCGTCGCGGGAATGTGCAGCACACAGCAACGCGCGGCTTTCAAGCATCACAAATACCAAGGAGGACAAACCAATGGCAGAGAATTTTGTGGAATCCATCACCAACATGGAAGACGATTTCGCGCAATGGTACACGGACATCGTCAAGAAGGCGGAACTTGTGGATTACACCGGCATCAAGGGATGCATGGTCATCCGTCCGGCGGGCTACGCCATCTGGGAGAACATCCAGAGAGAGCTCGACCGCAGATTTAAGGAGACCGGCGTGGAGAACTGCTATCTCCCGATGTTCATCCCCGAGAGCCTGCTGAATAAAGAAAAGGATCATGTGGAGGGCTTCGCGCCCGAGGTTGCCTGGGTAACCCAGGGCGGCGGCGAGACGCTTCAGGAGAAAATGTGCGTGCGCCCGACTTCGGAGACTTTGTTCTGCGATTTCTATTCGCACATCGTGCACTCCTACCGCGATTTGCCGAAGATTTACAACCAGTGGTGCTCGGTTGTTCGCTGGGAGAAGACGACGCGTCCGTTCCTCCGCTCCATGGAGTTTTTGTGGCAGGAAGGACACACCATTCACGCGACCGCCGAGGAAGCACAGGCCAGAACCGAGCAGATGCTCAACCTCTATGCGGACTTCTGCGAGGAATTTTTAGCGATTCCGATGGTTCGCGGAAGAAAGACCGACAAAGAAAAATTTGCCGGCGCTGAGGCGACCTATACGATTGAGGCGCTTATGCACGACGGCAAGGCGCTGCAGTCCGGCACGAGCCACAACTTCGGCGACGGCTTCGCAAGAGCCTTCGGCATCCAGTACACGGACAGGGAAAATAAGCTTGTCTACGCGCACCAGACCAGCTGGGGAATGACCACGCGAATGATCGGCGCCATCATCATGGTACACGGCGACAACTCCGGTCTTGTTCTTCCTCCGCTCGTTGCTCCGGTGCAGGCGATGATTATCCCGATTCAGCAGAAGAAGGAAGGCGTTCTGGACGCTGCCTACGCACTTCGCGACCGCCTTGCAAAGACGACCCGCGTAAAAGTGGACGACACTGACAAAACGCCCGGCTTCAAGTTCGCCGAGCAGGAGATGCGCGGTATTCCGGTTCGTATCGAAATCGGTCCGAAGGACCTCGCCAACAACCAGGCGGTTCTCGTTCGCCGCGACACCCGCGAGAAGCTTGTCGTTTCCCTCGATGAGATTGAAGTGAAGCTCGCGGAGCTCCTTAAGACCATTCAGCACGATATGCTCGAGCGTGCCCGCGCTCACCGCGACGCACACACCTACACGGCGACCACGATGGAGGAAATGAAGGACATTGCGGACAACAAGCCCGGCTTCATCAAGGCCATGTGGTGCGGCGACCGCGCCTGCGAGGACGCCATCAAGGAGCAGGTCGGCGTTACCTCCCGCTGTATGCCGTTTGCGCAGGAGCACCTTGCAGATACCTGCGTCTGCTGCGGCAAAAAGGCCAAGACCCTCGTCTACTGGGGCAAGGCGTACTGATTCGCATCACGGGAAACTCCATGAAAAATCTTGCAAAGTCGATACTTTCAAAAAAAGTGAGGCATCACCACTGCCTCACTTTTCTTATTCTATTCCTGTTTTTCTTTCTTCTTTCTCTTTTTTTCTTCTTCCATGACACCCCTAACTGCAAAGCCAAAGAATATAGTGAAAAAAACCATTCCGCCACAGACAACTATCGGAATCAACTTATAGAACCCCGGCATTCCCAGAACGAACATTACAATTTCCGAAATCGCAAACAACGCCAACACAACAATTATAGCAATACTTGTTCCTTTCATTTTTCTACCTCTTTTTACTTCAATGTAAATATCTGGTTTTGTTTTACACTTTTTCTTAGTTAAAGCCCTGTAAAACACTAAGGGGCAGTAAGTCAAGCTAAACGCCTTGAAAACACGAGGCCAGCGACTCGTATTCCAAATCTAAAAGCCCTACGCGCCATTAAAGGCAGACTTCTCATTCAACATCCAAATCATCCCTGTGATCAGAATCTCCTTGATTCCTTTCCGTTTGCCGCCGAGAGAGGATGTCTCGAATAGCCTTATTATAGCACATAATCGCTAATATGTTTTGAAAGTCTAAACTGTTTATAACCCTCCAAATATATCAATTCTTCCCACATCTCAGGTGAATAGACTTAATGGCCCTCAAAATCCATTATCGGTCCCCCCTCCTTCCAAATAACCTCTGCGACCAGAACAGGATGAGAACTCAGATATACCTTGTGTTTCAGGAGCAGCAGCCAATCGTGTTCATCGCCTTCGACTACCAGAAGACCGTAACCGTAACCCGAGTCATAGTTTTCTGATTCGATCTCGGTGTCCCTTGAGGGCTGATACATCAATCCCGCAACCGGATCAAAACACACTAGACACTCGCGTGAAATTCCGCTGCCTTCCATTATCACGATATAGGCTTCTTTAACCCCGTCTCCGTTCAGATCCGCCATCACAATGTCTCGGATTCCACCGCCAAAACCACCAATCTCATATACCTTGTTGGAATATGTCAGAAAGTAACTGCCATCCGTTCTGCCAAACAACTGAATCCCAATCTCTTCCGACACAGTATCCGCAATGCACCTGTAGTAGCTGTCTTGTTGGTCTAACCAATTGGAGTCGAGCACTCCCTGGTTCACTGCGAGCTGTAGGAAATCAGTCACGCCATCATCAGAATCCAGGTCAAATTGTGTCCCGTATTTCGGGAACGGATATACCGATCTGTCCTCAGCTCCTAACGTACAGATGTAATCTCCCCGTAGGAAAATGGAAAACGACACGTCCTTTCCAAATGCCTCCACGTTTCCATCTGTAAACTGCAGTTTGGGAAATGCCCCCGTACTCGCATCACAGATTTCTTCCCTTAATGTCGTCGTAGCTACACGAACCTCTCCGCTGTCCTTTCGTGAATAGGCCGCCAAGGTCGCTGATAACCGACCTGAAGAAGCGCCTTTACCAATGGTTAGAATCTCCTTTTTCCCATCACCATCAGCATCTGTGAAGGCCGCAGTCCCGCATTGCCACTCCACGGCAACTCCGTCATATACGATATAAAAATGTCTTGTTAGCGAATCCGACTTGTTCAGCAGCGTCACAAAAACCTGCGCACCGGTTGCTTCATACATTCCCTCCGGAGTGACATCCATCGGTTTCACGTCGGTATTCGGAGTATAAAATCCCCATAGATCTTCTACATTTCGCATCGGGATCCCCCGAATCGGAGCATCCTGTCGCAATCCATGGGTTGAAAGGATCTCGCTCGCCTTATCCGGCGTATAGCCTCCTTCAGGTGTCTGACCCTTCGTATATGCAAAAACATAACAGCCGTTTGATTGCTCATAGACCAGGATCACACAACCATCCGTATACGCAACCCATGATATGTAATTCGATTGTTCTGCATCCACAAACCGATAGCCGGCTTCCCGGAGTTTTCTTCGATACGCAGATGCGTCAATATGATCATAGCAATACACATTTTCCTGCACTGCGTTCAACCATAAGTCCTGCTTTCCGGTTGTTTCTTTCACACCTTCCTCATCGGGAAGGATCACACTCTCTGCTTTCGGCGAAGCAATCGTGGTAAGCAAGTAATCTTCCGTCGGTTTCAAAGTGACTGTCGGGGTAACTGTAGGTGTGTTGTCACTCTTCACCGGCTTTTCCTTTCCCTTATGCCACACAAAGATGAACAATACAATGTAGGCGATAACCACTATCCCAATCAACACAATTATGAGATAGCGGATTTTTCCAGATGTAATCTTTTCTTTCATTCTTTTCATCCCATCACCTATCGTAACGCCAAAATCCTGCGGTTACATGATTTAATTCTTAGCTATTGTTTTTTATTTCTCAGAACAGTTTGCACCCTATCAAATCAGGGAATTTCTTCCTGAAATCAGGAGCGACTTCAAACACAATCCCCAATTTATTTAATGCTAAATATAGTTTCTCGGCGTCAAACAACTTGGTCGTTTTGGTTACATTCCCATTCTCATTAAGTCTATTTACCAGGGTCATGACATTAAGGCCAAGCAGTTTGGCAACCGCGTTCTTTTTATCCGTTGCAACATTCCTTATCACAAACGAATATTCCAGCCCATCCATATGGCACGGCGGAAAGAAACTTGAGCCAACAACCTCATACGCGCAGTTACTGCATGATGTAATCATGCACGGACCACTCAATTTTGAGGTCAGCGTTTTTTCTCCGCATTCCGGACATTCGCTTATATGGGGCTTTGCATATTCTTTGTGGAGGCAATAATGACAGGCATCATCTATTATGCCGTAATTGAGCATCCGACGATTTACTAAATCATCTAACTCGGATTCATACTGGACCAACTCTTCCGGATCTGCCGCACACAGCTTCTCCTCATCCACAAATGAAGAATTAACTGCACTAGTCAACATGTCGCCGCAACTCCTGTTTGTAAGCACATTGCTAAGACTAAGATAATCGCAATAAATTGCTTTCCAAGCTTTTCAACCCCATTTTTCATTGATATTATCCCTCTTCTATCAAAAGCAAAGGGGCTGCATTTCATTTTCGCAATCTGTTCTATCGATTTTGGCATCCTATTGTTCACCCAGCAAGCTCACCTAGACAAACAGACTACTCCAGGAACAACCTTTGCTGATTCCGTTCCTGCTCCTTCCACGCCTCGTATGCGGCGAAGAATTTTACGACAAGGACAAGCTCAACAATGGCAAATGCAGGTATAATAATCACGAACAGGAAGAAAAAATCCCCGACGGAGGCTCCCCCTCTGGGCAGGACGATTGCATACGGCTCGACAATCAAAAGCGAGTCGTTCACCCACTGCACTTCCCTGCCGTAGATTTCCACACTCCGGCGCTCCCCGTCGGCGCCGTCTTTGAACCTGGCGCCTTTTTTGATTAAGACATTTGCATCGGCATTCTTTCGCACAAGAAGCCCGTGAGAAGGTTCAAACTCATCATATTCCTCACCGTCCTTCAGCACACGGGTCCCGATTCGGTCGAACCGACCGTTTAAAATGTGCACATACCCGGCGTCCACCGCCTCACTGACAAGTGCGTCCCGTTTGTCCACGGCTTCTCCGTCCGAAAGAAAAAACAGCACAACGACCAGCACCGCAAGAAGCGGCACGACAATCATCCATTGCCGCAGCACTTTATAGCGCGGCACCGGCTTCTTATAGCTTCGCCCCATAATCTCTGCCCCTCGTCAGCAAATCTGCCGCTTTTACAGCATCTCCTGATCATACATCGCACGCACACCGCCGATAAACTTCGGCCGGGTGCGGGCCGCGAGAACCGTTGCCTCACCGATTTTGTTGTTGGTGAGGCGAAGGGGCACCGCCACCTTCTTAAGATGCATGCCGATCAGCGTAAACCCGATATCCATTCCGGCGTCAGCACGGATTTCCTCAACGGCAACCGGCTCCGAAAAATGCGCGTACGCCTGCGTCGCAAACGATCCCCCGGCCTTCGGCTGCGGAACCACATTGACAATCTCCGCACCGGGTACGGCCGCGCGCTCGATGATGATTGCACGGTTTAAATGCTCGCAGCATTGTGCCGCGAGATACAAGCCGGCCCCCTTCGCTGTCTCCCAGAGCGCTTCGAACACCGTCTTCGCCACCTCCGGCTGCGAATCCGAACCGATCTTCGCGCCTAAAATCTCACTCGTAGAGCAACCGATCACCACAATCTGTCCGGCCTTCACGCCCGACTTTTCAATCAGCTCTTCCATCGCCGCCTTCGCCTGTGCCGAAAGCTCCGCCCGCAGATCATCCGCAAGCGGCCGCTCATGCAGCACATGCGCATCCGGCCTCGTCATCTCATTGTCCTTAACCATTGTATTCACCTTCTTTTCTCATTCCTTCGCAAGCTGCGCCGCCACATATGCATATCCGCCGTCGGCTGCGCGCTGTACGACATCCGCGCCGCTCACGACCGTCATGCGGTTTCCCTCAACCTTCACGGTGACAACGCCCGGCGCGATGCTGCATGCATTTGCCGCGGAAAGGGCATTCTGCACAGCCGCTGCCGCGACGGCCGCAGCATTTTTCGGGGAAGCGCTTTCCGTGGAAGCGCCGCCCTCTTGAACAAATCCGAGGCGCTTCGGGGAAATCAGCATCCGCCCGCGCACCTCCGGCTGCTCATCCGCACGCGATACGGCCTCCTGCATAAGAAGCGCCGCTATCACCTCCGGTTTTGCATAGCTCGAATCCAGAATCAGATTGTAATTGTCAAAATCGAAATAATGAATGCCGTAGAGCTCCTCGTAACGGGCATCCTCGTTCGCCGCGCGGGCTGCCAGCTGTTCCGCCGCGTCGGCCTCACTCTTATAGGACTCGACCTCTCCGCGGCTTGCGTCCGCATACACGCGCCGCGCCGCCTCCGCCAAATCGACCGACAGGAATACCTTGAAGGATTTCTCCACAAAATGCCATGCGAGGCGGGAGTCAAAGAGAATGCTCTTCTCCTGGTTCTCGCGGCTGATTTGCGCCGTCTTGTCGTCAATCATGTGGTCATACTTGTGGTCCTTGCTCATCAGTTCGTTCATCTCCAAAACGGAAATGTTCAAATCGTCGGCAATCTGCCGGATGACCTTGCCCGTGGAAAACACCTCGTATCCGTACTGCTGCTCAAGAAGTCTGCAAATCGTCGATTTGCCGCTGCCTAAGTTTCCGGTCAATGTAATATGCATATATGCCTCCCAAAAGGGCCTCCGCGGAAAATGCATCGCGCCCGAAGTATCGTATTAACGGACTGCGCCTCAGTTTTGCAAAATGGCCGACAGCCCGGGAATCAGCTGCTTCTTGCGGGACACCAGCCGCGGCACTTCGCAGACGCCGTCGTCGGTGCGCACGCCGAACGCCTCGTGAAGAAGCTCGCCGGCGCCCTCGCCCGCGAAAATAATCCGCGAGGACTCGGTCGTGATGTTTGTGAGCATGAAGAACAGCATGTTGATTCCGCTTCCCGCCATCGTGCCGAGCAGATACGGCTTTAAGCGGTTTTCAATACCGGCAAGCTCCTCGGCGCTCATGGAGTTAATCTGGCCGACGCCGAGCGTAAGCGCGCCGATCTTGAACTTCTTGTAGTCCTGGTAAAAAATCTCCTCGGGCGAGCGCTCCGCGAGATGACTGCCCGCGGCAAACATATTTCCCGCAAGCTCCGCGGTATCCACACCCGCAATCTTTGCAAGCGCCTCCGCCGCCTCGCGGTCGATTGCGGTGCAGGTCGGCGAATGGAACGCAAGCGTGTCGGACAAAATCGCCGAGCACAAAAGTCCCGCGATATCCGCAGGAATCTCCGCCTCCTGCTCGCGGTACATCAGATATACAATCGTCGCCGTACAACCGAGCGGCTCGTTGCGGAAATACACCGGCTGGAATGTGTACAGTCCGCCGATGCGATGGTGGTCGATAATCTCCAGAATGTCCGCTTCCTCAACGCCCTCCACCGCCTGCGCAGGCTCGTTATGGTCCACCAAAACAACCTGCTTGCGGCTCATATCCATCAAATTTCTGCGGGAAATCGTCCCGCGGAAAATGCCTTTGTGATCCAGAATTGGAAAATCCCGATTCCTGCGCTTCGCCATGACATCGCGAATGCTGTCGATATAGTCGTCTGTCCGGAAAGTAATCAGATTTTCCGTTGTCATAAAATAGCCGATCGGCATCGAGAGGTCGATAAGTCTCGCCACCGTAAATGCATCATGGGGCGTCTGTATGATGATGCAGCCGTGCTCCTCCGCAAGACGACGGATGGTCACGGAAACCTTCGCCCCCTCGCACACCACAAGGCAGGCGGCCCCCATCTCGATAGCGCACAGCTGCGATTCGTAGCGGTTTCCGAGGATGACCAGATCGCCCGGCTTGATGTAATCCTCCATGAGGTCCGGATTGGCCGCCGCAATCAGCACCTTGCCCTCCGTATAGCGAAGCCCTGCGACTTCGCCAACGACAAGCGTGCCGTCCAGCGTGTCGAGGATGTTTTCATACGGCGTCTGCGCCGCGGAAAGAATGCCGGAGTCCGAGAGTTCCATCGCCGCCTTCGCGATATCGCTGATGGTAATCAGACCGTCGAGATGTCCTTCCGCATCGGTGATGCACAAAGTCACCACATGGCTCTCCTGCATCATGAGCCAGGCGCGCTTTAACGACATGTCGCGGTCAACGCCGGGAATCTCGCGAATCTCGATGTCCTTCACCTGCGTGCCGACATATTCGATGTAATCGGGCGCCGGAACGCCGAACCGCTTAAGGACATAGGCCGTCTCCGCATTAATCTCGCCGCAGCACCGCGGAACATGCTTCTTCCCGGTTCGCTTCTCCCGAAGCGCCGCATATGCAATTGCCGAACAGATGGAATCCGTGTCCGGATTTCTGTGGCCGATCACCAATACTTTTTTCTCATGCGTCGTCATGAACAGTCTCTCCTCCGATTCGCAGCCGAATACTCTCTTACACGCTTTCCGTATGCGCTTTTTTGCGCATTCCCGATTGTTTTCCCCATTCTACCGCAGAACACACGGAAAAGCAAGAACGGCCGGAGTGTTTCTTTACTCCGGCCGCGAATTCATCTTATTTATACAGGCTTTCGGTTCCGGTAGTGCCTGCAGCTACCGTAAGGTAGAACACTTATGTCTGTGTTGGTCCGTACCTTCCTTTCATAATATCGTTTTGAGGTAGATCTCTTATGTCTCCTTTGGACCGTACCTTCCTTTCATAATATCGTTATGAGGTGGGTCTTCTTAGATTTCCTTGGGACCGTACCTTCCTTTCATAATATCGTTTTGAGGTCGTACTATTATGTGTCCTTCGGACTGTACCTTCCTTTCGTGGATATCGTTTTGGGTAGGTCTTCTGACTATTTCATCGGACTGTACCAGCCTTTCATAAATTTCCGTTCAGGTAACATCTATACAAAAGCCTCTCGGCTGTCTGTCAAATCTTGCGCCCCGTTTCTTCCGTCCCTCAAATAAATTCTGCGGCCCTTTCTTGCACCTCGGTGCCTGCGGCTGACTGCCTGTTCGTGATGCCGTTTTATTGTTTTGGCCGGTTCTCGGTTTCGCTACCGGATTCGCGGTGTTACTCTGTCGTTCCCATCGGACTGTACCATCCTTCTTTTTTTCTTATCGAGATCTTGTTGTTGACTTACTTATGTGTGCCCATTGGACCGTACCTTCGCTTTCGTCTCATTCGGCGTTCGCCGTCGGTCTGATGTCTTACTTGACTCACTCTCTTCTCCGAAGCTCTCTCACTTCGTTGTACCGGGGAATTGCTTTCCTAGTACATCGGTCTCACCTCTTTCGATGAATTCTTGTTTCGATCTTCCGATCGCTTCACCGGTCTCCGGTTGCTATAGGGGGCAACCGAACTTCTTTCCGGCGGTGCTCTTTCTTTGTTCTGGCTATAATATACCACCGAAGAGTGATGTTGTCAATGCAAAATAAGTATATTCGGCAATTTATTTTGATACTTGTGTAATATTGTTTGAATTGTTTGACAATTTAGCGTGTTTTACCCGAAAAATGGCTGAATTGCGCGTCGTTCGGAAACTCTTCTTTAAAAACGCCCTCCGAACCCGTCAGCCGACGTCCCCGGCTTCAACGGAAACCCGTTTGACATTTTCGAATATGCTGCAAATTTCATCGATTTCTGACGCATTATGTGTCACAATGACAACGCCCTTGTCTGCGGCATCCCTGTGAAGCCGCCGCAGCAATTGCCCGATTCTCGCCCGGTCAAGCCCCGTAAACGGCTCGTCGAGGGCGAGCAGATCGGACTCCGCGCACAGCGCGCGAATCCAGGCCGTCCGCCGTTTCATACCTCCCGAAAAATCGCGAACACTGCGCTTTACGCTGTCCTGGATTCCCACGGAAGCCAGCTCCCGGATGATTCTCTCCCGGTGCGCAGACGCCCTCCCCGGCAGGACAAGCGCGACATTCCTCCATGCGGAAAGTCCCTCGCACAGTCGATCCTCCTGGAATACCGCAGCCGCCTTCGGCCGGCCTCCCGGCGTCACAATTCCGCCGGCATCCGGCTCGGTCAGGCCGAGCAGACAGCGAAGAAGCGTGGTCTTTCCGCTTCCCGACGGGCCGGTGATCAGCACGACCTCTCCCCGCGAAACCGTGAGCGTGATGTCGGACAGAACCGCTCTTCCGTTGTAATTCTTGGAGACTCCCCGAAGCTCAAGCAGCAGGTCGCCGCCTCTGTCCGCATGCACCGGAGCGCAGGCGGTATTTTCGGTCGGAATCTCCTCCGCGCTCTCCGAAAGATTTCCGGAAACAGTTTCCGGCTCCGTCGCTGTATTTTCCGGGGAGTATTCTGCAGCAATCTCCGGAACATGCTCTTCATCGGTCTCCGGTTCCTCCGGCGCGGGCTCTTCAACACCCTCCGGCGCGGATCCGGTCTTTGAGGCGCGAATGCCGAGGATATAGCGAAGCACCTCCGTTCCGCGGTACCACATTGCGGGGTCGGCGAGCGTGACGGCGACGGCGCGGAACACAACCATCACAGCCCACTCCATCAATACGCTGATTAACAGGATAAGCACGGTCCAGGCAAACAGGCTCTCCGTGTCGAGGTAGAGCTTCGCATCGTACAGCTGCCGGCCGATGGAGTCCTTCGAAAGGCCGATGATTTCCGCGGCGATGCCGGCCTTCCAGCACAGGGAAAGCCCGGTGGAAACCGCTGCCGTCGCATACGGCACGGCATTGGGAATGTAGAGCGCCCGCAGACGGCGAATCCACGGAATCCGATACACCTTAGCCATTGCAAGCATGGATTCCGGCGTCTCGCGGATACCCCGGCTGACGTTTTCAAAGACAACCGGGAGAACAATCAAAAACGAGATGACAATGCTGATGCTCGCCGGATTCACCCAGAGAAGAAGGAGGATGATAAAGGATACCACGGGGACGGTTTTCACAAGCTTAAGCGGCGGAAGCAACAGGGCGGACAGAAAATCACCGAAACGGCATGCGATTGCCAGAACTACGCCCGCGAGAAGCGCGAGCGCGAAGCCGAGCGCAATGTGGACAAGGCTGGTTCGCCACACAGGCGCCGCAGCCGGGTCGGAAAGGAGCGAGATAAAACGCCGGAACACCGCCTTCGGGTACGGAAGCAAAACCGATTTGTCAAGGGATCCGGCGGCGTACTGCCACACGCAAAGCCATATCAAAACGGAAAATGACAGATAGATTGCTTTCTTCTTCATGATGTCCCCTTTCCCGGAGGCGCGGCCTCCTCGCCGGTCCTCTGTAACAAACATGCCCCCGCCGTGACACAACACAGCGGGGGCATGGAATGCACAATTCAAAGGTTTATGCAATCAAAGCTTCGGGCCGGCCTTAACCAATGCCTTGCCTGCTGCGTTGCCTTCGTACTTCGCGAAGTTCTTGATGAAACGGCCTGCGAGATCCTTAGCCTTCTCCTCCCAAACGGAAGCGTCAGCGTAGGTATCGCGAGGATCGAGAATCGCAGGATTAACACCCGGAAGCTCGGTGGGAACCTCGAAATCGAAGATCGGAATCTTCTTGGTAGGAGCGTTGTTTACATCGCCGCTGAGAATCGCATCGATGATACCGCGGGTATCCTTGATGGAGATTCTCTTGCCGGTTCCGTTCCAACCGGTATTTACAAGATAAGCCTTAGCGCCGCTCTTCTGCATCTTCTTAACGAGCTCCTCGCCGTACTTGGTAGGGTGAAGCTCAAGGAAAGCCTGACCGAAGCATGCGGAGAAGGTAGGAGTAGGCTCCGTGATTCCGCGCTCGGTACCAGCAAGCTTAGCGGTGAAACCGGAAAGGAAGTAGTACTGCGTCTGCTCGGGAGTCAGGATGGAAACCGGAGGAAGAACGCCGAAAGCATCTGCCGAAAGGAAGATTACATTCTTAGCGTCAGGACCAGCGGAAATTCCGTTAACCTTCTTAACGATGTTGTTGATGTGCTCAATCGGGTAGGAAACACGGGTGTTCTCGGTAACGCTCTTGTCAGCGAAATCGATCTTGCCGTCCTTGTCTACGGTAACGTTCTCAAGGAGAGCGTCTCTCTTGATTGCGTTGTAGATATCGGGCTCGGAATCCTTATCGAGGTTGATAACCTTAGCGTAGCAGCCGCCCTCGAAGTTGAAGACGCCGTTGTCGTCCCAGCCGTGCTCGTCGTCACCGATGAGAAGTCTCTTGGGATCGGTGGAAAGCGTCGTCTTACCGGTTCCCGAAAGGCCGAAGAAGATTGCGGTGTTCTTTCCTTCCATATCGGTGTTAGCGGAGCAGTGCATGGAAGCCATGCCCTGAAGAGGAAGGTAGTAGTTCATCATGGAGAACATACCTTTCTTCATCTCGCCGCCGTACCAGGTGTTGATGATAACCTGCTCACGGGAGGTGATATTGAACGCTACACAGGTCTCGGAGTTAAGACCGAGCTCCTTGTAGTTCTCAACCTTTGCAAGGGAAGCGTTGTAAATTACGAAGTTCGGCTCAAAGCTCTCAAGCTCTTCAGCGGTGGGCTGAATGAACATGTTCTTGATGAAGTGAGCCTGCCAAGCAACCTCTACGATGAAACGAACTGCCATACGGGAGTCCTTGTTAGCGCCGCAGAATGCATCTACAACAAAGAGTCTCTTGTTGGAAAGCTCCTTCTTAGCGATATCCTTAACAACAGCCCAAACTTCCTCGCTCATCGGGTGGTTGTCATTCTTGTACGCATCGGTGGTCCACCAAACGGTGTCCTTGGAATTCTCATCCATTACGATGTACTTGTCTTTAGGAGAACGTCCGGTGTAAACACCCGTCATAACGTTAACCGCACCGAGCTCGGTCTCAACACCGACTTCGTAACCGGTGAGCTCCGGCTTCAGCTCTTCCTTGTAGAGATCCTCATAGGAAGGATTGTGTACAATCTCGGTAACACCGGTGATGCCGTACTTGGTCAAATCAATCTTTGCCATGTTTTGTACCTCTTTCTATAAATTTCATAAGGCCCGTGGGCCTCTGCGTTACTGGTAAACAGTTGCATCGGGCGCAAGCCCAATCAAAGTGAATTATACATTAGAGTGCTTTTCAAAGTCAACAGCAAATTTCAAAAATCCGTTCTGAAAGAAAAGAGAACCCGGCGCGCTTTTTTCGCCGGGTTCCCCGTGTTATTCTTTCCGTTGTTTTTTTCTCTTCAGGCAGAAAGCGACCGCGATAACGGCAACCGCCAGCACTCCCGCACAGACAAGTCCGACGGTCCGCAGCGTCGATCCGGAAGACTCCTGTCCGGCCTTATCCGGAGCTGTCGCCGGCGACGGTGCCGCGGTGGGTGTCGCCTCCGCAGGCGCCTCGGTCGGAGCTGCCGTCGGCGTTATCTCCGCAGCCCGCTCCGCGTCGGTCTTTAAGCGAAGCTTTGCATATACGACGGCGTCGCCGTCCAGCTTCGTATCCTTCGTGTACTCCCCTTCGTAAGTCTTCGTCAGATACCAGCCTTCGAACACCCAGTCCTCCGACTCCGGATTCGCCGGGTATTGTCCGCCGGATGCGTACCGCTGGCCGTTCACCATATAGGTCAGCTTCGCGTCCCCGGTCACAACGACCTCGTAGACCGTCACGCCGGGCTCCGTCGTAATCACCATGAAATTGCGAAGCTCCGACGGGTCGTTCACCTTGTTCGCGCTCATGGCGCCCGAAAGCGTCGCATAATCGTACCAGATGATTTTCCGATCGCCCTCGTCCGCATAGCGCGTCGGCTCCACCGGAATCCACCACGCCTGCTTAATCTCGCTGTCGAGAATCACCTTCGGCTCGCCTGCGCCGCCGTCGTCGGGCGTGTATACGATTCCGATCTCGCGCCCCTCGGCAAACCATGTCGCCTTCGCGCTCATCGTAAGAAAGCTCGACTTCCATGCCTCCCCGGACTTCTTTCCTCCCGGAACGCTCCATACGGCGTTGCCGGCAACCTGCGAACCGCCGCCCGTCAATGCGCTTCCGCGCTCCGTGCTCTTCGCGCCTTCGAACAATCCCGCAACCACGGTCGGATAGTTCCATTCACAGGTCTTCCGGTTGATGTACGCGTGGCTCTCGCCTCCCGACTTCGTATCGCTTCCGTTGTCCCAGATGACAATCGGGATGCCGTAGGCCTGCGAGCAACGGCCCATACACTGCGCCCATTTTACGCGCTCCTCCGTGTTACCCTTCTCGGTGGCGCTCGTCTCGCCCATCACAACCGGAATGCCGTGGTCGAGGAACGCGCTTTTAATCGCTTTGAATACCGCCTCAACCTCGGCCTCGTCGGCGCCGGAAAATGTCTTCTGCGTGTCCTTCAGGCAGAAGTTGTACGGGGAATAGCAGTGCACCGAGGCAATCAGATTCTTCACGACCTTTCCGTCGTAAGTCGGCAGGGAAACCGCCTCCATGACATTGCCCGAGCACGACGCCGCATACCCCGGAATCATGAGGCAGCGCTCGTCGTTGTGCCCCGTGCCGTCCGCGCGAACCGTCTGTGCGAAAACCGCAAGCAGATAGTTGACTGCCTTGTAGCCCTCGCGGTTGCCGGACCACTCAACCGCCGAACCGGCCATGCGCGGCTCGTTCGTACCCTCGAAGATCAGATGCTGGTCGTACTCCGCAAAATACGCCGCAATCTGCTTCCAGACCGCCGCAAGTTCCGTTCCGACCTCGCGGTATTTCTTATCGAGATCCCTAACATTCAGCCAGGACTCGTGATGCACATTGATGATGACGAAGAGCCCCTCCTCATAGCACCAGTCCACGACCTCCTTCACGCGGCTTAAAAACGCGTCGTTGATCTTGTACTCGTGCCGCGCATCCAGCTCCTGCGCCCAGGTAATCGGGATTCGAATCACGGAAAATCCCGCTTCCTTCACGGCGTGAATCAATTCCTTCGTCACCTTCGGGTTGCCCCATGAGGTCTCGTGAGTGGCTCCTCTTCCGCCCGTCGCGTCAAAGGTGTTTCCGAGATTCCACCCGAGGCCCATCATCGAGACGACTTCCTCCGCGCTTCTGCCCGTCAGCTCCGCGCCCGCCGCCGTGAGCGTCAGACCGCCCCCGTCCGCCGCCGCGGCTCCCCCGGCTGCCGCGCACAGCAGCGCCGCGCACAGAAGCGCCGCGCACAGGCAGCGAATTCCTCTTTTTTTGCAATTTACCATTTTTCCAAACCTCCGCATCGGATATCTACACCATTGTAGCGGAAAACCGCCTCCGCAGTCAATGCGTTTTCTGCTCTGTTTTCGGTATGTTTCGGTATCTCGTCGTGCTACCCGTCAAATGCGGCGCGATTTTACTTTTTTCCGGCGGTGTGCTATACTGTGCGGTGGGTGGGCCGCGTGTCTGCCCGAAACAATCGCGCCTGCGGAAAGGCCTTGCGGCATCCGCTTTGCGCGGGCAAGGAGGATGCTGTTTTGAACGCCGGACTGGTCTCTTCGCTTCTCACGGAAGCTTCCCGAATCACACTGCTCGTGCGCGACACGGTGACCTCCACGAACCTCCTCGTAAAGGAGCTCGGCGCGCAGGGGGCGCCCGAGGGTACACTGATGGTCGCTTCGGAACAGACGCAGGGGCGGGGACGCCTCGGCCGCCGGTTCGAGTCGCCGGAGCACACGGGGCTGTATTTTACGATTTTGCTGCGACCGGATCTTCCGGTTTCGAAGAGCCTGCACATCACGATTCTTGCGGCGGTTGCCGCCGCTGAGGGAATCGCGGAGGTAACCGGCCTTTCCCCGGAGATCAAATGGGTCAACGACCTCTATCTCCGCGACCGTAAGATTTGCGGAATCCTTGCGGAATCCGCCTTTTTGCCCGGCACCGACCGGCTTGCTTACACGGCTCTCGGAATCGGAGTCAACCTGGAGGAACCGGCCGGCGGATTTACCGGCACGGCCGCCGGAATCGCGGGGGCGCTGTACCCGCACGGCGCAGCACCGGAGGAACTTCCCGAGCGGTTGCTCGCTGCGATTGTAAACCGCCTCCTCGGATACTTCGACGAGCTTCGGGAGTATTCTTCCGGGGAGAGCGAAGCGGAGCGCGGCGGATGCGGCGCCGGCGCCCGGCGCTCTGATTTTCCGCGCGGAAACGCGCCGTCCTACATGGAGCGCTACCGCGCTTCGGATTATCTCTTCGGAAAGGATGTATGGCTGGTGCCGGACATCACCCGGCCGGAGGCAGCGCAACGCGTGCAGGCGACGGCCATCGACGCGGAGGGAAGGCTCCTTGTGACGCTGCCGGACGGCACAACGGAGGCGGTATCCTCGGGGGATGTCATGATCCGGCTTTCGTGATGTCAGCCGGAATGGTTTTCGGGCCGGGGAGTTGCAGCGGAATGCGGAAGCATTTTTCGCAGGAGAAAGGAAGTCATAATGAACATAGATGAATACATCAAGGCCAAAAAGGCCGGTGAGAAGGAATATGATTACTGCGTGTCCAAAGGTATTCACCCGTATCTGGTGTGCCTTGACGACATGCTTGCGCGCGTTGAGGTCGACAGCCGCGTCAAGCTCGGTCTGGTTGAGATTCCGATGAGCAAAATCGCCGGAACCTACAACGAGGGCCGGAGCAACGCGTTTGCGCGCAACTTCATGCCGCTCCTCGACAAGGATTCCGAGTTCGCCATGAAATGGGCGACGCTCTACGAGTCGATGGAGGCCGAGGGCATGCGCGACCCTGTCATCGCGTACGAATTTCTGGACAAGTTCTACATTCAGGAGGGAAACAAGCGGGTCAGCGTCTCGCGCTGCATGGACGCCGTCTCGGTTGAGGGTTATGTCACAAGAATCATCCCGAAGCGAAATGACACCAGAGAGGTCCAGATGTACTACGAATTTCTGGATTTCTACGAGAAGACGCAGATCAACTATCTCACCTTCTCGAAGGAGGGCAGCTATCAGCTTCTTCTGAAGGCGACCTACAACAACACCGAAACCGTGTGGGACGACACGATGAAGTCCGACTTCCGCTCGGCCTACATCACCTTCAGCAAGGAGTTTCTCGCGCGCGGCGGAAGCAAGCTCCAGCTCACGGTATCCGACGCATTTTTGGTGTACTTAAGCATCTTCGGCTACGAGGAGGCCCGGGACGCGCTCGCTTCGGAATACCGCGACAACATAAGCAAAATATGGAACGAGTTCGAGCTGTACAGCCACCACCGCACCATCTCCATTTCGTTAAATCCCATCGCCGACCCGAAGAAGCACACCTTCTCCATGCTCATCTCGCCAAAGACCTACGCGGCGGCCTGGGTGTACGAGAAGCCCAAGGAAATCAGCGCCTGGACCTATGCCCATGAGCTCGGCCGCGAATATATCGACGATGTGTTCGGCAAGCAGATTAACACCGACGCCGTCTTCGGCGTTTCGGTCGCCGAGGCGGTCGGGACGATGGAGAAGCTCATCGCGGAAGGCTACAATGTGATTTTCGCCACCTCGCCGCAGTATTTTCCGGCGTGCGCCAAGGTCGCTGTCGAGCACCCGGATGTCAAAGTCCTCAACTGCTCGCTCAACCTTTCCTCGCGCCATGTACGCTCGTACTATCTTCGCATGTACGAGGCCAAATTCATGATCGGCGCGCTGGCCGGCGCCCTCGCGACGGACGATCGCATCGGCTATGTCGCGGACTATCCGATTTTCGGCGTCACCGCGAGCATCAATGCCTTTGCGCTCGGCGCCCGCATGGTCAACCCGAAGGCGGAGGTGTACCTCGAGTGGTCCACCGTCAAGGGAAGCGAACCGAAGGAGCGATTCCGCGAGCAGGGCATCACGCTCATCTCAAGCCGCGATTTGAACGCGCCGGGCAGCCTCTCCCGCGAGTTCGGTCTGTTCCGCAGAAACGGCGAAGATGTCGCGAAAAATTATGCGCTTCCGGTATGGCACTGGGGGAAAATGTACGAGGATATTCTCCGCTCCATCCTCAACGGCAACTGGAAGGATGAGGAGGAGTCCGCCGACAACCGCGCGCTCAACTACTGGTGGGGAATGTCCGCCGGCGCCATCGATGTCATCTACTCCGACCGCATTCCGACCGGTACGAAGCTGCTCCTCAAGATTCTTCGCTCCTCGCTCACGAGCGGAGGCTTCAACCCGTTTTCCGGACTTCTCAAGTACCGGGACGGTACGCAGGAGGATGCGGGCGACGGTCTCTCGCCGGAGAAAATTCTTCGGATGAACAAGCTTCTCTACAACATCCACGGAAGCATTCCGACAATCGATGTGATCAGCGAAGATTACCGCGCATTTATCGAGGCCCAGGGCATTTTCCGTCCGGAGGCGGACACACACTTAAGCGACGCGAGTCCTCTCGCCGGCCCCGACGCCACGCCGGTTGTGCATGCCTCCGACGACCTCGGCGAAAAATGACGCGCCGCGGCGCACATCCCGCGGCAGACTGACGAACCAAGACCCCCCGACGGCTGTATTCCGCAGTCGCAGAAAGGCATTCCCGCATGAAAATTCTCGTTGTCTCAGACAAAGAATCGAAAGCTCTCTGGGATTACTATGAGCCCGGCAAACTGGACCCTTACGATCTCATTATCTCCTGCGGGGATCTGGCGCCGCAGTATTTGTCATTTCTCGCGACCTTTACGAAGGCCCCGGTTTTGTATGTCCGCGGCAACCATGACGACTGCTACGAACAGACCCCGCCCGACGGCTGCACCGACATCGACGGCAAATTCTACCACTTCAAAGGTCTTCGCATCGTTGGCCTCGGCGGCTCCATGCGCTACCGCCCGGGCATCAACCAATACACCGACGACGAGATGTTCCACCGCATCCGGAAGCTTCGCTACCGGCTGTGGCGCAACCACGGCTTCGATCTTTTGGTGACGCACTCTCCCGCGAAGGGGCTCGGCGACGCGGAGGATCTGACGCATACCGGCTTCACCGCACTTGTGAAACTGCTCGACCGCTACCATCCCGCCTATCATGTTCACGGCCATGTGCATGCGAATTATTCCTACAAAAAGAAGGGGCCGATTCAGCACGGTCCCACCACGATTCTCAATGTTTACGAATCCTATGTCCTGGAAATTCCCGACCCGGTCGTCCCGGCGAAGAAATCCCGCCGCAGGCACCGCAGAAAGCGCAGCCACAGCCCCGAAGCAGCCGAGTGAACGCCGGATTTCCGTATTGACACTTTGCCCGCGATGTGTTATGCTCTGCGTTGCGCGGCCGCCATGGGAAGGCTTTTCCGCGGTCGTACCGCGTCACAACCGAACAACGGTGAGTTCGAAACCATCCTCACCTAAAACAAAACTACGGAGGTTTCTTTATGAAACGCAATTCTGCTTTATTTATCACGAAGGCGGCTCTGATTGCCGCGCTCTATTTCGCACTTTCCATGCTCTCGAACGCAATCGGTCTGTGCAGCGGCGTCATCCAGTGCCGCATCTCGGAAGCCCTCACGATTCTTCCCGCATTTATGATTGAAGCCATCCCCGGACTTGCCATCGGATGTCTTCTCACAAACATTATAACCAGCGCCACTGTCTGGGATATTGTCTTCGGAACCGCAGCAACGCTGCTCGGTGCTGTCGGCACCTGGCTGATCGGTCGTCTCGTCCGCAGGAAGGCTCTCTCTTCGCCCGTGAACACCGAAACGGCGAGCGGAATCCTGCACATTGTCATTCTTACGGCAATGTTCGCGTTTCCGCCGATTCTGGCCAACGCCCTCATCATCCCGCCGATTCTCAAATTTGCACTCGGCGTTCCGGATGCTTACTGGTTTATCTTCGCAACCGTGACCGCCGGTGAAATTATCGCCTGCGGCATCTTTGGCGGTATTCTTCTGGCAGCGCTTCTCGGCAACCCCTACACCCGGTCGCTGGTGCTCGGGAAGAAGAACACCTCGATTTCCGCTTCCGAGGCCACTGTTTCCGAACAGTTGCCCGAGGCCGACGCCTGAACGACACCGACCGAATGCTTTGTACCGGCGGTTAACCGGACGAAAGCGTAGCCTGCACATCTGCGCGGCGATTGACAAAAACGAAGCAAGGGGCTGCCGCATCGACTCCGGTCGGTGCGACGGCCCCTTTTGTGAATGCGGGAAACTGTCCCGTTGAAAAAAATCAAACCGATTCCTCAATCCATAAACGACAGCAGCCGAAGAGTCTCAAGGAGCTGTCCGTCAATCATGAGCCCTGCGATATAGGAGGCTGCATTTGCCAAAACCGCATAGGCGATATACACCGGAGCCGCGCGTCTCTCCGCCGATGCTTTTCGAAGAATCAGGACATAGATGACGGCTTCGGACCGTTGTCGGCGTATGCGACAGACAACACAATCCATGCAAAAGCAAGCACACACCACACCCGGTATCTTCTCTTCATAAGCGCCCCCGTATCATTTTCTTCGTTGATACCCAGGATACGAAAAACGCCCTGCCCTTTTATGGAAAAAGGCAGAGCGCCGTATTATCCGGAATTTGTCCTATCCGCGGCCGGTCGCCCTTCCGGCGACGGCAAACGAGACAAACAAAACAATATCCAGCACCACAATGGTCGCGCCTACGGGCGTCCCCGTGAGAATGGAAATGACAATTCCCGCAACCGAACTCACAACAGCGAGAGCCGCCGAGCAGATTGTCACGCCGCGGAAGCTTCGGAACATTCGCATCGCGGTAAGCGCGGGGAAAATGATCAACGCGGACGCGAGCAGCGATCCGACCAGATTCATCGCCAAGACGATAATCACCGCGGTGATTGCCGCAATCATCAGGTTGTACGCCGAGGTGCGGAGGCCTGTCGCGCGGGCGAAGGTCTCGTCGAAGGTGACCGCGAAAATTTTGTAGTAGTAGGCGCAAAATACAACGATTACCAGGACCGACATCACCAGACACAGCCAGACATCATTTTCCGTAAGCGTCAGAAGCGAGGTCGAGCCGAACAATGTGCTGCACACATCTCCCGAGATGTTGGCGGAGGTTCCGAAGATATTCATCATCAGATAACCGACCGCAAGGGCGCCGACCGAAATCATGGCGATTGCCGCATCCCCGTTGATTTTCCGGTTTTGGCCGGTCCAAAGCAGCAAAATCGCCGCAGCTATCGTAATCGGGAAGACAAAATACAGATTGTTCGTAAGCTTCAGAACAGTGGCGATTGCCATCGCGCCGAAGGCAACATGAGAAAGCCCGTCGCCGATGAACGAGAACCGCTTCAGCACGAGAATCACCCCGAGAAGCGCAGAGCTCAACGAAATCATCGCTGCGACGAACACCGCATACCGCACGAACGGAAACGAAAAATACTCAGTCAATGTCTCCAACATACCAACCCTCTGTATAAAACATGCGCCGCTGCCGCTTTCGTCGGCCACGGCGCATTCATTTATCGCGGCAAACCGCCGGTGCGGCAGGCTGCCGGAATTGTTCGGAATCGCAACGCGAAATCAAAGCTCGCAGTTGTTCACGGTTCTCGGGAACGGGATGACATCGCGGATGTTGCTCATGCCCGTAAGGTACATGATGCATCTCTCGAAGCCGAGGCCGAAGCCTGCATGACGCGTGGAACCGTACTTGCGGAGGTCAAGGTAGAAACCGTAGTCCTCCTTCTTCATACCGAGCTCCTCGATGCGGGCTACGAGCTTATCGTAGTCATCCTCACGCTGGGAACCGCCGATGATCTCGCCGATGCCGGGAACCAGGCAGTCCGCCGCAGCGACCGTCTTTCCGTCCGGATTCAGCTTCATGTAGAACGCCTTAATCTCCTTCGGATAGTCCGTGACAAAGACGGGCTTCTTGAAAATCTGCTCCGTGAGATAGCGCTCGTGCTCGGTCTGCAAATCGCAGCCCCAGCTTACCTTGTATTCGAACTTGTCGTTGTTTTCCTCGAGAAGCTTGACGGCCTCGGTGTATGTCACGCGGCCGAAATCGGAGTTTGCGACATGCTTGAGACGCTCGATCAGCCCCTTGTCAACGAAGGTGTTGAAGAAGTTCATCTCCTCGGGAGCGTTCTCGAGAACATAGTTAATCACATATTTCAGCATCGCCTCGGCGAGGTCGCAATCGTCCTTCAGGTCGGCAAATGCAATCTCCGGCTCAATCATCCAGAACTCCGCCGCATGGCGCGTGGTGTTCGAATTCTCGGCGCGGAAGGTCGGTCCGAAAGTGTAAATGTTACGGAACGCCATCGCATAGGTCTCGCCGTTCAGCTGGCCGCTCACGGTAAGGTTCGTGGGCTTGCCGAAGAAATCCCTGCTGTAATCGACCTTGCCGTCCTCCGTCATCGGAACCTTGTCAAGCGGCAGCGTCGTCACCTGGAACATCTCGCCGGCGCCTTCGCAGTCGCTTCCGGTAATCAGCGGAGTGTGAACATAGACGAAATCTCTCTCCTGGAAAAATTTGTGAATCGCGTATGCTGCGAGCGAACGAACGCGGAATACCGCCTGGAAGGTATTGGTTCTCGGGCGGAGGTGCGTCATCGTGCGCAGATACTCGAGGGTATGACGCTTCTTCTGCATCGGGTAGGACGGATCGGATGCGCCCTCAAGCGCAATCTCCGTCGCCTGAATTTCGAACGGCTGCTTCGCGTCGGGCGTCGCAAGAAGCGTTCCGCGGACAATCACCGCCGTGCCGGCGCCGAAATGCGTCACTTCCTCAAAGTTTGCAAGCGCGTCGGTATACACAACCTGAAGCGTCTCAAAATAGGTGCCGTCATTGATTACGAGGAAGCCGAAATTCTTGGAGTCGCGATTGCTGCGAACCCATCCTCCGACGGACACCGTCTTGCCGTAGTAGTCCTCCCGCTGCCGAAACAGCTCTCTCACCGTAATCAAATCCATGGTCTTGTCCTCTTCGCGCGAACCCCGCGCGTCTTTCCTAAGTTATAATGCACTAAAGTACTCCCATTTGGGTGAATCGTCAAGTATTTTTTCGTAAAATCAGGCATTTTGCGCGAATTCCGTGCGGAAAATGCGGGAATCACGAATGCTTTACAAGGTACTTTTTCTCGAACTCCGCGACCGGAATCGGGCGCTCGAACAGGTAGCCCTGCGCGGTCGTGATACCGCAGGAGCGAAGGAATTCCGCCTGCTCCTCGGTCTCCACGCCCTCCAGCACGGCGTCCTTGTTGACCGACGCAATCATGTCGCACATGCAGCGCACATACTCCTGCTCCGCCGGCGAAGTACCGATATTTTTCAGGAAGTCGCGGCTGATTTTCACATGGTTTACGGGCGCCGTAATCAGCATCGAGAGCGACTCCCCGCCCGAACCGAAATCATCGAGGGTGATGGTGAAGCCTCTGCGCTGAAGATCCTTAATACTGTTGGTCGCGCTCGCCTTGTCTGCGGCAAGCATCGCCTCGTTTACCTCAAGCTCGAGGTAGCGGCCCTCCACATTGTACTGCTCGGCCAGACGGCTGATGCGCTCGTCGAATTTGGCGAAACCGGCGTTGTGCTTGGAGAAGTTCACCGAGATCGGAATCAGCGGAACGCCCTTCTTCTTCCAGCTGCGAAGCGTCTGCAGCACATTGGTGTATACGCAGAAGTCGAGGTCCGCGATGTGGCCGGTCTTCTCCAGAATCGGAATGAAATCCGCCGGGGAACGGTAGGTTCCGTCGTCGTTGACCCAGCGCGCCAGAGCCTCGGCGCCGATGACGTGCCGACCCTCGAGGGAAAACTTCGGAAGGAGGAACACCTCAATCTTGTTGTCGCGGATGGCCGTCTGAATCTCGCCGGCGATGGTCTGCTCGTAGGAACGCTTCGCGCGGAGCTCATCCGTGCAGATGCAGTACAGGCTGTTCTGCTCGGCCTTCGCCTGCTTTCTCGCGAGATTTGCATTGTCCATCGCAAGCGCGATGTCGCGCTCCCCGCGGCGCAGGAAATAGACGCCGTTGGTGAGCTGGATGTCTATGCCGGGATACACCTTGGACTGGTGCTCCACAAAGACCTTCGACCAGCTCTTCAGCTTGGCAATCACCTGATCCTCCGACTGACCGTTCACATAAATCAGGAAGTAGTCCGAGTGAATGCGGCAGGCGAAGCACCTCTTGCCCTTGCGAAGAAACATCGAGCCGAAGTCCTTCAGGATGCGGTCGCCCGCAGGGTATCCGAATTTTTCGTTGATATACGAAAAATCATTGATGTCACAGTAAATGATTGCGTGCACGGGATCCATCTCCGGATCGGCGAGCACCTCCTGAACACGGCCGCGGAACGCCGTCCGGTTGTACAGATTGGTCAGGCGGTCCGTGCTGTTGAGGCGGTTGATTATCATGCGGTCATTGCTGCGCTCACGCTGTCTGCGGCGCTCCTCATCGATGATGGTGATGCGCCCGTAGAGATAGATGACAGCGCCCGCAGCGTCGCGGATGCCGATCATGTTGATCTTGCACCATTTGTAATCCTTTGCGTCAATCTTAATCCGGTATTCACCGCGGACATTGTTGCCCTCCTTCGCCTGCTTGAGAAGCTTCAGAAACTCGCCGTAGTCCTCCGGGTGAAGGATGCGCGCAGGAAGGTCGCTCGCGAAGAAATTCGGAATCACGCCCTCGCGGCCGAACGGTTCTCCGACGCGCTCCGGTACGCTGAGCCGGTCCTCCGTCACATCGTAGCCGAACTGGATGTCATCCGAGACATCCTCGAGCTGACGATAGCGGTCGAGCTGATGCTTCATGCTCATCTCCGCGTTGATTCGCTGCGTGATGTCCGCAAGGACGCAGCTGAGGATTGTCGTGTCCTCGTTGCGCGAGACGACAAGCGCGTTGCAATGCACCCAGGTGACGCCGCCGTCGAAGCGGTTCACGCGGAACTCCGCCGCCGTCGTCTGGTTGGCTGCAAGCTTCGGATCGAAAATGCGGGAAATCTGGCGCGTGTCGTCCGCCGCGACAATCTCCGCAAGACAGTTGTCGTGAATCTGCGACATCTGCTCCTTCGTATGTCCGACGATATCGTAAAATACATCGTTGGCGTAAACAATCTCCGGCACATTGTCCCGGTCGACCTTGCCCTGATACTCAAAGACAACGACGCCCACGGGAAGCGACTCCAAAAGGCCGGAAATCTGGCGCTTGCGGAGCATCTCGCCGGTGACCTGCGTGACGGTGATGTCGAACAGACCGTTCTTCATCATCTTCTTCTGGCGGCGCACGAAGCACTGTACCGGCACGACGCGCCCCTCGGCGGTAAGCAGCCGGTGCTCGATGCAAAGCACCATCTGCTTGCGGATTTTCTCATCCAAAATCCGGCGGATGGCCTCGCGGTCTTCCTCGGGAATGAAATTCATGTAGCTGCCGGCGCTCTCAATCGAATCGCTGATGCCGAGCATCTCGCCGATACCGGCGTCACAGTCGACGATGGTGTACTGACCGTCGTCGACGACCGTGCACACTCCGAAGTACACCTGGCGGGCCGTTCCGGTAGCCGAATCGCCCGAAGAACCGCGGTCGCTGATCAGCTCATTCATGAAGCCGAGCATAACCGGTTCGCCCGCAAATGTGTTCAGAATCAACTTCCGCGCACGAGGCTGGCCGGAGCACACAAAAAGACAGGACAGAAAAATCGACCATGTCAGCGGATAGGCGCCGCGCTCGATGGAGCTCACCGTCTGGCGCGTAATTCCGATGGTCTCGCCGAACTCTTCCTGCGAAAGCTTCATCACTTTCCGGTAGGTCGGCAGGTTGGTTGCAAAGATTGCAAGCATTTTCTTCCGTTCGTTCTCTTCCAGTTTCATTCACATAACCTTTCTTGTTAAGTATTCACAGGAAAGCCGCGCTGCGGCTTCCTGCTCCTTCGCGCCGGTTCTCCGAACCGCTTCGGATTAACACTTTTTCTGCCCGATTCTCCTTCTCCGATGTACCTTTTCTTCCCCTTTATTTTTCGACAAATCCCGCGCGGCTTCCCGCCGGATATCTCACCGCCGCCCCGCCGGCTGACGCTTCCCGCCGGAGTTTCCGTCCCCCGACACTCCTCGCGTATCACGCCAGACGAACCGGCCCTCCGCCGACCTCCGCCACGTAAAATGAGGCCGGATAGCCGATGGTTTTCTCATATTTTCCGCCGACTTCGCGAATCATCGACTCCGTGTATTCCCCGCGAACGAGGCTGACCGCACAGCCGCCGAACCCCGCGCCGGTCATCCGGGCGCCGATGACGCCCTTCGCCTCCCATGCTGCTTCCGCGAGCGCGTCGAGCTCCGGACCGGTCACCTCATAATCGTCCCGCAGCGAACGGTGCGATGCGTTCATCAGCTCTCCGAACGCTTCGAGGTCGCCCTCCCTGAGCGCTTCCGCAGCGCGGATTGTGCGACGGTTCTCATACACGGCGTGACGCGCTCTCCTGCGCATCGACTCCGTCGGAATCGTGTCCGCGACTGCCTCGAATTCCTCCTCGGTAAGCGCCCCAAGCGACGGCGCCGCAATGCGCGTCCGGATGCACTCGAGGGCCTGCTCACATTCGGCGCGGCGCGTATTGTACGCGGAATCGCCGAGACCTCTTCGCTTGTTGGTATTCATAATCACGATGCGGACATCCGGAAGAATCAGCGGCACATACTCATACGAGAGCGTCGCCGTGTCAAGAAAAATCGCCCTCTCCTTCTGCCCCATCGCGATTGCAAACTGATCCATGATTCCGCAGTTGACGCCGATAAACTCCCGCTCCGCCGCCTGTGAAATCAGCGCCTGCGTGATGCGGTCGATGTCCCATGAGAACGAATCCGTCAGAATCTCCGCCGTCAGCACCTCAATCGATGCCGAGGACGACAGCCCCGAGCCGTTCGGGATGGTCCCGAAATATACGATATCAAGCCCGTACGGCGCCTCGTATCCGCGCTTTGCGAGCTCGCAAACGACTCCCTTCGGGTAGTTTGTCCAGCCGTCCTCCCGCCGGTATGCGATGTCGTCGAGCGAACATGTAATCACACCGTTCTCCGGAAAATTCACCGAGTAAAACCGCAGCAGCCGGTCCGTCCGTACTCTCGCCGCGGCATAGGTGCCGATGGTCAGCGCACACGGGAACACATGGCCGCCGTTGTAGTCGGTATGTTCCCCGATCAGATTGACTCTCCCCGGCGCAAAATAAACCGCAGCATCCCCGGCATCGCCGAAGATTTCCGCCCATGCCTTCCGCAGGGTTTCCAAAGCATTATTCATGGTCTCTTTTTTCCCTCTTACGCCTTGCCTTATTTTCGTACATGCGGTTGTCCGAGAGCGTCATCCACTCCCCGAGCGAGTGCGTCGAGGCGTCGGTGCAGACGGCGTGTCCGCAGCTTGCATTTACCGCAAACGGGCGCTTCGTGCGCGCATTGTAGTCCGCCAGAAAGCCTTCGAACCGCTCGTAATAGCGATTCACGTCGGTCTCGGTGTAATTCAGCGCAAGCACCTGAAATTCATCGCCGCCGACGCGGTAGCAAATCTCGTCCGCATAGCACGCCGCGCACATCGAATTGGCGATGGCCTTGAGCGCGATATCGCCCTGCGCATGCCCGTAATTGTCGTTGATTCCCTTCAGGTCGTCCATGTCGATGGTGATGATGGCAAGCGTAGCCTCGCCGGCCTTCACGCGCTCGAACATCTTCTGCGAGTCCTCCTCGAAGCCGTAGCGGTTCTTGAGGCCCGTCAGGACATCGCTCACATACATATCCGACAGCTTGTCCACAAGCTCGCGCATGCGCCAGTTGATGCGAAGGCGCTCGAGAACATTGCTTATAATCATGATGATATACTGGAAGAAATCGTTGGGCGCCCCGCTCTCGGTGTAGTTGATCACCGCATAGCCGTAGCACGACTCCTGATAGTGCAGCGGCACGATGTAGTACCCGCAGGGCGCGTCGTAGACATACTCCTCCGGCAGAATCTCGTCGATGGGAAACACCTGGTTCACATGCCCGAGCAAAATGCCCTCCTGAATCGCGGTGCGCAGGTGCACCTTCTCCGTAAAGGAGCGCATATTTTCCGGATTCACGCTTCCCCACTCCCAATCGCAGAGCACCAGGAAGAAATCGCGAAACTGAGAATTATTGAAAATGTATGTATAGATGCTGTCGTTGAGCTGATCCATATCGGTCGTGCTCTCGACGTCGACGCTCATAAATACGGTCTGCATATTGTAATGCTCCGCAATCTGAGCCTCCTCGTAAAATTTCCGAATCGACTGGGCCGCCGTATCGCGGGACCCTTTCCCGCAGCCGCAGGACTCCCGCAGGACAAGCTGCGTCGGCACATATTCAATCTCGGGCACGGTCTCATTTTGCATCATGGCCACGAGAAGCTCCACCGAACGGCGCGCCATCGCGGCCACATCCACGCGGATTGTCGTGAGCGAGGGAATCAACTCCTCCGCTCCGCGGATATCGTCGAAGCCCGTGACCACAACATCCTCCGGCACGCGCATTTTCCGACAGGGTCCGCATCATACCCACGGCCATATAGTCGTTCGCGCATATGATGGCCTGCGGCGGGTTTTCCCGCAGATCCAGAAGCTCAGCCACCGCGGTCTCCCCCTGGTTGAGCCAGAAATCCCCGTAAAAAATATCATCCTCGGTCAGAGTGACTCCGTACCGCGCAAGCTCCCGCTCGGCACAGGCGAGCCGCCGCATCGCGTCCGGGTGATCCTTCGGTCCGCTGACATAGCAGAAATCACGGAATCCGTGGCCCTCCGCAAGATGCTTTATCATCGGCTCCATGGAGGTGTCCTCGTCCACAAGAACGCTGTTGTAACCGTCATATTGTCTGCGGACGCATACCACGGGGCAGGTCGCCTTGCGAACCTTCTCCAGAAGAAGATCCCGCAGCATGTCGTCGGAAAATGTATCCATGCACAGCAGGATACCGTCAAACAGCGAAAAATTCGGAAGGTCCGCCAGCATGCGCTCACCGTGAACAAACGCTTCGTTCTTTCCGTAGCCGCCGAAAACTCCGTAGGTCAATGTATAATAGCCGTACGCAGCAGCATGCTCCGCAATCACGCTGAGCAGATTGCGCTGGTACTCTCCCGTCGGCTTGGAAATCACGACGGCTATCTTTTTTGCTTTTCCGAGATTCATACTTTCCTCCGGGCCGATTTGCCCAACCTTCCGAAACACGCGCATAAAGGGATATTACAATCCGTAGCAACTATCATTTTACTCCGTTTTTTTTCATTACGCAATGCCGAATTCTTCACTTTTTTGATTTTTTTGCAATATTTCTATACATTTCCGCCTCGGAGTGCTATACTTAAGAAAAGCACATCTTGACAAGAAGGAGCGCTCTCAATAATATGTTCGACCATTCCGACGACCATCGATTTTACATGAAGAAAGCTCTTCATCAGGCCGGCCGCGCCATGAAACTCGGCGAGGTCCCCATCGGCTGCGTCATCGTCTGCGACGGACGCGTCATCGGGCGGGGCTTCAACCGCCGCCTCTCGTCGCACTCCACGCTCGCCCATGCGGAGATTATCGCGATTCGTCAGGCCTGCCGTAAGCTCGGCGACTGGCGCCTCGAAGGGTGCACGATGTATGTGACGCTCGAGCCGTGCCAGATGTGTGCCGGCGCCCTGGTGCAATCCCGTATCGACCGCGTTGTCGTCGGCGCCCCGAACCCCAAGGCCGGCTGCGCCGGTTCGATTTTGAATCTCCTTCAGATGAAGGAGTTCAACCATCAGGTTGAGATTATAAACGGCGTATGCGCGGAGGAGTGCTCCGCCATGCTGACCGACTTCTTCCGCGACATGCGCGCCCGCGAGCACGGGCGGTAAATCCTGCCTTTTCTCCGGCCCGGTTGCCCCGGGCCGGTTTTTCATTTTCCGCGCTGTTTTTCCGTATCCTCTTGTATTCGCTCCCGTTCCGCGATATACTTAAAGCAGTACAGGCAAAGCTTCGTGTTGTCCGTCATTTTGTGTGAAAGGGAGGATTCTGTTATGGCTGATTTTTTAGATATCATTGAACTTGCTCTTGATGTTGCGCAATTCATCCCGACCGATTCCGCAAGGGAGGATCAGACTCCCCGCAGTTTCTCGCTCGACACGCAGAGCACCAATGCCTTCGGCCGGCCGAAGAACTGGTACTGTATCCACTGCGGCACACGCAACTCCGGTTCCGTATGCAGGGATTGCGGCGCACAGCGGAGGGATTCCATTTAACCCTGCGCAAGACTGAATACATTTTCGAAGGAGGTCCTGACGATGCAAATCCACGGATTGCAGAAACTGACACTTCTCGATTATCCCGGGCATATGGCAGCCACGGTCTTTACCGGAGGTTGTAACTTCCGCTGTCCGTATTGCCACAACTCCGAGCTTGTGCTCCGCCCGGAGTCCGTTCCGATGATTCCGGAGGCGGAGGTCTTTGCCTTTTTAAAGGCCCGCGCAAAGATGCTCGAGGCGGTATGCGTCACGGGCGGCGAGCCGACGCTGCAGAAGGATCTTCCCGAGTTCCTTGCGAAAGTCCGCTCTCTCGGCTACCGGGTCAAGCTCGACTCCAACGGTCAGGCTCCCTCGGTTCTGGCGGGTCTTCTGCAAAATAAGCTCGTCGACTATGTCGCGATGGACATCAAAAACTGCCGCGAGCGCTACGGGGAAACCATCGGTGTCCCGAATTTCCGCACCGATGCCGTCGAAGCCTCCGTTCAGCTGCTCATGCGAAGCGGCATCCAGTACGAATTCCGCACCACCGTCTGCAAAGAGCTCCACGATACCGAATCCATAAAGCGCATCGGCGAGTGGATTGCCGGCGCCAGACATTACTATCTGCAGCCTTACCGCGAGAGCGACCAGGTGATGCACAAGGGCGTCTTCCACGCCCCCGAGCGCGAGGAATTGATTGCCTGGAAGGAGCTCCTCGCAAAGACAATCTCCGCCGTCGACATCCGCGGCCTGGACTGAAGCCCGCGCCCGGACTGCGCGCCCTCGATTTCTCATTCTGCACAGCACACAAAAAGCCACCCTTCAAGGATGGCTTTTCTTTAACCTTATTTTTCCGCTGTCTTCGGCAGCATATCGCTGCTCCCCTGCTGGGGAAATCGCGCCTTACTCCTGCGCCGCCGGCTGATTGTTGCCTGCAGCGAGAGCGTTAATCAACGGGATAAGGCAGATTGCGTTGTCAGCGTTCGACGGAATGAAATTGAACGCACGGTCGGGCTTACCGGTCTTGCCGATATATACCGAGCCGTTCACGACTTCCGCGTTGGTAAGCTCTGCGATCGGCCAGCTGACCTTCTTTAAGCCGGACTTGCCGGAAGCCTCCTGGGCATTGAGCGTCACTCCTGCAATCGCGACGGTCTCGCCGCGGCGAATCTGCTCCAGATACTGCATCGCGCGCGCATTGACGAAGGTCGAAAGGCTCGCTGCGTACATATCACGGAAGAACTCCTTCTTTTTCTTGACTCCGCCGATTCCGAAAACTGCGCTTCCGCCGGTCTTCCACTTAAGCTTCTTCCCGTTCCGAAGAGCAATCTTTACATATCCGGAATACGATTCGAAGAAGAAATTCCAGGTGGTGGACGATGCGTAGAGGTTGATGGTCTCCACATCGGAGTACAACACGGTCTCACCTGCGAAAATCATGCGGTCCGCGTAAAATGTCGCGGGACTCTTGTCATTTTTCTTGCGCTTGCATACCGCAAGAATGCCGTTGTTTCCTGCTTCGTTTACTGCCTGTTCCATAGAGCTGCCTCCTTTTGTTTTTTCAATCTTCTTGCCTCTATCGGTAACCGCCTTACGCCCGGCCGTCACGCCGCAGCTCAACGGTTATCCTCCTTTTGTTCGGCGCCGAAACGCCTCCGCTACCGCTCTTCGCGGAAGTAGGACAATCCCAAATGCGCCGGCGGTTGCGTCTCCTTCTTGCGGAAGGTGCTGATGAGGATGAGGATGAGCACCGTCACGACATACGGCGTCATCTTAATCAGCTCCTGCGAGCCCATCGTCATTCCCGGCAAATAGTTGTGGATGATATACAGTCCGCCGAAGAAGAACGAGCCCGCAATAGCGATGGCCGGTCTCCAGACGGAGAAGATAACGAGCGCGATTGCCAGCCAGCCGCGATCGCCGAATCCGTTGTTGGACCATACGCCGTCGGCGTAGTCCATGATATAGTACAAACCGCCGAGACCGGCAATCACACTGCCGATGCTGGTCGCGACATACTTATACCGATTGACATTGATGCCCGCAGCGTCGGCTGTCGCGGGATTTTCCCCGACCGCACGAAGATGCAGACCGACTCTCGTCTTCCGAAGCACATACGCAAGAATCAGCGCGATGATAATGGCCAGATAGGCGAAAAAACTGTAGGTGAACAGTATTTTTCCCACATAATCGCGGAACCATACGGGCGTTCCCTCAAGGGAGAGCGTTTTCTTGAATACCTTGCTGGTTTCGGATACCTGTACGGATGCACCCTCGGTCTTCGCCAAACGAATCAGCGAGCCGCCGAAGAAGTTTCCGAAGCCGACACCGAAGGTCGTGAGCGCAAGGCCTGTCACATTCTGGTTCGCACGGAGCGTAATCGTGAGGAAGCAATAAATCAGTCCCATGAGAAGCGAGCCGAGGATTGAGCAGCCGAGCGTCAGCAGTAAGGCTGTCGTCGGATTGATCTGCGTCCTGCCGTGCTCATAGAAATATGCGCCGATTACACCGCTCATCGCTCCGACGTACATAATGCCGGGGATACCGAGATTCAGATGTCCCGAGCGCTCCGTGAGAATCTCGCCGGAGCAGCCGTACAAAAGCGGAATTCCCTGAATAATCGCTCTGTACAAGAAGTCAAAGAACAGCTTCACAGTCATTTTGTTTTCTCCTTTCCTGCATGGCGGAACACCACGCGATAGTTAAGGAAAAACTCACTTCCGATGATACAGAAAATGATAATTCCGACAAGGATATCCGCGAACGCCTCGTTCATCCGAAGCATCGACGCCATCTCCTTGGCGCCTCTGGCCATAAATGCAATCAGAAGCGATGTCACAATCATATACAGCGGATTGAAGTGCGCAAGCCACGAAATCATGATTGCCGTAAATCCGCGGTTTCTCGCGGAATTGCTCGCCACCGTGTGGTCCGTTCCGCCGACAATCAAAAAGCCGATCAGGCCGCAGATGGCGCCGGAGAGAATCATCGTGCGGAGAATAACCTTCTTCACATTGACGCCGATATACCGCGCCGTATTCTCGCTCTCGCCGACCACAGTAAGCTCGTAGCCGTGCTTCGAATATTTCAGGTAGACGAACATGATGCCCGTCAGCACAAGCACAATCAGAATATTCAAAAGATAGTCGTACTCGCCGATCTTCGGAAGCCAGCCGTGCATCGTGTCGCCGTTGATGACGCCGATGTGTCCGGAGCCCTTCGGAACCGACCAGCGATATACGAAGTACGAGACTATCTGCATCGCAATATAATTCATCATCAGCGTAAACAGCGTCTCGTTGGTGTTCCAGTGCGCCTTGAAAAATGCGGGAACCAACGCCCAGATCGCGCCGGCTGCAACGCTTGACACAAGCATCACGAGAATCAACAGCGCCGTAGGCATCTTTTCGCCGATGAGAATCATACAGGTCGCGCAGGCGAAGCCGCCCATCAGCACCTGTCCCTCGCCGCCGATGTTCCAGAACCGCATCTTGAACGCCGGAGTCAGCGCCACGGCGATACCGAGCAGAAGAACCGTCTCCTGCAGCATCGCCCAGATACGATTTTCCGTGCCGAACGCACCGTCCAGCATGGTCGAATACAGTTTTGCGGGAGAGACGCCGATAACCGTCGCGACGATTCCGCAGAGAAGCACGCCGAAGGCAAATGACAGAATTCTCGCGGTCCACGCCCAATACCACGGAAGCGCATCCCGCTTCACGACATGGAACAACGGCTCCTTCACCGGATGCCGGTGCGTTTCCCCGGAGGTCTTCGCAACCTCCCCGTCCTTCGCAGCCTCCTTCTCAACTTCGGGCGCCGCCGCTGCCGCAGGCGTCGTCTCTTCCTCTTTGTCCGGGGTGCTTTCCTTCGATTCCGGCTTCGAGTGCGCCGTCATCGCAAGACCGATCTCTTCCTTGGTCACTTCCCTTGCATCGAAGAAGCCTGTAATCTCGCCGCCGCCGATAACCATAATACGGTCGCAGAGCTCAATCAGCACATCGAGATCCTCGCCGACGAAAATGACGGCGGTTCCGCGCTCCTTCTGCTCATTCAACAGATTGTAAATCGTGAACGACGAGTTGATATCCAGACCGCGCACCGGGTACGCAGCCATCAAAACCGCGGGCGCAGAGGCAATCTCACGGCCCACAAGAACCTTCTGTACATTACCGCCGGAGAGACGGCGCACCGGCGTCTTCGCGTTCGGTGTCACGACCTCCAGATCATTGATGATGGTTTCCGCCAGCGCGCGCGGGTCGCTCCGGTGAAGAAGCGCGCCTGCACCCTTGCGGTAGCTGCGAAGCATCATGTTGTCGACGATATCCATATTGCCGACAAGTCCCATGCCGAGACGATCCTCGGGAACAAACGAAAGCCGCACGCCGAGGTTTCGAATCTGCATCGGATCCCGGCCGATCAGTTCCTCGGTCTTGCCGGTCTTCGGATTCACATATTGAATGGTTCCGGACTGCACCTGCTGAAGGCCTGCAATTGCCTCCAGAAGCTCTCTCTGTCCGCTTCCCGCGATTCCGGCAATACCGAGAATCTCTCCGCCGCGGGCTTTAAACCAGATGTCACGAAGCACCTGAACGCCCTCGCGGTTATATACATTGAGGGATTGTACGAGCAAGCGGTCCACGGGATCCTTGACCTCGCTCCGCTGAATATTCAGACTGATTTTTTTGCCGACCATCATTTCCGTGAGCTCGGAAGCGTCCGTCGCCGCCGTCTCCACAGTGCCGACATAGCGCCCTTTGCAAAGCACCGCCACTCTCTGGGAGAGCGAGAGCACCTCGTGGAGCTTGTGCGTGATAATGATGATGGATTTGCCGTCGTCGCGCATGCGGCGCAGAATGTCGAACAGTTTCTCCGTCTCCTGCGGCGTCAACACGGCGGTCGGCTCATCGAGAATCAAAATGTCCGCGCCGCGGTAGAGAACCTTGATAATCTCCACGGTCTGCTTCTCCGAGACGGACATATCGTAAATCTTCTTGTAAGGGTCCAGCCCGAAGCCGTACTGTGCGGAAATCTCCTCAACGCGCTTTGCATATTCGTCGATGTCGAATTTGCCCTCGTCCTTCAGACCGAGGACGATATTTTCCGTCGCAGTAAACACATCCACCAGCTTGAAATGCTGGTGAATCATACCGATTCCGTGGGCAAATGCATCGCGCGGCGAGCCGATGGAAACCTCCTCGCCGTTGACCAGAATCTTACCTCTGTCCGGGTAGTAGATTCCGGCAATCATGTTCATCAATGTCGTCTTGCCGCTGCCGTTCTCACCGAGGATGGAAAGAATCTCCCCTCTCTCGACGGTAAAGCTCACGTCGCTGTTGGCGACTACCTTGCCGAAAGTCTTGGTAATCCCGCGCAGTTCAATGGCCGGAACGGATTGTTTCCGCCCGGTCGCCGTGTAGTCCTGTCCGCTCACAGACTGACCTCCCCGAAAACCAATCGGGCGGGGCGCAGACGGCCCCGCCGATGGAATACTCATTGTTTACATTTGTGAATTATTACTTCTCGTTCAGAAGCTCGATGCCGTCGATCCTGAGGTCGAACGCCGGAGCCGAACGCTTTTCGGACTCATGGAAGTAACCGTCGGAGATTACTTCGGTGTCGGGCGTGTAATCCTTATCGGTATCGATGTCCGCCTTGTAGCTGTCAAGCTTAGCGCCCTTAACGGTAAAGGTATCGGTTGCGAAAACCTTGAGCGTGCCGGCCTTGAGAGCCGCAATCGTCTCTTCCACCTTAGCCTTCGTTCCCGGAGCTGCAGCCGCCTCGTTGATATCGGAGAGCTCTACGGAACCCTCTGCGAAACCGCCGGTCCAGTCAGCAGGAATCTCCTTGCCTTCCTTCACGCAGTTTACAGCGAAAGCGTAGTACTTCGCCCAGTTGATGCGGGACGATACGATAAATGTGTTCGGGCAGGCCTTAACGGTGCTTCCGTTGTAGGAAACATTCGGAACGCCTGCGGTCTCGCATGCGGTAGGAGCTCCCATGGAGTCTGCATGCTGGCTGATCAATCATTTTAACCGAAGGGCAAACCGACTTCGCTCCGAGATAGAACGAGGTGTAACCCGAGATAACCTCAGCGTAGGTGAAGGCGCCGACATAACCCATAACCGCCTTGTCCGCCGTGATCTTGCCGGACTCAATCATCTCGTTGAGCTTGAGACCTGCGGCAACGCCTGCCGCATATCTGCCCTCGTAGATGTTGGCAAATGCGTTGTGATAGTTCGGGAGCTTCTCCGTGTGAGCTCTCGTGCCGGTTGCATGGCAGAACTGAACATCCTTGAACTGCTTTGCAGCCTGAATCATGAAATCCTCATGGCCGAACGAATCGGCAAAAATCAATGTGCAGCCGTGGTCTACCAGGTCCTTGCAGGCGTCCAGGCAGGCGCTGGTCTCATCGATGTTGGTCTTGATGATGATCTGGTCATCGGAAAGTCCGAGGTCCTTCTGCATCTCCTTCATCGCATCGATGAAGTTCTTGTCGTAGGTCGAGTTCTCATCGTGAAGGCAAATCAAACCGATCTTGATCTCGCCCTTCTTGTCGTCCTTGCCGCATGCTGCGAGTCCGAGAACCGCAACAACACAGAGGATCATCATAACAATTTTCTTCATAAACTCATGCTCCTTTATTGTGTTTTTTCAAACCCTTACGGTTTTGCTTTTCACCATGCAATGATTATAGTCTTTTACCACATCGAAAGTCAAGGCAAAATCAGCGAATCACCGCTCATTTTTCCGCGTTCGGATTGTCCGCGGCTTCCGTCTTACCGTCCCCTTCGACCGACTCCGCATCCGGGTCATCCCCAAGCCCTTTATCGTCTGTTAAGCCATCGTATTTATCGCCGTCCGCAGCATCTGCGGCATCCGCTTCTTCTTTGCTTTGCTTCGATCCCGGAAGCGGCTTGTTTCCGAGTTCGTCCCAATCCTCCTCGGCCTCTTCGATCATGCGTCGGAAAATGTTCTTCTTCCGCGCACGAACCGCTGCGCTGCTCTCCTCGTGCTCACGCTCGCGCTCATCGGCGATTCCGTTGTCGTTGAGATCTTCCTCCCCGCCGGACATCAGCCATTCACGCGCAAGGCGCCTCTCCCGCTCAACGCCGGACTCGAGGTCGTCGTATGCCGAGAGATCCAGCTCCGTCGACTCCTCATCCATCACACTGGAACCGTCCAGCATGGATGCAATGACACCGGAACGGCGGCGACGACGCCTTCTCCGGCTGCCGGCCGAAGCCATCGCCGCTTCCTCCTCGGCCATCACCTTGGCCTGTTCGGCATCAAGCGCGTCGGATTCCGCAACCAGACGCTCCGTCAACATGTCGATGCCCATCGCCCGATTGGCAATCACGGCGCTCGGGTTCGTCACATATTCGCTGGTCTCGGTCGGAAGATTCTTGCTCTCAAGGCGAACCTCCAGATACGATTTGACGAGGTAATAAATCAACGCGCAGGTCGGCGTCGCGACAATCAGTCCGGGGATTCCGAAGAGTCCGCCGCAAAGCATACACGCGCACAATACATACAGAGGACGAAGGCCGACCTTCTTGCCAACGATATGCGGGTCAAGGAAGTTGCCGTCAAACTGCTGCAGCGCCACGATGAAAAGCGCAAACACAAGGCCGTGGAGCGGCTTGATTGCGAAAATCAGCAGGGCGCAGGGGATGCCGCCGAGGAACGGTCCGAAGAACGGAATCACATTCGTAACGCCGACAATCACGCTCACGAGCACCTTGTATTCGCCGATGGCGGTGAACCAGATACCCAAAATCGATGTCCCGATAAAGCAGATCATTCCGATAATCAGGGAATCGACAATCTTGCCGAGAATCGCCGCAGAGTAAATGATGTTCGCCTTGTGAAGCGTCTGAATCGCATTTTTCGAGGTGCGCTTCGGGAAGATTGCGAAGAACAGCTTCTTGCAAAGGCCGATATAGTACTCCTTGCTCGAAAGAAGGTACACCGCGACAATCGTTCCCACAAGCCAGATGTAGATAATCCGGACGGCCGTCCATGCGCTGCCTGCGACGAATTTCCAGGTGTCGGTAACCATCTGCACATGGAAATACCCGAGGATGGTCTTTGCGAGCGCCTCCGTGTCGGAGAACTTCTCCGTCAGCGGTTTGGCAACTTCACGGACACGCGGATTGCGCTGCATGTACCGGTCGAGAATATCGCGAAGCTGCGTCAGATAATTCGCCAGGTTCTTTGCGAGATTTTTGACGCTGTTCCACAACTCCGGCAAAATGGCAACCAGAAGAAGCGAAATCAAAGAGAGCAAAACGGCCAGCGTAATCAGGATACTGATTCGGCGATATCTCTTCCGAATCTTATTCATCCACGCCTCGTCGTCGGGCTTCGCCTTCTTACGACTGCATGCCAGCTTGATGAATTTCGTCTCGAAAAACCGCACGAGCGGCGACATGATGAAGGCGAATACAAAGCCTGCAAGCGCCGGTGCCAACGCCCTGACAACGCTTCTTATGAACCCCCCGATCACGGGCAGTTTCAGAAGAATGAAAATCAACAGCACCACTGCCGCCAGCACGAAAAATGCAACCAGCCCCTGCGGTGCGTAGTCCTTGATGCGGCTCAGGTTTCGCCTGGTCCGCATGTTCCTTTTGGTGCGATTCATCGCACGCTCATTGTTTTTTTCCAACATGAAAAAAAACCTCCCTGTTCCGGGCATACGCCCAAAGATCGGAACATCCCCCGTCCGTGACGGTAACCTGCGCGCGCCGCGCATCTGCCGCAGTCAGAGCACCTGTCGGTCCCTCGGCATTCGAAATCTTCCCCTCCGCATATCGGGAGATCATCTGATGCGCCCCACAGCGCAGGCAGAGAAGAAGAACATAAATGCGGGGATTCCCGATGAGCTCGATGACCGTGCCGCCTCAACCTTCGGGGAATCGCCTTCGCGACTGCAACCCTCCGGGAAGCTTCATCACATCGGACCCGGAAACAATCCGTCGCTGTCATCTTACGCCTTTTCCCCGAAACAAGCAAGAATTATTTCGCGGCTTTTCCTCAAAAAGCGCAAAAAAAGCGGCGACACCGAATCGTGCCGCCGCCTTGTAAATATCAATATTCCTTCATTCGGAACAGGTCTTACTTAATGTCGAAATTGTCAATGCTGTCGATGACTTTTTTCACATAATCCTGATTGGCGTTCGTGGAGATAATAACCAGCTGCTTCTCGTAAATCGTAAGTCCGAGATTCGCTCCGCCGTACTCGAAGAGCGTCCAGTCACCGTACTTGGTTCCCTCTCCGTAGGACTTCAGCATCGTGGACATCGTAGTATCAATCAGGCTGTCCGAATATCCCGAGAAATCCTGATAGGTGAAAGCAACCACATTGGTTCCGTCCAAAAGCTGCGCCTGCATACCGGTAGCGCTGTACAGCTTATAGTTGCCGGGAAGATCGCATGTCAGCGTCTTGCCGCTGCTGGTCACGAAGGTAAGCTTGCCGTCCTCATACTTGGTAACCTTCTCGTCGATCGGAGCCTGGGTAGGCTCAGGCGTCTCGGTAGGCTCAGGCATCTCGGTAGGCTCGGGCGTCTCGGTGGGAAGCCCGAGCATAAAGTAGAGCTTCCCATCTTCATAAGAGGCGCCGCAATGTCGGCGATCTCCTTGAGGGACATCGTCTCCGAAGGAGTATCCAGCTTCGGCGTTCCGGGAGCAACCTCAAGCTTAAAGACAATCTTGCCCTCGCCTGCGCCTTCCTTAGGAGTGAATGTCATCTCGGCGTTATAAGCGTCATCGGAAGTGAATACGCGAACCTTGCCGTCAGCATTCGGCTCCTTCTCGGAAGCGTTAAGCTGGTCAATGAGACCGTCAACCTTCTTCACCATCTCATCAATCTGCTCGTCGGTAAGCACATTGCTGGCCTCGTTCTGGCCCTGCTCTGCAACCTTCTTGAGCTGTTCGTTGAGATCCTGACCCTTGATCATTTCGATATACTGATCAACCTGCTCCTCGGTAAGACCGTAGTCCTTGCCGATTTCAACAACATCCTTCTTGTAGGTGTTGATCAGCTTCTCAACATACTTGTTGGCATCGATGGAAGTAAAGCTGCTGCCCTTCGTGGTCATGTCGTTTACAAGACCCTTGAGATCGTTCTTAATAAAATCGCGAACCGCAGTGACAACACGCGCATAGTCTTCCTTGGAACTGATCGTAACCGTGTAATCGCCGTCTTCGCCTTCGACGCTGCCGCCCTTGGTGGCATTCTGGAAGAGACCTACAAAGGTACCTACAAGCTGCTTCTGGAACTTCGTGTCGGCCTTCGGAAGATCATCCGGAAGCGGGAAGCTCAGCCAGCCGAGCTTGCTCGTGTCAAGCATGTCCTTGACCTGCGGTGCAACGCTGCCTGCAGCCTTGGCGATTCCTGCGAGATTGAGGTAGAGATTGCCGTCCTTCACGACCATGATATCATCAAGGCTGATATCGAACTTTGCTCTCTCAAGGTCGGACTTAAGCTTGAGACCGAAGCCGCTGTTGCCCTTCTCGGAATCCATGGAGAGATCGACCTCTCCGGACATCTTCGTGCCCGGGATGTCGATGTCAAATGTGAGCTTCACATCGCCGGCCTTGGTGTTGCCCATCTCTTCGAGCATCTCGTAAATGTCGCCCTTCTTAATCTGGGGCTTCTTTTCCTCGTCGTCCGAATCCTTCTTGCCGCAGCCTGCCGCAAGCACTGCAGCCATGCAGAGGACGAGAATCATTGTCAACCATTTTTTCATCGTTTTCTTTCCTCCCGTGAAAACATACTCCAGGACAAATCAGTAAATTTGGGAAATAGTATTTACCATTTCTGTACAGCATTGTACTCCATCATCGACGAAAAATCAATAGTCTTTTCAAATTAAACATATTTTGCGTCGGTCAGCGCATCCGCAAGCGCTGCGAAATGCGTCAGTGTCAGCGTCTCTCCGCGCACGCCCTCCGGCAGTCCGACCGCTGCGATTGCCGCTGCCGCCGCCTCCTTTGTGCACGGCACTTCGGGGCTGTTTCCGAGGCTGTTGACCAGCGTCTTTCGCCGCTGAGCAAACGCCGCGCGTATCACGGAAAACAACATCTCCTCGCTCTTTACCGCCACCGGCGGCTTCTCCCGCACGGTCAGCCGGATGACTGCCGAACCGACGCCGGGCCGGGGCATGAAGCAGTTCGGCGGCACAAATGCCGCAATATAGGTCTCGGCATAGTATTGCACCGCGAGGGACAGCGCCCCGTAATCCTTGCTCCCGGGGGCCGCCTGCATGCGCTCTGCGACCTCCTTCTGCACCATGACGGTGATGCCCGCAACCGGCAGGCGCTTCTCCAGAAGTCCCATAATGATCGGCGTGGTGATGTAATACGGCAGGTTGGCGACCACCTTGAGGGGCTTTCCGCCGTGCTCCCGCGCCACCGCCGCGATGTCGAGCTTGAGCACATCCTCGTTGATTACCGTCAGATTGTCGTACTCTCTGCAGGTGTCCTCCGTGAGAATCGGAATCAGATTCCGGTCAATCTCCACCGCGACGACTTCCGCTGCCGCCTCGCACAGCGCCTGTGTCATCGTGCCGATGCCCGGACCGATCTCCAGAACGACATCGTCCTTCGTCACTCCCGCGGCGTCGATAATCTTCGCAAGCACATGCCCGTCGATTAAGAAGTTCTGCCCGAACTTCTTCTGAAAATTGAACCGATACCTCTGCAGCACCGCAACGGTTTCCTTCGGATCGCTCAAATATGCCATCGCAACTCCTCACTTCCCTGCGCTGTTTTCGTAATACTCCGCAATCAGCTTTACGACATCGCTGTAGCTGACGCCCTCAATCAAATCCGCCTGAACTTCCCAGCCGACATCCGCTGCATCCGACGCAACCTCCCGGTAGTCCTCAAGCGGATGACTGTCCTCCTCGTAGAGCTCCTGCGCCTGCTCCTCCGCATCCGTCATATCGGCGCGCATCCGCTCCCCGTCCACCTGCACTTCCCGCAGATAGATTTCCGCAGCGCGGCCTTCGTCGCCCCCGCAGCTTTCCACAAGGGTCTCCCAGTAAGCGCTGTCGATGTCCCACCAGACATCGTAGAGCCCGGAGTACCGCATGAGCGGGTCATCCGAGTGAAGACACGCGAGAAACGCCATAAAGCAGGCTTCATTTTCCTTGTAAAAGCCTTTGCGGTGCGCCGTCTCGTGCGTGACCAGCGAATACCAGTACAGATTGTCGACATAGCGGTTGTAGGTCACCTCGGTCGTGTAGGGATAGGTGTATCCGCCGATTCGCATCCACTCAAGCACATCCGAGCAAATTGCCTCCTTCGGCCTCGCATAGTAGCCGTTCAACCGCGGATAGCGGTCGGCCAGCCCGCGAAGCGCCGCCTCGATTGCGGCTTCCCGCTCCGCCTTCGCCGGGTAGATGATTTTGCCGGAGGCGTCCCTTGGCACCTCCGTCATCGCGCTGTTCAGGCCCTTTGCAACTGCCTCGCGCGCCGCGCGAAGAGATTCGAGCGTCACCTCCGTGCTGTGGTCCCGAACGCCCATCACATAGCCGTGGTACGGAATCCACCATTGAAACAGAAACAGCCACAGCGCCGCGACGACAATTCCCGCAAAAACCTTCATGTAGCCCTTGTAAAAGCCGTATCCGCCTCTCCGGCCGCTCTTTGCAAGCCGGCGAATCAGGGCTTTGCCGCCGTGTATGAGCGAAAGGAGGATTGCGACAGCCGCTGCCGCCGCCCCCGCGTACATCAACACCTCGCCGACGGCGAAAGGGAACAGATTGACAACCCAGCCCATAGGGATTGTGATATACGGAAAGACACGGTCCGTGTATGCGTCGCAAAATGCGGGCCACAGTACGGCGAGCGCCGCAAAGCCCGCGATGATACATCCCGCGACAATCAAGATACGCCCGTAGAGGCTGATTTTATGCTTCGGTTTTGTATTTGTCACGGCGGGTTGTGCCGCCTCCCTCACAATCTCACTCATAGGTTATCCCCCACGCCGAACAGCCGGCAGGCATTTTCCTCCGTCACGCGAACGACCTCCTCCACGGAGATTCCTTTGATCTCCGCAATCTTCGCCGCGACATACGGAAGATACCCCGAATCGTTGCGCCTGCCGCGGTACGGCACGGGCGCCATGTAGGGCGCGTCCGTCTCGAGCACAATCTGCGAAAGCGGCGCCTGCATAACCACCTCGGGAAGCCTCCTTGCATTTTTAAAGGTCAACACGCCGCCGACGCCGATGTGAAACCCGAGCCTCCGGTATTCCGCTGCCGTCTCCGGTGAGCCGCTGAAGCAGTGAATGCTGCCGCCGGAAAATGCTTCGCCCTGTGCATAGGACTGCGCATATTCGCGCATCACCGCCAGGGTGTCGCCCTCGGCTCCGCGGGAGTGGATGATCACCGGAAGCGAGAGCTCCTTCGCAAGCGCGAGCTGTCTTCGGAACCACACCTGCTGCAGCTCCTTAAGCCTCTCCCGCTCGTCCTCCGCCGTCTCCTCGTCAAAGCCGTAATCGAGTCCGATTTCGCCGATTGCGACAACCTTTTTGTCCGCTGCAAGCGACCGAAGCTCGGCAATGTCCGCGTCGGTCATCTCCGCCGCATCGTCGGGGTGCACGCCGACGCTGGCATAGACAAACGGCCATTCCGCCGCAAGCGCGACCGACGCCCGCGACCCGCGCATGGAGGCGCCGACATTGACCACCGTTCCGATGCCGCGCGACGAAAGACCGCGAAGCAAATCTTCCCGGTCCGTGTCAAACCAATCATCGTCATAATGTGCGTGCGTGTCAAAAATCATATCGTATCCCCGGATTTCCGCCGGCTGCGAATCATCCGTGCAAACCGTTCGACTGGCGGATCATATCCTCCACTACGATGTCGTAAATCTCGCCGACGGAATTGCAGTATTCGAGAAGCTTCCAAGGCTCGTTCGTATGAAAATGAACCTTGATCAAATCCTCGTCGCCGGCTGCAATCAGCGAATTGCCCTCAAAGTGCTCCGTGATGTAGTCGGCAATCTCATCCTCGTCGAGATCCCTGTCCCGACGGTCAATCAAAAGCTGTGTGTCATAGCGGTATGCGAACGGATCATCCTCCGCGTCGATATTTTGAAACGATGCCATCGTCAGTCCTCCTTCCTGTCTGTGGCGGGACATAAACCGCCCGCCGCACGGCCGTGCCGTACCCTGTCAGTATATCGCAAAATGCCCGCAAAATCAAGATTCGCCCCCGGCAAACACCGCGAGGCTCCGCGGAAGAATCCCGTTCATATAGGCGATTGCAACGCCGTAGTTGGTCACCGGCACATGCGCTTCCCCGGCCGCCGCAAGCCGCCGCTGCATCTCCCGCTCGGGAAGCGTGCATCCGCCGCAGTGAATCACCAGCGAATACTCCGCGGGATTTTCCGGAAAATCGCCGCCCGAAGTGAACGAAAATTCCGGCGCAAACCCGAGGCGCTTCGAAATCCAGCCGGGCAGTTTGACGGTTCCGATGTCCTCGCACTGCCGGTGGTGCGTGCAGCCCTCGGCAATCAGAACCCGATCGCCCGGCCGCAGCGCGTCGATGTGCTCCGCTCCTGCGACAAGCGAGCGGAGATTCCCCTTGTACCTTGCAAACAAAATGGAGAACGAGGTGAGTTTTACATCTGCCGGCACAACGGCGCTCACCTTTGCAAACGCCTGGGAGTCCGTGATGACAAGAGCCGGGCTTGTGCGAAGATTGCCGAGCGCTTCCGCAAGCTCCTCCGGCTGACAGACAAGCGCCGTGCAATGCGCATCCAGAAGCTCACGCAAAACCATTTGCTGCGGAAGAATCAGCCTGCCCTTCGGCGCCGAAGCATCGATAGGCGTGACTAAGACTACCGCACTTCCCGGGGCGACCAGATCCGTCACGATGCGCTTCTCCCGCGTCACCTCCGGGGCAAATGCGCCGAGGCGCTCCTTCAAAGCCGTAATTCCCTCGCCGGTCGCAGCGCTTGTAAAAACAATCCGATCCGCCGTATCCTCCGCGGAAAGAAGGGCTTTCGCCTCCTGCGTACGAACGGCGCGAAGCTCTTTTCCCGCAAGGTCCGCCTTGGTAAAGGCAATCACGAAAGGAATGCTGCGCTTGGCAAACTCTGCGGGGAGCTCCGTGTCGGCCTCCGAGAAACCGACGGTCGCATCCACCGCCAAAACCGCGATGTCGGTCTGCGCCAGAATGCGGTTCGTCCTTGCCACACGCATCGCGCCGAGCTCGCCCTCGTCGTCGAGACCCGGCGTGTCGAGGATGAGGACGGGACCTAACGGCAGCAGCTCCATCGCCTTGCGGACAGGGTCGGTGGTAGTGCCGGGGACAGCGGAGACGATGCTCACATCCTGCCCGGTCACGGCGTTGACAAGCGATGATTTTCCGGCGTTGCGCATTCCGAACCACGCGATGTGGATTCGCTCCGCCGATACGGTTTCCTGCAGACTCATGGTTTTTCTCCTTGTTTGTAAAACGGGAGCCCCTCCGCCGAAACGGGGAGCTCCCGGTGTGTTTTTGTATTTTCGGTATAAAGCGCGGGCAGACAGGCCCCGCCTCCTTAAGGCAGCCGCTCAGAAGCGGAAATCTCTCCGGTTCGAGTTGCGGATGTCGGCAATGTGCTCCGCTGCAATCGCGCGCACCTTCTCGTTCGGAATCTTCTTAAGCTCCTCGTCGATCATCCGGTTTCCGACGGCAACCGTCTCCGGGGAAGCGTAATCGGTGAGATACTCCGAGAGCGTCATCAAAGCGTTCGGATGACAGCAGTTTAAAATCTGGCCGGTCTTGCACAGGCTCATAAAACGGTCGCCGGTGCGGCCTTCGCGGTAGCACGCGGTGCAGAACGACGGAATGTGCCCGCTCTCCATAAGCCAGCGGACGACCTCGTCTAAGGACCGCTGATCGGAGACGTCGAACTGCTCCGTGTCGTGCGGGCGCTCCTCGGGCGTGTAGCCCGCGTACCCGCCGACCGAGGTTCTTGAGCCGCCGCTTACCTGCGATACGCCGAGGCGGAGAAGCTTCGAGCGGACGGTCTCATTTTCCCTGGTGGAGATGATGATTCCGGTGTAGGGAACCGCGAGCCGGATGCAGGCCGTAATCTTCGCAAAGGTGTCGTCGTCGATGCCGTTGTCGAACACATCCGGGTCGATGTCGTCGGCCTTCTTCACGCGCGGAACGCTGATGGTGTGCGGTCCGACGCCGTGTACGGCCTCAAGGTGCTCCGCATGCATAATCAACCCGGCAAATTCGTATTTGTACATCTCAAGTCCGAACAAAACGCCCAGCCCCACATCGTCGATTCCGCCGTCCATCGCGCGGTCCATCGCCTCGGTGTGGTATGCGTAATCGTGCTTCGGTCCCGCCGGATGCAGCTTTTCGTAGCTCTCCCTGTGATAGGTCTCCTGGAAGAGGATGTAGGTGCCGATGCCGGCCTCCTTGAGCTTCCGGTAGTTCTCCACGGTCGTCGCCGCGATATTGACATTCACGCGGCGGATGTCGCCGTTTTTATGGTGTACGCTGTAGATAGTCTTGATGCACTCGAGAATATATTCGATCGGATTGTTCACGGGATCCTCGCCGGACTCGATGGCAAGGCGCTTATGTCCCATATCCTGCAGCGCAATCACCTCGGCGCGCACTTCGTCCTGTGTGAGCTTCTTTCTCGGTATGTGCTTGTTTTTGATGTGGTAAGGGCAGTAGACGCAGCTGTTGATGCAATAGTTGGAGAGGTACAGCGGCGCAAAAATGACGATTCGATTGCCGTAAAATGCGAGTTTAATCTCCTCGGCAATCTCGCAGATGCGCTCGTTGACCTCGGGAAGATCGCACGCAAGAAGCACGGACGCCTCGCGGTGGGTAAGCCCCGCGCAGGTGCAGCCGTTTCCTTTCTTCTTCGGGCGCGCTTTCTCGAGAATGGTTTCGATCAGTGGAAGATCGTGCTTGTGCTCCTCCGCATAGCGAAGGGTCTCACGGATTTCTTCATCATTGATGAATTCGTCCGCGAGCAGAGACTTCGGATCATACTTGGCCATATGAAATTGTTCCTTTCTTGCGGGTCAGAGGTTTCTTCCCCGTCAGATGATATTCTTACGGAAAATGTTTCATTCCGTCGTTTTCCGGACTCATTGTATCATACCTGCGACAGGTGTCAAGCAACATTATCACAGATTCGCCGCCGCACGGGCCGTGCAGCATTTTTCATTGCCGGCATTTCTCAGAAATTCTCGTCAATCACATACCGCCCGTTGCAGCCGAGAATCCGAACCTTACTTCCGACCGGGAAGGTCGCCTCCGTAATACTCTCAGGAAGTTCGAGCTGGATGCAGAGCTCCCTTCCCTCCGCTTCGGTAATCACCTTCATATACGAAGTCGTCACGGTTTTCCCTTCCCTCCGGGTCTCCGCCCCCGCGCTGTATCCGATTACGGTCGCCCGGTACGCCGTGCCGTTGTTTTTCAGCGAGCTGTACGCAAGATACGGTTTCAGCAAACTCGCCATCATGACGATACCGAACACGAAGAAAGCGAGCGGAAACAAAACGATTCCCCCGGGCAAATCCCCCTCGGAAAGAGCACCGAAGGTAGCCGCCAGCGTCATAATACTCCAGATGGCAGCGAAGACGATGGGTCCCCAGAAATTCCCGTCATACCGCAGAGGAACGACATCAGAGACAACATCCACCCGCCGGGAGGCATATTTCTCCCGCAGCTGCTCCTGCTCTGTCTTCTCCTGCTCCTCAACCTCCTCGGTGATGCGCTGCGTCGTCACCATCAGCGTTCCGCAGAACCGGCAGACTTCCTCGTCCTCCTTGCGGGCCGCCCCGCAGTTCGGGCACTCATCCAGTAAAACTTCGGTGATTGTTCTTTTTTTCATGGTCGTCGTTACCCCCACAAAATATGCTTGTCCGATTGTGCAACGGAATCGGAAAACGCCGCCGCGCCCCCTGCGCGACCCGCTCCGGTAAAATAGTAACATATATTTACCTTTATGTCAACAAATATCGCCGCGATTTCACGGGGATTTCGCGGCGAAAGCGATGGTTTTATCAGCGATAGCAAAACGCCGTTTGAAAGTCGTTACTCCAGCGAATATTTCCGGTCGAAGGTGTCGTAGATCTGATTGAATTCCATATTTCCGAACTTGATTCCGCTCAGATATTCGTGGGTATCGAAGCCGCCGCGCTCCACCTCGATGACCGCCACGGCGATGTTGCTGCAGTGGTCCGAGATTCGCTCGTAGTTGTTCAGAAGGTCGGAGAGGATGAAGCCCATCTCGATTGAGCAGCCTCCCTTCTGAAGACGCGCGATATGGTTGGTCTTGATTGTGCTTGTCAGCTTGTCAATCACCTGCTCAAGCGGCTCCACGCGGAATGCGAGCTCGAGGTCTGCCTTCGTATAGCATTCTGTCGTCATCGTGAGAATCTCATCGATTGCATTGGTGAGGACGCGCAGCTCCTGCGATGCGACCGGCGTGAAGCTCAGGCGCTTCTCGCGGATCTCCTCAGCAGCCTTATACAGGTTCACCGCATGGTCGCCCAGACGCTCGAAATCGCCGATGGTGTGAAGCATTTTCGAGATGACGCGACCGTCAGGGTCGGACACCGGCTTCGAGGAAAGGTTGACGAGGTACGACCCCAGCTTGTCCTCGTACATGTCGAGCTCATTTTCCTTCTTGAGAACCTCGGCGACGGTCGCCTCGGTGTAATTGTCAAACAGGCTCATCGCATCGAAGAGATTCTGACACGCGAGCTCCGCCATTTTTCGTGTAAGGTTGTTGCACTCGGCAACGGCGACGGACGGGGAACGCAGCACACGCTCGTCGAGGAAGCTCAGGTTCGCCTGCAGCTCGGACTCCTCCTTCGGCTGCTTTACAATGCGCTCCGTAAGGCGGGTGAGCGACCGCGAGAACGGCATGAGAACAACCGTGGTCAGCAGGTTGAAGGCGGTATGTACGACGGCGATACCGACGCTGCCGATCGCCTGCCCGAACCATGCCGGCGGATTGACCGCCTGAACCGCGCAGAACACCGTGAGCCATATGGCGGTGCCGAGTATTTTAATCATCACATGGACGGTCGCAACGCGCTTTGCCTTGTAGTTGGTTCCGATACACGAAATCAGCGAGGTCGCGCAGGTACCGATGTTCAAGCCCATGATAATCGGGATTGCCATCGCGAAGGTGAGGATTCCGCCCTCGGAGAGAGCGATCAAAATACCGATGGTCGCCGCGGAGGACTGAATCACCGCGGTAATCAGAAGACCGATCAGCACGCCGAAGAACGGGTTGTTGAACTTGGTCATCAACTCCTTGAATTCCGGCACGTCCCGCAGCGGACTCACCGCCTGCGACATCATGCTCATACCGTTCATGAGAATGGCAAAGCCGACGAACACGCTTCCGATACTCTTGTTGCGGTCCCGCTTCGCGAACATAAGCATTCCGATTCCCGCAAGGGCGAGGAACGGCGAGAAGAACTCCGGCTTTAAGAGCGTCAGCCACCAGGAGCCCGACGAGATGGAGCCGAGGGAGAGAATCCACCCGGTAAACGTCGTTCCGATGTTGGCGCCGAAAATGACGGCGAGCGTCTGCGAAAACTGCATGATTCCGGAGTTTACGAGACCGACCAGCATGACGGTCGTCGCGGAGCTGGACTGCATCGCAATCGTGATTCCCGCGCCGAGCAAAACGCTCACAATCGGGTTGGCCGAGGTCTGCTTGAGCATTCGTTCCAGACGGCCGCCGGCCATCTTCTCGAGCGCCTGCGACATAACCCGCATACCAAACATGAAAAAAACAAGACCACCAACGAGCTCGGCGATGTTCATCATGCTCATCCCCGATCCCGCGGCAGTCGTAGCTAACAATACCAGATTGTTCATTCCGATCATTTTCAATACTCCTTCGCGCGCCGTCCCCGGGCGCGCCCTGCCGCAGACACGCGACAGCCAAATGCCGATTTCGATTATTCCGGCTTCAGCATATAGGAAAATCATGAAAAGACCGTTAGTGTTATGTTAAATCTATGTAAAATTCCGCCCTGTTTTCGATGAACCCGCCGTGCAAAAAGCGGTGCGGCAGGCTGCTATCCCCGGTCTGGCAGACATATTTCAACAGAGAGACGCCCGTCCGTGTACCGCGCTTCGGCGCTTCCGCCCATGCGCTCCGCGAGCATCCGCACGATGGAGAGCCCGAGGCCGGTGCCGCGGCCACCGGTTTCCACGGTGAAAAACCGTTCAAAGAGCTGTTCGGCCATGACCGCATCAAGCCCCGAAGCCATATTGGCGAAGGTCACCGTACCGTCCTCCGTGAGCGTAATCGAAAGGTCGCCGTCGCTGTAGCGAACCGCGTTCGTCAGGAGATTTCCGAACATCCGCGAGAGCTCCGCCCGGTTGACCGTCCGTATCACGCGCTCCTGCGGCAGCTTCACCTCCGGCGTGATTCCGCGCCCGGACAAAAGCGGATACGCCCCCGCGATGCTCTCGGAGAGCACCGTGTCCACGGCTGTGGGAACGGCCTCCCCCGCAGCCTCCGGCGCAACCAGTCCCGAGTATTGAAGAAGCTCCTCCGCCAATTGTTTCATTGTCTCCGTGCGCTCGGTGAGAACGCGGATGTACTGCTCCTGCTCCGCCGGGTCGCCGGTCTCCCGAAGAAGCGTGAGATATCCGCTGATGGCCGTAAGCGGCGTGCGCAGATCATGCGACAGATTTGCCACCGCGCGGTTCAGCTCCGTCTCGCTCCTCTCGCACTGCCTGCGGAGCTTCGCGAGCCCGGCAAGTTCCCGGTTCAGCCCGTCCGCCAGGCGGCACAAATCACGGTCGCGCGAGGAAACGCCAATCGCCGTTCCGGATTCATCCCTCACCCGCTCGGAAAATGTGTCGGCAATCTCCCGCGCCGCGCGTTTCAGTTGTAGGATTTTCCACGCAAGCAGCAGAATAACGGCTGCAAGAGCGAAAGAGATTGCCTGCCACATAAGTTTCCCTCTAATTCAAATCTTTCCTGCGGAAATAATGGATTCCCAGGGCGAAGAACACGACCGCCGCACCGAGGGAACACAGCATGTAGACCCACGGCTTCTCCGGCGCTGTCAGCAGCGACACGACTCCGATCAGCCCCTGCGGGAAAAAGTACGAAACCTTCTCCACCCAGGCGATTCCCCCCTCCTCCGCGGAAATCATGAAAACCATAAAAAGAGCTTCCTGGAAGATAAAGCAGAGCACGGCGCCCTTAGCGCCCGGAACGATTACGGAAATCAGCAGGCACATTGCCGCATTGCATAAAAGCGAACACAGAATCACGCCCGACAGGGTAACCAGAGTTTTCGCCGAAAGCTCGATTATGCCTCCGTCAATCGCACATGTAACGGCGAGCACGGCCGCCGTGAACACGAAGGAAATCAATGTCACTGCAATTCCGGTGACCATCCAGGAGGTGTAAACATGACTGCGGCGATGGCCGACAATCAGCTTGTTTCGAATCGCTCCGTTGCCGAATTCGGCTCCGACGGACAGGATGATAAGAAAGCCGCACACCATGGGCAGGAACAGAAGCAGGCTCTGGAATCCGGCCTCGGTCCTCTGCAATGTCCCCTTATCCCCGTCGAGGAAAAAGGTTATCAGCAAAAGCGCCAGAAGCGACAGCAAACCGAAGCGGAACGTCGCGCTCCGAAGCATTCTCGTATTATCCGCACGCAACAGTTTATTCATGACTCTCACCCCCCACCAGGGAAAGGAAAAACCCTTCCAGATTCTCGTCCTGCTCCGAGCACGAGAGGATTTCGCATTTTTCCTCCCAGAGCGCCACTGCGAGCTGCGTGATGTTCAGCTGCGCATAGATGTCCACGGTGTCCGGCCCGGTCACCGTGTAATCAATCTGCCGCCTCTCAAGCTCCCGCGCAAGCGCTTCCGTGTTCGTCACGGTCATGCTGACACATTTGCGGCAGGCGTTCTGCAGCTCTTCCGCACTCATTTCCCGAACAATCCGTCCGCGGTCGACAAATCCGTAGTGCGTTGCGATGCGAGCAAGTTCGTCCAGAATGTGGCTCGAGATGAGAAATGTGATGTTGCGCTCCCGGTTCAGCTTGAGAATCAGCTCGCGAACCTCGACGATTCCCTGGGGATCCAGACCGTTGATCGGCTCATCCAAAACCAGAAAATCGGGGTTGCCGCACAGCGCCACGGCAATCGCAAGCCGCTGCCGCATACCGAGCGAAAAATGCTCCGCCTTCTTCTTTCCGGTGTCCGACAGTCCGACCAGCGCAAGCAGCTCGTCGATTCCGTTGAAATTCGGCAGTCCGAGCACCCGGTACTGCTGTTCCAGATTTCCCCTTGCCGTCATGTAGGGGAACAGCGACGGCGTCTCCACAACCGCGCCCATCCGCTGCCGCATCAGATTGATTTTTGCATCCCGGTATTCCGTTCCCCACAGGGCAAAGGTGCCCTCCGTCGGGAACTGCAGGCCGCAGACCAGGCGGATTAAGGTCGTCTTGCCGGCGCCGTTTCGCCCGACGAGTCCGTAAATCGCTCCTTTCGGAACATGCATGCAGAGATTCCGAAGCGCCGTGAACTTCTTGTATTGCTTCGTAAGTCCCTGTGTCTCCAAGACATAGTCCATGAAGGTTTCCTCCCTTATTTTTCGGGAATCGCCGGCTGCCGCACCGCTTTTCGCAATCCGTCCGTTTCCTCCGGTTCTCCCCGTTCTGAGGAAATACTATCGCAAAGAGGTTAAGAGAACGGTTAAGAAAATCCCGCATAAACGGTAAAGATTTCACCGCGCTCATTCGGTTTCGGCTGCATTTTCCGCTGCGCTCAGCCGATAGCCGATGCCCCAAACCGCCTCGATGCAGTCCCGTCCGGTCACGGCGCGAAGCTTCTTTCGCAGGTTGTGGATGTGGATTTTCAGCGAGTCCTCGGTGCAGTCCGGCGTGTCGTGGCTGATGCAGTCAAGGATGGTCAGTTTTGCGACGACCCCGTCCGGTCTTCGCAAAAGCAGCCGCAGGACGGCCGCCTCCGTGCGCGTCAGTTTTTCACTCTTCCCGTTGCAGGTCACCGTCCGCGTATCTGCGTGGAGTGCAAAGTCGGAAAATGCGTACACCGCCGTGTCCCCGGTCGCCTCATGTCCGCGCAGCTGTACGGTGATTCGCGCAAGCAGCTCGTGCAGATCGAACGGCTTCGTGACATAGTCCGCCGCGCCGCCTAAGAGCATCGAGACCTTGTCGTCGGGCGTCGCCTTCGCGCTCACGACAATCACCGGAACCTTCGTAAGTTTCGGGAGGAGCTCCTCGCCGGAGAGTCCGGGAAGCCCCAGATCGAGAAGCACAAGGTCCGGCTGTACCCGCGAGAGCACGAGCAGGGCCTCCGTGCCGGAGTATGCCTGCACAACGGAAAAGCCCCGCTTGGTCAGTGCCGTGCGGAGCATTTCGCTGATGGATGCATCGTCATCGATGATGAGTATCGTTGCCATAACCGTATCCTTTGAAGGCGGCCGGACCCCCTTCCGCTGTATCCTTTTCTTACGCTTCCGTGCCCTGCTGCGCGGGCTTCGCAGCGTCCGCCGAATCGGCAGATGCCTCGTTTGGCTGCGCATCCGCAGCAGCATTTTTCGGGAAGCGGATCGTGATCTTCGTTCCCATGCCGAGCTCGCTGTCAAGCTGCACGGTCGCGCCGTGGAAGGCCGCGCCGTGCTTGACGATGGACAGACCTAAGCCCGTGCCGCCGATCTCCTTCGAGTGGCTCTTGTCCACGCGGTAGAAGCGCTCGAACACGCGCGGCAGCTCCGCTCTGGGAATGCCGATGCCGTTGTCGTGCACGATCAGGATCGCGCCGTCGCCGTCGTTCTCGACCGTAACCTGCACGCGGCCGTTCTCGTTGTTGTATTTGATCGCGTTGTCGATCAGATTGTAGACCATCTCGCCGATGATCTGCGGCGAGCCCGGAACCACCTCGTGGGTGCCCGAGAGGAACACGCTCACATGCTTCGCGGAAGCCGCATCGGAGAGAACGGACATCATCTCCTCCGAGACGCGGTACAGATCGACCGGCTCGCTCGAAAGAATCGCATCGTCCTTGTCATCGAGCTGCGAGAGCTTGATGATGTCGCCGACGAGCGTGATCAGGCGCTGCGCCTCGTCGTGAATCTTGTTCGCAAAGCGCGTGACGTCCTTCTCCTCGACCATGCCCGCGCCGAGAATCTCGGCGTATCCGGAGATTGATGTGAGGGGCGTCTTGAGCTCGTGGGACACATTTGCCGTAAACTCGCGGCGCATCGTATCCTGCTTCTTGTGCTCCTCCTTGAGCTCGTTCATCTGCTCGTAGAGCTGGCGATTCTGCGCCTGAATGCGGCGCACAAGCGGCTGCAGCTCGGGGTACGCGTCGCGCATCTCGGGGTTGGCCGGATCGATGGCGTTGATCGGGCGCGTCACGCGGTGGCTTATGCGGATGCTGATAAATGCGGAAAATACAAGCACAAGCACAAGCATGACGGACATCGGATACACGAGACGGATTGCCAGCTGCCCCACGGTGAAGCACTCCTGCGAGACGCGCAGAACTTTTCCGTCCGAAAGGCGCACCGCATAGTTGTAGGTCATTCTGCCGAGCGTCTCGGAGTAGCGCTTGCACTCGCCCTTTCCTTCGGCCATTGCCTCCTTAATCTCCTCGCGCTCCGCATGGTTCGGCAGTTGCGCCGACGGCTCCTGGCTGTCGTACGCGACCGATCCGTCCGCATCGACGACCGTCACACGCAGACGAATCTCCTTCGTGGATTCCGCTGCCTTCAACACATCCGTGCCGGATTTTTCGATGACGCTTCCCAGGTACTCCGCCTGCTCCCGGAATTCCTTCTCCTGCTCCGAGCTCACATAGCGGTATTCCACGAAAAACATAACAAGCATGGTGACCAGAAAAACCGCCACCGTCACGACAAATACATTTTGTAAAATTTTGACTTTCATGTCTTTCCCCTTTACCTTCTCCGTACCGTTACTTCCGTATCAACCGGCACCCGCCGCCCGCGGAAGCCGGAAACTGTGGGACATCCCTCTTACATAACCTCCGGTCAGGAAATCCGATACCCGACGCCGCGCACGGTCTCAATCAGACTGCCCGCCTCGCCGAGTTTGCTTCGAAGCGTCCGGATGTGCACATCGACCGTCCGGTTCTCTCCGTCGAAATCATATCCCCAGATCGTGTTCAGAAGGCGATCCCTCGACAGAACGATGCCGCGGTTTTCGAGAAGCATCTGCAGGATGTCAAACTCCTTCTTCGTGAGCGTGACCGGGGCGCCGCTCACCGTTACCGCATGTTTTTCGGGGCTTACACACAGTGCGCCGAGTGTGTATTCCGTTCCGCCCGTCTCGCCCTCCGACCGCCGCAAAAGCGCCTTCACACGGGCGAGCATCTCCATCATTCCGAACGGCTTCGGCAGATAGTCATCGGCTCCCGACTCAAGCCCGACGACCTTGTCGTACTCGCTCCCCTTTGCGCTCAGCATCATGACAGGCACCTTCTTCGTCGCCGCTCCGGCGCGGAGTTTCCTGAGAATCGACAGCCCATCCTCCTCCGGCAGCATGATGTCGAGGAGCACAAGCCGCGGCGTCTTCCGCTCGCACGCCGCGTGAAACGCCCCGGGCGTCGCGAATCCCTCCGCCGCAAGCCCCGACTGTCGAAGCGTGTAAATCACGAGCTCGCGTATGTTGTCGTCATCCTCCACCAGATAGATCATTTCCTTTTCCTCCGGTTTATGCGCTCCGTGAATTCTTCGGGTCGCCGCCGACCTCCGCGGCTACCGCAGACTCTTCAGATAAGCCTTGTGTTCCTCCGTCACGCGGAAGCTCTCCACGGCCTTCTGAATCGCCTTCCTTCTGACCCACTCGTCAAGCTTCCCCTTCTCCATATAGGGAAGCGTCGCATCGTATTGCTTCGCAAGCGCCGTCGCAAAATACCACGCCTGCATCATTTTCAGATAATAATCCTCCCCTTCGGGCGAGGCCGCAAGCGCAAGATACTCCTCCGAAAAATCCTCCGAAAGGAACTCGTTCATAAGCATTCGAAGCCCGAACCGCGCCGTATATACATGCGGCGACGCAATCCATTTGCGAATGTACGGAAGCAGCTTTTCACGGTTCTTCCGAAACGACTTCGGCGTGGCCTGATCCGACACCGGCCAGCAGTCCACCCGGGGAAGGAACGCCTCCACGGCCGCAACGCACTCCGCAAAATCCCGAATCTCCGCAATCACAAAAAAGTGCACGAGATTTTCCTCAAGACACCGGTGCGGAAGACTCGCGAGAAATGCATCCTTCTCTCCGCTCCGGAACACTTCCTTCGCAATCGCCCGCATCGCCGGCGTCCGCACGCCCAGGATGCTCTCCTTCGGGATGTTCGGCACGAGCTTCGCGACAAATTCTCTGTTCGCATCATCGCGTGCCGCATATAATTGTTCATAAACATTCATGTTCGTTCGGACTCCCCGTCTCCGGCCGCACATCCCCCGTGCGCCGATTTTCAGATTCCGTCCCCGCACGCCTGCCTTCGGACCCGCGCCCGCGTGCGCGCGAAAAGCCTTTCTGTTATTATGCCATAGCGCAGGCCTTTTTTCAAGAAGCGGGACGGTTTCCGCCCATAAAAAATGAAAGCTTCGCTCTTCCGCTTCTCCGGCCCGGTACAGCGGAAACGGATTGTACATATTTGCGATTCTTCTTGCGATTTTTTCGGAAAATGGATATCATTATTTTGCATAAGCGCGTAGGCTCACTCATTTTTCGGGAAAGGATATTCCATGCGCAAACTACTTCGCTTTATGAACGGCTACCGGCTCCGCGCCGTCGCCGCTCCCCTCTTTAAGCTGTTCGAGGCAATCATGGAGCTGCTGGTTCCTTTGATTGTCGCGCAGATTATCGATGTCGGCATCGCCGGCGGTGACCGCGGCTACATTGTGCGCCGGGTTGTTTTGATGGTTGTGTTCGGTATTGCCGGGCTTGCATTTGCCGTGACCGCGCAATACTTCTCCGCAAAGGTTGCCGTCGGTTACACGGGCCGTGTGCGCCGGGCTTTGTTCGCGCACCTCGGAAAGCTCTCTTACACGGAGATCGACACCATCGGCACGGACACGCTCATTACGCGCCTTACGGGCGACATGAACCAGATTCAGAACGGCGTCAACTTAACGCTCCGTCTCCTCATGCGCTCGCCGTTCATCGTGTTCGGCGCCACGGCGATGGCCTTTACCGTGGATTCGCATGCGGCGCTGGTGTTCGTCGGTCTGATTCCGGTACTCGCAATCGTCATCTTCGCAATCATGCTTATCACCGTCCCGCTTTACAAGCGCGTGCAGGGACGTCTTGACCGCGTCGTCAGCGGCCTTCGCCGAAATCTTGCGGGAGTGCGCGTGCTTCGCGCGTTCAACAAGGAAGCCGACGAGCGGGCTGATTTTGCGGGCCGCACCGCAGATCTTTCGCGCAGTCAGACCCGGGTCGGCGCCATCTCTTCGCTTTTAAACCCTCTGACCTACTGTATCGTCAATCTCGTCATCCTGCTTCTCGTCTATGTCGGCGCGCTGCGCGTCGATTCCGGCCACCTCACGCAGGGCGAGGTTGTCGCTCTTTACAACTACATGGCTCAGATTCTCGTAGAGCTCGTGAAGCTCGCCAATCTGATTCTCAATATCACCCGGGCCATCGCCTGCGGCAACCGTGTGCAGAGCATCTTCGAAATCACGCCGTCCGTGACTTCCCCGGAGGGTGCGCTTCTCGTGGAGCGTCCGCTTCGCATCGCCGCTGCCGATGCAGGCGAAGCAGCGCCGGACCGCTCTCTCGACATCTCCTTCGGTGATTCTCCTGATATTTCCTTCGGAAGTTCCGACGGCGGCGATGTCATCCCTCTTTCGGACCCCGACGACGGCGAAGTATCGCTCAACCGCTTTGAGACGTCCGATTATCAGAACTTCCTCGCGGGGTTGGACGGGGCTTCCGCAGCAGACGCGGCAGCCGATTCCGCACCGGACCGTTCCCTCTGTTCCTCCGACGCCTCCGCAGATTCCGGCAAGGCGCCGATTATTTCCTTCAGGGATGTTTCGCTCCGCTATGCGGGCGCCTCCTCCGACATGCTCTCGGGCATCAATTGCGACATTTATCCCGGCGAATATGTCGGCGTCATCGGCGGTACCGGCTCCGGCAAGACATCGCTTGTACAGCTCCTGCCCCGGTTCTATGATATTACCGGCGGCTCGCTTTCCGTCTTCGGCCACGAGGTCCGCGAGTACGATGTCGACTCTCTTCGAAGCGCTGTTCGCATCGTTCCGCAGAAGGCGGTCCTGTTCTCCGGCACCGTCCGGAGCAACCTTCTCTGGGGCAAGCCGGATGCGACCGACGAAGAGCTCTGGGATGCTCTCGAGCGCGCCTGTGCGGCGGACTTCATCCGGGCGCTTCCGGAAGGTCTGGACGCCCCTGTCTCCAAGGGCGGCGGCAACTTCTCCGGCGGACAAAGGCAGCGCCTTACCATTGCGCGCGCATTTGTCTCCGACGCCGATATTTTGATTCTCGACGACTCCGGCTCGGCGCTTGACTACGCAACCGAGCAGAAGCTTCGCAAGGCGCTTCACGAGTCGAAGGGCAAGACGGTTTTCTATGTCTCGCAGCGCGCCGGCGCTCTCACCTCGTGTGACCGAATCCTCGTCATGGAGGACGGCGATCTCGTGGGCAACGGAACGCACGAACAGCTTCTTGCATCCTGCCCGGTCTACCGCGAGATTGCGGCGGCCTCGGGCATCAATGTTCCGCCGCTTCCGCCTTCCGATACCGACGACGGACTTTCCGCGAAAGGAGGCGCAAAATGAAGGCCAAATCCGTTCTTTCGCATCTGATGCACTACTTGAAGCGTTCGCTCCCGCTGCTTGCGGCTGCGCTCCTGCTCGCTGCAGGCTCCGTCATTTTGCAAATTCTCGTTCCGAAGAAGGTCGGCGCCGCAATCGACACAATCGTCGGGCCGGGCGAGGTCGCATTTGACGCGCTCTGGGGCTTTCTGCGCACCGCGGGCATCTTCATTCTGATTTCCGCATGCTGCACCTGGCTTATGAGTCTTCTCTTAAACCGCGTTTCGTTCCGCGTCGTCCGCGACATTCGAAATGACGCCGTAAACCACATCACGAGACTTCCGCTGTCCTACCTTGATGCGCGCGCAAACGGCGACATCATCAGCCGCGTCGTCACCGATGTGGACCAGGTTTCCGACGGTCTGCTGCTCGGTTTTGCACAGTTCTTCACCGGCATTCTGACCATCGTCGGCACACTTGTTTTGATGTTCCTCACCAATGTTAAAATCGCTCTTGTCGTCATGCTTCTGACGCCGCTTTCGCTCTTCGTTGCGCGCTTTATCGCTTCGCGGACCTTCCGCATGTTCCGCGCGCAGAGCGAGGCACGCGCCAAACAGACTTCCCTGATTGACGAATATGTCGGGCAGGCGAAGATTGTTCAGGCGTACTCCTACGAAAGCCGCGCCGCGGAACAATTCAACTCCTGCGACGGGAAGCTCTGCGACTGCGCCCTGAAGGCGACCTTCTTCTCGTCCCTGACCAATCCGTGCACGCGCTTTGTCAACTCAACGGTTTACGCGGCCTGCGCGTTGGTCGGCTCCTTCGCCGTCATCGGCGGTTCGCTCTCGGTCGGTATGCTGACCACCATGCTCGCATACGCCGGACAATATGCAAAGCCCTTCAACGAAATTTCCGGTGTCATCACCGAGCTGCAAAATGCTCTCGCATGCGCCGCGCGCATCTTCGAGCTTCTCGACGAGCCGCTGCCGGCCGCACAGCCCGAGACGCCGGACCTTCCCGAGTCACTTCACGGGGATATCAACTTCTCGCATGTTGCATTTTCCTATGTTCCGGAGCGGCCTTTGATTACGGATATGAACATCTCCGTAAACTCCGGCATGCGCATCGCCATCGTCGGTCCGACGGGCTGCGGCAAGACCACGCTCATCAATCTTCTGATGCGTTTTTACGAGATCAAGGGCGGCGAAATCACCTTCGACGGCATGCCTCTTAAGGACATTCCGAAATCGTTCCTCCGCAGAAATATCGGCATGGTTTTGCAGGACACCTGGCTCTCCGACGGCACCATCCGCGACAACATCGCCATGGGCAATCCGAACGCCACGGACGAGGAGATCAGGGAAGCCGCCAAAGCCGCACATGCGCACAGCTTCATCCGTCGCCTTCCGAACGGCTATGACACCGTGCTGGGCGAGCACGGCGGCGGTCTCTCGGCAGGCCAGCGCCAGCTTTTGTGCATCGCCCGCGTCATGCTCTGCCTGCCGCCGATTCTGATTCTCGACGAGGCAACCTCCTCCATCGACACCCGCACCGAGTGGAAGATTCAGGACGCCTTCGCCACTATGATGAAGGGCCGCACAAGCTTCATCGTTGCGCACCGCCTCTCGACCATCAAAAATGCCGACCTCATCCTCGTGATGAAGGACGGCAATGTGATTGAGCAGGGCACCCACGAAACACTGATGGCACGCGAAAGCTTCTACAAAACTCTGTATCTGGCGGGCAGCCGCGAGGCTTGAGCTTAACCCGCCGCTCACGCCGATTGTCTTCCCGGGGCATCCGACCGGCGGCATGGCGTCGGCACGGACAGTTTTTACGACTTCGAAAGCATTACCGCAGATTTACCGACGGAAACGGCGCCTTGGGCCGTTTCCGTTGTTTTTTTGTTGTCCGCAAACAAAAGCAGAAAAATTTGTAAATGGTATTGACATCCTTCGGAATCTGTGATATTTTCATTTCAAGATGATATCAAAACGATATCACTCGCTGACAGCGGGCTCGCCGGAGACCATACAGCCGGCAGCGAATTTTCCGACTGCTCAGCCGGGGCTTGATGCGTATCCGCATGGAGACATGCGGAAATAAAAGGAGGCACTTATGGAGACCAATAAGAAAGTAGCATTTTCAAACGATGTCTGTAAAGAAGCGACGATTACCGGAAAGAAGAACGGTATGATTGTGCTTCTGCTCACAATGATTTTCTACCTTGGGGCGATTGCCGTGACCGTCGTGTCCGCAATCAATATCGAGGCTGAAATTCTCTGGGTAATCCCGCTTGTCGCAGGCGCCCTCTGGCTTCTCTTAGGCTGGATTCCGCTCCTCGGGCTTCGCGTGCTGAAGCCGCAGGAAGCTCTTGTGCTCACGCTGTTCGGCCGTTACTACGGCACGCTTCGCGGCGACGGCTTCTTCTGGGTCAATCCCTTCTGCACCTCGATTAACCCGGCAGCCAAGACGCAGCTCAACCAAAGCGGCGATGTGAAGACGGAAAGCCCGATTTCGCTTGCCTCCGTTTCCGGGCTCGGCCTCGTGAACAACAAGCTTTCCCTCAAGGTTATGACTTTGAACAACAACCGCCAGAAGATTAACGACTGCCTCGGCACGCCCGTGGAGATCGGCATCGCCGTGACCTGGAGCATCGAAGATACCGCCAAGGCGGTGTTCAATGTTGAGAACTACAAAGAATATCTCTCGCTGCAGTGCGACGCTTCCCTTCGAAACATCGTCCGCATCTATCCTTACGATGTGGCGCCCGGTGTTGACACCACCGGTGACGGTGTGGCAGACGAGGGCAGCCTCCGCGGTTCGAGCGAGATAGTAGCGGAGCGCATCCGCGACGAGATCCAGACCCGCGTAGCCATTGCAGGCCTGAAGATTTACGAGGCGCGCATCACCTACCTTGCATACGCGCCGGAGATTGCGGCCGCAATGCTTCAGCGCCAGCAGGCTTCCGCCATCATCGACGCGCGGAAAATGATTGTCGACGGCGCGGTCGGCATGGTAGAGCTTGCGCTTGAGCGTCTGCAGGAAAACAACACCGTCGACCTCGACGAGGAGCGCAAGGCTGCGATGGTTTCGAACCTCCTCGTAGTGCTCTGCGGCAACCACGACGCACAGCCGATTGTGAACTCCGGCACACTGTATTGAGATACCGCTGCCGGGCTATGCATACACAGCCTGCGCCGGGTAACCGGCGCAGGCAAAACATGATTACCGCATTTTCCGTGTTGCATACGGCAACACCGATGTTCTGAAAGGAGGCTCCCATGGCAGAGAAAAAGCAGATTCCGCTCCGTCTCTCGGAGCCGTTATACAATGCAATTGCCGCATGGGCGGAGGATGATTTCCGGTCGGTCAACGGCCAGATTGAGTATCTTCTGACGGAATGTGTGCGCCAGCGAAAGAAGAACGGCAGCCCGCGCCCGAAGGAGCTTGATGTTCCGCCGGAGCTCGACATTTGAGCCCTGCAGCCGTCGCCGGATGACGATTTAGGAGATTTGCATGAAAAAACAGTTTCGTAAAATTGATATTGTTGTGTTTGTCTTCACCGGCCTTGTGATTGTCGGCATGTTTCTGTATCTCGCGATTGCCTGGAAGAGCATTCCGGATCGGATTCCCGCGAACTTCACAACCTCCGGGGAAATCCTCACCTACGAGAGCAAGGGTTATCTTTTCTCGGTTCCGATTGCGCTCCTTCTGATGTCTTCGGTGCTGATTGTCGCCGGATGTATCCCGTCCGCATGGAACATTCCGAAGGTCAAAATTACGCCGAAAAATGAGCCCTACATCCGGGTCTGCATTCGCGCCATGATCGATATCATGCTGCTTCTGATTACCATCGCGATGAGTATCACCTTCCTGAGCCTCTTAAACGGCAGACCCGCGCCGCTGTTCCCTCTCATAATTCTCGGCGTGCTCTTCTTAGGGAATTGCATCTTCTGGTGCATCCGCACCACCCGGATTGCGAAACAGATCGGGGAGTAACCCCCTAAGCGCCGAAGTTTCGGCGCTTAGGCCCGAACAAAATAACAGGTCGCTCGCGGCACAGTGCTGTGTGTCCTCCCGAACGACCTGTTTCTTTTTTTCTCCGACCTCTTCCGTTCCCGGATCGACATTCCGGTTCCCTGTTCTTCCTGCCCGTGCCCGGGCGAACGGCTCTACTCCGTAATCGTCAGGGCGTCCGTCTCCGGGTGGTAAACATATTCCGCCGCACAGAAGTTGTGCAGGTCGTAATACTCGCGCTTTCCCAGTTCTTCGGCGTCCGTAAGTTCGTACAGCGTCAGCAAATCGAATTTCCACGGCAGCGAGTCCCGCAGGCCCGTAAAATCCGCCTTGCGGAGCGAACTCCCCGGCTTGCTCACAAAGGAAACCCCGAGTCTTACCGAAACATCCTTCCATTTTTCGGGCGAAGCACTCTCCCCGCGCAAATATGACTCCACATCCGCCTTCGAAATCTCCAGCGGAAAACGGTCCTCGGAAAATGAGCCGTCCTTTCCCCCGCAGAAATAAATCAGGTCGATGCGGTATTCGCCATCGGCGATGCCCATTTTCTGCAGCGCCGCGCCGAGCTGTGTCGTAATCCCGCGCTTGAACATGGCGGTGTAATAATCGGTGTACAGCTCCCCGTACCGACCGCCGGCATGAAAAACCTCACCGGTTGAATTGAGTCGGAACGAAAACTCCACCGGATTTACCGCAGTCTCAGATCCGGGTGGCTGCGTTATTTTCCCGAGAATCGTAAAGCTGTCCAGCGGAAGCCCGTACGCATCGCTCAGCATCTCTTCATAGGCGTTCTGCGCCGACGGCGTCCTCACAAGAAAGTAAATCCCGATTGCTGCGGCGATAACGACGATGCCCGCAACAACAATCATGAAATACCGTTTCGGTCCCTGCGTTTTGTTTTCTCCCATAGTTTTCATCCCCCTGTGCTCCCGATGCAATGTTTATTCAAAGGTCATCAGTCTGTCGTTCACCGGGTCATAGTTGTATTGGTACCTCCCGTAAACCGTCATTCCCGTAACAAAATAAAGCGCGTCGTTCATCGCCGAAAACTGTTCTTTGGTGAACTCCCCTTCCCCGTACGGAAGTATCTTAACGGAAAATCTGACATTCGCTCCCCGTCCCCATTCTTCACGGTTCTCGCGGCCCTGCTTAAACAGCGCAATCGTCTCGGATGTCACCCGCTTCGGGAGGACAATTGTTCCCTCGGGCGTGATATGGTCGAACCCGTTTCCGAAGGTAATCTCCGAAACCTCGTATCGAAGCCCCTGCAACATCTTCGAGCCCGCCAGAACCGAATCGATTCGCTCCGCCAGCGCCGCCCGGATTTGCTCCGTGCAGTAATCGCTGAAAAACTCACTGTTGTGATTGTCAATCACCGCATAATGGTCTTTGTCGCCGCTGCGGAAGACAACTACCGTCTTTCCGAAGGTCCTGCTGCGGTCTACCTCGACGATGGTATAGTCCTCCTGCCGAAGCCCGTAGGCCTCCTCGACATCCTTTGCAAACTGTGCGCGAACCTCTTCCTCGGTCTTGCCCGAGTCGTGCTTCGGAAGCTTAAGCAACACCACGAAAATCAATCCGACAAGGAAGATAATGCCAAGGCACACCGCGACAACCCCCGCCTTCAGAATCTTTCCAATCGTATTCAGCATACTTCACCCCCAAAAAACTTTGGCGGAGTTTCGCACTCCGCCGTAAATTTTCGCATATTACCGATACAGATTTCTCCATTCGAGATCGCCGTTGTTCATGCCTTTAAGAAGCATCTCCGCGGTCGCAATGTTCGTTGCAAGCGGAATGCTGTACTCGTCACACAGCGGGATTACATAGTTGAACTGCACTTCGTAGTTCACGGCGCGATCCGTGTTTCGAAGGAAAATCACCATGTCCAGCTGGTTTTGCTCAATCATCATCGCAAGCTGCTGCTCGCCGCCCAGACTTCCCGAGAGAAATTTGTGGATGTGCAGGTTCGTGGCCTCCTCAATCATGCGTCCCGTAACGCCTGTTGAGTACAGCTCGTGCTTGCACAATATGCCCTTGTACGCGATGCACAGATTTTGCATCAGCGCTTTTCTTGTGTCATCTGCAATCAATCCGATATTCACTGGCCTACCTACCTTTCCCCAAACGCGCTTCCCCTGCGCTACGCAACAAAAAACCATACTGAATATACCATAAACCGCACGCACAGTCAATTTATCGTTGCTAAAAGATGGTCAAAACTTACGGAAAATGCTCTGCGGCTGTCAAATATCTTTTCATTTTTCACAAAAAAGGCGGAAGGCTCTTGTATTTATTTTTTTATAAGCTACAATCGATAGTGCAAACAAACAAGGTGGCAAAAGATTATGAGATATGAAGTATTTTTGGATTTGGCGCTGATTATTATCTTCGCCAAAATGTTCGGAATCATCGCAAGAAAACTGAAGGCGCCGCAGGTAGTCGGCGAGATTGTCGCGGGACTGTTGATCGGACCGGCCGTTCTCGGCTGGGTGCAGAGCTCTTCGTTCCTCGCGACCATGGCGGAAATCGGTGTGGTTTTGCTGATGTTCTCGGCGGGACTTGAGACCAACCTGCGCCAGCTCGCACGCTCCGGCCTTGTCGCAACGCTGATTGCATGCTTCGGCGTCGCCATCCCCATGATCGGCGGAACCGCGCTGTACATGCTCTACTACGGCGTGCATACATTTTCCGGCGACGGCTTCCACGAGGCCATCTTCATCGGCTGTATCATGACCGCCACAAGCGTCGGCATCACCGTCGAATCGCTGCGGGAGATGGGCTACTTAAAGGGCCGCGTCGGCACGACCATCCTAAGCGCCGCGATTATCGACGATGTCATCGGCATCATCGTGCTCACCTTCGTGCTCGGCATGAAGGACGAGTCCCTGAGCGCCGCGACGACGATTCGCAACACCGTATTGTTCTTCGCCTGCGCATTTCTCCTCGGCTACCTCTTCTACCGGCTGTTCAAAAAATACGACCAGCTGCATCCGCACACGAGACGCATCCCGATTGCGGGTCTCGCGCTCTGTCTGCTGATTGCGTATTCCGCCGAAAAATTCTTCGGCATCGCGGACATCACAGGCGCGTTTGTCGCGGGCATTATTCTCTGCAACATCCGCGACTCGAAATATATCGCGGAGAAGATGGACATCAACTCGTACATGCTGTTCGGACCGGTATTTTTCGCGAGTATCGGTATCAATACATCCATCGAAACGATGAACTTCAAGCTCCTGATTTTCTCGATTCTCTTTGTCATCGTCGCGATGGTAACGAAGATTATCGGCTGCGGCGCCATGGCTCGCATGTGCCGCTTCAAATGGAACGAATCCCTGAAGATCGGCTGCGGCATGATGACCCGCGGCGAAGTCGCCCTGATTATCTCGAACAAGGGTCTCGGCGTCGGCCTCATGAAGGCAAACTACTTCACGGCTGTCATTTTGCTGATTATCGTCTCATCGATTGTGACGCCGATTGTCTTAAAGCTCTGCTTCAACCGCTGGCCTGACGCGGAGTGCGCGGAGGACGCCGGCGACGCTTCGGAAGCGCCCGCGGAAAACACTTCCGCCCCTGCGGACAGCGCTGCAGCCGCTCCCGCCGGAGCCGCAAAGTAAACTCAAAGCCGCCGGTACCCACCGCGCAAGGAAAACCGCAGACCGCAGCATAAAAACAACGCTTCCGCCCGGAGATTCCGGGCAGAAGCGCTTTTTGTTTTCTTTCGTTCCGTGTCTTCGGCGCCGCCTCGTTAAACCGGCGGCAAATCGCTGCACCGCGGATTAGTCGTTGCCGCGGGCCCCGTTCAAAATTGCGGCGATGACGGCATAAACGATGCCGGCGATGGGCCAGATGAGCCAGGATTTGTCCCATGCGTTCCCGAGGAAGCTCCATGCGAAAAAGCCTGCGGACACCAGCAGCCAGTAAACCGTGGTCACGGTATCGACAACGCGGTCCTTCGGCTTCTTCGGCGCATAGTCGCCTTCCTTGAGGAGTTTCGCATAACCGGCCTTGACGACGCCTGCGTTGATGAAGAGATACACGGCGATGGCGACCAGAGTCATAAACACCGCGACGGCGGCAATCTGGACTGCCTCATTGCTGCCGCTCAGAAGAGAGGCTCCCACGATTCCCATCACGCCGAGCATGATGATGATAACACCGATGGTAATGGATTTCACAAATTTGCCCTGAAAGCGCTCATCCCGGACACGAACGGCGCCGTCCACACCGTATTCGGTTTCGAAGGGCTTTTCGTCGAGCCAGCTCCACTTGGAGTATGCAAGTCCCGCGGGAATGATAATGGCAAGCGCTGCCGCTATCGAGAGCAGCAGCAAAACGGTGCCGATGCCGGCGGCAGTCTGCTCACTCACGGAGATCACCGCGCCCTTCTGCAGCGCCAACGCCGTCAAAAGCATCACAACACCGGCAAGAATCACGGTTACGCCGCAGCTTACTTTCTTCGCAAAACTCTCATTTTCCGCAAGGAAAGCATTGGCCTCCTCCATCGGAACACGGCGGCAAATCTCGCCGGGCTCCTCGGCCTCGATGTTTCCGCGGTCGCCCTCCTCATCTTTTAAAAGATAATCCGTACTGACGCCGAAGAGTTTGCTCATTTCCAAAATTCTCTGCAAATCGGGAATCGACTGTGCGCTCTCCCATTTGCTGACGGACTGCCGGGACACCCCGAGTTTGTCTGCAAGGTCCTCCTGGGACCAATTGTTCTTCTTTCTTTCATCGATAATTTTGTCTGCAAGAATCATTGTGTAATTCCTCCTGATAAATATTTCGACATCTGCGCTTTTGTCATGGCCTAACCATACCACACTCTCCGGTTACATGCCATAAAGCGGTCTTGGAAATGTGTCAACCGGCGGTTGCATTTGCTGTAAACTAAGGGGTTTTCAGCGGTTTTTCGCCGTTTCGGCTGCATTTTCCGAATTATTCTCTTTCTTTTCCGCCGGAAAATGCACCCGCCCGATCCCCTCCTGCCTATTATGGATTATTTACGCTTTTCTGTCAATTATGAATGTCCCTTCGCATCAAAAAAGGAGGCCGGCAAAAACGCCGGCCCCCTGTGGCATCAATTATACTGTAACTACAGAATTTCCGTGGCGGAAATCAATCAACCTTCAGCCTTCCCATATTCTGCACATTGGCAACCGAGCCCGTGAAATAGAGTGTCATCACGCTGTTCGGATCCGCCGATTGTGTTCCGATGTTATAGGCCCACCAGTCTGCCTGCTTCGTGTTCGGTAACTCCGGCACAAAGGAGAGCAGCTGTGCCTTCGTGGCAAGAACACTTACGCACCGCCCGAATCCGGCGCTGCCGGTGGCGGGCAAAGTCTCCTCCGCCAGAACAGGCCATCCGAAACTCCAGATTTTCTCGTAACCGTCCTTCGTGAGCTCCTCGGACACTTCCTTAAGTGCAGCCTGTCCCTTTTCCCCGGTCAGCCATTCCACAAGGGAATCGTCATTGCCGGTGGGAGCACTGTACTTCTCCCGCAGCATCGCTTTTGCCTTGTCCCAGTCGGGATCGAACTGAATGGAAATCAAGAGATACTCATCATTCCCAATATCGTCCAGTCCAAGCTGTGAGATGCAGTCATATAGAACTCCGGGTTTCGCCTCCGGCAAACCATGCGTGTCTGCATAGTAAAAGAAGTCCGCCTTAAATGCGTTGTAAACCTTCTTCCCCTGATACAATCCGACCACACGTTGTCCGCTTCTTTCAAGGGAATTGTCGTATGGCACGATTCTGCCGACTGCCGGACTCAATGCCCGTTCCAACATCTCCCGGTAAGAAAGATAGTCAGTCTCAGTCTGGGACCCCCAAGTACCATCTAAGATACCTTGCGGCACCTTCGCGAGTTCCGGGTATTTCTGAATCATTTCCTCCATCTGATCCTGCATCCACGGCAACCACGAAAGTTCCTGCCCCCGGGCGTAAAGCTCGTCAAATTCTGCCTGAGAAAGCCCCGGAAGCACCGTTTTCTCCCAGTTTTCCATGAACTGCTTGTCCACATGGGAGAAGTCCATCTCCCATTCCATAAGCGGACGGTTCAAACTGAACCATTTCAAATAGCATGCGCCATATTCGTTGGGATACAGCGTACGGAACCAGTAGTTCGCAATATTATTATCTGACGAGATATAAACCCTGGCTTTTTCATCGGATCCTTCCAGATACGAAAGCTCTTTTGCAATTTTCGCGCGAACTTCTTCCGTCACTCCCTCCGGCGTCGGTTCCGGCGAATCCGAGCGCTGCACTACCGGCGTCGGTGTCGGATCCAGCTTAATTACGGCAAACCGACCGGGCTCTCCCGTGGGTGTCGGCTCCGCTGTCGGTGCCGGAGTCACCGGCTCCGTGGGTTCCGGCGATACATCGGGCGACACCTCCGGCGTTGCGGATACTTCCGCTGTCGGAGTCAGCACTTCCGTGCCGGTCTGTTGCTTTTTTCCGAACCATCCGAACTGAACGCCCATTGTGACGGTCAGGCCGAGAGCAATGACTGTAACCGGCACTGCCAGCGCGAATGCCCGCCGGATTTTCCGCGGCTTCCGCTTCTGCTGCTCATATTGCAGTGTTCTTCTTTTTATACTCTCAAATACTTCTTCATGCGATCTCATGGTCGAATCCCTCCTGTTTCAACTCCTGCTTAAGCGCCTTCTTTGCGCGACGCAGCGTTCCGTTCACGCTGTGTCTCGATTTGCCGAAAGCAGTTGCTATCTCGGAAACCGACCATTCGTCGTAGTAGCGAAGCGCAAGAATCTGCCGGTACTCTTCCGGCAGCCGTTCCATCGCCGTGCGAACAAGTTTTTGATTCTCCTCCCTCACAAGCCCGTCCATCGCACTCTCCTGCGTAGCTGCAGTTTCGTTCAAATCCTCCGGTGAGACAACAACCGTCCGGTGATTCTCCCGCAGATACGCGCAGGTCTGGTTTCGCCCGATGCCGTAGAGCCAGGTTTTGAACGATGCCTCGCCGCGAAATGTCGGCCGCCGTGTCGTCAGCGTAAGTATCGTCTCCTCCGCCATATCCTCTGCGTCATCAAGGTTTCGGAGGTATCGGTTGAGATAGGCCACCAAGCCGTCATAATACTCATCTATGATTTCCCGTAATCCTTCCCAGTCGCCGCTTAAAAAGCGACGGTAGCTTTTCTCCCCTTGGTCCATCTCAACCTTACCTCCATGGTTTGCAACTGTCTTTCTGCCCCTTAGTAGCGGAAAATGCAGATTTGTGTCGCATGAAAAAAATTTTTTTCGGCCGCAGATTTACACGGCCGCAGCTGCCTGCTCACTGTTTCAAAAATGCAAGATACGAAAGGGCGTGTCGGGGGTTTTTCTCCGAACCCCGGCACGCCCGTCAGTTTCGCCCAAAAGCTTTATATGCTCATCCGGTAGATGGCAAGCATGTCCTCCTCGCGGAGGAAGCGTGTGGAGCCCATGCCGCCGTTCACGCCGACTGCGCACTTGTGCGCCATGACCTTAAGATCCTCCTCGGTCGCCTTCACTCCCAGCTCACGGAGGTTCGTAGGCATCTTGATCTCGCGGTAGAAATCCTCCATGGCCTCGATGCCGCGGAGCGCAATCTCCTCATCGGAACCCTCGTTCGCAACGCCCATGACATTAAGGGCGAAACGCTTGAAGCGCGGCAGACAGTTTTTATACACATAGCGCGCCCAGCTGCCCCAAACAGCCGCAAGGCCGGCGCCGTGCGCCACATCGTAAAGGCCGCCGAGCTCATGCTCCAGCTTGTGCGTCATCCAGTCGCCGCCGTCGTTGCCGCAGCCGGTAAGGCCGTTGTGCGCAAGGCTTCCCGCCCACATCACCTCGGCGCGGGCGTCGTAATTGTTCGGATTCTTCGCAAGGGCCTTCGCGCACTCCTTCACGGTGCGCAGCAGGCCTTCCGCCATGGAATCCGTAATCTCCATATTTCCGCCGTTCGTAAAATACCGCTCCATCGTATGCATCATAATGTCCGTGCATCCGCAGGCGGTCTGGTAGTCCGGCAGCGTCATCGTGAGCTCCGGATTGAGAATGGCGAACCGCGGTCTGCAGTAATCGCTGCTGTAGCCGCGCTTTACAAGGCCCTCCTCCTTCGTGATTACGGAGGAATCGCTCATCTCACTGCCGGTAGCCGCAATGGTCAGAATGACGCCGAGCGGAAGACATCCTTTCGCCTTGCGCTTGTAATCATAGAAATCCCAGACATCGCCCTCGTTGGCAACGCCGTAGCCGATGGCCTTCGCCGAATCGATGGCGCTTCCGCCGCCGACCGCCAGCAGGAAGTCCACGCCCTCCTTCTTGCAAAGCTCAATGCCCTCATACACCAGCGAGAGGCGCGGGTTCGGAACGGCTCCGCCGAGCGTGATATACGCGATGCCGGCCTCGTCAAGGCACTTCGTAACGCGCGCAAGCAACCCCGAGCGGATTACGCTTCCGCCCCCGTAGTGCAGAAGCACCTTCGTGCCGCCGAACTCGCGAACAAGCTCCGCAACCCTGTACTCGGTCTCCCTGCCGAACACAACCTTTGTAGGCGTAAAATACTTAAATCCGAACATTTTCCTTCTCCTTCCTTCGGGCTGCAGCAATCCCCGACATGCACAGCTCTTTCTTACAATCGTCCTATGCCGTTTTCACAAACACATCGTCCACGAAGAAATCCGCATTTCCGTCGGTCTCGACATAGAGCCTTGCGGAACGCTCGCCCTCCGGAAGCGCTGCCTTGGTGTGAATCTCGGTCCAGCCGTCAGCCGCTGCCGCAACCTCCGCGCAGCACACCGGCTCGGAGCCGTCCACGCCGACGCGAATCAATTTGTCCGATGTCTTGACGAACATCGTGACATCGACGGTCTTGCCGATATATGCCGACACATCCAGAGAGACTGTTGCGTCCTTCTCCTGTCTCGTGACGCCGAGCGAATGCCCCCTTCCGTCCACGGACTCTTTGTCGGTCACGAAGACGAACGGCAAATGGCCCGCGCCGCGGATTGCCGCGATGTTGGTTTCCTCCTCGAAGCTCTCCTCCTGGCCGATCAGTTCAATCGTGAGGTCGTCGAGGAACAGCGGGCTTGCGTGATGCGGGTCCTCCTCCTGCGTGCCGAAGAACAGCCGAACAGAGTACTGGTCCGTCGGAACCTTGTAGGAAAGCTGCAGAAGCTTCCAATCGTCCCCTCCCTCGGCGGATGCAAGCACGGATGAATGGAATTCGCGGTCCAGACTTACAATGATCTGCTTTGCCGCACTCTTCACCCAGGCATTGATTTGAATTGTCTGCCCCAGAAAATCGGAGATATCGTATGTGATACCCATCCAGTCGCCGAAACGCGGCGTCGTCGTGAGGGAAGCCTTTCCGCTGTGCGCCTCCTCGGCCGTGTAGATGCATTCGCCGAAGCCGCGCATCTTGAAGCCGAACTCCTCGGGCTTCTTTGCCTCCGCGCCCTCCGCCGTCTCGAAATCGAAGATTCTCTTCGAAAAATCGCGCTTCACAAACTCGGGCTCGCCCAGATCGCCTCCCAGCATCGCATACACAAGCGCATCGTACGATTTCTTCTTCGAAAGGTCCTTCCGGAACACCAGCGGATCCCCCCCGCGAATCCAGGAGTTGTCGTCCGTAAGTCCCCACAGCGTCACCGAGGTAAGGTTCACGCCGTTTCTTCTCTCTGCAATCAGTCGTTCAAAGAGCTCCTTGTAAAATACGGCCTGATAGTATTCGCGGTTGACATTGACGCAGGTGCATTTGACATCGAGCTCGGTGATATGGATTTCCGGGGCAAACGCCGCGTAATCCCGGAGCGCCGTGATGTACTCATCGATATCGTTGTTGTCCGAAACATGGCCCTGCATGCCGATGCCGCCCAGAAGGCCCTCGCCCACCACGCTGCCGTGGCCGTGGCTCTCGCGGCGGAGATTGTCGATAATCGCCTTCTTCTTGTCGGGCTGGAACTCGTTGTAATCGTTGTAGACAAGCACCGGCTTAATGCGTTTTACGGCCTCCGCGTCGGCAGGGTCAATGCCGTAGACACCGGCATATTTTCCGATGCACGCCGCGACCGCCTCGTTTGCGAAGCGGAAGGCCCAATAGATAAAGTCATCGCCGATGACCTGATACCAATAGCTGTTGCGAAGTCCCGTCTCCGTCTTGTCGGCAAGCTCAATCGCCTCGTTCACGACATCCCATGCGTAGATGGTCTCCGCATAGCCGTTTTCGTAAAGGTAATCGAGCATCGAGTGAATATAACTCTCCAGGCGCTTAAGCATCGTGTCGCGGTCGACAAAGCAGACCGGGTCGAGGGGCTCGAAAAATTTAAGGCGCGGATTTTCCGCAAGCTTCTCCGGGTCCGTCGGAATCGTCACGGGCTTGTACCCCTTGCAAAATGCCTCCCGCGGGCACTGGCTGTGCCATACCATCACATGGGCGCGCATCTTCAGCCCGTGCTCTTTCGCCCAGTCAAGCATCCGTTTTGCGTTGGGATTTATCACATAAGGCAGATAGTCCTCCCGCGCGTCGGGGCTGTTCCACCCCATGTTGTAAGCGGGCTTCATCTCATTCGCGCAGGTCATGCTCGAGAACTCGCGAACAATCAAAGCCTCCTTGTCGGGGTTGCCGATCTCGTTGTTCTCAAACCGGTCGTGGATGCTCTCCACCGCCGTACCGATTTTGAACAAATCCCCGTATACCTCTTTCAAAACCATTTCCGCAATCTCCTTTTTCTTAGTTGCCGTGGACAAATTCAGGGTCTCCCATGCACTCCGCAAGCGTTCCGATGTACTTAAGCCGCAGGCTCATAAGCGTAAGCCCGTCCGCCGAAAAATGCATCCTGTGTACGGCATGGTTGGAGTTAATGAAGAGCTTGCCCTTCTTCGTCACCGGCTTGCCGTTCGAGCCGTGGAACACAAACGAGAATGTTGGGATGCCCGCAAAGAACCATGTAATCGGCAGCTGGGCCGCCTCCGTGCCCTCGCCGGTCACCGTGAGCTCAATCTCATAGCCGCCCATCTCATCGATGTCGAGACCGTACGAATAATCGGCACCGCGCACCGCGCGTACATGCGAGAGATCAATTGTCGTCTCGCGCTTCACCGTGAAATATTCAATGTTGCTGTCCGCCGTCGTCTCCCACTCGGGTCCGCGCCCGAGCACCGTAACCTCCTCATCCTCGCCGCACATGCGAAGCATCGCGGGAAGGCGCATCAAAACGCCGCAGACATTTGCCGCGGTGCGAAGCAACACCTCGCGGGACACTCTGCCTGAAGCGATTGCCTCCGGAAGATTATCGCCGTGATTATTTTTCGAGCCGTCCGGACAGATCATGTAGGTGTCATTTTGCGCCAGCACCATGTCCGCAAAATTGGTATGGCTTCCGCCCGCCGTCTCCGCGCGCCCGGTCGCGGCATTCTCGTTGATTGCCGCCCACCAGTCGGTCATCACGAAGCCGTCGAAGCCCCACTGCTCACGCAAAATCTTCGTGCAGAGCTCCGCGTCGCTCGATGTCCACATGCCGTTCACGCGGCCGTAGGTCGTCATAATCGTGCATGCGCCGCCCTCGCGAACCGCAATCTCAAACCCGCGCAGATAGAGCTCGCGAAGCGCGCGCTCCGAAACCACCGAGTCGGAGGCATAGCGGTTGAGCTCCTGGTTGTTGCAGCAGAAATGCTTCACGGTTCCGGTCACGCCGGCTCTCTGCAGGCCGGTAAGCTCCGCTGCCGCCATCGTGCCTGTCAGAAGCGGATCCTCGCTGAAATATTCGAAATTCCGTCCGTTGAACGGATGACGATGCAGATTCATGCCGGGCGCCAAGAGGCAGTCCACCCTGTTCAGGCGCATTTCCCGACCGACCATCGCAAAAAGGTCGGACACAAGGTCACGGTTGAAGGTGCATGCGATCAGCGTTCCAATCGGAATTGCCATCGCTTTGTCGCCGCAGTCGAGGCGGAGTCCGCTCGGGCCGTCGGAGCAGCATCCGCAGGGCACGCCGTGCGCCTTCAGGACTTCAGAGGTTCCGCCGTATGCGGACGCCGTGCCGGGCGTCACCTTCGGACTTCCCATGCCCTCGCCGCGCACAAACGGCAACAGCTCCTCCTCCGTAAACTGCGCGAGAAACTCCTCCATACTCACCCTGCCGTCGCGCACATCGCGCAGGTTGAGCCCGCGGTCGCCCGTGTATGCAGGCGCCGGCGGCAGCACGGGGTTTGCCCCCTCGCCGCACCCGAAGCTGTCCGTGCGAACCGGCACCGCTTCGAAGCGGTATGTGTATTCATTTTCATCGATTGCATTCCTGCGCACAGCAACCTTCCGCTCAAACGGAATCACCGGCTTCATCGCGCTCTCGCACTCTTCGACAACCGCCGTCTCTGCGAGGGTGAACCGGAATACTTCCGCGGCATCGCGCACATTTTCCCCGAGGAAAACAACATACTCGCCGGCCTCCATGACAAAGGTAAGTTTGTCGCCCTGGCTCGTGGCATCGATCATCTGCTGGATATTGGCAGAACACAGGCCTCGATTGCCCTCCAGATCCGCCCCGATCACATAGGCCAGGACCACTGCGTTCTGATCATTGGAATGGTCCGGGAAGAAATGCTCTCTGCTTGGTGTCAGATCCTCTGAAGGGGATCCGCCTTCAATCAGATCCTCTCTGCTGTAGAAATGGTCATTGCTCTTTATCACAGAGAACTTTTCCCTCTTATCCGCCAGATCCATCCGGAAAATGCCCTGCGCATCCCGGAC
>CADBXF010000010.1:0-66645 GCA_902798585.1 uncultured Lachnospiraceae bacterium
AAGGTGATTTTTTTGTATAACTTTCGACGCGCACCCGCATAGCGGGTGGTTCTTTGTTTCGCACGCTTCGCGTGCTCAACTGGGTCACGACCCACTAAATTAAAAAACGGCTCCCTTTAACGGGGAGCCGTTTTTGAAGTTTAGCTTTGCTTGCTTATTCATCAAGGAATTTGCTGTAGTAGCGCTGTACAAGAGCCTCGAGGAACACCTCGTTGAGCTCGCCGAAATTGTCCGTAAGAAGCTTCTTGATTCCGGCAATCTTGCGCTCATGATTTTGCGCTTCCGTACAGTTTTCGCTCTCAAATGCACGAACGGTCTGCTGCGTGATGTTGAGCATCATCCAGCTGTTAAACAGCTTCGCAAGACGCTTGCTTCCCATGCATACAAGGAAAGTCGCATTCTTGAGATCGGCTGCTCCGATTTCGCGCTTGGCGGAAGCGGGAACATGGCTTACGAAGAGGTTGTCGGCTTCCTCCTCGCCGGTCAGGCGCATGAAGGAGAGAACGCCGGGCGTATCTTCGCCCTTCTTGTTTTTCTTGTATTTTGCATAGCTGGAAACCTGATGAGGCTTGTAGAAGTCGAACTCCTCCTCATTGGTCGTGTTCGGAGTGTAATCCGGAACAAAGCCTGCGTAGTTGTCCAGGTCCTCGGTATCCTCAAATACAATCTTGCCGTTCTTGCCGAAGTCTTTGACGAGACTGGCCTGACGAACCTGTTCTTTCTTGATTTGTGCGTTAATCGCAGCGTTTTCTTCCTTGCGGGAATGAACCTTCTTCTTGAACTCATCGTATTCCGAAGTCTCTTCCGGCTCGTTGCTGTCGGAGAGATCGGTAGGAGAGTAATCCGGCACGAATCCGCGATATGTTCCGTCGGGATCAAAATCGACATCGATATCGAGAGGCTTCGGCGCCGGCTTTTCCTTGCCAAAAGCAGCGTCGGCAGGACGCTCTTCGTTGGCGAAGGAAGAACTGGTTTCGATATCGGGATGCGATTCCTGCGTGCTGTCGGAAATTACTTCCTCAATGATATCGCTGTCGAGAGATACCTTGATCTTGGTGTCCTGGATATCGGTGGGACGGGAAGGAACCGCCTCGAAATCCGCGGCCTCCTCGTTTTGATATTTTGCATCCGGAACAATCTCTTCAACCACGGTGTCGGCGGTAACAGGAATATCCTCAAACAATGTCTCGGCGATAATGTTATCGTGCGCTGTCTCTGCTTCCGGGGCCTTTACGGGCTTTGCAGGAGCAGGAGCGGGCGAAGGCTCGGAAGTCTTCGCGTCGGCTACCGCAGGCTTCTTCTGAACAGCTTTAGCTGCCTCAGGGACAGCGACGGCCTTGCGCGAAACGGAAGCGATGGTATTAGACGGATCCGCCGGAGCGGTTTCATTCTTCTTGCGGGTCTTCGAAAGCGTGGCTTTCTTGAAATTGTTCAGGAAATCGGAAAATGCATCATTGCTGGAGCCTTCGGCACCGGTGATGGGTTCCCCGTAATCAATCGGATCATCCGCGCTGGTAACCGGAGAGACATACGGAGCGTCCTCTGCAGCAGGCTCCGAAGCTTCCTCAGCGGTTTCCCGGTAGGAGCGAATATCAGCCTCGTCGATAATTCTGGAATCGTCGATTTCCTCGTGCTCTACACGCTCGGTCTCAACGAAAATAGGCTCTGCGGGTTCCTCATCGACCTCTTCCTCAACGCTTACCACGGGCTCGGACACAACAGGCTCCGCTGCCTCTTCCTGCATAGTTTCTTCGGAAACTACGGAAGTTTTCTCAGCAACTTCCTGTGCAGCTGTTTTCTCCTTGTCGGATTCAAGCTCAACTTCAATATCTTCGGCGCCGGCGCCCCAATCGATGGAGCTTCCGGCGGAATTCGCATAAACGGGAGTGGGGTCGGAGACCGTTTCATTATAATCGGGAACAACATATTGCTGTTCGAAATTGGAAAATGCGAAGTTCATCGCGCCGTTCCCTGCGGCATTCTCAACCTCATCCGCCGCGGCGATAGCCTCAGGCTCGCGGGAATCGAGAACCATTTCGCCGTGGTTGCGCGCATATGATTCCAAGTCTTCCTGACGCTTCTTCTCGAACTGGTAAGCGGTGAGAGGGCGCTTGGGAGTAAACGAAATCGCAGAGTCGGCTGCAGATTCCGCGGCAGCCTCGTCCTTCTCCATCTCCTCAAAGAGAGACGGACGCTTCTTCGGTGTCTTTCTCGCGGCAAACATATCCTCGGAGGTTGCGGGAACTTCCTCTTTGCTTACTGCGGGGCGTACCGGAAGCTTGGTTCTTGTGGCGGCATTGGCGGTAAATACGGGAGCCTCGGGCTCCTCATTTTCCTCGTCATCCTCGTCGTCTTCGTCCTCGTCATCGACATCGGATTCGACATCGTCTTCAATGTCATCTTCTTCGTCATCATCGTCGTCTTCGTTCGGAGCAGCTTCGGCTTCCTCATCGGAAACAAAGGTATCCTCCGAATTCGAATCATTCGCAGCGGACTCATCAGCCGCGGGAGAGTTGTCGAACGCTTCGGCTGCAACTGTCTCCTCGACAGATTCGTCAGCTTCCGCAGCAACAGGTTCCTCCGGCGCGGATTCCTCGGATGCCTCAACACTTACGGCAACGGGATTTTCTTCGGTAACAACCGGGGATTCCTCAACATAGGCAGGCCCAGCCTGAGACGAAGAATCCTCATAAAGAGGCTCGTCATAATAGGAAGAGGACTCATAGGCAGCTTCTTCCGTGAGAATTCCGGGCTCCGAGGAAGGAGCGGCAGCCTTTGCCTTCGCGGTATTATCCGACACATTCGAAGCCGCAGAAGGTGCGGAAACAGGTTCCGGGTCTGCATCGATGATCGCTTTTTTTACATCGGAAACAGCCGGCTTCGCAACCGGCGCAGGATCTGCGGCACCGCCGTTACGATTGCGCTTTTCCGCAGACTGGAAAGTGATAAAGCCTTTCATCGCACCCTTTTTGTCCTTTTTATCGACAAAGATGCGGTAATTGTCTTCACGAACTCCGTACTCATAGGTACACTCAATGCTCTGTTCCTTCATATAGGCAACAAAACGCTCGGCTTGCTCTTTGTTGTTCAAAGAGACCAGCGAAACCATATCGGCAGCCTTGTTGTCAATCAAAGAGATATTGCAATCGACACAGATTGTCGTTCCGAGCGGGTATTCCTTTTTGCAAGTAGGGCAGTACGGCATTGTTCTCCTCTTTTCTGCACGACTGTTTTTTCGGGGTTCGGGGAGTCGCGCGCCCCCGAAATATTAAGACTTTAACATTATATTAAATTTTTGTAAATTTTTCAACCTGATTTCATGCGGTTTGCCTTGCGAAAATGCAAATTACGCTTCGGGAAAAATCTCGGAATAGTGCTCGTCCGTCAATTCGACGATAAGCTCTTCGGAGGCATCCGGAAAATGCTCCGAAAGACCGCTGCGGATGAGTTCCATGCGAAGAAGATGAGTCTCGTTCATCTCGTCGGAATTCCCGGATTCGGGATCGGGATATTTTTCGGAAACGGAGTCTGCGGTAAAGTCGGTATGAAGGAAATCGCGCATTCTGCCGATCAGCTGATCCTCGGAAGACTGCTGCCCGGAGAGCTCCCTCGCCTGACTTTTCGACCATGAACCGACGGCAATCATTGCGATGAACACAAGAAACATCACAACCGAGCCGAAATCCAGTGTCAGCACGCCGGCTGCAATCAATGCGGCGAGAACGAGAATGCCGCCGATTCCGAAAACGGTGAACAGTTTTGCGGTGGAAACGGCCTCCTCCGCCTTCTCGGCGGCTGAGACGAACTCTCTTGTGCCGTGCTTCATGGGCATGGGCTGCGCGGTAACCTGCTGAACGGCATCCTCGGAATACAATTCGCGGAGGGCCTCATTTTCCGAAGCCGCCTCCTCGAGCGATTTTTCAAGCTCTTCAACGGAATCGGGATCAACGGTTAAATCGCCGCTGATATCGGTGAGAAGATTCTCGGTATCGCCTGCGGAAGGACTCTGTTCGAACGCTCGTCCCGTCTCAACGGAGACGAATACGGAAAATGCCCGCATGATGCGATCGTTGTCGACACGCTCACAATAAAGGTCGTATTTGCCGGTGGATTCATTCGGTTCGACGATATAAACAAGGCCGGAATGATCGAGATATGCCGTAAAACGGTCGAGAAGAGTTTTGCTCTTGAGAGAGAGAAGCGGCTCCTGAGTCTCAGAAAGCTCGTCGACAAGACTGCAATTGCAATCGGGACAGAAGGCGATGCCTTCCCGATATTCGTTTTTGCACTTCGGACAGAACATAAAAAAGATACCTCCCCACGGGATATTATACAGAAAACACGATACAATTATTATATGCGAATTCCCTCGGAATGGCAAGATTTTCTTGAAGTGCAGCGGGCGTGATGGTACAATGATACTGCGCATGAAAACAGCGCGGAAAGGCGGTATGTTATGCAGGTTCGACAGGCTTTGAGCGATGATATTCTGCTTTCGGTGGAAAAACCCGCACGCTATATCGGCGGAGAGATTAATATGACGATAAAGGACCCTTCCGAGGTTGACATCCGGTTTGCCATGTGCTTCCCCGATGTCTATGAAGTGGGCATGTCGCATCTCGGGATTCAGATTCTCTACGACATGTTCAACCGGAGGGCGGATACCTATTGCGAGCGTGTATATTCCCCTTGGACAGATCTTGATAAAATTATGCGCGAGAAGAAGATACCGCTGTTTACGCTTGAGACGCAGTCTCCGGTGAAATGCTTCGATTTCCTCGGAATCACACTGCAGTACGAGATGTGTTACACCAATGTTCTGCAGATTCTCGACCTGTCCGGAATTCCGCTTCTCGCCGCCGAGCGCGGAGAGGATGATCCGATTGTTGTCGGCGGAGGGCCGTGCACCTACAACCCGGAACCGATTGCCGATTTCTTTGACTTCTTCTATATCGGTGAAGGCGAGACGGCGTACGATGAAATTCTCGACATTTACAAAGCCAACAAGGCGGCGGGCGGCACAAGAAAGGATTTTCTTCGAAAAATCTCCCATATCACGGGAATGTATGTGCCGAGCCTTTACGAGGTGACCTATAAGGAAGACGGAACCATTGCTTCCTTTACCCCGACTGCGCCGGATGTCCCCGCGAAGATTCGCAAACAGGTCGTCACGGATCTCGATACCTGCGTATACCCCGACAAACAGCTTCTGCCGTTTCTCAAGGTTGTCCAGGACCGTGTCGTGCTCGAGCTTCAGCGCGGATGTACGAGAGGCTGCCGTTTCTGTCAGGCCGGAATGATTTACCGACCGACACGCGAGCGGAGCGTTCCGCACCTCCGTGAGATCGCGGATACCCTGTTGAACACGACAGGGCAGGACGAAATCAACCTAAGTTCCTTAAGCTCCAGTGATTTCTCCGGGCTTCAGGAGCTTGTTTACGCGATGATCGACGATTGTAAGCAGCGCCATGTAAGCCTTTCGCTTCCGTCGCTCCGAATCGATGCGTTTGCGGTCGATGTAATGCAGAAGGTACAGGATGTCAACCGAAGCAGCATCACATTTGCGCCCGAGGCAGGAACGCAGCGCATGCGAAATGTAATCAACAAGGGTCTTACCGACGAGGACATTCTCTCCGGTGCGGGAAAGGCTTTTGCCGCCGGATGGAACAAGGTCAAACTGTACTTCATGCTCGGACTTCCGACCGAAACCGATGACGATGTGAAGGGAATTGCCAACCTGGGCGATGCGATTGCGAGAGAATATTACCTTCTTCCGAAGGAATCGCGCCACGGTAAGGCGGCCGTAACCATCAGCACCTCGTATTTTATAGCGAAACCGTTTACTCCCTTCCAGTGGATGCCGATGATTTCAAAGGAGACCTTCCTTGAGCGGCAGAGGCTTCTGAAGGCTACCGTCGGGGAGATGAGAAATGCGAAAAGCCTGTCATATCACTGGCATGACGCCGAGACGAGCGAGCTCGAGGGAATCTTTGCAAGAGGCGACAGAAAGCTTTCCGCAGTGATACTCGAAGCCTATCGCCGAGGGTGCATTTTCGATGCATGGACCGAGCACTTCAAATATGAAATCTGGAAGGAAGTCTGTGACGAATTCGGAGTCAGCGTGGATTTTTACAATCTGAGAGAGCGTCCGTACGATGAGATTCTTCCCTGGGATCACATCGATATCGGCGTTACAAGACAGTTTTTGTACCGCGAGTACGAAAAGGCAAAGCAGGAGATTGTCACGCCGAACTGTATGAAGAAATGCTCCGGCTGCGGCGCGGCAGTGTTCGGATGCGGCATCTGCACGAAGAAACGCGGGAAGGAGGCGGCAGAGCAATGAAAATCCGGGTGTGTTTTTCGAAATTCGGAATGCTTCGCTTTTTAGGGCATCTCGATGTCATGCGGTATTTTCAGCATGCGATTGCCCGCGCTTCGCTTCCGATTGCCTACAGTGCGGGATTCCATCCCCACATGATACTGAGCTTTGCGCAGCCGCTTGCATTGTCGGTCACAAGCGACGGTGAATATTTTGACTGTGAGCTCACGGAAAATGTTCCCGCGGAGGAGCTGAAGACGCGCCTGCAGAATGCTATGTGCGACGGCTTCGAAATCCGTACCGTAACCGTTTTGCCCCCGCAGGAACCGAACACGAAAAAGCAGACCGGCATGTCACAGATAGCCGGCGCGATGTATTTGTGTGAGGAAACGCTGTCTGTTCGCGGACTTCTTACAGAAGCCGTCGAAAAACTCGGTGTTTCCGGGAAAGCCGTGATTCAAAAGCCGACGAAAAACGGCACAAAGGATATGGATGTCCGCGCCGGCATTCACGCTGTCGGAATTGTTTCGGAGAACGGGACCGTTGAATATGTGTTCCGCGACGGGGTCTTTGATGTTCCGGAAAGCCTGAATGACGGTTTCGGGCGCGAGAGAAGCGCGCATGCGGCGCATACGGCTGGACTTTCGAGATTTCTGTTCGCTGTCGACGCCGGGAGCGGGAACAACATCTCCGTCGAGCTGATTTCCGACGCGCTGCGGAGCGTGTGCGAACTGCCGGAGGGACGCATCCTTTCGGCGCACCGCATGGAGTTATACGGGTGCACGGACAATCGCATGGTTTCGCTTGCGAAGATGAAATAGCGGAGGTGGGTAATGGTTACCAACATCTATTACCGCGAAGGCTCCGCGGTAGTGAGCGCCGAATTTACCGAGAAATCTCTTACCGACATCACAATCACAGGCCCGGACCGCGATCTCCGACCGGGCGATGTCTATGTCGGAAGAATATCGAAGACCGTTCCGTCCATCCATGCGGCATTCGTCGATATCGGAGCAGACAGGGACTGCTTTTTAAAGCTGAGTAATGTCACTGCGCCGATAGCGACACCGTCGCATAAGGACGGGGAGCTCCATGCAGGGGATGCGATAATCGTACAGATTGAGCGTGAGGACGGCCGTAACAAGCCCGCAACCGTTGTAACGGAGTTTTCCCTGACCGGTGTGAATCTTGTGCTGATTCACGGTAAAAAGGGCGTCCGTTGCTCCGCTAAAATACCGGACGGTGAGCGCAAAAGCGATTTGCGTCGTCTGGCCGGGGAGTGGATTGACGGTTCCTATACCCTGATGGTGCGAACGCATGCGTATGAGACTTCCGATGAGGAAATTTACCGTGAGTTCACGGTGCTTCGCGAGCGGTATTTCGACATCGCGGAGAAGGGGCTTTATAAGAGTAAGGGAAATGTTCTGGTGCGGGGGCTTCCCGCGTATCTGTGTGAACTGCGGGACAACAGGAAGCAGATTCCCGACCGTGTGCTTGTACAGGGCGGGGATATCGCCGAGGAACTGCGTGCATTTTCCGCTTCGTTCGCTCCTTCCTATACAGACAAAATCGAGGTTTTGGACGAGAATGAGTATCCGCTGTCGGCGCAGTTTGACATGAAAAAGCATCTGAGCGAATTATCCTCGCGGAAGCTGTGGCTTAAGAGCGGCGCATTTTTGGTGATCGAACCGACCGAGGCCATGACGGTCATCGATGTGAACACCGGAAAATCAAGCGTTTCGAACGCCTGCGAGAAAAGCTTTCTCCCGTGCAACATCGAAGCGGCCCGCGAGATTGCGAGACAGCTGCGCCTTCGCAACATCTCGGGCATTATCATCATCGATTTTATTAATATGAATAATCCCGTGGATCGGGAAACGCTTCTTGCGGAGCTTAAGGCGATTACTTCCTCGGATCCGACGGAGACGAAAGTCGTTGACATGACGCCCCTGGGGCTCGTCGAAATCACGCGGATGAAGCGCAGAAGACCGCTCTCGGAGGATTTGCGAAAATATCTGGATTTCTGAAAAATATGCTTGACACCGTATCGGGGTTATGGTATATTGACACAGTATGCCGCACAGTGAGGTCGAAGTATGCGCATTTTTCGGTTTTTGACCCATGCGTATCACCGTAACTGGCGAGTAATGATAATAGGAGGTACCCTGTATGTACGCAATTATTGCGACCGGCGGAAAGCAGTACAAGGTAGCGGAAGGCGATATCATTAGAGTAGAAAAACTCGGTGCAGCGGAAGGCGAAAGCTATGTTTTCGACCAGGTTCTTGCTGTTAACAACGGCGAGTTGGTTGTCGGCGATCCCGTAGTTTCCGGTGCAACTGTTTCGGCGACGGTTCTCGGCGACGGCAAGGCGAAGAAGGTTATCGTTTACCGTTACAAGAGAAAGAGCGGATATCACAAGAAGAACGGCCACAGACAGCCCTATACGCAGGTTAAGATCGATTCGATCAAGCTTTGATCGATTTACGGGCAGGAGTTGGTTTCTATGATCCGTGCGGAATTTTATAAAGATGCCCGCGACGGCCGGCTGATCGGGTTTTCCTGTATCGGGCACGCCGGTTTTGCGGACAGCGGAAGAGACATCGTTTGTTCCGCCGTATCGGCATTGACGCTTTCATGTGTCAATTCCGTCACGGAACTGACCGAAGATCATGCAACCGTGAGCGAGTCGGACGGCGAGCTCAGCTGCATGGTGGATGCTCCGGTCGGACCGGAGAGTGAGTTGTTGCTGCGTTCTCTGCAGCTTGCGCTCACAACCATCGCGGAGGATTATCCGCGTAATGTTAAGGTTACTGTGAAATGTTTATTCGATTAAGGAGGTAAGAGTCATGTTGAGAATGAACCTTCAATTGTTCGCTCATAAGAAGGGTGTCGGCTCCACGAAGAACGGCAGAGATTCCGAGTCCAAGCGTCTCGGCGCCAAGAGAGCTGACGGTCAGTTTGTTAAGGCCGGCAACATCCTTTTCAAGCAGCGCGGGACCAAGATTCATCCCGGTGTTAACGTCGGACGCGGCGGAGATGACACACTCTTTGCATTGGTTGACGGAACGCTTCGTTTTGAGACCAAGGCGGGCGGAAAGAAGCAGGCAAGTGTGTATCCGGTAGCCGAGTAATCGATCGGTATCAGGGAATCAGCCCCGTTTTGGCGTTCGCGTCGAAACGGGGTTCTTTATTCATCAGGAGGAAGTATGTTTGCAGATACTGCCATCATCACAATCCGTTCCGGTAACGGCGGTGACGGCCATGTCGGTTTCCGGCGGGAAATGTTCGTCGCAGCCGGCGGACCGAACGGCGGCGACGGCGGACGGGGCGGAAATCTAATTTTCGAAGTCGATGAAGGACTGAATACGCTGAATGATTTCCGCTATATCAAAAAATATGCCGCCGGGAACGGAGAGAACGGCGGTAACAACTGCTGTCACGGTGCCGACGGTGAGGACCTTGTTGTGCGTGTTCCGGAAGGAACCGTAATCAAGGATGCCGAGAGCGGCAAAGTGATTGCCGACATGTCACATGATAACAGGCGTCAGATTATCCTTCACGGCGGACGCGGCGGCAAGGGCAATATGCATTATGCCACGGCGACAATGCAGGTTCCGAAGTATGCACAGCCCGGCCAAAAAGGTAAAGAGCTTCGCGTTTTGTTGGAACTCAAGGTTATCGCGGATGTCGGTCTGGTAGGCTTTCCGAATGTCGGAAAATCAACCTTCCTTTCGCGTGTTTCCAACGCAAAGCCGAAGATTGCGGATTACCATTTTACGACGCTTCACCCGAATCTCGGTGTAGTTTCTCTGGAAGGAACGAACGGCTTCGTGATTGCGGATATCCCCGGGTTGATTGAGGGCGCGTCGGAAGGCGTCGGACTCGGCCATGAGTTTTTGAAGCATGTGGAGCGCTGTCGCGTAATTCTTCATATTGTCGACGGAGCTTCGGTTGAGGGTCGCGATCCTGCAGAGGATATCCGGACCATCAATCGGGAGCTTGCGCAATACAGCGCGGTGCTTGCCGGCAAACCGCAGATTATCGCTTTAAACAAGATGGATCTGTATACCGAGGAGGATCGCGAGGTTGCGATTGCAATGCTTCGCGAAGAGCTCGCATCCGATCTTCCGAACGCCGTGATTATGCCGATTTCCGCAGCGACAGGAATGGGAGTCCGCGAGGTTTTGTACGCACTTTGGAACATGCTTCAGGAATCCGAGGAAGAGCCGATTCAGTTCACGCAGGAATTCTTCCCCGAGACAGCAGGCGAAGAGTTTGATGAGCCTTTTACGGTTGAGTACGATGCGGATTCCTCGATGTATGTTGTCGAAGGTCCCCGTATCGAGCGTATGCTCGGATATACGAATCTGGACTCCGAAAAGGGCTTTGAATTCTTCCAGAATTTCCTTAAGACGAACGGAATTCTGGAGCAGCTGGAGGCGCTCGGAATTCAGGAGGGCGACACCGTGCGCATGTACGGTCTGCAGTTTGATTATTACAAATAAGCGCATTTTGCGTTGAAAGAGGATAGTATGACCAGTAAACAAAGAGCCTATTTAAAGGGCCTTGCAATGAATCTCGAACCGATTTTCCGCATCGGTAAGGCGAGTATAACGCCGGAGCTCTGCAATGCTTTGCGGGAGGCTTTGGAAGCGCGCGAGCTGATTAAGATAGCGGTTCTGAACAACTGTGACGACGATGCGAAAGAGCTCGCCGTGCTGATTTCCGAGAGAACCGGAGCGGAGACCGTGCAGGTCATCGGCAAGAGGATTGTATTATACAAACCTTCGAAGACCAAGGCCACCATTGTCCTGCCTAAATAACAATCTGATCCGCTTGCGACTGATTTACAACGATTCGGGGGAACAATAATGAAAGTGGGTATTTACGGAGGGACCTTTGACCCCGTCCATGCGGGGCATATAGCGATTGCGAAGAAGGCAAAGGAACAGTATAACCTCGATGTTGTGTTTCTTGTTCCGGCCAAAATTCCGCCGCACAAGAACAGTGTGGCGACATCGGACATTCACCGTCTTTCCATGCTGACGCTTGCGCTCACGACGGAGCCGGAGCTTGACATTAATCTGATGGAATTCGAGAGAGAGGGCCGTTCCTATACTTCCGACACTCTCACGATTTTGCACAACGAACATCCGGAGGCAGAGCACTATTACATCATGGGAGAGGATTCTCTCATCGATTTTCCGACCTGGCATGAGCCGGAAACCATCGCAGGTCTTGCGAAAATTTTAGTTGCGCCTCGGGAAGAGAATTCGATGGCGTTTGCAGAGCTTCTCGCCGCACGCAGCGAACAATACGGCAGCGTATTCTTTCCCATCGATCTTCCGTACAATCCGGTTTCCTCGACAGAACTGCGCGATTGCCTTAGGAGAGGCGGGAGCGCTATGGATTTACCCGCGAGAGTGTCCGATTACTGCAGGCGTTTCGGCGTTTATTCGGATGCCCCGGGATGCCTTCGCACCGCGACGAAAACAAGCTTTGATTCCCTTGTAAAACAGCTCGAAAAACGTCTTCATATATTTCGTCTGTGGCACAGCATCGGTGTTGCATACACAGCTGCCAATCTGCTGCAGGCGCGCTTTGAGGACATGGGACGGAAGCCCGGCGACGACGGATGCTATGACGAAGTTCAGCAGGCGTTTCTGGCAGGCATTTTGCATGACTGCGCAAAATATATGTCCATCCCGGAGTTGGTTTCCTATGCAAATCTGAACGATGTTCCGCATGAGCCGGAGCAGGAGACGACAGGCGATGTTTTGCATGCGCCGGTCGGTCGTTATATCGCTGAGCATGATTACGGTATCACAGATCCCGTGATTCTCAATGCAATCGGAAAGCATTGCCTGGGCGAAATCGGGATGAACGAGGTGGAGACAGCCGTATTTACTGCGGATTTCTTCGAGCCTTACCGGGATCATCGCCCGATTGATATTACGCTTGCAAGACTGCGCGATATCGCTTTAAAGAATCTTACCGAGGGCGCCTATGAGGTTACAAAGGCAACAATTCGCTTCCTGGAAACCATAGGAGCTCCGATTTGCAGGCAATCGTACCTCGTGCGGGAAGATTTGGAAAAGCAAATAAAGAAAGAACAATCCGCGAAAGCGGATCAAACACAAAACAACAAGGAGAAAGAGAGTACCATGAGTGAGTACAGCTCGAAAGATCTTGCCAAGACAGCATTTTGCGCACTTGAGGACAAGAAGGGCTTTGATGTGCGCGTGATTGAGATTGACAAAGTATCCACAATCGCCGATTACTTTGTGATTGCCGACGGAAGCAACGCCTCGCAGGTGGAGGCGATGGTCGACGAGGTGCAGATGCGCCTCTATCGCGATTACCGAATCGAGCCGAAGCGTGTTGAGGGCGCGAGAAACAGCGGTTGGATTTTGCTTGACTACGGCGATATTGTAGTTCATGTATTCTCGTCGCAGGACCGCCTGTTCTATGATCTTGAGCGCGTATGGCGCGACGGAACGACCGTAGATACCGCGGATTGGAAAGAGTAAGCGCTGCGAAGAAAAGAGCGGAAAGAAACGAAAAACCCCGGAATAATCCGGGGTTTTTTCATGTGAAATATCAGCTGCAAATTCTTAACGATAAAAGCGGAACAAGCCGATGACGATACCGAGAATCATGCAGTCCGGCACAATAATCGGAGCGAGAGCGTCATTTTCCGGCTGAAGTCGAATATAACCGTTCTCCTTATAAAATGTCTTGACTGTAGCGGAATCCTCGATCAGAGCAACGACGGTATCGCCGTTGTGCGCGGTATTCTGACGGCGGACAAGAACACAGTCACCGTCGAAAATACCGACATTGATCATGCTGTCGCCCTTTACCTTAAGGAAAAATGTCTCGGCGTTCGGCATGTATTCGACGGGAATCGGAAAATAGTCGACGATGGACTCTGTGGCCAGCAACGGCTGACCGGCCGCAACCGTTCCGATGACGGGAACATTGACAGTCTCGCGTTCGGTCGGACGGAAGGAATCATCAATAATCTCAATACAGCGTGGTTTCAAGGGGTCGCGACGAATGTATCCGTTCTCCTCGAGCGTTGCGAGATGAGAGTGTACGGACGATGTGGACTTCAAATGAACCGCTTCGCAAATATCACGGACCGACGGCGGATACCCTTTCGCCAGAATCTGATCCTTGATAAAAGACAAAATTTCCTGCTGCTTGGCAGTAATTTTACCGGGCATATGGCTTTCCTCCTTCTTCAGAAATCCTTCAACATCCTCATTATAGCACACAAAAATCGAAAAAGCAAAACATTTGTTCGATTTTTTGCAAAAAAGTGTTGACAAACCGAACATGCGTTCGTATAATAGCATCAAGACAAGAACAAATGTTCGACGGAATCTGGATTTGAATTTCAGGAGACATTACCATGAGAGCAGCAGTTAATAATTTCGAGTACGGATTTGACACGGATTGCTTCACGGAGACCGAAGCTGTGGCAAGAGTAAGACATATTCGCAATATGAAGAGACGCAGAGCATTACAGCGCCGCAGAAGCCGCAGAATCATGCTTCTGATTGCAGGAGCGGCATTGATTCTCATTATCGCGCTCGGTGCGGCTCTTAACAGCAGCAAGGCGAAGTCCGATCGCGCGATGTATCTGACCTCGGTATGCGTGGAAGAGGGTGACTGCATCTGGAATATCGCCAAGAAGTATTATACCGAGGAATGCGGAAGCATGAGCGAGTATGTTCGTGAGATCAAGGCCACGAACGGTCTTACCGATGACGTCATCAAGTACGGTTATTCTCTGCTGATTCCGTATTATGAGTGATTTCTTTCCTGTTCTCATTGACAGATGAGGTTTCTTCCGGCAGTTTCCATTCCGGAAGAGTGCCGGAGGCGATTGCTCGAAACAATCGTTCCCGAACTCCAGGAGCCTCGGTGTTCCATGCTTTTATCCAATTATGCGCACCCTCGCGGGTTGTTTTTCCATCCGCAGGACAGGGATTCTTAAAGACCGGGAGTTGATATTTGTTTGCAAAGCCGGCAACATCGCATTCGTTCACATAGATCAGGGGACGAATCAGTGTCAGGTTTATGCGGTCGAGATAGGTGACCGGCGCGAAAGTGTGAAACCTTCCCTCATACACGAGGGACATAAGCATCGTTTCAATGACATCATCCTTATGGTGTGCATATGCAATCTTGTTACAACCGAGCACGACAGCAGCATCATTAAAAGCTCCTTTCCGAAGCTTTGCACACAAGCTGCAGGGGTTACTTTCCTTTCTTATATCGAAAACAATCTGTGCTATCTGAGTATTTACAATCGTCAATTCAACATCCAACTTTCTGCACAGGGATTCAATCTCAGAATAATCAATCGCATACCCGAGATTTACGGAAATTGCCTTCAGCGTATATTTCTTCGGATAAAATCTGCGCAATTCTGCAAGCGCCCATAGCAATGTAAGGCTGTCTTTCCCGCCGGAGATACCGACTCCGATGATATCGCCCTCAGAAATCATATTGTAATCATCTGCAGCTCTTCTCACATAACTCAATAACTGCTGTAATTTCATTGAATCTGTTCCTCGCTTTTTACGATTTTTCCCTGATTATATGCGGAAAATTGCGGTTAATTTATTCTCAGAGTATTATAACATTTTCTCGGCCGGGCGCAAGCAGTACAACAAAAACTATGGCGGTATACCGCATGTTATGGTATACTATGAAAAGTAATAGGCGGAGGAAATGTAATGAATTCCAAGATACAAAGTGTTGTTAATGAAATCAAAAAGAACATAAAAGGCAAGGACGATATTATTGTCAAAGTTTTGTGCGCCATGTTTGCCGGCGGTCATATTTTGCTTGAGGACATTCCGGGTGTCGGGAAGACTACACTCGCTTTGTCTATCTCGGAAGCTCTTTCCATGAGCTATCATCGCGTTCAGTTTACTCCGGATGTAATGCCGAGTGACATTACCGGCTTTAACATGTATAATGCGCAGACGCAGGAGTTTGAGTTTCATGACGGCGCTGCAATGTGCAACCTGTTGCTCGCTGACGAGATTAACCGTACTTCTCCGAAGACACAGTCCGCATTGCTTGAGCTGATGGAAGAGGGTAAAGTGACTGTCGACGGAAAGACATATTATCTTCCGAAACCGTTTGTTGTTATCGCTACGCAGAATCCTTTTGGCTCGGCCGGTACGCAGCGTCTTCCGGAATCGCAGATGGATCGCTTCATGGTTAGACTCAGCATGGGATATCCGAGTCACGAATCCGCAAAAGATATCCTCCGACAGGATTCCCTCGGCGAAATGATTCACCCTGTTATCTCTCAGGAAGAATTCCTTGGAATGCAGGAGCAGGTACATAATGTTTTTGTTGATGAAGCAATCTATGAGATGATTGTGAATCTGACGGAAGCGACCAGAAACAGCGAAAGCATTCAACTCGGCCTCAGCCCGCGCGGCAGCAAGGCTTTGCTCCGCATGGCCAAAGCGCATGCATTTCTGAATGACCGTAATTTTGTTTCACCCGAAGATGTTGTTGCTAATCTCGATTGCGTGATTACGCACCGTATTGTACTCAGTTCACGCGCCAAGGCGAAAAACATCGATTCCGAGACAATTCTTCGCAAGCTCGCTGATACTGTATTTGTTCCGAAGCTTTAAGTTACGGAGATCGGTATGAAAAAGATTCTTACATGGATTTGCTATGTATTCCTACTGGCAATTCTTGTCGTTTTATATCAGTTTAACAATCATCCGCTGTCGCTGCTCGTTCTTTTTGCGGCAATCCTGTTGCCGATTCTGAGCATCGTTTCCTTTCGTTATGCATATCGTAAGATTCGGTTTTCCGTCGAGTTCCAAAGCTCTACGCTCAACCGTGGAGAGAAGACGGCGCTTGTGTTATGTGCTGAAAATTCCTCGCTGATTCCGATTTCCAAAGCTGTGTTTTCCTATCGGATTCTTAACGACCTGAACCCGAATGATATTGCGCATAAGGTGGAATTATCCGTAGGCCCGTCGGAGCATATGCGATACGAGGTCCCGATTTCTTTGATGAATTGCGGCAATTATACCGCAACACTTTCCGGGGTAGAGCTCTTTGACATTCTTGGCTTTGTTTCTGCCGTAGTCCCGGTGAATTCTGTATCTGAGGCAATCGTTTTGCCGAATCGTATGGAACTGCCGAAGATGTTTGAGGATTACCGGGGAAAAAGCAGCGACGAAACGCTGTATGAAAGGAACGAGAAAGGCTCGGATCCGTCCGAAATTTTCGAGATTCGCGATTACCGGGACGGTGATCGTCCTCAGCAGATTCATTGGAAGCTCAGTGCGAAAGAAAATAGCCTGATGGTAAAAGAATTTGCCGATACGACGGGAGAGACATTTGAAATACTGCTGTGTCATGATTTTCGTGATGCCAAACAGCTCGATGCCTATTTTGATTTGATGTATTCAGTCGGTATTTTGCTTTCCGAAATGGGTTTTGTTTATTCGTTCTGTTATCTTCCGAACGATGCCTCGCAATTTGAGCGTATTACGGTGCAGAAGAAAGATCAGGTACAGGATTGCGTTGTGGCAATGTATTATCTGGACCCGAAAGCATCTGCGCGCAATACGGTTCTGCATCGAATCGGAGAAACGGAAGAACGGCAATGTCTTGTTCTTGCTGCTCAGCCGTTGCCAACGCAGGTACAGGCTACGGTTCTTTATGCGAAAGACGATTTGGCGGCATTGTATATGATTTGAGGTTGTTTCCCGGAGGTTGCCGTGAAGATTACAAAGAAAGAGCGTGAATTAAACGAGTTCGCCGAACTCTGCAGTACACGCTACGGCATTTCAATGGAACTCGGTTATACCGAGCTAAGCCGCAGATCCCGAATTCAGATTTGCCTGATTCACGGGATTCTGATCTTTTTGTGTGCTTACGGGCTTCTTGGAATGTTCGTCAACAGTTTTTCTTTGCCCTGTTATCGACCGCTTTTATTCCTTTTTCTGTTTGTGTTTTCGTTTTTTATGTCGTTTCTGTATTATAACCGTCTGGCATTCAATCTCGGCTATATCATTTTCTTCGTATCCTTCATGGGCTTCAGTATCGCCTTTCATCTGTATGCGAACAGCGGTATCAATGCCGTATTGAATTGTGTCATGGAGGTTGTTGACGATAAACTGCATCTGAGCGGCGTCCGTCAATATAATGAAATCATTACCAACCGCTCCCTGACGATAACTTGCTGCCTGATTACGATTAACAGTCTGTTGTTATGCCTTTTAAACCACGCAATTTCCGGATCGGGGAGCATTTTGTTTACCTTTGTTATTCTGTATCCGATTGTTCAGCTCTGTATTTATTTCAATGATTCCGTTCATTATTTCTATTTGGCGCTTCTTGCAGTCGGTTTTCTCGGAGTTGTATTCCTGAGAGCAAGCCACAGATATTATATGCCGATGAAGGGCAAAAATCCGAATGTTGTCATAAAGAAAGGCGTGATATTCAGGAGAGGAGAGCGTTTTGCTCAAACCTCCGCGTATATGCTTCTCTGTGCTGTTATAGTTTCTCTCTTGCTTGTCATTGCCGGCGCAGGCGTTGTTGCTGCAGCTCCGTATCGCGCAAAGAGCACATTCAGCCGGGGCAAAGACAGTGTGGATCCCTATGTGGAAGAATTTGCAATGTCCGGTATTCTTGCTTTCTTTAACCAATACCAGGGCACCGGCGGTCTGAATCGAGGAAGACTCGGCGGTATTCGAAGCATCGGATTTGATATGCAGCCGGATTTATATGTAGATCATGTTCCCGATAATACCGAGGCCTTGTATCTTCGCGCCTATATCGGTTCCTATTACAACGACAATTACTGGTCCTCGAGAACCATAATATTTCCGCTTGAGGTCTTCGGAATAAAGAATCATCTTCCTGTCGTCAACCAGGAGAGCAATTTTCTTAAGCGCCTGATGGAGAGCGGATACGAGAGAAGTGCGCATGCAAAAATATCCGTAACGAATGTGGATGCCGACCCGGAGTTTGGTTATTTGCCGTACTATACGATGTACCATACCGATGAACTTACCTTCAGCAGACAGTATAACGGATATTTCAACAATGACATGGTAAATATGCATTTGCCGATGGGTAAGACGAAGACCTACGAGTATTATCCTCTCTATACACGCAATATCGATGTGGATATTGAGGATGTAATGCAACGAGCCGGCAATAATGATGAGACCGAACTGCTGTACCGGAAATATGTCTATCGAAACTATCTTCAGATTCCCGAAAAACTGCAGCCGGTACTTGAGCGAATTTGCGATGAAAAGATACCGGGTCAAACGCTCGAGGAGGTTGTTCCCGAAATTATTCGCTATTTTGTCAGTGAATTCGTGTACTCGCAGCAGCCGGGAATTACACCCAGGAATCATGATTTCGTCGAATACTTTTTGACAAAGCAAAAGCGAGGCTTTTGTGCACATTTTGCGACTGCGGCTGCCATGCTTTTGCGAGAAAAGGGCATTCCGGCACGATATGTGGAAGGCTATTGTATTACATACGATGACGCCGTCCAAATGTCCGAATTGCCGAACGAGAATGCGAAAGAATGGTATCAGGGATACAATGCAACCGTATCGGACGGTGAAGAACCGCGGGTTATGCGTGTAACGGTGCCTGACGCTGCAGCGCATGCCTGGGTTGAAGTGTATTTTGACGGATTCGGATGGATTCCGTTGGAGTTCACGGTTGCTGACTACGCGGCGGACGAGGAGGGCGGAAGTTTCTGGTCGAGATTCAGCGGCTTGTTCTCGGACGACGATGACAATGCGGGTAATGCAATCAACGCGCTTTCCAAGCAGTTAAAAGGAAGTCTGCCGATATTGTTTGCAATTTTGATTATTGCGGTTGTCGCGTTACTGTTATATATCGTGCTTCGCCGCATTGTAAAAGAATACCGGCTGTATCACAAAAAGGACAACAGCCGGCTTGTATATCAGTATCAATCGTTGGCAAACACGCTCAGAAAGCTTTCCGCAACAGAGGATCACAATGTGTATTATAAGTCGATGAAGGAATTGCTGGTTACGCGATTCGGCATTACTGCAGAATCGGCAAACAGCTATGTTGATACTGTTGAGCGTGCTTCCTTCGGAAATCAGACGCTGAAGCCGGAGGAATTATCAGAAGCGACAGCTCGGTTCCGAGAGATTCTTCGAAATGTCAAGTCCACGCTTAATCGACGAAGCAAATTACTGGTGTCAATATGGAACTGATTGCTTTTTTCCGGACTTACTGTCGATAAAACGGATTGAACGATTCACTTGCGCAATTCGAAGGCAAAATACCGAGCAGATATTGCTCCGGCGTCAATCCTTCCGCAGATGCACCTTGTCCTTGGCCTGGCGGCGCCGTTCTTCCTCAATCGCCGCATAATGACGCCTCGTTGTATTTACATCTTTGTGTCCGAGAACATCTGCTACGAGATAAATATCGCCGGTCTCCTTGTATAATTGCGTTCCGTATGTGCTCCGAAGCTTATGCGGTGTAATTTTTTTAAGAGATACGGCTGCACCAGCATACTTTTTTACAAGCATTTCCGCCGCGCGAACTGTCATGCGGCTCATACGGTTCGATAAAAATAACGCGTTCTCGTGACCGGCGACGGCAGTGAGAGAGGAGCGCTTATCATAATATACCGAAAGCGCATCCCGAACTTCGTCACCGAAATATACATATGCTTCATTGCCGCCTTTTCGAGTCACCTTAATACGATCGTTATCAAAGTCCACATCCTGAATATTCAGGCCGATACATTCGGAAATACGAATACCGGTTCCGAGCAATAATGTAACCAGTGCAAGATCGCGATCCTTGTTTTTTTCATGGAAACTTTGTTGATGTTTGGAACCGCCGGTTCCGTATTCTACGGTATCAAGAAGTTCCGCGGTTTCATTTTCATCAAGACGAACGATGGCTTTTTCGTGAATCTTGGGAACCGCAACTTGTTCTGCAGGATTATTGTCAACGGCATGGTGAAAGAAAAAATACCGATACATTGCGCGTACTGCAGATAATTTGCGCTTTAAACCGTTTTCGCCGTTTGTGATTGTTTCGCCGTTTTCGTTGACATAAACCTTGAGATAATCGAGATAATTCTCAATATCGTAGCAGGTAATATCGTTAAGAACAGAAATATCGGCAACAGACAAATCGGTTCCCTGTAACTTTTTGATATGGTTCTTTGCGTAAACAAAAAACTGCTTTAAGTCGGTAGCATACGCAATTCGTGTGCGCGGAGCTGTGGTCGGTTCGATTCCGCGAAAGAATTGATCGCAGAAAGGCGGTAAATCCTTTCTGAGCTCACGAAGCTTTAATTCGTTCTTGACAGCCATTTGCTTGTGATAAGAATCGGCAGTAGCCATAAACACCTCCAAAACAGGCATTTTTACGGTATATTATTTCGCAAAACCTGCGTTTAGCGAAATAATATATGTTTTTTGATAACGCCCGAAGCACTCTCACTCCGGGCGTATTTTTCTGTAACACAGGGTTTAAAATAGTTTTCGATACTGTGTATCGACGATTTTACGAAGCTCACGGATTTCCTCTGCTCCGAGTTTTTCGTTTGCAAGATATTCCTTAAAGAAATTGCTGATATCACCGCCGAACAATTTGTCAAACAATGCTTTCGCTTCAATTCGCTGAATTTCGGCTTTCGTTACAACAGCTTTGCAAATGAACCCCGGTTCCTCACGGACGACCGCACCTTTGTCGATCAATCGCTTGATTACCGTATAGGTTGTGTTTTTCTCCCAGCCGATGTAATCCTTAATGATCTTGGCGATATCTTTTGCGGAAAGGCTCTGGTTGGACCAAAGCAGTTCCATAACATTCAATTCGCCCTCATGCAGTCTGATTTCACCCATAATGCTACCGTCTCCACTCACTGTCAGTAATTCTCACGCTGTAGAACAGGAAATTATTGCAGTGCACTGTCATACTGTGCATTAATAATTCTACTATTATAGAATTTGCTTGTCAATAAGCAAAATCAAATCCGTTTCATCTTTTTTTTGGCTTTAGTATACCCCACAGTTCAAACCACTGTATCTTGTGGTGTGTATCGTCAGGCTTTGTTTTTGCATGGGTTATATGGTATCTTTCAAATTCCGGATAGGATTCGCAAAACACAGCAGAACTCCGACTTCGTTTGGTCGCTTCAGCTTCAATCGTAAAAAATGTGCGCCGGTCCTTAAGAATCGCCGGAATCACTGCACTTCTGCCGCTCTCCCATCGTAGAACGGTAATACCTGCGCGGTACAATTCGCCATACAGACTCTGCACATAAATGTCATACGGAAGGCCGTTTTCTTCGGTGTTAAAAAACGAATCGTAATCTTCCTGAAGATATCGAAGAAGTCCGGTATCCGAAACTACATAGCGGTCTACAACAGTGGAATCATGCAAAGCAGCGACCGGAATCAGATATCCGCATTGCACCAACAATCGATGAGCATCGGAAAACTGTCCTACAGTAAGTCCCCTGACAATGTCGCCCGGCCGAAATTTCGAGCCGCTTCGACACCGGCTACTGCCGTAGTAATCAAATAATTGATGTAATCGGATCGAATCCCCGGAGCCCGAACACAGAGACGCTTTGACTCCGGCAAGTATTTGTCCGTGAACAAGCCGAAGCGCTGAAATATCGTTGCGCGTATTGATATATGCCGAAACAGCCTGCGGATAACCGCCGACAAGCATATAATCGAAATACAGATCCGCAAGCTCCTGCGAAAGCATTTCCGGAATCGGTCGGTTTTGTTCTGCCTGTGCGCGAATCAGACTTGCGTATTCCGGATGACCGATTGCATCAACAAATTCATCAAATCCGAGAGGAAGAACCGGAATCATTGTGACAATTCGACTCGAGCCGAACGGTATTGCAACCTTTGTGACGGTGTTTGCGGTTTCATAATCCGGAATCCTGTCAGGGCGATTTGTTACCCAGACGGTTACTGCAGCAAACTCCGAAGCCAGCAACTTTTGAAGGCTGTTTTGTAACGCCTCAGCGCCGTCAATAATAAATACGGTTTCAAGCACTCTCTCGTTTGACATACCGAAATATTGCGCTACTTCGTCTGTAAGCGTACCTGCATTTTCCGAGACGGCATAGGTGAGCAACAATTCGCGAAGATCTCTGTCAATCGCGACATCCGCCATAAGATATCGCACTCCGAGCTCCTTGGCTACACTTCTGAGCAGGAATGTTTTGCCGATTCCGGACGGACCGAACACAACCAAAGAAGAACGAACGGAATTCGACCGAGCGTCCCTGATAGAATCCGAAATCACTTTTGCAACATTTCGTCTCAAAATAAATGCCTCGCCTTATGATAGGATGCTGCGATGTCTGTTGCTTTATATCATCCGCAGCTTATTCAACAGTTTCTCAAAATATTCCGGAAGCGGTGCCTGAAACTCCATATACTCGCCTCTTCTCGGATGTACAAAGCCAAGCACGCCTGCATGCAACACCTGTCCGTCCGTAGAGAACGGCTGCTTTTCGCGCCCGTAAACCGTATCACCGAGAAGTGGATGATGAATCGACGCCATATGAACGCGAATCTGGTGCGTGCGTCCGGTCTCCAGACGACATTTTACATATGTGTATTTGCCCGCAAGCGGCTCCTGCACAAAATAATGGGTCACCGCTCTTCTGCCCTGCGCCGTCACGCACATTTTCTTTCGGTCCTTTGTGCTGCGACCGATGTTTGCATCAATCGTGCCGTCCTCTTTGAGAATGCCTTCGCAGATACAATCATATACTCTTGTAATCGAATGAACAGCCAATTGTTCCGAGAGCGACAAATGAGCGGTGTCGTTCTTGCAAACCACAAGAAGTCCTGTCGTATCGCGGTCGATACGATGAACGATTCCCGGTCTTGCAATCCCGTTGATACCGGAGAGATGGCTACCGCAGTGATATAACAAAGCATTCACCAGAGTTCCGTTACTGTGCCCCGGCGCCGGGTGCACTACCATGCCCTTTGGCTTATTTACAATGCAGATATCGTCATCCTCATAGATTATATCCAGAGGAATGTTTTCTGGCTCAATAGCCAAAGGCTCGGGATCCGGAAGCTTTACCGTGATTTTGTCTCCGGCCTTCAGCTTGCAGTTGTTTTTCGAAAGCACAATGTCGTTGACCGATACCGAACCGTTGTCTGCAAGCTTTTGCGCAAAACTTCTCGTGATTTCCGGAATCATTTCCGCTATCACCCGATCGCATCGAATACCGGCAAGATCATCTTCGACAATGAGGATTCGTGTCTCCATGGCTTTCCTTTCCGCGTCATGCTATTTGCAAAGAACCCCTTAAATCATTACTGACCTAAGGGGTTGATGACATATGTCATTGATTATAGTTCATAGGAAATTTGTCATCGGCAATCAGTTGTCGCCGAAGAACGGCAGAAAATTCAATTCATTCTCTTTGTATTTAAACAAAATCAAAATTGCGAGAAGAATCGTGCAACAGGTCACATAAATGTCCGCGACATTAAATACCGGGAAATTGATGACATCGAAAGAAATAAAATCAACCACATGATGCCGCCAAATGCGATCAATCAAATTACCGAAAGCGCCGCTGATAATCGCAAGAAGGCATACTGTAATCGGAAGGAATCTTCGCTCGGCAGGAACCTTGGAAACCAGATAAAGCAAAAACAGCATCAGAATTACCGTAAGAATCGATAAAACATCCAACTTGCCGGACAACATGCCCCATGCGGCTCCGCGGTTCTCCAGGTATCGGAAAGTAACTTGTTCGCCGATTACCGAAATCGACTCACGCGGCTTCAGACATTTGACAGCCCAGTATTTTGTCGCCTGATCGAGCAAAACCAAAACGACAGGCAACCAGAGCAAACGAAGCTTCGGAAATCTGCGAAGCGATGTCTCCATGGCAGGACTCCTTCAAAACATAGTTACTTATTGACGGAATGTCGGAACACCGAACGCGTCCTGCTGAAGGAAGGCGGTGTAATCTCCGGTGATGTCGACATCTTTCGGAGCGACAATGAAAATATAGCCGGAAATTTGCAAAATCTGACCGTCGATTGTATAAATGCAACCGCAGATAAAGTCCATGATACGCTGCGAAATTGCAGGGCTGAAGCCCTCGAAGTTCACGATGATTGCTTTGCCGTTGCGAAGAACATCAACAATGCTTGAGGAATCCTCAAAGCTCGTGGGCTTCATAACCGAGAACTGCTTCTGCGGCGAATTCGCAGCAGCATTCAGGCTTGCCGTGCGCTCCGGAGAGGCAACCAATGGCGTCTTCTGCGGACAAGCGGCGTTCGGGTTCAGAGTTGTCGTGCGTGAGAATGTTCCTGCCGCAGATGCCTGGCGCGAAACGGTGTTCGTGTAAGCGCGCTCGCGCTGAGCAACAGCCTGAGAATATCCGCTCGACGATGCGGTTAAGCGCGTATTGCGAGCTGCAAGATTCGAACGGGGTGCAGGTGCGGGCTCGTCGTCCTCATCATCCTCGTCACCATCGGCCTCTTCAAGCTCCTCGTCGCTTCGGATAAAACGAGCTTTCAGACGGGCAAACAGGGAAGGTTTCTCCTCTTCCTCGTCGTCTTCGCCGTCTTCGTCATAGACATAATTCTCATATTCCTCGTCAAGATCTTCGTCATCGTCGCCATTGACCCAGTTTGCAAGTTTCCCGAAAATACCCATGTTAAATACTCCCTTTCTCCGTACCGTAATTACGCTCGCCGAAAATCAGCGAACCGACGCGTACGAAAGTCGCTCCCTCTTCTATCGCAATTGTATAATCATTGCTCATTCCCATGGAAAGGCAAGACATATCTATATTATCAATATTTTGCGCTTGTATGTCAACTGCTAATTCGCGAAGAGCTGAAAAATACTGACGATTTTCCTCAGGATTTTCGGTATAAGGCGCAACTGTCATCAATCCGCACAGATGTACATTCGGCATTTCGGCGATTGCTCTTGCAGCAGGCAGGGCTTGCTCGGTCGACAGGCCGAATTTACTCTCCTCCTGCGCAACATTGATTTCAAGCAAAATGTCCTGCGTCTTGCCGATTCTCGCTGCCTCTTTCTGAATTTCTGCCGCGAGTTCGATGCTGTCTACGGAATGAATCATCGATGCAACCGCTACGGCTTTACGGACCTTGTTTTTCTGAAGATGACCGATCAAATGCCAGGTGACACCGCGTCCGGAAAGAGCCTCCGCCTTCTCGCAAAGCTCCTGCACCTTGTTCTCACCGAAATCCGACTGCCCGGCGGCCATTGCTTCCTCAAGCATCGACAGAGGTTTTGTCTTGCTGACGGCAATCAGACATACATCCGAAGGAGTTCTTCCGCTTCGTGCACACGCATTTTCAATCTCCCTGCGAACGGTATTTAATGCCTCGGTAACCATAGGTTTCCCCCCCTTGTTTTTACACAAATCTGATTTATTGCGCTCCGGTGTTGATGAGTTCATCCTCCGAAAGCGTCGCGGCATTTTCCCAGATGAAGTCATAAACATTGATGCTTCGTGCAATGCCGGACTTTACAATCACATAATCGGCGCCGTTGTACAACCGTTCAATCATACGGAACTGCGCATAGCCCTTGTTGACGCAATACACACCCTCGAGCTTCTTCTGCGTCGATACCGTGTACTGATTGGTTGTGTGCGGTATTGTTATAATCTGACCGTGACTCTTCACGACCGACTCGTCGATATATGCATACTCATCGTCATAGTAATATACTTCAGCCTCGCAGAACCGGTATTGATACAGCGAACTGTCGGACTCGTTGACCTCGCATACCGCGATTCCGGTCTTGCCCTGGTCGTTGATGATAAATTCCTTCGGAACGACATAAAAGTATTTTTCAACAATCGCCTTTGCGGGAATCTTCAGGCCTTCGGTCTGCGAGAGATTGATGGAGACCGTCAGGAACCGCTTGCCGATATAGCGAATCAGATACATCGACAAATCGATTCGCGCGAACATTCCGTCGCCCTTCTTGTAAAGGTTCAGCGGCGTAGTCAGCGTAAGGCCGTCATCGGTAATGGTGAACGAGATGGTCTTCTGCCCGCTCAAAGCGTTGTATTGCTCTTCCGTGAGATTCAGAATCAAAGACCAGTTTTCGTTCGTCACGAGCTTATAAGCAGTGCTCCCGGCTTCGCGAATCTCAGCGGAGTAAAGCGTTCCGCTTGTGTACTGCTTCTCGTCGAAGGTATCCCTGGAAACCGCGTCGGCAGTAAGTCCGTCGAGGGAGTCCGTGAAAAATGATACAATTCCCGAATAAGGCGCCTTCGAAACGGAAATTCCGGAGGACGAACCCTGCCCTACAAGCTTGGCAAGGTTTTCAAGCAGATACATATCCTCGATGGTGACCATTTTCGACTGTAAATTCGTGCGCAAATCTCCGATTACAGCGAGATCACCGGTCTTATAAGACCGATAATAGGAAGTCACGCACTCCTTCATGTCGCGGACATCCTCGGCGCTGAACTGCACTTTCCAATCCTCACGCATCGCATTTCTGGCCTCGCGGCTGTTGTTCAGGGAAAATACTGTCTCGTCCTTGGCAACGCGCGTGCCGCTCTTCATGTAATAATTGATATAGCCTGCCGAGGGCGTCTTTACGCTCTGCTCTTCTCGGACGACAACGGCTTTGGCAAGATTGTTCGTAGCCAGAGCAATTCTCTGTACTTCATAGACCGTGGGATGCGATTTGCGCAAAGACAACACAAAACAGACCGCAAGATATATCAGAATGAAGGCAAACACCGCCAAACCGATATTCCCGGCCTTTCTCTGGTTGCTTCTCTTTCGCAATCGACTCTTATCCACGCGTCACCTCAAAAGAGCTCTTCGTAAAACAGGGGACCATCAAGCGATGGTCCCCGCAGTAATCATAAGCTGAATTACAATGCGACAATCACTTTGGAGCGAACCGCTTCCGTCAGCGTCTCAGCATTCGCGGAAAGGCTGATGATAATGTCAACATTGAACTTTACGGAAATCATGTCGAGCTTCGTGATTACGCGCTCGATATCGTCAACGCTCAGACATGCAACCTTCAGGAAGCTGTCGAGATAAACCTTCTCGAGGTCGTGATCCTGAGAGATAATTCCGCAGATGAATCCGACAAACTCCGAAGCACACTCGATGCAATAGTCATTGACATTGATCAGGCGGATCTTGTTGTTGAGCTCATACATATGCTTGTTGCTTTTATCCAAATAAACAATGGTTCCCTTCGATGTGAGTACATCGGAATTGACCTTGTCCAAAAGAATCTTGGTCTTCCCCTTTCCTTTTTCGCCGGCAATAATCTGTACCATGGCAAAGCCCTCCTTAAGGATTGAAATCGTATCAGACAGGCACTCTTATCTGATACGGATATTATATTACATGGGGCGGAAAATAACAACCGAAAAATCGCAAATCGGCCTTTATTTTTCGAAATGACGCATACTACTTACAATACTGCTCCATCAACTCGTTCATCTTATTATAGAGTTTCGCTTCGGTCTCACAATGGAACACGCCGAGTATATATTCATGCCCCGAAGCATTTTTAATATGGAGAATCAGACAATATCCCGCGCGGTCCGTAGTTCCGGTTTTGCCGCCGAGGATGGTTATGCCTTCGGGATAAGGATACATGCCGAGTTTGAAGCAGTTGGTTGTGCTGTAAGCACGGACGCGCTGCTCCCCCTCTGCGTTTGTATATTCATACTCGCCGCCGGTGAGTTTCATAATCTCACGGAAGGTCGGATATTTGGTGCATTCCTGGTAAACGATATACATGTCGTAGGCAGTTGTCTCGTGCTTGTCTACCTGGAGTCCGCTGCAATTGACAAAGTTCGTCTTGTTTGTACCGAGGTTGTCCATCTCGGCGTTCATAAGCTTGACAAACGCCTCCTCGGAGCCGCTGATATGCCTTGCAAGAGCTACGGCTGCATTGTTTGCGGAGCTTGTGAGAAGAACAATCAATAGATTGTATACGGTTATTACATCCCCTTCTTTCAGCTCGGATACGGAACCGCGCGTCATCTTCGCAACGGTTTCGTCGATGGTCACAAGCTCCTTGGGGTCGCACTTCTTGAGTGTGACAAGCGCTGTCATAAGCTTTGTTATACTTGCAGGATACGCGTTGTCAAGCATCCGATAGCCGAACAGAAGGCGGTTTTCGGTCCGGTCGATTACAAATACCGAGCCCGTGCGCTTTTCCTTCTCAGCGTCAAAGACATAATTTTCCGTCATCTGATCCTCAGTGACATCACAGAGAAACCACTGCGAAAGAAGCGGAGCAAATGTTGCGCCCCGAAGAGCACCGATATCGGTGTTCAGAACACTGTCGGATGAGCGATAGTTGCCCATAAGCCCCGAGTCCTCCGAGTCGCCGCATCCGCAAAGCAAAGCGCACAAAAGCACGAAAACCATGCCGAGCGAAATCATTTTTTGAAGATTGATTCGATTGTCGTTCCACATGCGAATCATCGCAAATCTCCTTCCAGCAACCCTTTTTCAAACTCATATTTGTCGTCGATGACGACATCCTTGTCCTGCAGACCCACATTCAGTAAAACACCGACGGTCGCCATGTTCGTAATCAGAGAACTCAGTCCGATGCTCAAAAACGGCAGCGGAATTCCGGTGTTCGGCAGCAGTGACAAGACAACGCCGATATTAACCACCGTCTGAACCGAGAACGAAACGGCAATTCCAGAAGCGAGCAGATATCCCATACGGTCCTTAGCTCTTCTCGCGATACGGAAACTGATAAACACAAGCAAAAGAAACAGCATTACAACAAGCACGCAGCCGACAAAGCCGAATTCCTCAGCGATTGCGGTGTAGATAAAGTCGCTCTCCACAACAGGCACAAAATCGGTCAGTCTGCGGTTGGTGTTGCCGACAATCAGCTTCCCGAACATTCCGCCGGATGAAATTGCGGCAGCGGCGTTATTTTGCTGATACATGAGCTCCTTATACTGCTCCGGATGGAACAGCGAAAGGATACGATCCTGCTGGTACGGGTTTAGCAACACCTGGTAATCCTGCATAACATACCATAGCAGCGCGCTCAATAACGGTATTCCGACAAGCAACCCTCCGGCCAGTATTTTTATGGACAGCCCCGCGATGAACAACATGCATATAAACGATGCGGTCAAAACGATACTGGTTGAAAGATCAGGCTGGTCGAAAATCAGATAAATAGGAAAGCCTATGGTCGCCAGAATAATAACCAGACCGACCACGGAGTTAATCCTCTTTTCGAGCATGACAAACAGCTTGGCCATAACAATGATTAACACAAGCTTTGTGATCTCCGAGGGCATGAATTCGAAGCCCTTCTGCGGCTCTCCTCTGCCTCCGATTTTTATCCAGCGTCTTGCCTTATAATGCTTCCAGCCGTAAATCGGGGAATGCGTTGTCGAGTAGTCGACATATTTGCAGATGAACATCAGCAGAATATTGAACAGGTACAGAGGAACAAACATTTTGCATATAAAATGGTAATCGATAAGTGAAACGACGACCATGATGAATATACCAAGCAGTACGCCGAGTATCTGCTTGATCAGAGCATTGCTGTCGTTCGGTTGGAGGCGCTGGAGCAGCAAACTGCTTGTAGCCAGCATAATCAACACGATTGCAATAACCGAAAAGCGATAGTTCGCAAGCGTGTACCCCTTCTTTTTGAACATGTGTCGTTCGATTCCTTTCCGTACAATATCCGCGAAAAACATACCGGCTCACGGGCTGTTCTCCGGGCAATCGGCCCGCCTGACCGGCGATAAATTATAACAACCCTTCCAAATCCGTGTCAAACCGGAGCGTGTCTTCCTCAACCGGAGCGATATTTATCTCGCCGTCCTTTAATGTAATCATGCGTGCTGCGCGATCGAGATGCGCCTTGGCTTCAGCCTTGCGAAGCTTCTTCTGCTCTTTCTCCGTCAATCTCCCTGCGTCATAGACAGTCTTGACAATCTGGAGATGCTCGGCATCGACAAGAGACCCGAAGATAAGAGCATCGCTGCTTCCGTTCGTGCCCGCGGTCGCAGAGCCGAGAATAGCCCCGAGAACGACAAGACTTCCTCCGCAGGTTACGGAGCCGCCCCGCTCGATGTTTCCGATGACAACCATGGAATTTTCAGTCTCCACATGGGAGCCCTCTCCTACCGAGCCGTAGAAAAATTTGCCGGTCTGGTTCGAGAGACTGCTGATGACCGAATCCACGGTCTTCTTCATGACATCCTGCGTTGATTCATCATTATCAAACACACAGATAATCTCAAGGTCGCTGACTTCGGAAATCACGCGAAGGACATCCTTTTGCTCCTGAATGTCGAGCGTTCGGCCGGAAAATGTGAGCGCAAGCTTGGCGGAACCGAGAAATTTCGCGGATTCCTCGAACTTAAGTCGAATCCTCTCAAGCAGCTCCGGGAACGGAAGCTCCGGATCGAGAATCAGCAAGATGCCGTCCTTGTATCCTTTAATCACTACATGAGTGTCAGTCTTCATAAATCATAACTCCTTTGTCCGGGAATCAGTCGGTGTAACCGACATCAAGAATGGTACCTGCGACGACATTGCCGCTGAGCAAAGCATCCTTGTTTTCTCCCTCAAAATAAAAACCGTACACCTCTCGGGCCACATATGCGGCGTTCGAGGAAGCATATCCGTTCGGGATGACAACCGTAAGTCCCAACTCGGGCCTGTCATACGGCGCATAGGATATGAAAAGCGCATTGTTCGGATGGTTGTAGCTTACCTGCGCAGTTCCGGTTTTGCCCGCCACGGGAGTCTTTAAATTGGAAAAAATCTTCCGAAGCGAAGATGTCTGCGCATTGACCACGAGGTACATGCCTCGTTTTACGGCATCCCAGTTGGATTTTGAAATCTCAATCCGATTGTGGATATTTGCCGTGTTTTTTCGAATCAATTCGCCGGTCGGCGACTCTACGCGGTCAATCAGCGTAAGATCATAACAATTGCCCTCGTTTGCCACTGTGGTAAGATACCGGCTGATCTGAACCGGTGAGAAGCTGTGATAGTAGCCGATAGCGGTACGAATAGCGTCGGTATTGGAGATTGCGGGCATATTTTCCGACATCTCAACACCGGATCGGTCTCCGAGTCCGAACATTTTTGCATACCGTTGAATCGTGCGAAGTCCTCTCGCGTCGACATACTCATCGCGCTCATTGAGCGATAGTCGATATCCGACCTCGTAAAAGAAATAGTTGCATGAGTCTCTGATGGCGTCCGTCACCGTCTCACGGCCGTGGTTGCCGGGGTACGCCCAGCATCTAGGCGAAGGCTCAATCTTCTTGAAAATCGACTCGTCCTGAATCGTTTCCCCGACACTGATTACACCCTCGGAAAGACCGGCAAGCGCCATGAGCGGCTTGAATGTCGAACCGGTTGTCGTCTTTGATGTCGTCGCACGGCATACCATGGGATACGATTTGTCGGCGAGAAGCTTATTGTAGTACTCCATATCGATTGAGTTCGTCAGATAATTGTTGTCGTAGCTCGGGTAAGAAACAAGGCACTTGACGAGGCCCGTCTCCGGTTCGGTCATGATGATTGAGCCACTGCACGGCTCCAGCGCAAGCATCGCCGGAGTAATCTCAAGAAGGCGAATCTTACGCGTGAGAAAATCGTAGGCCGACTGTCTTCCGTATTCAAGCGCGCGGTAAGTGTCCAGGTCCTCCTTGAGAACACCCTGATCGTACAGAAGCAGGCACAAATCGCGCCCGTTCAGGCTGTAATTGAAAATCAAAGTCCGATACACCTTGCTCTGGTATTCCGAATCCTCGCGAAGGTGCGCTACAATGTAATCGTGCAGATATTGATATAGCTCGTTTGTGTCGTAATAATCCGAACCGATGTTGAGTCGGTCGAGTTTCACCCAGCCCTGCGTGATTGCATATTGCAAAAACTTGCTGAGGCTCAATTTGCCGTTCACATAGTTCAGGTACTGCTCGTCGTTTGTATCGACGACAGAGGAATTCACGATGTCCCAATTGGAGGAGCCGAGTTTTCCGTACAGGAATGACAGGTACTCTTCCATCGTCTCGCCTGCTTCCTTGTTCGAAGTCGTACACGAGGCATCGAGGAGCTCGAGAATACGATTCCAGATACTCTCCTCCGTGTTTTCAAACATCCGGTATACGGATTTTTCAAGCGGTGTCGCATCCTCCGCCGTAAAATGCGAAGTGTTGATGACATGATTGTTTATCAAGGCATAATACACCTCATAAATCGGGATTTTAATCTCGGTAGCGTCCTCGCCCTTCGATCCGTAATCCATCTTCGGCGTTATGGCATTAAGCAAAATGGCGGCGATGTTTCTCTTGAGTATGTTATAGCATGCAATTTGCAGGTCGGAATCGAGAGTCAGATACAAGTCGTTTCCTGCGATCGGCTCTACGGTAACCATCTTGGATACAACCTGCCCGTAGTCGTTGACAATGATGGTTGCAACGCCGTCGGTTCCGCTTAATTCGGACTCGTACGACTTCTCAATACCGATTTTCCCGACGATACTCTGATCGTTGTAACGGTCGCTCGTCTCGCGCAGCGCAGCGAGTTCCTCCGCATTGACACGGCCGATATAGCCGATGATATGTGCATAATATTCCGCATTGTTGTAGACGCGCTTTGAGGATTTGGTAATCTCAAGACCGGGAATCTTTGTCGTGTTTTCGTAGAAACTGATGCGAGCCTCATCGCTGATGTCGGAGACGATTCGGAACGAGGAATAACTCGGATACAGGATGAACAATTGATAGCGATAAGCCATGATTTCCAGCGCATCCGTTCGGGAATACTTGTCGGAAATCTGGAACATGCGCGAGGATTTGTTGCCGAAACGAAGGAACTGGAAAACGTCCTCCGCCGTAGCGTTTCGCTGTTCCTCGTTTAATTCGTCGATGCTGCGCAGGCCGTATGCATTTTTCTTAAAGCGAAGCAACGCATTGCCGGACACTGTAAACGAAAGCTCGCCGCTCGCGTCGATCTTCATATAGAAATCAAATTCTCTTTTGTATTTGAACTTCCGAAGCAACAGAATCAGCGAATAAATCGCATCGTTTTTTTCGTCGTTTGTGGAAAGCGATGCGGAGTCATACATCTCAAGATTATATTGAAGATCATTGTACGCCAAAAGGACCCCCTTGCTGTCATAAATGTTGCCGCGGGTCGCTTGTACGGCGATCGTCTTTGTGTAGGTCGTGGTATCCTGCTTAATCTTCGCTGTCGACTCGTCGATAATCTGCATATAGAAAAGCTTGATAATCAGGACGCCGAACAACAGACCGAGAAACAAAAAGACAGGAACCAAACGGTCGGACAAGAGCGATCGTTGGGAATCCTCCTGAAAATCCGAATCAATCATGAAATCCTCACTCGGTTTCCTCCGGAAGAATGCTCTCCGGAGCTAAATACGCCTCATCCTCAGCATTCCGATTGATGATGCGTTCATACAAAAAGGTTAACAACAGGTAATAAACCAGAGATATCAGCACGGTCAATACCATGCGCGGGATAAAAATCTGCTTCATATAGGTGATAAACGCGAGATCCCCCTGAATCAGGTATCCGAAAATGTAATTCAGAGTGCATAACACAAACTCGGAAATACCGATCAGCATGAGCGGGAAAAACCAGTCTCTGCGGATGTAATACTGGTGATAACGACCGCAGGCATAGCCGATCAGCATGTAAAACAAGGCGTATTTTCCGAGCACTCCGCCCGAAGAAATATCAAGCAGCAAGCCGCAGAAGAAGCCGGTTCCCATTCCGGTTAACCGGGTGTTGTGATACCCCGCCGCCACCGTTACGATAATCAGCAAATCAGGCACTGTCCCGGCGATGGAAAGTCCGACGAAAACAGTGCTTTGCAGCAGAAAGCTGAATAATATTTCGATTGCCAGAACCAATTCTGTCAGCATGCTTACTCCTTACTTCGACCGGTTAACCCAATCGCTCTTTAACTGCGTAATGACAAGCACTGTGGTGAGATGTTCAAAATCCACAACAGGCGTGAGGTATGCCTCCTTGGTAAGACCGCTTGCCTCCGTCGTGATGTTGGAGATATATCCTACCAAAAGCCCGGGGAGATATTTTTCGCTGAGCTCGGAAGTGTAGACTTTGTAGTTGCTCTTCGCCTGTGTATTGATTGTTATGTCACGCACGCGGATAAAGCCCTTCTGAAGCAACGAAAGGCTGCCGCAGACGATACAATTGTCACCCGTCTTCATGATTGTCGCGCTGAAATAACTGCTGTCGTCGATGATGGAGCGCACGATGGCGTAGTTCCGTCCGGTCTCCACAACGATTCCTACAAGGCCTCCGTCGGCAAGCACATTCATATTGTTTCGAATGCCGTCCTCCATGCCCTTGTCAATCGTAAATGTAGCATAGAAGCCACTGCTGTCCTTGGCAATGATGTTTGCGCCGACCTTCTCATACTCCGGATATGTCTCGCTGAGCTGGAGCAGCTGCTTATAGCGCTCCATATCGTAAAGCTCCTGCTGAAGCCGCTCATTTTGCTCGCGAAGATCCGCAATCTCGCGCTGGAGACCTTTTTTCTCACGCAAAAGCTCGTCGACATCGTCAAATTTGGCTGATACACTGTCAATCTCATCGCCTATGACATGAATTCCTTTTTGCATCGGGACAAGCATCGAATTCAATCCGCGCTGCAGAGGCTTAAATACGCCGGGGAACTTATAGGAGGAGAAAATCAGCAAAAGACACAGAAATACACACAACATGCAGATGTATTTCGGTTCGATTCCGTAACTTTTCTTCCGGGGACTCATCCTGTTCTCACCTCTTAATCATTCTCGTAGTAGGTCTGGCGAAGCGGCTTTGCCAAATGCTCATACTTCTCCTCTTCCATCACGCGGCCGAGGCCTCTTGCGACTGTTGTTGCCGGATCCTCCGGAATGTTCACGCGAAGTCCGAGCTCGGCAGAGATAAAGTCCGCGATTCCTTTCATGCAGGCAGAACCTCCGGTCAGCATGATGCCGCCCTGGTACACATCCGCTGAAATCTCGGGCGGAATGCGCTCAAGAACACTCTTTACGGCATCGAGAATGGCCTGCAACGGTTCTGCAACGGCACGGTTCACAAGCTCGCTGTTGATTTCCCTTTCTCTCGGCAGTCCGGACACAAAATCCCGACCGTAGGCAAACATGACATCAGTGCCGTCCGACGAAAAATCAACGAGGGAGATTTTGATGTTTTCCGCGGTGCGATGCCCGATCAGCAGGTTGTACTTTCTTCTTACAGCTGCGATAATCGCTTCGTCGAAGCGATATCCGCCGTAGGGACACAGACGGCTCAGTACGATTCCTCCCTGCGAGATTACGGATATTTCCGTCGTATCTGCTCCGATGTCGACCACCAGGGAACCGTTGCTGTTTGCAATGTCGATTCCGCAGCCGATGGCATCCGCAAGAGGCTTTTCCGTAATCCGGATCTTCTTCGGTCGTATGATTGAGGAATCGATGATATCGTAAAATGTCTTTTTCTCCACATCCGTGACTTCCGTGGGAACAGCGACAAGGAAGGTTGCGCCCTTAAGCTTGTCGCCGTCTCTTCCCATATCCATCGAGATACAGTTCATCAGCGAAAGCATGGTGTCGAAATTGGCTATCACACCGTTTTGTATCGGACGATCGATGTGAATATATTCCGGCTCCTTGCCGATCATCGAGTATGCTTCCTCGCCGATTGCGATGACATTTCCCTTGTCGCGCGTGGCGATGACGCTCTTCTGATGAAAGCGCACGCCCTGATGAATCTTGTATATCTTCACGGCGTATGTGCCGAAATCGATTCCGTAGCTCTTTGTTGCCATAGTCACTCCCGTTTGTTTAGATAGCCCCTGTCTTTGAAACTGAAATATCCGGGGTCGCCGATGATGATATGGTCAAGCATCGGCAGCTGCATCGACTCCCCGAGGGATAAGATGCGTTTCGTAATTTTGATGTCCTCCTCGCTCGGCGTCGGATCGCCGCTCGGATGGTTGTGAAGCAGGACAAATGCGGCAGCCTGATACCGAAGCGCCTGCTCGAACACTTCCCGCAGCGGAATCTGCGAGGACCGTATGGACCCCTTTGAGATTACAACGCGCCTGAGAAGGCGGCATTTTACATCGAGCAGTGCAAGATGTACCTCCTCTGTCTGCGCAAACCGCATATCTTCGCGAAAGCATTCATACACCGAGGCGGAGTCGGTAAGCGGAATCGCGCTCGGGCGCTTTGCGTTCCAGATTCTCCGCGAGATTTCGCCCGCGGCAAGAAGCTGTAATTGCTTCACGGTTCCAACTCCGGACAGCTCGGAGATTGCATTTTGCGGCATTGTCATAAGACCTGCGAGGCTTCCTCCGAGAACGCGGAGAATCTGTTCGGCCAGCGATACAACATCGGAATGCCGCGTGCCGTTTCGCAGTAAAATCGCCAAAAGTTCCGCATCGGAGAGCTTTTCAAAACCGTACATTCGGGCCTTGTCATCCGGAAGCGCTCCGGACTGCTTTCGCTTCTTTGTAACAGAATTCACAGTGCTCCTTCCCTTTCTCCGGGGGATTGAGCTTTGAACTATCAGTATACCATACTTCGCCGGGATTGCCAAGTTACGGCAGAAGGCCGGCGTCCTTCAGCTTTTGCACTGACATTAAGATACCTGTTTTTGCGTGCGTCCAAGTGAGACCTCCCTGAAAATAAACGGCATACGGGGGCTCGATCGGACCGTCTGCGGACAACTCGATGGAGGCTCCCTGGTAAAAAGTTCCGGCCGCCATAATTACATCGGAATGGTACCCGGGCATCGCCCAGGGTTCCGGCGTCACATAACTGTCAACCGGGCTTCCGGCCTGAATCCCTTTGCAAAATGCAATGACGCGTTCAGGCGAACCGAGTGTGACAGCCTGAATGATATCGTGGCGCTCCTCATTCGCTTCGGGAATGCACGGGAAGCCGAAATCGCCGTACAGCTTAGCTGCAAAAATCGCGCCTTTTACCGCAGAAGCAACAACGCCCGGAGCAAGGAATAATCCCTGCATCAAGTTGCGGGTAACACCGAGCGAAGCGCCGACTTCGCGACCGAGACCGGGACTTGTGAGACGGTAAGCACACTGCTCGACATACTCTTCTTTTCCTACGATATAACCGCCGATCGGGGCAAGTCCGCCGCCGGGATTTTTGATGAGCGATCCGACGGTAAGATCCGCACCGACATCGGAAGGTTCCGTCTCCTCCACAAACTCGCCGTAGCAATTGTCAACCATACAGATTACATCGGGCTTCTTCGCTTTGATGAAAGAAATCAGCTCGCCGATCTGTGCAACGGAAAATGTCGGTCTCGTGAGGTAGCCCTTGCTTCTCTGAATCTCGACAAGCTTCGTGCGCTCGTTTATTGCCGCGGCAATTGCGGGATAGTCAAATGTACCGTCCGTAAACAATTCCACCTGGCGATAGGTAATCCCGTATTCCGCGAGAGAACCGGCGCTCGGACGGATACCGATGACGGTCTCCAGCGTGTCGTACGGCTTGCCGACGGGGGACAGAATTTCGTCTCCCGGGCGGAGATTCGCGGACATAGCAAGCGCAAGCGCATGCGTACCGCAGGTAATCTGCGCCCTCACAAGCGCGCTCTCGGTGTGAAAGACATCCGCATATACGGCCTCGAGAGTATCGCGGCCCAGATCGTTGTAACCGTAGCCTGTCGACGATTCAAAACACTCGGCGCTTACACGATTTTTCTGCATCGCCGCGAGGACCTTAAGATGGCATTTTTCGGCGGTAGCATCAATCTTTGCAAAGCGTTCTGCAAGAGATTGTTCCGCGGCCTGTCCGAGGCTCCATACCTCCTCCTCGATTCCGAGTGTCTCATAGTATGAATGCAATTCCATAACTGTCTTCCTTAAACTATCTTTTTATCCCGTAATATTTTGAGAATCTGCTCTAAAACGGCGTCGTCTCCGGCGGTTTTGTCGAGCAGAATCGCGTCAGCCTCCCTGCGAAACCAGGTCATCTGGCGCTTCGCAAAATGTCTTGTCTCAAGCTTAATCTGCTCTGCGGCATCCGTGAGGGAACAGTCCCCGTCAAGATACGGCAAAATCTGTCGATACCCGATGGCAAGCATAGCAGGGCATTGTCTCGGACAACCGCCCGCAAGCAAAGCCTGCACTTCCGAAACAAGTCCTTCCGCAATCATTTGGTCCACACGGCGGTTGATCCGCTCGTATAAAACCTCGCGAGGAAGTGTCAAAACAAAATATGCAAAGTTATAAGGCGATTGCGTTTCCCTCTGACGCTCATTTTGCGACGAAATGGGCTCGCCGTGCGCGTGATGATAAATCAAAGCGCGCATGACACGCTTGCGGTTTCCGGGAGGAATTGCATCAGCGCTTGCCGGGTCAACCGTGCGCAGTTGCTCATGTAACGATGCATTGTCGAGCACCTGCAACTGCTCTTCGTACGCTTCATCGACATCCTCGTCCTCGAAATCGAGGTCTTTGACAAGCGCCTGAATATAGAAGCCGGTTCCGCCTGCGACAATCGGAATCCTGCCCTTTTCGCGAATCTTAGAAATCGCATCCCGCGCCATCGAAACAAATCGTGTGACATCCCATGGTTCCGTCGGTTCGATATTGTCGATTCCGTAGTGAACGATACCGTTCATCTCCTCGGGCCGGATTTTGGCGGTTCCGATGTCCATGCCCCGGTATACCTGCATGGAATCCGCGCTGATAATCTCTCCGCCGATTGCATCGGCAAGGCGAAGCGACAATTCGGTTTTGCCGACACCGGTAGGTCCGGTCAAAATAATCAACGGTTCCACGGTTTCCTCCGTCATACAATTCTTCGAAATCTCTTCTCGATGTCCGCCTTCGTAAGAGAGATGATAATCGGCCGTCCGTGCGGGCAATGGTACGGATTTACAAGCGTCATAAGCTCGCGAATCAGATGTTCGGCCTCCTGCCTCGATATCTTCTGCCCGCCCTTGATGGCAGCTTTGCAGGACATCGACGCAACCTTGAGCGCAACCTGCAAAAGCGGCTCACCCTCGCCGCGGTTTTCCGCCAGCCGCTCGAGCGTCTCCGCAATATAATCCCGCGGAGAAATCCCGAGAAGAACGGTCGGAACGCCGAAAACACCGTATTCCCGACCGCCGAGAGAGCGAATCTCAAACCCGAGCTTCGCAAAATGCTCCGCGTTCGCATTAAGCGTTTCCTCCTCACGGATTGTGAGCGTGATCACCTCCGGAGGCGTCAGTTGCTGGGTATAGACTTCATCGGAAGCGAGTTTTGCAATCAAACGCTCATAATTGATTCTCTCGTGAGCCGCGTGCTGGTCAATCATAAGCATCTGGTTCGGAAGTTCCAGAATCCAATAGGTATCAAAAACACAGCCGACAATCTCGTATCTTGTCCGCTCCTGCTCCGGCTTTAGGAAAGACATCTGCTCGCCGTATACATCGATTGCGGAATCCTCCGAAACGCCGGCGTCATCAGAAGCATCAACGGAATATGATTCCGGCAAAAACGAGAGCTCTGTGTCTTCCGTCGTCTCAAACGCTTCTTCAGCTTCCGAAGTCCCGTCCGGCTGATCCGAATTGCCGATTTCCGTGATAACGGGAATTTCAGCGCCCGGAGTTTCAAATGCGTCTGTTTTTTCACTTTCTTCTGCCGGACCTGACATTTGCGGGAAGGCTGCATCGGCATTTTTCGGTTCGCCGGATTCCTCCATATGAATTCGGACGGATTCAAAACCTTCCGCCGGTCGAACCTTCGATACCGGCTCGGTAGCCGCAGGTTCCCGGTTAAGCATTGAGGTCCGAATCAGATTTGTCTCCTTAAGCGCTGTTCTTACAGCGGTAAATACTGCATGCGATACTTCGTCTGCATCGGAAAACCTAACATCGCTCTTGGTCGGATGTATGTTTACATCGATAATGTCAGGTCTCACGGTGAGAAACAAGGCCGTAAACGGGTACTTGTGCTGCATTAGGTAGGTGCGATACGCTTCCTCTGCGGCTTTTTGTACGAGCTTACTCTTGATATCACGCCCGTTCACGAAGCATAGCTCCGCGGAGCGGTTGCTGCGCTCAATGGATGTATCTCCGATGCATCCGCTCACGGTAAGGCCGATTCCCTCGTAGGAAACCGGCAAAAGATGTGTCGCAACCTCGCGGCCGTACACTGCATAAATCGCATCTTTTAAATTGCCGTTGCCCGAAGTGTGAAGCAATGTCCTTCCGCCGCACAGAAGCGTAACGGAGACCTCCGGATGTGCAATTGCAAACCGGTTCAGCCACTCGTTGCAATATCCCGTCTCGGTCGTTGCCGATTTGACGAATTTTCTTCTGGCGGGAACATTGTAAAATAAGTCTCTCACGATGATAGTCAATCTCCTCTCCGCCCTCAATCACATAGCGGGTGCCGAGATAATCCTGTTCGTTATAGGTGAGAAGCTCAACCTTCGCGACGGCGGCGATGCTTGACAACGCCTCGCCGCGAAATCCGAGGCTGTGAATGCGGAACAAATCTTCACCGCAGGAAATCTTGCTCGTCGCATGTCGGAGAAACGCCGTTTTGATATCGTCAGACGCAAAGCCCGAACCGTTATCGGTAACGCGTATGGAATCCACTCCCCCGCCTGAAATTTCAATCGTAACACGGTCGGCGCCGGAATCGACGGCATTTTCCGTCAGCTCCTTTACGACCGATGCCGGCCTCTCAATCACTTCGCCGGCGGCGATTTGATTGACCGTCTCGGAATTCAGCAGATGAACGATTCCCATGCATTGCCTCCTTTATTCGGTCACTGCGGATATAAAAGCGCTATTTCTGTTCGGAAAGAAACGATTCAAACTCCGCGGCGCTCATCAATATTTTCCTCGGCTTGGTACCTTCCTCCGGACCGACGACGCCGGCTTCGGAAAGCTGATCCATGATTCTTGCTGCACGGTTAAATCCGATTTTATATACGCGCTGCAGCATTCCGATGGAAGCCTTGTCCTTCTCGATGATAAACCGTCCGGCCTGCGCGAAAAATTCATCGCGTCCGTCGTTCGGAGCGGAGTCGCCGCCCTTCATCTGTTCGCTGACGGTTGCGACATCATTGTTGGCAATATCCTCGGAGGCCTTTTTGTCATAATCAGCGGTATTGTTGCCTGCGATATAAGCAACAACGGAAGCAATCTCTTCGTCGGAAACGAAAGGTCCCTGAAGCCGCACGGGCTTCGGAATGCCCTGCGGGAAGAACAGCATATCGCCCTTGCCGAGCAGTTTCTCGGCTCCGACCTGGTCGAGAATGGTTCGCGAATCGATTCCCGAAGATACCGCAAATGCGATTCTGGAAGGAATGTTTGCCTTGATCAAACCGGTGATGACATCGACCGAAGGTCTCTGCGTTGCAATGATCAAATGCAGTCCGGCTGCGCGCGCAAGCTGTGCCAGTCTGCAGATAGCGTCCTCGACCTCGCCGGGGGCAACCATCATCAAATCGGCCAACTCATCGACGATAATTACAATCTGCCACATTTTGCGAGCCGGATTGCCCTTGTCATCCAGAAGCGTCTCGGTGCTCGCGGCAATCTTCTCGTTATAACCCTCGAGATTTCTCACGCCGAAATGCGCAAACAATTCATATCGCCTGGTCATCTCTGCAACAGCCCAGTTGAGCGCATTCGAAGCCTTTCTCGGATCCGTGACAACCGGAATCAGCAGATGCGGAATACCGTTGTATACACTGAGCTCGACAACCTTGGGATCGATCATGATGAAGCGAAGGTCCTCAAAGCTGTATTTGTACAAAAGGCTTATAATCATCGTGTTGATGCAGACCGATTTTCCGGAGCCGGTAGCGCCGGCAATCAGAAGGTGAGGCATCTTTGCGATGTCGGACAGGACGATATTGCCTCCGATATCCTTACCTACGGCAAATGTGATCTTGCCCTTGTTTGTCTTGAATTCCTGAGACTCAATCAAAGTTCGAAGCATAACTCCGCTGACTTCGGTGTTCGGGACCTCGATACCGACTGCGGATTTGCCGGGAATCGGCGCCTCGATGCGGATGTCCTCCGCAGCAAGGTTCAGCTTGATATCGTTCTCGAGGTTTGTGATACGACTGACTTTTACGCCCTGCTCGGGTGTCAGCTCGTACCGGGTGACGCTCGGACCGCAGCTGATGTTCGTAACCGTAACATTTACGCCGAAGCTCTGCAGTGTCGACTGCAGCTTGGCCGCCGTTGCCTTCAATTGTTCGCTTGTCATTCCGGCGCCCTTTCCGGAAGGACGCGAAAGCAGATCAATCGGCGGAAAACGATACGCGCGAACGGGTGCAGCCGTCGTCGCCGGAATAACAGCGTCACCGGAGGTTTCCGCGGCAGGTTTTGCGGTTGATGCCGCTTGTGCGGTTTCGCCGGAGCGGGTTGTTTCCGTGCTTCCCCGGAGGCTCTCCCCGCCCTTGACAACCCGAAGTCCGCTGCGTAGCTCTTCACGTGTGGGCGCAACAGCTTCACTCTGCTCTACCGCATCATACGGATTGTACGAGGAAACGGAGTGCTCGGTTTCGGTCGTGCTGTCGCTGAGACCGTGGATGGAAATCTGCGAGACATTTTCCGTGCCTGGAATGTTTCCCAAACGCTTCTCGACAGCAGCTCTTCGTGCAGCCTCACGCTCGGAAACAGGCGTCTGCGTGGGCGTATGAACATCATAATCGTTCTTGAGTATGCTTTCGTCGGAACGCGCGGTCTCACGGAATTTGTTGTCGAGCTCGATTTGATAGAACGGATGTCCGCTGTCGGAGACTCTCGAGTTTCGTCCGATGGTTTCCGGTGCGTATTGCTGCTGCGTCTTTCCGGCAGGGGCTGCGCCTGCAGATGCTGTTCCAGACGGTGTCGCCGACACAACGACAGCGCCTTCGGGAATTGTCGGAATCGTCGCACTCTTTGAAGGATCAACAAAGACCGCCGTGTATGTAGGGTTCGCCTTCAGCTCAGGTTCTTTTTTATGAATTCGATCAAAGAAGCCCGGACGCTTCTTCGGAGGCTCAGCCACAGGCACTTCTCCGTAGAAGCTAAGATCGACGGGGCCGCTCGGCGCATCGGCATCCACCAGCTTAACGCGGCGTCTGCGGTTTGCCTCCTGAATCTGTTCAAGCGACATACCCGAAGTATTCAGAATTGTTTCCTCACGGTCGAGGAACTCAGGCTGATTCGCCTCACGATAGTCCGCTTTCTTTTCGGACATATAGCGCTTAACCGCAAGGACAATGCTTTTGCCGACGATGAGAACGATACAGACAAGCAGCAATGCAATCAAAATGATAATGGTTGCCGTTTTGTTGAACAAACCGATCAGAGGCTCTGCAACGCAGGCGCCAAAAAGGCCGCCGCCCTCCTTGTCCTGATATCCGGCTTTAAACGCTTGAAGAAAAGTGCGCTCTTCGGCAACGCCGCTCACCGTGTGAATAAACGCCGCAAGGAACAGCTGCGCAACGAAAAATACCGTCGTTTTGCGGGTTGCAAGCGGGTCGTCGGGATTTCTGCGCACATAAAACACAACGCTGAACAGCGCAATCGGGAAGATGTACGGAAGAATACCGCCGATCAGCCCGAACAAAACCGTGCTGATACCGCGACCGACAATACCGCATTTGTCAAAGAGGCTCAGGTAGAGAAGAATCGCAAGAAGACCGATTAAAATGAGCACGACTTCGTCGCGGACTTCCTTTCGTTTGGTCATAGCAGCCCTCTGTTCGGCGATAAACTCCTCGGTTTCGTTCTTGTCGTTCTTCTTGGATTTCGCCTCGGAAGTCTTGCCGATGCTGCGGGTATTGGCTTTCGCCGCCTTCGCCGTCGTATCTGCGGAAGTTAACCCTTTCGAAGTCTTCTCGTTCTTATCGCCTTTGATTTCAGAACCTTTCGGCGTTTTTTTGTCTGCCATGTGTTCTCCTCCTCTTTACAAAATCGAAAATGCCAACAAAATGACACCGAACGCAATGCGATATTTCGCACAGCGGAACAACTCTCTCCGTGAAAGTCGTTTCACAATCTCACGAAGCAGGAAATACGAAGTGAAAAATGCCGTGATTGCCACGGTCATAACAGCGGAAATCTCGATTCCGCTAAGCAATCCGCCGCGGCCCAGGATTGTCACGGCCGAGGATATAATCAACGCGGGTATGCTCAAAAACACCGCGGTGGAAACAGCAGCTTTTCGCTGTACGCCGAGCGCAATCGCCGTCAAAAGCATGACGCCGAACCTGCTGCTCCCGGGGACAAAGCATACAATCTGTGTAATTCCGATCAGCAGAAGCATCCGGTACGGAATCTCATCTGTTTGCTCGAACAACCACGCGTTTCTGCGGTTTCGAAATTCCCCGAAAATCATCAACAGAGCTCCCGCAATCATCGTGACAACCGTAAGTTTCAGATTTCGAAAGGAATCCGGAGCAAAGCAAAATGCCGAAAACTCCTCAGCGAACAACAATCCGATCAGCAATGTCGGAAGAAAAGCCGTGACGGCAATCCCCCAGAATACTACGCGTCCTCGTGAAATCACACGGTCTCCCTCAACCCTGCGAACCGACAGCATGTTGCCGGGAAGAAACAAAAGCGCGGCCGCAATCGATGCTCCCAGGGTGCTTCCCGCGAAAAAAACCTCGCGAAACACCGCGCTCTCCCGGTACAATGAGAATCCGAGATAGTGTCCGGCGACCGCCAAATGTCCGGTATTGCTGACGGGAAGCCATTCGGTGATTCCTTCAATCACGCCGAACAGAATCATTTTGCAAATGTCCCAAAAGCCCAACGGCGGTCTCCTTTCTTTCCTCCGGAAACAACTTCGGAAATTTTGTTTTATCTTTCAAATTCAAATATCACGGAGCGAACGATAACCGCACTGTCTCCCCTTTGGAAAGGGTCACCTTTCTTGTGATTTCGCGAAAGCGAACCTCGGTCTTCACATCCGCGCATTCGGCATATAATGAGCATTCGCAAATGTCGGCGTTACTCCAGCTCAAATCAATCACAATACCGCCGCATGCGCGAAGTCCGCGAACGGAGCCGTCCGGCCATGCCTTCGGAAGCGCCGGCAAAAGCAGAATACGCTTTTCGTTGCTTTGCATCAGCATCTCCGCAAATCCCGTGATTCCGCCGAAGTTACCGTCAATCTGGAACGGCGGATGATTGTCTAACAGATTCGGCAGCGTGGATTTTGACAGAAGCGCCGCAAGATTTTCATAGCAGGCCTCTCCGTCGCCGAGCCTCGCAAACATATTGAGAATCCATGCTCTGCTCCATCCGGTATGCCCGCCGCCGTTTCGGAGTCTTCTCGCAAGCGTTACGCGGGCTCCTTCCGCAAGTTCGGGAGTACCGTCGATTGTAATCTGATCGGACGGGAATAATCCGTACAGATGCGAAATATGGCGGTGTCCCGGCTCAGCCTCCTCGTAATCTTCCGGCCACTCCATAATCTGTCCGAATCTGCCGAGCTGAATCGGCGGAAGCTTTGCAAGAAGCTTCGATACCTCCTCGCGCAGCACGGTATCGGTATCGTTAAGAAGCTCACCGGCTTTCAGAAATATCGCAAGAAGATCCCGAAGAATCTCAACATCCATCGTAGAATTATAGCATGCGCAGCCGCTGTTTCCGTTTGGCAGGATGTATGTATTTTCCGGAGAAACGGACGGACAGATTACCGCAAATCCGTCCTTCTCTTCGCAAAAATCAAGAAAGAACAACGCGCTCTCACGGATAATATCGAAATTCTTTCTCAGAAACGCAGAATCCGCAGTGTAAAGGTAATGGGTCCAGATGTGTGTACAAAGCCACGCCATTCCCATAACCCAGTAGGTGCCGGGAATCCACTCGTCCTGAGGCGCCGTATCGCCCCACAGATCGGTATTGTGGTGAGCGACAATTCCGCGGCAGCCGTACATTCGGGATGCCGTCGCATGACCGGTTCGAGCCATCGAGCGCATCAAATCAAACAGCGGTTCCGCGCATTCGGAAAGTCCGAGTCGCTCCGAAGGCCAGTAATTCATCTGCAGATTGATATTGATGGTATATTTGCTGCCCCACGGCGGATCGATATGCGGATTCCATATGCCTTGCAGGTTCGCAGGAAGCGAGCCCGGTCTCGAGGACGAAATCAACAGGTATCGCCCGAAATCAAAATAAGTGCAAAGCAGCCCATTGTCCTCGTTCCCCTCCGAAAATCGTGCAAGACGAAGGTCCGTAGGCAGCTTGTCAAGCGCTGTATCATACGAAAGGCTGAGCTCCGTGCGTGAAAACAACGCACGGTAGTCCTCTTTGTGCGATGCGAGAAGTGCTTCGTACGGATTCGCCGAAAATGTCAGGTGTTTTTCAACCGCGGAAACAGGATCGGTTTCGCGATATGTTGTCGCAGCCGCAAGCAAAATCGTTACGGCCGAAGCATTATCAACTGTTATATAGCGCCCTGCTGCCGTTTCAGCGCCGTCGGTAAAGGCGCGCATCCCGGCGCAGAAGCGATATTCCGGACCTTCCGAGCCGTCTGTCGCCATCGAGCCTTCCGCGAATACAGAATCATCCCGGACCCATCCGCGGTTTGCATTCGGCAGGCAGTTCAGATCGATTCTTACGGAAAACCGGCTCCCGTCATCCGACGCAATTCTTACCGCAAGCAATTCCGAAGCATAGTCCGCAAACGCCGTCTCCGAGATTTGCACAGATTCGAAGCTGCGCTTCGCTCGATACATTCCTTCAGACAGATCAAGCTCGCGTTGAAACGACTCCGGGCGCTCCGGCAAGTCATACTGAATCCGCAGGGAACCGAGCACGGAATAGGTGCGGCAGCTCTCCGGCACGCCGGACATCGCGCTGACCATCAGCTTTTCCGCTTTCAAAATCTCCCCGCTGTAAATAAGGCGTCGCACCTCGGAAAGATTTGCAAGCGCGGCATCGTTAATACGGTTTCTGGCGGTTCCGCTCCACAGGCTGTCCTCGTTCAGCTGAAGCTTCGTCTCAAGCGGATCGCACAATACCATCGCGCCGAGTCTTCCGTTCCCGAGGGGAAGTCCGCGGTTCCAGTCATAGCCTGTATAATTGTCATACCAAAGTCTGCTCATACCTTCTCCGCAAAATGTCGATTACAACGATTTGGCGTACATCCAGATTGACATCTCCGTCTCGGCGTCATTGCACTGGTAAATTTCGGACAACTGCGGGCCGCAGCTTGCCGAACCGATGCCGGACATCGCGCCGTCGGCCGTAACAATCGTCATTCCGCTTTCCTTTAGCTCATAATTATGCCTTGCAGCCTCGAGAATCTCTCTTGTGTAATGCGAAGCCTGAATGCTGAATTCGGTATCCGAAACGATTCCGATTCGCACGCTCGCATCTCCCAGAGATGCAAACTGGGTTCCGTAGTGGGACGAGTTTTCCTGCGGAACGATATAATCCTCATGGTTACCCGTGACTGTGGTATGATGCCAGTCTACATAGGTTGCAAGGTGCTTGTCGATATAGCTCTCAAGCGGCCCGTATCCGTAATAATCAAAGTCCTCAAATTCCTTCGGAAGGAAGAACCTCATTCCGAAACGCGGAAGATACGGGCTCGTGTCCGATTTCCGAAGCCTGAGTTTGATGTTCAGCTCGCCGTTCGGGCAGAAACAATACTCTGCCGTAACTCTTGCAAACGGAACACGGGATGCTGCCCCGAAGGAAAGCTCGGACTTCAAGATAATCTCGGTTCCCGGCTCAATCAGACGGATGGAGGACAGGCGAACAATCGGCTTGTCATATCCCCAATCTTTCCACGCCTTCACCATGGAGGCGTCGTTGTCTGTCGGCGCGCGATAGAAATCAATCTGTGCCGGGCGCAGCATGAGTTCGCGACCGTTAAACTGCATTGAAACAATCGCCGCATCCTTCTTCCGCACCGTGTAAACGGTCTCATTTGCGGTGATTTTATAATCGGTCGCGGATTCCTCGATTTTGAGGTATTTGCGTCCGTTCAAAGGAACCGGCGTAAATTTGCGGCTTTCCGTATGCAGCGTGAGCTGGTCAAAGCAGATTACGGAGCCCTTCTCCCAGTAGGAATTCGTATCCTTCGCAGTCACAAGGAATCGGATTCGCACATCCTTTCCCTTGATTTGTTCCGCCTCGGGAATCGTCAGCTTCGTCGACGACTGCGCCGGAATCTGAACCGAGAGCTTTCCCTCGAACAAAGTGGTTCCGGAATCCTTGATCTCATACGAAATCTCGTACAAATCCTCGATCGACGCAAAATCAAGACGGTTTGTTATCCAGAATTCGCCGCTCTGTTCGCCGAGTGCCGCGACAACGGGACGATAACATTGTTTTACTTCCATCAGACCCGTATGGGGCGTTCTGTCGGGATACACAAGTCCGTCAAGGCAGAAATTACCGTCATTCGGATAGTCCGAAAAATCACCGCCGTAGCGATACATCGTCCTGCCGTCCTCTGCGGTTCCACCGTCAACTGCATGGTCGCACCATTCCCAGACGCATCCGCCCATAAAGCGGTCATCGGATTCTATGATTCTCCAGTAATCGGCCAGATCGCCGTTGCTGTTGCCCATGGAATGACTGTATTCACACAGAAAATAAGGGCGCTTGTCCTCCTTCTGCGTCGTATATCGATACATCGAGGAAACCGAGGGATACATGCGCGATACAACATCCAGCTCTGAATCGCCGATGTCTTCCATCGCATGAATCACGGCCTCATAGTGAAGCGGTCTCGAGCTGTCAAATGCCTTGATCATCTTCGCAGCTTCATTGAGAGTCTTGCCGAAGCCTGCCTCGTTGCCCATGGACCACATGACAATGCAGGGACGATTGTAATCGCGTGTAATCATTTTTCGCTCGCGATCCAGAATCGCCTTTGCAAAAATCGGATTGTCCGTCGTGATTGATACTTTGCGATGGTCCCAATCAGAGCCGTAAACCTGTCCCGCAGGCTCACTTCCGTGCGCCTCGAGATCAGCTTCCTCGACGACATAAAAGCCGTACCGGTCGCAAAGTCTGAGAAATTCAGGAGCGTTCGGATAGTGGGAAGTGCGGATACAATTGATATTGCTGCGCTTCATGAGGAAGAGGTCGCGCTTCATGTCCTCCACGCTCACGGCGGACCCGGTCACCGGATTGGAATCGTGACGGTTTACTCCGCGAAGCTTGATTTTACGGCGGTTGATTGTAAATACGCCGTCCGTGATTGCGACTTCACGGATTCCGAACCACTCGCCGATTACCTCCTCGCCGCAGTCGATTGTCATCTGATACAGATACGGGATCTCCGCGTTCCAGAGCTTCGGAGATTCGATTACGAAGTCGGCAAAACCGTCCTCTCCCGTCTTTGCTCTCACAATTTCCTCCGCTCCCTCCGCATCGCGGACAATCACCTCGGCCTGACAGCCGCGAATTTCCATATGCACGGAGGCGCGCGTCATCTCCTCATTCAGAGTCGTACGAATCTGATAATCGGTGACATGTTCCTTCGGACGGCGAAGCATGTAGACATCGCGGATAATTCCGGTGAAACGAAGCTTATCCTGATCCTCCAGATAAGTGCCGTCGCACCACTTTAAAACGACGACTGCGATGCGGTTTTCCCCGGGCGTCAATGCGGAAGTGATGCAAAATTCGCTTGTCGCATGCGTCACCTGCGAATATCCGACCATTTGATTGTTCACAATCAGATAAAAACAGCTGTCGACACCCTCGAATACGATGTAACGCTCAAAGCCGTCCTCAACGTAATTGTAGGTGCGCTCGTAAACCGCCGTAGGGTTATCCGTAGGGACATAAGGCGGATCATACGGAATCGGATAATTGACATTCGAGTACTGGCATCGGTCGTATCCCTTCAACTGAATGCAGGAGGGAACCGTAATTTTGAGATTCTTCGGGAGATCTACGGCGTTGACCGGCATCTCGGCGAAGCTGTCATAATACGCAAAATTCCATTCTCCGTTCAAAAGTTCCATGCGGGAAGACGCCGTGCGATCGGCAAAAATGTCATCGCCCGGAGCGAAAGGAATGTAGTAATTGCGATCTTCACAGGTGTTGATGTGCAGCAGTTCGGGATCTTCATGAAATGTCATGTAAGTCTTCATCATTTTCCTCCGCATCGTTTCGGGATTTCGTTAAATTGTCTCAAAATACAATGAAAAGGGCGCCACCGAAGAGATGGCACCCTTGTTTCCTGTCGCATTGGGCGCCGCCGTTATTTGCGGTAGCCGCACGGGCGAACCTTACTGAGCGTCTTTGATAGAGAAGCTCAAGCGACCCATCTTGTCCTTACCGAGGCATACGCAGCGAACATGGTCACCGAGCGTAAGCACATCCTCGACGCGGTTGATGCGATTCTTTGCAATCTTGGAAATGTGAACCATTCCCTCTTTGCCGGGTGCAAATTCGATAAATGCACCGAAGTCCTTGATGCTTACGACGGTTCCCTCGAGGATCATGCCCTCTTCGAAATCGGTTACAATCGTCTGCACAAGCTTGATTGCCTTGTCCATTGCTTCCTTGTCGGTACCGCAGATGGAAACCGCACCGGAATCGTCGATGTCGATTCTCACGCCGGTCTGCTCGATAATCGCGTTGATTGTCTTGCCTCTCTGGCCGACAACATCGCCGATCTTCGCAGGATCGATCTGAATCTGGATAATCTTCGGAGCATACTTGCTGACTTCCTTGCGGGGCTCAGCGATTGCAGGCTTCATGCAGGTATCCATAATAAACAGTCTTGCCTCGCGGCAACGCTTGATAGCGCCCTCGACAATCGGGCGGGTAAGACCGTGAATCTTGATATCCATCTGGATAGCGGTGATACCCTCGGTGGTACCGGTCACCTTAAAGTCCATATCGCCGAAGAAGTCCTCAAGACCCTGAATATCGGTCAAAAGGATGTAGTCATCGTCCGTCTCACCGGTTACGAGACCGCAGCTGATACCGGCAACCATACGCTTGATCGGAACGCCTGCTGCCATCAGCGACATGCAGGAAGCGCAGGTCGAAGCCATGGAAGTCGAACCGTTCGACTCGAAGGTCTCGGATACGGCACGGATTGCGTAAGGGAACTCTTCCTCGCTCGGAAGAACCGGAAGAAGTGCTCTCTCAGCCAGTGCGCCGTGGCCGATCTCGCGGCGTCCCGGTCCTCTCGAAGGCTTCGTCTCGCCGACAGAGTAGGACGGGAAATTATAGTGATGCATATATCTCTTGTTGACTGTCGTCTCATCGAGACCGTCAAGGCGCTGTGCGTCTGCAAGAGGCGCAAGCGTAACGACATCGCAAATCTGCGTCTGTCCGCGGGTGAACATGGACGAGCCGTGTACTCTCGGGATGATGTCAACCTCAGCGGCAAGAGGACGAATCTGCGTCATCTCGCGGCCGTCGGGACGCTTGTGATCCTTGAGAATCATTTTGCGTACGGTCTTCTTCTCATACTGGTAAACAGCCTCGTCAATCAGAGGAAGCCATTCCTCGTTCTCCGCAAACTTCTCTGCGAGGGTATCCTTCATCTGACGGATGCGCTCCTCACGAACCTGCTTTTCAGGCGAGAACATGAGAACCTCCATGTCAGCCGGAGGAACAATCTCCTTGATGGCCGCGAACAGTTCCTCGGGAATCGCGCAGCTCGTGTACTCATGCTTCGGCTTGCCGCACTCGGCAACGATTTTGTCGATGAACTTGATAATGTCCTTGTTGACACCGTCGGCAAGATAGATTGCCTCGATCATCTTCTCCTCGGGAAGCTCGTTTGCACCGGCCTCAATCATGATGACCTTGTCTCTCGTGGAAGCAACGGTCAGCTTGAGGTCCGAAACCTGGAGCTGTGCCTGGGAAGGATTGATGATGAACGAACCGTCGATCAAACCTACCTGCGTCGTAGCGCAGGGACCGTCGAACGGGATATCCGAGATTGCTACAGCAATCGCGGAACCGAGCATAGCCGTCAACTCGGGCGTGCACTCCGGATCAACCGAAAGCACAAGGTTGTTGAGGGTTACATCGTTGCGGTAGTCCTTCGGGAACAAAGGACGCATCGGACGGTCGATAACGCGGGAGGTGAGGACCGCATTCTCGCTCGCCTTACCCTCGCGCTTGTTGAAACCACCCGGAATCTTACCAACGGCATACATCTTCTCTTCGTACTCAACGCTCAAAGGGAAGAAATCGATGCCGTCGCGGGGCTTCTCGCTGGCCGTAGCCGTGGAGAGCACCGTCGTGTCACCGTAGTGCATGAAAGCAGCTCCGTTTGCCTGCTTGGCAACGCGATCGATATCTACGGTCAGCGTTCTGCCGGCAAGCTCCATTGAAAAACTCTTGTACATAATACCTCTTTCTGCGCCGCCATGATGTTTCGGACGGACAGCGCTCGCCCGTTCGGTACCATTAAGACGGAGCCACCGTAACAACTGAAAAACAAGCGAGACAATCGTTTGCTTTTCAGTAGTCACGGAGAAAGACTCCATCTTCTGACGGCACCGTGAATAAGTTTTCATACCGCATTTCAGTATATCACAAGTCCTCGGAAAATTCCAGCAATAATCGCGATTTCTGTGCTTATTTTTCGGATTCGGGAAGGTTTTTCATCGTATTTTCACGAAAAAAGGCTTCGCGGCACGCAGGCGCCGCAAAGCCTCATGAATCATTGTGTTGTAATGACGACGGATTCAATCTTCAGAAGCGATTTCGACTGCACAATCAGCCCGATATCGGAGGTCCTCGCTCCCGCTCCGACCGTCCTGTTGAAATCCGCAGGAGTCAGCGTAAGCGTCTTGCCGGAGCATACGGCTCCGCAGCACCAGAAGTTGTCGGTCTTCACATCCGTGTTAAAGGTAATCACAATATTCCATCCGGAGATTGATTTCGATTCGCCGTTGGCGATAGTGAGCCCGAATTGGTAACATTTGTATGCAGTCTCGTTCCATGTGTTGACCGAGGTAAACTCCGCGCTCACCTTGCCCGCGGTTCCCTTGCCGGAGACCGCATCCGGCTTGGCGACATCCCCGCCGCCGTTGCCGCCGGCCCTGTCCTCGAGCTCCGCGAGCTCTTTCTCCGTCATTTTCGGCAGCTTTCCGCCGAGCATTTTGATGAGCCACAGACCTTCCTGGTTCAGATCTGCCTCAGTAAAACCGGACAGCTTTTTGCAGTTCTCTCGTATGAGCGAGGAGGATTCGTTCTTGTTGGCGAGATTCCAAATCATGTAGCTCACGCCGTACTTATCCATCATCGCCACCCATCTGTTGGCTTCCGCCTCGTCGCATGCGCCGTTTCCGGAGGCGTCGCAGATTCCGTATTCCGAGACAAACACCGGAAGTCCCGCTTCAATCGCGGTCTTCATCTTGCTGCGCAGGCTGTCCTTGTGCGTTCCAGCGTAAAAATGCAGGGCATACATGATATTGTCATACCCCTTCACCGGGTTTTTGGCCGCGATATCGACATCCTGTGACCAGGTCGGCGTCCCGACGATAATGATTGCATCCTTATCGTTTTTGCGAATAACAGGAATGATTTCCTCGGCGTAGGACTTGACGCTCTCCCATCCGATACCGCCGTTCGGCTCGTTGCAGATCTCGTAAAACACATTGTTGTAGGAAGCAAACTCCCGGGACATAATCTCGAAAAATTCCTTTGCCTCTTCCTTGTGCATATTCGGATCGTAATCATGCAAAATGTGCCAGTCGATAATGACATAAAGCCCCAGGTCGGTCGCATATTTTACGCCGTTTTTCACAAGCTTCCGGAGTTCCGCTTTATCTGCTCCGGCACAATAGCCGTTCTCGTCCGTATACATCGCAAGACGCACCGCGTTGGCGCCCCACTCATCGCGAATGCAGCGGAAGGTATCGACGCTGACAAACTGCGGGAACCATTGAAGCCCGTGGGTGCTGACGCCCTTGAGCTGATATTCCTTCCCGTTCTTATCGACAATTTTCGTACCTTTGACGCGGAGTTGTCCGTGGTTGGCAACCGGTGTTCCCTTCTCGACTACCGGGGTGGGTGTCGCTTCGGGAGCAGGCGTTGGCGTGGCTGTTGCTGTTGCAGTCGGCGTCTCCGTCGGTGCCGGAGCCCCGGTTACGGTCGGCGTCGGAGTTTCCGTCGGTGTTTCGGTGACTGTCGGCGTCGCCTCGGAAGTAACTGCGGGCGTTGCCGTGGAATCCGCCGCCGGGGTGGGTGTCGGACTCTCTTCTGCCGCGGTCGTGGGTACGGTGTTTTTCTTTTCCTCGTCCGAAGGTTTGCCGCCCTTATTTCCGGAGATATACAATGCTATCGCAAGACCGAGAATAATCAGAGCCATTCCGGCGATGACAACAAGCAGAATTCGGTTCAACTTCTTCTGCGAAACTGTTGTCTCATTTGACGGATTATCATGCTTTTCGTTGTCGCTCATTCCGACTTTCCTTTCTCTTTATCACACGCTTTTTGATATGCCGAAATCGCCTCTTTAACCTCTGCGACCATGTAGAGCGAGCCCGTAATCAAAACGACCTCGTCCGCCTTCGCCTTCGGAAGCACCAGCGAAAGTGCATCTGCAATTCCCCCGACCGGCGTCATGGAATACTCCTCGCAAAGCTTAGCGGCATCCTCCTCCGAGAGCGCCCGACGATTGTCAAACCGGTAGAAGTACAACCGGTCCGTAAGGCCGCGCAGGATTTCAATCATGGAACGAACATCCTTATCCTTCACCATGCCGGCTATCACGGTGAGCTTTCGCCCGGCGAACTCGCCCGAGCGGAACCATTCCGCAACATTTTGCAGACACTGCGGGTTGTGTCCGCCGTCGAGATACACAGCCGGCTTCTCCATGATAAGTTCAAGCCGTGCCGGCCAGGATACGGTCTTCATTCCGTTCTGAATATCCGCATCGCTCACATAAAAACCATGTTCGTTAATCACGCGAAGCGCTGCCATTGCCGTCGCCGCATTATACCACTGATGCTTTCCGCGCAGCGGCAGAACAATCTCAATCCCCTCATACGAAAAATGCTCGGTTCCGCGAATCGGAGGAAGCGCGGTTACGCTGTCCCGATCGACTATATGGAGCGGCGAGCCGGCCCTCAGTGCAAATGCCGTAATCACGGTCTCGGCGTCCTTCTCCACGGGATAAACGACAACATCGCATCCGGGCTTGATAATTCCCGCCTTGGCAGCGGCAATCTCCGGAATCGTGTTTCCGAGCACGGCGCAGTGATCAAGACCGATATTGGTAATCACGCTGCATACGGGCGATGTAACGACATTGGTCGGGTCAAGCGTCCCGCCGAGGCCCGTCTCAAGAACGACAATATCGCATTTGCATTCACGGAAATACAGCATCGCTATCATCGTGAGAAGCTCGAACTGATTTGCCGGGGTAAAGGATTTCTCCACATAGGAATAAACCTCGGAGCCGATGCGCGCCATGGCATCCTCCGGGATCCACTCTCCGTCTACTCGGATTCTCTCACGAATATTAACAAGATAAGGGGAAGTGAACAGACCGACACGGTATCCGGCTCTGCGAAGCACCGAATCCAGCATAGCACAAACGGAACCCTTTCCGTTTGTACCGGCGACATGCACACAGGGCATTGCATCCTGCGGATTGTCAAAATACCGCAGCATTGCCCGCATGCGGTATAATCCGGCAAATGCGGAGAAGAATTCCGTTTTCGTCAATCGTTCCGTAACTTCTTCGTACGTCATGAAGTGCCTCCTGCCGCACAAATTTTTACGCTTTATTCCAGGCGGAGACAATGTCCGCCATAATATACAGAGATCCCGTCACAAGCACCGGGTGCCCTTCTTTCCGAAGCGCCTTGATTTTTGCGACAGCCGCCTCAACGGAATCCACCGTTTCCGCGGGCTTTTCAAACCTGCGAACCCATTCGCACAAATCCTTCGCGGGAAGTCCGCGGTGGTTGGGCGGCGTCAGACATACAAACCCTTCCGCATATCGCTGAAGCATCTCATACATCGCAGGATAATCCTTATCTGCAAGGACGCCTGTAACGATATAGTACTTCATATCCCCGGAAAATGTCTGCAGCGATTTACATAAAGCATCGATACAATCGGGGTTGTGACCGCCGTCGAAAATCAGGTAGGGATTTCTCTTCCGAACATCAAACCGATACGGGAGCGCCGTCGATCGGATGCCGGCTTCCATCGCAAAATCGTCAATGACCGGAACAAAGCCCTCCGTGCGCGAGCAAAGCACCTCAATCGCTTTCTGCGCGGTGGCAATGTTGACTTTTTGATAGTCCGCAATCATCGCACGGTCATCGGGGAAAAATCCTTCATCGGCAATGGAAGTAAGGAACAGCTCATGGGCATTCTCCTTGCACCACTGCTTTGCGGTCTCCGTGACGATGGACGAATTTACGCCAAGGACAACCGGTTCGCCGGTGCTTACGATTCCGAGCTTTTCCCTCGTAATCATCTCAAGCGTGTTGCCGAGATACTGCGTATGGTCAAGGGCAATCTTCGTCACTACCGTCAGAATTCCCTGTCCGACATTCGTGGCGTCGTTTGTTCCGCCCATGCCGGCCTCCAGGACCGTGAAGTCGCAATTTTCCATCTTGAACAAAATCAATGCGACACAAAGCGCGCGCTCGAACTCGGTAGGGTCAAGCATCTCCTGCCCCGTAGCGCTCACATCGACGCTTCGCAAGGCGGATTTCAGGGTCTCCACGCCGCTTACAAACTGTGCATTGGATATCGGCTTGCCGTCAATCCGATAGTAATCGGTCACACCGTGCAGGGCAGGCGATAACATGGTTCCCACATGGTATCCGGCGGCCACGAGAACATTCGTAATCATCATCGCGGTCGAGCCCTTCCCGTTCGTTCCGACGACATGGATAATGTTCTGAGAAGCCTCCGGATGCTTCAGCAATCCGAGACACTCATTGACACGCTCCAGGCCCGGTTTGGATACATTGGTATGATCGTTTCTTATGAATCGTACAGCATCTGCAAATCTCATAAGTACCTCTTATTTTCACCGCCGATTGCGGTTTCCTCTTCTCTTCTCAGTGTACTGCAAATGCGTGAATTTTTCAAGACCGACTTGTGCGCCATACGCTGTTGTCATACAAAAGCCTGCGGATTGCGGGAAGCAGTCTCTTCCGCATAAGCAGCATAATCAGAATGCATGCAGCCAGGCTTCCGCAGGAAATAACAATCTGCGGAGTAATGGTAACCTTGGTAAACGGTCTTCCGAGATATTTGAACCGGAAATACACGCAGGGGATGTTCCAGAGAATCGTATCGATAAATGCTGCCGATACGATGCGCACTACGCTCGACTTTTTGTGAAGAATCAGTCCGTCGGTGGCGCCCTGACCGAAGCGTACCGCCGTGATTCCGAGAATCATGTTGCCGGCATACAGCAGATATCCGCCGAGAATGTCCGAAAAGCCGGAAGCAAGACAGGCCAGAGGTCCGAGCGTAAAGCCCGCAATCGCGCGAATCAAAAAGGTAAGACTGATGCGGTAATTCATCCCGATGGTAAAGGAAAGATAATACTCCGTCACGAACATCAGCGCTGTAAATACGGCGAGAAGGCACAGCTTTCGTGCACTCAGAAACGATTCCCTGTTCGTCTCCGCTGATTGCGCAAGCCGGATTACTTTCGGCGCTTCGGTCGATGCGGCGGTTGTTCCGGCAGCTGCGGCATCGATTGCCTGATTGTTTGTCGTTACATCTTGTACGGTTTCATTTTCCGACATAAAAAAACTCCTTTCTGTCCCGATTTACGCTACGAAAAGGAGTCCCTTAGGTAGCAGCGGGATGCAGATCCGTAAACCGCAAGCCGCATGGGCTTTTCGTTCCGAAGACAACTCCCCGTTCTTCGGACACTTGACGCTTAGGATCTTACTCTGCTTTGATGTTTGATTTTCTCAAAAAAGAGCTGCCGCGACAACGACAGCTCTTTCGTGAACAACTTACTTACGAATACCGAGCTTCTCGATCAACTCACGATAAGCGTTGATATCCTTGGACTTGAGGTAGTCAAGCAAACCTCTTCTGCGACCTACCATCATGTACAGACCGCGGCGGGAATGATTGTCCTGCTTGTTCGACTTCAAGTGCTCGGTCAGCTCCTCGATTCTTGCGGAGAGGATGGCGATCTGAACCTCTGCGGAACCGGTGTCCTGCGGATTCTTGCCGTACTCTGCAATCAAAGCTGCTTTCTTTTCCTTGCTGATCATGGAAATATCCTCCTTTACTGAACTGAAATTGCCGTGATCTAAGCCATGGTCGGAGTAGGCCGATGACCGAGACCCGGTTGACGGACATTACTATAGCACACAAAAGCATGGTTGTAAACATGCAAAATGCTCTATTTTTCGAAAAATGCAGGGAAAACCTGTACATCTTTCACAGAAACGCCGGCGGTTGCAGCTTCAGTGTCGCGAACCAGCTGTTTTTGCAGGCTTTCCAGCGAATCAAACTGCACCTGATCCCGAAGCTTTTCATAAAACGAAACCGTCGCGAACCCACCGTAGACATCCCGGTCAAACCCCGGAATATGCGTCTCCACGGTAACGGAATGCTCGGTTCCGTCACGCACCGTCGGATTGTTTCCGACATTCGTGACGGAGGCATAAATCTGCTCTCCGATGCGGCACACAGTGCGATACACTCCGAACGGCGGAAGCAGTTTTTCCTCCGGAGGGCACAGATTTACCGTCGGAAAATTCAGCTGTCTTCCGATCTGACGGCCCTTCTGCACGATTCCGCTGACCGGATAAGCATACCCGAGAAGTCGGTTTAACAGCGGAATATCGCCGTCATTTAATGCCTGCCGGATACGCGTGCTTGAGACTGTCTCGCCGAGTTCCTCCGACAGAGGAAGCACCGTACAGGAAACTCCCGCCTCTATGCAAAGAGTACGCAACAGCGCCACATCCCCCGACCGATTGTATCCGAAGCGGAAATTTTCACCGACGACAACGCTCTTCGCCCGACAGTCCCGGAGCAGAATGTCCGTTACGAATCGCTCCGGCGACATCGATTGAATCGCTTTGCTCATCGGCAGCCGCACGGGATAATCGACCCCGAGTTCCGTGAGCAATGCCTCCTGTTCCGATGCGGTGAGTATTTCCCTTGCATCGGCAAAGCAAACCGAAAGAACCAGAACCGGAAGGCCGGTCTTCCGCATCTCCGAGATCAGTCGGCGATGTCCGATATGCAGACCGTCAAACTTGCCGATGGTGACGCAGGTGCTCTCCGGAATCCGGAAATTCTCCTGATAAATCAACTCTTTCACTGTTCTTCTCCAGCCCTGCTTGCGCGGTTTTTCTCGTTGTCCACTTCGTGGTACATCTGAAGCGGAATATACCTGCGGCCTCTCTTTTTGTAAATCGCGAAAAACTCTCCCGCGAGATACACGCGAATCGTTGACGGCTCCGAATCGCCGAGCAGGTTCCCGTATACATCCGTGTGGGTGACGACAGGCTCCGCAATCGGCGTAAGCCATTCCTTCTCAAGCGCATTGCCGTTGGCGATATATTTGCGGTACTCCGGTGCAAGCTCCATCGGAGCGCTTCCGAGGTACATTGCATCAATCGGAATCAGGGCTTCCCCGATTCGGCCGGAATTCATCAGGATGCGGATTTCGTCTATTGTAACGCTGTTCTCAACGCGGAAATTACCGGTTCCGGTGCGAACCAGCGAGGTCATACACGAGCCGCAGCCGAGCTTCTCGCCGATATCATTGCAAATGGTCCGGATATAGGTGCCTTTCTGGCACAGAACGCGAATTTTGTAATCCCCGGTTTCCCGGTAGTATTCCAAAACATCAATCCCGTATACGCGAACCGTCTTTTTGGAGCGCTCGATTGTGATTCCGCGTCTTGCGAGGTCGACAAGCTTGACGCCGTCGATTTTGCGCGCCGAATACATCGGCGTCAGCTGCTCGATGGCGCCGACAAACCCGGCAACCGCACTTCGAAAATCCTCCTCGGAAACATCGGGGGTAACCGAGGAAAGCACTGTTCCCTGAATGTCCTGTGTGTCCGTTACGACACCGAGTCTTCCCTCGGCGATATACTCCTTCTGCTGCGCCAAAAGGGAATCGCAGATTTTCGTCGCATATCCGACGCAAACCGGCAGAACACCTGTCGCATCGGGGTCCAGCGTCCCCGTGTGACCGATTTTCTTCTCGTGCAGAACACCGCGCAGCACGGCGACGACATCGTGGGATGTATATCCCTTTTCCTTGTTAACGACAATGATACCGTTCATATTTATCCTTACAATTGCAGCATGACAAGCGCGGATACCTGCGTCAGAATGTCGTCAAAATCACCTGTTGCATTGCATCCGGCCGCCAGACGATGTCCGCCGCCGCCGAATGTCGAACAGATAGAGGCAACATTGACATCCGCAATCGCCCGCATGCTGAGTTTGTATGTGTCCTTTTCGTCCTCTCTCGCAAAGAGAGCAACCTCGATACCGCGCGTAAGGCGAAGCTGGTCGATGATTCCCTCGGTATCCGCGGGCGTCGCACCGAATTCCGCCATCTCCGCGAGCGAGAGCTTCGTGTAAATCATTTTCCCGTCCAAAGCAAGCTGCGAATGCAGAAGCGCATACCCGATCAGACGGTTTTGCAAAAACGACTTGCGGTACAGCGTGTCATCGATAATTTTCTGCGCATCGACTCCGGCGGAAAGAAGCTTTCCCGCAACCGTCATCGTATGCTCTTTGCATGCGGTGTATTTGAATACGCCCGTATCGTGTACGATTCCGAGATACAGCGCCTTTGCGGTCTCAGCGTCAAGCTCCTCTCCCTCAAGCAAATCGAACAGCACTTCGCAGGTCGAGCTCGCGTCCGCAACGACGACCTCCTCATCCGCAAAATGCGTATTTGTCATATGGTGGTCGATCACAAAGGTGTGTTTCGCGGCCTTAACCATGTCGGCTGCACAGGGGAAGCGGTCCTCGCTGCTGCAGTCGAGAATCAAAAACAGATCAAACGGCTCGTCCGGCGCGGAAAATGTCGAATCAATCGCCGCCTCATCCTCGAACACGCGAAGGTTGTCCGGAATTGTTTCAAGGTACAGCTTCACTGTCTTCTGCGGGAACATTTTGCGAATTACGCGGTATGCCGCAATGCAGGAACCGACGCAGTCACCGTCGGGATGCTTATGCCCCGTAAGCGCTATGGAACCGGCTTTCTCAATCGCGCGTTTTAAATTCGGATTCATTTTTCCTCACCGTCCTCTTCAGCCGACGCGGAAAAATCTTCATCGGATTTCTTAACCGTCGAGATGGAATCAATCAGCGCATCCATCTTCATGCCGTACTCAAGCGAGTCGTCCTGCACAAAGAACAGCTGCGGAGTATGACGCATGTTCATGTTTTTCGCGAGCATGCTGCGCAAAAAGGGCGCGGCATTCTTAAGCCCGGCGAAGGTATCCTTCTTCGTCTTCTCATCGCCGAACACGCTGACATAGACTTTTGCGGTCTTCAAATCCGGCGCCACATAGACATCGGTTACGGTTGTCAGCTGGGCAACGCGAGGATCTTTAACTTCCTCGAGAATAAGTTTGCTGAGTTCTCTGCGAACCTCCTGGCTGACAATTCTGTTTTTCGTACTGTTCTTTTTCATGTTTCTCCTAATTATCAGGTATGGGTCAGGCCTCGCAGCCTGACCCGTGGTAGTTCTTGATTATCTTGCAACCTGCTGCATCATGTAAAGTTCAACCTGATCGCCCTCGGCAATATCATTGAACTTCTCGAACAAAATACCGCACTCGAAGCCGGCATTGACTTCCTTTGCGTCATCCTTCATGCGCTTAAGGGATGCGAGATTTCCGTCGAAAATCTGCTCGCCGTCTCTCGTGATGCGTGCCTTGCAGCCTCTCTGTGCCTTACCGTCGAGAATATACGAGCCGGCGATGGTGCCGACACCGCTCGCCTTGAAGAGCTGGCGAATCTCGGCATGACCGATGACAACTTCCTCGTATACCGGATCGAGCATGCCCTTCATAGCGGCCTCGATATCGTCGATTGCATTGTAAATGACAGAGTACAGACGCACATCGACCTTCTCACGCTCTGCGGTATCCTTTGCCGTATTGTCGGGCTTGACATTGAAACCGATGATGATAGCGTTTGAAGCGCTCGCGAGCGTGACATCGGACTCGTTGATGTTACCCACACCGCCGTGGATGCAGTGAACTGCAATCTCGTCGTTCGAAAGCTTGAGCAGCGACTGCTTCACGGCCTCTACGGAACCGGCCACATCGGCCTTGACGATAATATTGAGGTCCTTCATCTCGCCTGCGGCAACCGCATCGTGCAGACTCTCGAGCGAGAGCTTCTGCTTGGTCTCTGCGATAAGCTTTTCCTTGCTCTGGGCGACATACGCCTCGGAAATCTTCTTCGCCTCTTCGTTGGACTCCGTCACAATCATGACATCGCCCGCGTTCGGAACGCTGTTGAGTCCGAGAATCTCGACAGGCGTCGAAGGCGTTGCTTCCGTAACCTTCTGCCCCTGATCGTTAATCATCGCACGAATTTTACCGAACGACGCACCGATGGCAACGGTCTCGCCGACATGCAGCGTACCCTTCTGAACCAAAACGGTGGCAACAGGACCGCGGCCCTTGTCAAGCTTGGCCTCGATTACGAGACCTCTTGCACGGCGGTTCGGATTGGCGCGAAGCTCAAGCACATCCGCCGAGAGCAGAATCATCTCAAGAAGGTTCTCGATACCGTCGCCCTTCTTCGCGGAAACGCGGCAGGTGACGATGTCGCCGCCCCACTCCTCGGACACAAGGCCCTGTTCGGAGAGCTCCGTAAGAACGCGGTCGGGGTTGGCGCCTTCCTTATCCATCTTATTGATTGCTACAACGATAGCGACACCGGCTGCCTTCGCGTGGTTGATAGCTTCGATTGTCTGCGGCATGACGCCGTCATCGGCAGCGACAACAAGCACTGCGATATCGGTCGCCATGGCGCCGCGGAGACGCATCGCGGTAAATGCCTCATGACCGGGGGTATCGAGGAAGGTAATCTTTCTTCCGTTCTTCTCCACCATGTAAGCACCGATGTGCTGCGTGATACCGCCTGCCTCCTTCGCCGCAACATGCGCGGAACGAATGGCATCGAGGATGGAAGTCTTACCATGGTCGACATGACCCATGACACAGACAACCGGCGGACGCGTTACAAGGGTGTCCTCGGAGTCCTCGGTATCCTTCGTCAACTCCTCGACCATGTCGATGACTTCTTCCTTCTCGACAATGTAGTTGTATTCGATTGCGATGTTTTCCGCCTCCTCGAAGGAAATCTCGGAGTTGATGTTATAAAGCTTGCCGGACAGGAAGAGCTTCTTAATGATTGCGGACGCATTTTGCTTCATCTTATCCGCAAGCTCCTTAATCGTAATCACCTCGGGAATGGTGATGTTCTTGATCTCGTTCGGATCCTCTTCCTTCTTCGGAACTACCTTCGGCATGATAAATGCGCCCTTGCGGTTCGCATCCTTCTTCGGGGTCTGTCCCTTTCTTCCGCCCTTCTTGCCGTCGGTTTCAAAATCACGGTTGTTGCGGTTTTTGTCGCGGTCGCGGTTGTTGTATGCGGCAGCGCGCTGCTCACGGTTAATCTCACCCGCAAAATCCGATTTAATCGAGCTTCCACCGCTGTGGCTGTCGTTGCGACGCGTAAAAGTACGGCGCTCGCCGCTGTCCTTGTCCTTGTCAAAGCCCTGCGGGAATCCGCCGGCGCGGTTGAAGCCGCCTTGTCCCTGACCTGCGCCGGGTCTGCGGAAGCCGCCCTGACCCTGTCCCTGGCCTGCCGGACCGCGGTTCTGACCGTCACGCGAATACGGCGGTCTCGTGCCGTCGGAAGGTCTGCGGAAGCCGCCCTGACCCTGTCCCTGACCCTGACCCTGGCCTGCAGGACGACGGTCGCGATTGTACGAGCTGCCTGCGCCTTCTCTGGGCGCGCGATAGGAATAATTGCCGGAGCGGTCGCCCGACTGCTGACGATTTCCGTCGGCGGGTCTGCGATCTCCCTGGTTAAATTCACGATTTCTTACCGGTGCGTCCTCACGGCGAGCGGGACGCTCGGTATTTCTGGGAGCTTCCTGCTTAGCCGGAGCCTCCCTGCGGGGTGCCGACTCTGCGGCATCGGCCTTCGGAGCTGCCTTCACGGGTGCTTCAGCAGCAATCTCCGGAGCCTTTTCAACCTCGGGAGCTGCCTTCACAGGCTCTGCTGCAGGCTCCTTTACCGGTTCCGGCACAGCTTCCTTCACAACCGGCTTCTCAACCTTCTCAACCGGCTTTTCCGCCTGACCGGGGCGCTTTAAGCGGCGGCCCTCCTCACTGAAAATAGGTCCGTCATAAGCGACCAGCGCACCGGAAGCATCCTTCTTGAAAAAGTCATTTCCCTTGCGGATCAAAGGGGTTTTGTCCGCATCGTAAATCGTCCGCTTCGGCTCGAGCTTATTATGGTTGCTGTCGTAAAGCGGTCCGTTGTAAGCGGTATAATTACCGCCCTTGTCAATACTGTAAATCACACCGTCCTTCTTGACAACGCGGTTTCCGCGGTCGTCAAAGCGGGCGTGTGAACGCTTCTCGTCATCCTTGCGCTCAGCGGGCTTTCTCTTCTTCTTGCCGTAGAGCGTAATGGCAATTTTAACCTCCGCGTCCTCATCGTCGACGATGCTTCCCGCGCTCTTCACGTCACAGCCGCGCTCGCGCAGATACGTCATCATCTCTTTGTACGACGCATCGATTTCTTTGCACAGATCTCCGAGTTTGATATTTGCCATTAACTGATATCCTCCGATATTTATAAGCTTTTTGCTTAGATTACCTCTGTTACCGACGCATCCTCGGGCAGTTCCTTTCGAAACGCCTCCGCAAGACCGTCCGCAAGGATGGCAACCGTGACCCTGTCCTGTCTGCCCAGGGCATGTCCCAGCGTCTCCTTGGTTCCGAAGCGGACAAGCGGAACATTGTAGTAGTGTGTGATTCGCGAAATGTCGCGAAGCGCATTCGGTGATGCATCCGATGCGACAATCACGATTTTAGCGGTCCCGGCGCGAACTGCCTGCTCAACTGCGAAATTGCCTGCTGCAGCCGCTCTCGCCTTTTGCGCAAGCCCGAGCAGAGAAAATGCCTTCCTCTCACTCATCGCCGAGCTCCTTTCCGAGACGCTCGTAAATCTCTTCGGGGATTGCGACTCCGAGGGAGCGCTCGATGGCTTTGGCCTTCCGGGCTTTTGCGAAACACGCCGCGTCGCGGCATACATATGCGCCGCGGCCGTTCTTTTTTCCGGTCAGGTCGAGTTCAATCATCCCGTCCGGCGTCAAAATCACACGAATCAGTTCCTTCTTCGGTTTCATCTCTCCGCAGCCGTTACAGCGGCGAAGCGGAATTTTCTTAGGTCCCATAACCGTCGCCTGCCTTTCCGAAGCTTATGCAAGCTCCTCCGCCTGCGACTCGCTCTTGATGTCAATCTTGTAACCGGTCAGACGGGCTGCAAGACGCGCATTCTGGCCCTTGCTGCCGATAGCAAGCGTCAACTGGTCGTCCGGAACAATAACATTTGCGAGACGCTCCGACTCGATGACATCCACGGAAATTACTTCCGCAGGAGAAAGAGCATTGGCAATCAACTGCGCGGGGTTATCGCTCCAGTTGATGATGTCGATCTTCTCACCGTTGAGCTCCTCTACCACCGCATTGACACGGCTTCCGTTTACTCCGACGCATGCGCCGACCGGATCCACCTTAGGGTCGTTGGAGTAAACCGCCATCTTCGTACGCTTGCCGGCCTCGCGGGAAAGCGCCTTGATTTCTACGGTGCCGTCTGCAACCTCGGCTACCTCGTTCTCGAAGAACCGCTTCACAAGCTCGGGGTGAGTACGGGATACAATGATTCGCGGTCCCTTGGACATGTCCTTAACCTCAACCACATACACCTTTACGCGATCGCCGGTGCGGAATACCTCGCCGGGAATCTGCTCGGTGTCGATGAGGGACGCATCCACTTTGCCGAGGCTGATGATGACATTCTTGCGGGAGTACTTCTGAACAATACCCGTGACAACTTCCTTCTCCTTGCCGCTGTACTGCCCGAAGAGCACCTTGCGCTCCTCCTCGCGAAGCTTCTGAACAATCACCTGCTTAGCCTTGCCTGCCGCGATACGACCGAAATTTTTCGTCTTGACATCGAGACTTACGGTGTCACCGACCTCAATCTGGCGAAGCGGGAACACTGCCTTGGCCTCGTC